>JAJDXO010000054.1:0-2500 GCA_022823235.1 Rhodospirillales bacterium
CGCCCAGGGCGGGCTGATCGTCGCCCTGGTCAAGCTTCTGTAGCGGTCGGGGTTCCGTCCCCGCCCCGGTGGTCCCCGAGGATATCGGCGGCGATGCTGTCCGACACGCGGACGGCGGATTCGCGCACCGACGAGATCGACCTTCGGCGTACCAGCCCGCATGATCGTCGCGCCGCGAAATTTTTTTATCGCAGCCAAGCGTGGCCACAGCGTGCCAGGGCGTGCCTGGTGGGGACAAGTCGTTGATTCCCTACAGGAAATCCCCTGATGGCCCGTTTGACAAGGCTTGCCCGCAGGTTCAAATCTCCCTTCCAGGGTCACCGAATCCGGTAAGGCGGGAGCGATGCAGCGAGACGGAAACGGCCGCGAGCGGGTGCCAGTTCCCCGCGTTGCCGCGAACGACAACACCGCCTCGCGGGCCGGGGCGGGCGGCGGGCCGGAAGCGCGGATCGACGCCGCCGTGATGCGCCTCGCTCGCCTGTTGGGACGCCAGATCGCGCGCGAGCGGTTCCGGCAGTCGCAAGCCGCCAACGACAACGCGCCGGCGGACGAGGCCGGCGACGGATAGGACCCAGGACCCTACCGACCCTTTCCGGCGCTTCCCGTCCCTCGCGGCGAGGCGCTGTTCGGCCGGCAGGAGGGGCCGGAGTCAGGGCCGGAATGAGGGCTTGGCTTCATAGCACACATGCTATATAATTCGGTCGTATGGCTTGGCGCGTCACAACCCTGAATGCAACCGTGGACGGGGAGCTCGACGCGCTTCCCGCCGACATGCGGGCGCGGTTCGCTCGCATCGCCGGATTGATCGCCTCGGTCGGCCTGGAACGGGTTGGCATGCCGCATGTCAGGCACCTGACCGGCCCGTTGTGGGAGATGCGCCTCGGCGGCCGGGACGGCATCGCGCGGGCGCTCTACGTTACCGCGACGGAGCGGCAGGTCGTGGTGGTGCGGGCGTTCGTCAAGAAGACCCGGCGCACGCCCCGCCGGGAGATCGAGCTGGCGCTGCAACGCGCCCGGGAGGTATCGCAATGAGCACGCTTGAAGAACTGCATGAGCGGTGGAGCCGGGACGCGGACTACCGCGAAGCCTATGAGCGGCTGGGGCCGGAGTTCGAGATCGCCCGCGCGCTCATCGAGGCGCGCCGGTCCGCCGGGTTCACCCAGGCGGAGCTGGCCGCACGGATGAAGACCACGCAATCGGCGGTAGCGCGGCTGGAGAGCGGGCGTATACCGCCATCTACGCGCACGCTGGAGAAGGTCGCGAAGGCGACGGGAACCCGGCTGCGTATCCGGTTCGAGCCCGCGTGAACCCGCAATTGGACGCGCACGGGCTGGAGCCGGTGTGCGCTCCAATGAGATACCACAGACGACAACGCGCCGGCGGACGACGCTGGCGACCGATAGGAGACCCGAGACCATGACCATGCGTTGCGCGCTCTATGCCCGCTATTCGTCCGACCAGCAGCGGGCGGCCTCCATCGAGGACCAGTTCCGGGTCTGCCGCGAGCACTCCGAACGCGAGGGCTGGAAGATCGCCGGCGCCTACCGCGACGCGGCGATATCGGGCGACAGCGTGATCCTGCGTCCCGGCATCCAGGGGCTGCTTGAGGACGCGCGGCGGGGGATGTTCGAGATCGTGGTCGCCGAGGCGCTGGACCGGGTGAGCCGCGACCAGGCGGACGTGGCGACCCTCTACAAGCATCTGCGGTTTGCCGGCGTGACGATCGTCACCTTGGCCGAGGGCGAGATCACCGAGCTTCACGTCGGGCTCAAGGGCACGATGAACGCGCTGTTCCTGAAGGACCTCGCGGCGAAGACGCACCGCGGTCTTCGGGGCCGGGTCGAGGCGGGCAAGTCGGGCGGCGGCATCTGCTACGGCTACGACGTGGTGCGGCTGCACGACGCCGCCGGCGAGCCGATCCGGGGCGAGCGGGAGATCGACGAGGCCGAGGCGGAGATCGTGCGGCGCATCTTCCGGGAGTTCGCGCAAGGCGCCAGCCCGCGCGCCATCGCGCGGCGTCTCAACGAGGACGGCACCCCCGGCCCCAAGGGCAGGCTCTGGACCGACTCCGTGCTGCGCGGCCATGCGAAGCGCGGCACCGGACTGCTCAACAACGAGCTCTATATCGGCCGGCTGGTATGGAACCGGCAGCGCTTCCTGAAGAACCCGGACACCGGCAAGCGGGTCGCGCGGGTCAACCCGCCCGAGGAATGGATCGTCGCCGAGGTTCCCGAGCTGCGCATCGTGGACGACGAGTTGTGGCAGGCCGCGAAGGCCCGGCAGGGGGAAATCTCCGAGAAATACGCGACCAGCATCGCGGCGACGCGCGCGGCCAATGCCAACCGGCTCAACAGCACCCACCGGCCCCGCTACCTGCTGTCCGGCCTTCTGGAGTGTGGCGTGTGCGGCGGCTCCTACGCCAAGCGCGGCCAGGACCGCTACGGCTGTTCCAACCACGTCATGTCGGGCTCGTGCTCCAACAGCAGGGGCATCCGCCGCG
>JAJDXO010000054.1:10000-30178 GCA_022823235.1 Rhodospirillales bacterium
GTGCCCCGGCGGCGGGGCGATCCCATCGTCGTCGATACGGACGAACACCCTCGCTACGCCAAGTCCAATGGCAGCTATGAGCTCGCCACCTCCCTGGACGATCTCGGCAAGCTGCGCCCGGCGTTCAAGAAACACGGCACGGTCACGGCGGGAAATTCCAGCGGCATCAACGATGGGGCCGCCGCCCTCCTGCTCGCCAGCCGCGAGAAGGCCGAAGCCCTCGGCCTCAAGCCCATGCTGCGCTGGATCGGCTCGGCAAGCGCCGGCACCGACCCCAGCCACTTCGCCTACGGCCCCATACCGGCGACGCAAAAGCTCCTGGAGCGCTTTGCCCTCAATATCGGCGACATCGGCTTGGTCGAACTCAACGAGGCCTTCGCCTCCCAGGTCATCGGCTGCGAGCGCCAACTCGGGATCGATCACGCCAGGACAAATGTCAACGGCGGCGCCATCGCCTTGGGCCACCCGACCGGCTGCTCCGGATCACGCATTCTCGTCACGCTGATGCACGAAATGAAACGGCGGGCGCCGGACATGCCCAGGCCCTTCTACGGACTGGCGACCCTCTGCGTCGGGGTCGGCATGGGCTCGGCCACGCTGGTCGAGTGGATCGGCGATTAGGCCGCAGCCATGACTCGCCCCCTGGACGGAATTCGGGTCATCGGCCTCGAGCAGTATATGGCCGGCCCCTATTGCACCATGCTGCTGGCGGATGCCGGCGCCGAGGTGATCAAGATCGAGCGGCCCGGACGCGGCGACCCGCGCCGCGCCATGCCCCCCTTCGTCGAGAGGAACGGGGTCCGGAAGGCCGCCGGATACATGGGCTACAACCGAAATAAGAAGAGCCTGGCGCTCGATCTGCAATCCGAAGACGGCCGGCAGGTGTTCCGGGACCTGGCCGCCAGGTCCGACGTGGTGGTCGAGAACCTTCGCCCGGGCGCCATGGAGAAAATCGGTCTCGACTACGAGGCCCTCAAGGAGGGCAATCCCCGCCTGATCTGGGCGCTTATTTCCGGCTTCGGCCGCCTCGAAGGGTATCGCGGCGCCTACAGTGACCGGCCCGCGTTCGATATCGTCGCCGAGGCGATGAGCGGCATCATGCATCTGGTGGGATTTTCGGACAAGCCGCCGTCATGGACCATCTATGGGATGGCCGACATCTACACCGGCATGTGCACCGCCTACGGCGTCATGCAGGCCCTGTTCATGCGGGAGAGGACCGGCGAGGGACAGTTGGTCGACAGCGCCATGTTCGATGCGATGCTGTCGCTCAACGAGGCGATGGTCACGGTGCACTCGGCGGCGGGCCAGAACCCGGGCCGGGGCACGTCCAAGAACGTCTGGCCGCGCGGCGCGTTTCGGTGTTCGGACGGCTATATCGCCCTCAATGTCCCGGATGAAATAATCTGGAAACGGCTCGCGGAGACCATCGGACATCCCGAGGTCGCGGATGATCCCAAGAGCAATTCGGCGGGCGCCCGCGCCGATCACGCCGGTGAGTTGCGGCCGCTGATCGAAGGGTGGCTCGCCCGGCGCACCCGCGCCGACGCCGTCGACGCGCTTAACGCGGCGGGCGTGCCCACGGGCCCGGTCAATACCGCGGAAGATATTTTTGCGGACCCGCACGTTGCCGAGCGCGGGCTCCTGATGCCCATCGACGATCCCGAGGTGGGCGAGTTCAGGTTTGCCCGGACCCCGGTTTTTCTCTCCGAAGCACCGGAACTGCCGGCAAACGCCGCGCCGGCCCTGGGCGCGAATACGCGGGAAATTCTGACCGGCGTCCTGGGCTACGGGAACGCGCACGTGGAGAGGCTCCTGAAGGACGGGGCGGCGGCGGATGCCGCCAAGATTGCCGGATGACGATTGGCGACGCAGCCGCTATCGTTTGACCGAATTGCACCGATTTCAGAGGAGGAATTCATGCTGCCCCCGGTACGAGTGTGGACCAAGGAAGAGATGATGAAGCGGGTTGCCCGGTTTGCCGACCTCAAGGGGTCGCGCGGCGGTCTCGATGACAGCGAACTGCCCGAATGCCACCGCGAGCTGATCAACGTCATCGGCTTTCAGCCGCCCGAGGATGACGGTTCGGGCACGATCCAATCGCCCGTCGGCGAAGACGCATCCGCCGCCCCGGCGATTCCCATCTCGGAAGGCTTCAACATGGGGTTCGTCAAGGCCAAGCCCGGCTGCGGCCCCCTGATGCACAACCACGACACCAACGAAACCTTCATGCCCATTACCGGCACGTGGCGGTGCGCCTGGAACGAGGGTGACGATTACGAGTACGTGGATGCGGGGCCGCTCGACGTGGTGTCCTTTCCGCCCGGACTGCAGCGGCGGTTCTTCAACGTCACCGAGGATGAGCCGGACGAGGAGCACATCATGCTGTTCGTCATCGGCGGCGATAGCCCGGCCGCCGAATACAGCGAGGACGCCTTCCGGATCATCAGGGAATACAGGGAGTCGAAGAAGGGTTAGAGCTACGCTATTCGCCCTGGCGTTCCAGCGACGCCTTGATCCTGCGGAGGGGCCGGCCGTTGCGGATGCGCTCGAAGTCCAGGGACATTCCGTCGTCGGTGAGCGTCCGGTTGTAGGTCTGCATCTCGAAACCGCCATCGTCCATAATGATCATCGCATGGACGGTCAGTGTCTTGCCGGTAATCCTCGCCCAGACATAGGGATCGCCTTTCAGGGGATCCAGGGGAACGCCCCTGCCGAATTTGTTGATCTTCATCGCCGAGGCGAAGATGCCCTCGCGGCGGCTCGGCCGAAAATTGATCTTGTAGGAAGCCCGTTTTGTTTTCCCGCCGGCGCGCCGGGTGACCGTCGTCCACTCGACCGTAAATCCCTTGCGGAACGGCTTGATGACCACGTTGAGGTCGCGCTCGCCGGCGACGCCGTCCTTCTCGACGATCGCCTTACCGACGTAGGTGCCGTAGAAATCACCGATTGCGGCATCTTCCGCTCGGGCAAGACCCGAAAGCGCAACGGCGAATATCAGTCCAAGCGTCAGGTTTCTCAGGGCGTTCATCGCCATCCTCGCGTCAATTGCTTGCCGGCTTTGACCGTCCGGTCGGTCGTTCCCCGCGAGCTCGTGTTTGCCGTCTCCAAACCTACGAACGTTTTGCGGCGAACAAAAGTTCAAACTGTTTGAAATTCGCGGCCCGTCCGCGCCCGTTGAATTCCCGTCAGCCGAACCGGTTCCGGGTATGCCACTCCCTCAGGTCCATCTCCGGTCCTTTCGGCACGATGCCGTTGGTGGGGATCGGGCCGGCGCCGCCATAAACCCCATCCTTCATGCCGGCCACGTCGCAAACCCGGTCGACGCCGGGGGTCTGATAGAGGTCGCGAAGATATTCCGACAGATTGGGATAGTCCGCGATACGCCGGAGATTGCACTTGTATCCCAGATAATAGATCGCATCGAAGCGCACCAGGTTGGGAAACAGGCGCCAGTCGGCCAGCGTTTGCCGGTCGCCGCACAGATAACGCTGCCGGCTGAGCCGCGCCTCCAGTTCGTCCAGGGTCCGGAAAAGCTTGTCGAAGGCGGCCTCATAGGCCTGCTGACTGACGCCCCGGCCGCACTCGTTCACGGCATTGTTGATGCCGTCGAGCACCACGGCATTGACCGCGTCGATATCCTCCCTGAGCGCCGGGGGATAGTAGTCCGGGCTCGGCGGCGCAATCCCGTCAAACGCCTCATTGAACATGACGATGATCTCCGAACTCTCGTTGGACACGATCTTTCGCGTGTGCGAATCCCAAAGCGCCGGAACCGACACCCGGCCGGTGTAGGCGGGTTCCGACAGTGCATAGACCTCGTGCAAATAGGCGGCGGACCGGTCGGTACCCGGCACCACGTGCGGTTCCACGAACGTCCAGCCCTGACCGCCCATGGTTTGGCGCGTGTCGGTGTGTCCGATGATCCCGTCCAGTTTCTTCAGGATTCGGATAAGTTCGGTCCGGTGGGCCCACGGACATGCGACCGACGAATAAAGGTGGTACCGCCCGGCCTCGGCCGGCAAGCCTCCCGTCCCGCCGTCCCCGTCCCGTGTGATCCAGTTCCTGAAAATGCTGTCGAACTTGACGTATTTTCCGTCGCCGCGGACTTCCTTCAGAACCTCGTCGTCGGTCCACGCGCCGTCAAGCAGATGTCCCATTATTGCCTCTCCGGATCAATGGGCTTACGCAAATATTCCCAGGCCCTTCTCGCGGATGAAGCCGGCCCGCTGCCCCCACCATTCCCGGGCGCCGGATGCATACATCGACCGGAAATGGACCCGATGCTTCAAATTCTTGTTGTCCAGGTCGTCGAGGGGCGGTTGCTCGCCGAAGAACCCGCCGCGGACTTTGCCGCCGACCACGAAGTGGGGCGCCGAGGTGCCGTGATCGGTGCCCGCCGAATTGTTCTCATCGGGCCGGCGGCCGAACTCCGCATAGGTCATCACGGCCACCTTGTCCCAGTTGCCGGTACTTTTCATGGCCGCGGCGAAGGCCGCAATCGCCCCCGCAACCTCTCCCAAAAGGTCCGCGTGCAACTCCGATTGTTCGATGTGGGTGTCGAACTGACCCAGCGAAAGCTTGATGAACGGAACTTTCGCGCCCGATACGATGAGACGGGCGGCAGTCTCGAACTGCTTGCCGAGCCCGGTCTCGGGAAAACCGCCGCCCGGGTCCGTATCGGCGATCCGCTTGGCGACGAATTGGTCGGCCGCGCTGCGGAGATCGCGCCGCTGTTTCAGCAGATGAGCAAGCGCCGGATTGTCCGGCGGGGCCATGCCGTCCGTCCTGAGCCGCTTCGCCTGCTTAAGCAATTTGCCGGGCTCCTTGGGCAACTGGACGACGCGGGCGGCGCTGCCCATCAGGGGTCCGACCGAATTCCGCCCCATCACGAGGCCGTCGGCCGCATACGATTTCGGCGGACGGGATTCCCTGACCAGTCGGGAAACCCACCCGTCATCCAGCACTTCCTTGGAATCGGACGCACTGTCCCAGATATCGATTCCCCTGAAATGAGACAGGTTCGGATCGGGATATCCGACGCCCAGGACGATGGCCAGTTCCCGGTCCCGCCACGAGCCCATCAAGGGTTCAAGCCGTGGATGGAATCCCAGCTTCTCGTCGAGCCGGATCACCCTGTCCTTCCGCACCGCGAGTTCGGGCCGCAGCGCATAATATCTGGGGTCGGTGTAGGGTATGACGGTGTTCAGACCGTCATTGCCGCCGTTCAGTTCGAGTAAAATGAGCGTCCGGTCCCAGCCGGCATCGGCGGCATGGGCATCGCGCGGCATCAGAATCCCGAACGGCGCCGCCGAGACGGCGGCGGTCATGGATGAATAGGCAAGGAACTCCCGTCGGTTCATGTCCGCCTCCTACTTCAACTGATAGACGGGATCGACGGTCAGGTTCGCCAGGCGTTTCAGGCCCTCGCCATTCGCCGACCGCTGCATGACGGGGGCGGCCGCAAGCAGG
This sequence comes from Rhodospirillales bacterium, assembly GCA_022823235.1. Taxonomy (GTDB): domain Bacteria; phylum Pseudomonadota; class Alphaproteobacteria; order Rhodospirillales; family UBA2165; genus JAJDXO01. The sequence goes on from JAJDXO010000054.1 coordinate 15,473, forward strand.
AAACCGGGCAACCGCTGCCACTCCGATTTCAATGCCGCCTGCAGCGTTTCCGCATTCGCGGCGCCAAACGGCCCGGCCTTCATCATCCGGCCATTTTGTGCCGCCCACCCCGCCCGGAGGCCCCGGTGAACCGCGCGGATGAACTGCTCCCGGCGCAGCGCCGTCGTGGAGGACAGCCAAGCCGTATGCCCGCGCCAGCCCTTCACGTCCGGCGGATCGAACAGCTCCTGGCCCATATTTTTTTGCCACCAAAAGGCCTTGATTGCCGGCGCCTGTTCGAAATGGAACAGACGCAGCGTGCCGATTACCAGATCGACCGGGGATTTCACCAGAATTCCCCGATTGGCGGGATCGCGAAAGGCCTTACTGAGCAACAGAGACCTCAGCAGCGGCTTGAGCTCATAGCCCGAATCGCGGAAGCCGCCGGCCAGCTCGCGGACGGTCTGGGGGTCGGGCTCCCGGGAAACGAACTCCAGCCATAGTTTTTCGGTAATGAACTCCGCGACCTCGTTCCGGCGCAGGATGATCCGAAGCACGCTCATCCCGTCGTGGTTCCCGTCCACGCCAAGCACGGTCTTGATGTGGTGGTCGTGGCGGCCGAATTTGAAATCGAACTTGCCGGTGTCCATGTCGACGGTCCAGCCCGTAAAGGCGCGGGCGGCCTCCCGGATATCTTTTTCCGTATAGCCCCTGCCCTCGCCCATGGAAAACAACTCGAGGACTTCGCGGGCGAAGTTCTCGTTGGGCTTGCCTTTGACGTTCTTGTGCCCGTCAAGATACCAAAGCATCGCCGGATCGGTGGAAACCTTGACCAGCATCCTGCCGAAATTGCCGAGGGCATATTTCCGGAAGATAGCGTTTTGAGCATAGATCCATTGGCCGAACCGAACCTTGCGGGCCTCGGATACGAAGTGATTGTGCCAGAACAGGACGAGGTGCTCCGTCAGCGGCGAATCCGTCACCAGCATTTCGCCCACCCACCACGCTTTCATCGCCTTTCGGTCGCCATTCACGCACTTGTTGAAGTCCCGGCGATTCTCGGCATTCATGCGCCGAACTTTTCTGCGTTCAGTGGGGTCTGCCGCAAATTCGGGAACGGCCGTCACGGGTTCGGTCCGGACGCCGTCAAGCAAATGATCCACCGCCTGCTCAAAACTCATCGGCAGGAGTTTTTGGATGTCGGCGGGCTCGGCGACGCCGAAACCGGTCCGTGCCAAAAGGTGCCGCGCCTCATCGTATGTAATTGCCATACTTTGAGCCGGCCATAGGAAGACAAATCCGAGAACGGGAAGTAATTTCATAATATGCTGTCCGTCGACGGTCATGACGATAATACCATAAAGGGCGGCACGCGAGATGACTGTGACCTTCTTCACAGTTGGGGACTGTTCGGACACGGGGGAGATACGAAATGCCGTTTATCGATACGCAAAACCGGGAAGTGAAAGCGCTCACGGGCATTCACCTGTACCACTTCTGGCTCTCCAGCTGCTCTCAACGGGTCCGGATGGTGTTGGACGAGAAAGGACTGGCGTGGACCGGTCACGAGATCGACCTGGAGAGGATGGAGCACGCGACCGAGGAATTTCAGTCCATCAATCCCAAGGGTCTGGTTCCGGCAATGGTCGTCGACGGCCGGGTCATGATCGAAAGCATCGACATCATCGACTACCTGGACACCACATACCCCGAACCGCCGCTGCGGCCCGCGAACAAGGACGACGAAGCAAAGATGCTGGAGTGGATGGCAGATGCCGACGATGCCCAGCACTCCCTGAAGTTGTTGACCCACGAGTTCCTGTTCAAGATGCACAAAATGCCGCCCGAGGCGCTGGCTCATCTCGTGGCGTCGCATCGCAACGATGAACTGACGGCGTTCATGAAGGTATGGGCGTCCGAGGCCGGCTTTCCGAAGGACGAGATCGACGAAGAGTTGAAAATTCAGCACGACTATTTCGTGGCGCTCGACGGCGCCTTGAACGGCCGTCAATGGCTCCTGGGCGACCGGTTCTCGCTTGCCGATATCGCTTGGATACCCAATGTCCATCGGCTCGACCTGATGGATTATCCGCTGGATCGCCATCCCAGCCTTCTCGGCTGGTACGCCCGCATCAAAGAACGGCCGAGCTACCGGGCCGGGGTCCTGAGTTCGGAGATTCCGCCGGCCATGGAGGCGTTTGCCGCCTATTGCGAGCAGCGCCGCGCCGAGGGAACGGACGTCACCCGATTTGGGCCCTTGGCGGCGTAAACCTAGCTCTCTCTTTGGTCCTCGGACGGCCGTCCCAACCTCGTCGCGATCGACCCCACGCACGCCTGGACCGCTTCTTTCACCAGTTCAAGGTGATCCTCGTCCGCGCGGCCGCCCGGAATGGTACAGCCGACAGCGCCGAGAACCGTGCCCGAGTAATCCCGGATCGCCGTCCCGACACTGACGACCCCGGGCAAGAACTCCTCTTTTTCCATGGCGAAGCCGAACCGTCTGACATGACGAAGCCCCTCGATCAGATCGTGACGGTCGACAACGGTCCGGTCGGTGAATTTGGTCAGCCCCTTGTGATCGAGAATCCGCGTGATTTCCGGCTCGGGCAGCCAAGCAAGGATGGCCTTGCCTATGGCGCTGGCGTGCGCCGCATTCGCCAGGCTGATCGAGTCCGTTACCACCCGGACGATCTTGGGAGAGGCCAGTTCGGTCAGGATGACCAGGTCATTGCCCTGAATGACGGCAAGATGGACGTTTTCCCCGGTTCCGTCATTCAACTCCCGGAGCGCCGGCATCGCCAGATCCACCAGACTGAACTGGCGGGCCCGGTTTGAAGAGAGCTCGATGACCTTCGAGCCAAGGGAATAGGACCGTCCCTTTTGCGCCTGACCCACATACCCCCGGGTCAGCAGGGTCAGCAATATATGGTGGCAGGTCGAGACGTTCAGCCCGGTCATCCGGGCGATTTCGTTCAGCGGCATCTCGCCTTCCGACATCGACAATACTTCGAGAATGTCGAGGGCGCGCGTTACCGACTGAATTGTCCGGCCGTCCTTCGGGTGGGCCCCGGCGTCCGCGGATATGACGTCCATCACCATCCAATCGATTGAAAATCGCCGGAGTATAATTTCATAATATGAAATCTAATTCAACATGGCAAAATTTCTTTGACTTACTAGGCAAATTTATGTTTCCATGCCGTCCAAGGCCCGACGCTCGACAATCAAGAATTCCACGGGGCAAGAATTCCACAGGGAGAGTTCGATGAGTGACGCCGCCGCGGTTGCGATCACCCGGCGCCTGACCAATGCAGGCGCAAAGGAAATGATGGCGGCGGCCATCGCGAAATCCGAAGAGATCGGAATTGCAGCGACCGTCGCCATCGTCGATGCCGGCGGCCATATGATTCTACTTGAAAGGATGGACGGGGGACGGTTCCATACCGTTCATTCCTCCACCACGAAGGCGGTGACATCTGCATCGAACAAACGCCCGACGACGACGCGGGGCGCGCAGGGTCAGGATCTCGATACGCTGCATGCCATCGGCCTGTCGCTCGCCGCCGGCGCGAATCGCTGGACCGCCATGGAGGGTGGCTTTCCCATATTCCTCGACGGTGAATGCCTGGGGGGAATTGGCGTAAGCGGCGGTGACTGGGAACAGGATCAGGACATCGCCAAGGCGGCGGTCGACGCCGTCGGCGCATCCATCGAGTAGGTTCGGAACGATAACGTCGAGTGCAATTCAAGACAGCAAGCTTCATTCAGCAGGGAGACTTAAATGAAAAAGTTCACTTCAGTTGCTCTGGGATCGGTCGCGGCGATTGCGCTGATCGCAGGCGTCGGGCAGGCGAAGGCCGAATGGCCCGAAAAGTCGATTGAGTTCGTTATTCCGTTCGGCGCCGGCGGCGGCGCCGACATCGAAGGCCGGATGATCGCCAAGGCGATGAGCGCCGAACTTGGCCAGCCGGTCGTGCCGGTGAATAAACCGGGCGGCGGCGGCGCCATTACCTATACCTATGTGAAGAACTCGAAGCCCGATGGCTACACCATCGCGTGGAATTCCACGTCGATCCTGACCACCACGAACATCGGCAACGTCGATTTCGACTACAAGGCCCTGGACCACATCGGCCAAGTCGCGCAGCAGCCCGTCCCGCTGGTGGTCAAGGCCGGCCGCTGGAAATCGTTCAAGGACTTCGTCGCCGAGTGCAAGGCCAAGCCGAAGACCCTGAAGCTGGCCTTCGCCGGTTTCGGCAGCGCGACCCATCTGGCCGGGGTCGCCATGTCGGCGCTGTCCGGCTGCCAACCGGTCATGCTGCCCGTAAAGGCGCCCGACCGGCGAAAGATGATCCTGAGCGGCGAGGCCGACGCGGCGGTCGACATTTTCTTCGTTCCGCTGCGTCTGGTTAAGGCCGGCAAGGCCCAGTTCCTGATGGTCTCCAGCGGCAGCCGCAACCCGGCGGCCCCGGACGTTCCGACCGCCAAGGAACTCGGAATGGACATGGAATTCGACCTCTTCCGCGGCCTTTCGGTCGCCAAGGGCACGCCTCAGCCGATCAAGGACAAGCTGGAAGCGGCAATGATCAAGGCCGCCAACTCGCCCGACTTCGCGGGCCGCATGAAAAAGCTGAGCCTGACCTTGAAGCCGATGGGGCAGAAGGCGTTCGCGGCCAAGCTCGAGCGCTCCAACGCCAACATCGTCGACATCATGAAAAAGGCCGGGATGTACAAATCCAAGATGAAGAAATAGGACACCCCTAACGGAGGACACGGGGCGGTTTTGCTGTTGGCCCGGCGGACCGCCCCGGCTTTTTGAGGGCAAGGTTCGATATGCGCAGGCGCAATCTCATTGCCGCCGTATTTTTGTTGGCCATCGGCATCGGCTATGCGGTCCTCACCGCGCACCTGCCGACCCGCGATATCGGCAGCACCACCCAGCCATCGTTCTTCCCCTGGGTCGTTGCGGTGCTGTTCCTGGTTCTCTCGGCCGCGCTGCTGATCCAGGGTCTGCTTCCGGCGACAAGCAACGCGGTGCCCAAGGCGCCGGATGTGGCGCCGACCAAATATCTGTGGGGCGGCGTTGCGTTCGTGGTCTATCTCGCCGCATTGCCCACCCTCGGTTTCCTCGCGGCGAATGTCCCGTTCTTTTTGGCCCTGATGTACCTGTACGGCGAGCGCCGCCCGCTTTGGCTATTGGGCGGCTCCATCGGCATTTCCCTCGCCCTGTTCTACCTATTTCGCGGCGTTTTTCTGATCCTGCTGCCGAGCGGCATTCTTTCGGGGGTGATTTCATGAACCCGGATATCGTCGACGGATTTGCCCAGGCCAGCATGATGTCGAGCCTGATCGCCACCGGCATCGGCTCGCTGCTCGGCCTGGTCGTCGGGATGATCCCGGGCATGACCATCTCCACCGGCATCATCATCGTCCTGCCGCTGACGTTCGTCCTGGAGCCGACCATCTCCATCGCCCTGCTCCTCGGCCTCTACGTCTCGGGCATGACCGGCGGCAGTTTCTCGGCGATCCTGCTCAACATCCCGGGCACGCCGTCGGCCTCGGCCACCGGCCTCGACGGCCATCCCCTCGCCCAGCGGGGAGAGGCCGGGCGGGCGCTGGGCCTCGCCATCACGGCGAGCTTTATCGGCGGCATGGTCTCGTTCGCCGGACTGTTTTTCATCGCGCCCCTGCTGGCGGAGATCGCGCTCCGGTTCCAGTCGCCGGATTTGTTCAGTCTGGTTTTTTTCGGCCTGACGATCATTTGCAGCTTCGCCGCCAAATCGGTGATCAAGGGCCTGCTCTCCGCCGTCATCGGGTTGATGATCGTCACCATCGGCCAGGACCCCATGATGGGGTCGCAGCGGTTCACCTTCGGCCAGGTAAATTTGATCGCCGGCATCCACTTCCTGACGGCGCTGATCGGCCTGTTCGCCATCCCCCAGCTGGTCGACAATTTCGTCGAATTGATCGGCGACAAGGAAACCCGGTACGAGGCCGCGCGCATCAAGCGGGTGCTGCCCCGCTGGGCGGACCTGAAACGGATCAGGCTGCCCGTCGCCATCGGCGCGCCGGTCGGCGCGTTTCTTGGAATTCTGCCGGGCGCCGGCGGTCCCATCGCCGCGTTCATCAGCTACGACTACACCAAGCGGGTCTCAAAGAACCGTGACGAATTCGGCAAGGGCGCGCCCGAGGGAATCGCCGCGCCGGAAAGCGCCAACAACGCGGTCACCGGCGGCGCGCTGGTGCCGATGATGACGTTGGGGATCCCGGGCGATCCCGTCACCGCGATCCTCATCGGCGCGCTGCTGATTCACGGCCTCGCGCCGGGACCGCTGCTGTTCGTCGAAAACGGGGGCTTCGCCTTCGGCGTGATCTTCTCCTTCATGTACGCCAACTTCTTCAACATCGTCATCGGATTCCTCGGCCTGCGGCTGCTGGTCAAGGTTCTGGCGACGCCGAATGCGCTGTTGATGCCGACGATCGCGCTTTTGTGCGTCATCGGCTCCTACGCGCTGCGCAACAATTTCTTCGACGTTTACGTGATGTTCGGGTTCGGGCTGCTGGGCCTCGCCATGCGCTGGCTCGACATGCCGGTGGTGCCGCTGCTCCTGGCTTTGGTTCTCGGCCGGCCGCTCGAGGAGCATCTTCGGGTGTCTCTCGCGGCCTCTCAGGGCGATCCCACGATCTTCTTCACCTCGCCGTTCAGCGTCGTCTTCCTGGGCCTGGCGGCGCTTTCGATCTTCTGGTCCTTCTACGCCGAGCACCGGTCCCGGCGCTTATCCGACGGAGCAACACGACAATGAGCGAAACAATCCGACTGGCATCCCTGGGCATCGGCTGGTGGTCCAACGTTCTCGCGGACGGGGTGACGCGGGCGCCGGGGGTGGACATCGCCGGCTGCTTCACCCGGTCCGAGGAAAAGCGCCGGGCTTTCGCCGAGGAATACGGCTGCAAGGCCTATGACAGCTACGAGGACATCCTCGCCGATCCGGATATCCACGGCATCGTCAACACGACGCCCAACGACATCCACCTGGAAACCACGCGCCGGGCGGCGGAAGCCGGCAAGCATGTGTTTCTCGACAAGCCCATCGCCAATTCCACCGGCGAAGGCGCCGAGATCACCAGGATCTGCCGGGACGCCGGCGTCAAATTGTCCATCGGCTTTCAGCGCCGGCGCGAAAGCCAATTCCGGTGGGTCCACGAGAAGGTCAGGAACGGCGACTTCGGCATTCTGGTCCAGGCCGAGGCCAATATCAGCCGCGACCGCCTGGGCGCCTTCGACGAGGGGCATTGGCGCTATACCGCCGAGGGCATGCCGGGAGGCGTGATGCTGCAAATCGGCCCCCATTATGTGGATGTCCTGGAGATGATCATCGGACCCGTCGTCGAGGTTTCGGGCATGCTGTCCCAGCTCGTGCTCCCGGGCGACAACCCCGATGTGGCCGGTCTGGTGCTCAGACATGAAAACGGCGCCGTCTCGACCCTCAATGCCGGCTACGCCTCGGCGGGCGAGAACTACGTCATGAACATCTACGGCAAAAAGGCGTCGGCGCTCTACACCCTGCACACCGGCATGCATTTCCTGGAACAGGGCGACGAGACGCCCGAACACGTGCCGTTCGAAAAGAACGACACCATCGCCGAGCAGATGCAGGAATTCGGCGACTGCATCCGGGACGATGCCGAACCCGAGGTCGGCGGCGAATGGGCGACCCGCTCGCTGGCGGTCATCCGGGCCGGCGTCAAGTCGGCCCGGGAAGGCCGGATGGTGACCATCGACGAGATTCTGAAGAGCGGCGAGTAGTGGGACACCTGGCCTGCCGGGCTTGCCCAACGACTTCCCTTTGGCCACAGTAGCGGCCGCAAGGAGGTCATGAATGGACGACAACGCGCCGGAGCTTTCGGCCCAATCCAACATGTTCGCTGGCAAGGCGCTCGCCGGGCAGCATGCCATCGTCACCGGCGGCTCCAAGGGTATCGGCGCGGCATGCGCCGCGTTTCTCGCCCGGATGGGGGCGAACGTCTCGCTGATTGCCCGCAGCCAATCGGATCTCGACGCCAAGGCCCGGGAAATCTCGGCCGAACACGGCGTTCAGGTGGCATCCGCCGCCGCCGACGTCTCCAGGGCCGGCGACGTGGCGGCGTCTTTCGAATCCGTGCAGGGCGAACTGGGCCCGGCTCATATCCTGGTCAACAATGCCGGCGTCGGGAAAAGCGCGCCCATGCACCGGATGAGCATGGAATTCTGGGAAATGACCATCGGGCTCAATCTGACCGGCACGTTCCTTTGCACCCAACAGGTCTATCCGGCCATGCGCGAGGCCGGCTATGGCCGGATCATCAACATTTCCTCCACCGTGGGGCTGCGCGGCTACCCCTATATCGCCGCCTACTCGGCCTCCAAGCACGGGGTCGTCGGCTTCACCCGCTCCCTGGCGCTGGAATGCGCCGCCAAGGGCGTCACCGTCAACGCCGTCTGCCCGGGCTACACGGACACCGACCTTGTGGCCGAAGCGGTCGACAATATCGTCGAGAAAACCGGCCAGTCGGCGGACGACGTCCGTGCCCATCTGGCCGGAACCAGCCCCATCGGCCGCCTGATCACACCCGATGAGGTTGCCGAGACGGTTGCCTGGCTCGCGCTCCCCTCGTCCGCCGCGATCACCGGCCAGAGCATCGTCGTCTCCGGCGGTTCGGTGACCAACTAGAGAAACGCCCTAGAGAAACTCCATGAACGCATCCGACATCAAGGCCGAACACTTCGACTGGTCCGTCGACGGCAAGGTGGCGACCGTCACCCTGAACCGCCCGGAACGGAAAAATCCTCTCACCTTCGAGAGCTATGCGGAACTGCGCGACACCTTCCGGGCGTTGAACGATGTGGACGACGTCAAGATGGTGGTGATCACCGGCGCCGGCGGGAACTTCTGCTCCGGCGGCGACGTCCACGACATCATCGGCCCGCTGGTCGACATGAACGGTGACGAGCTGAGGACGTTCACCGCCATGACCGGCGACGTGGTGAAGGCGATGCGGGCCTGTCCGCAGCCGATCCTGGCCGCCGTGGACGGGGTGTGCGCCGGCGCGGGCGCCATACTCGCCATGGCGAGCGATCTCCGTTACGGCACGGCCGGCGCCAAGGTGGCGTTCCTCTTCGTCCGGGTCGGGCTGTCGGGCGCCGATATGGGCGCATGCGCCATCCTGCCGCGGATCATCGGCCAGGGCCGCGCGGCGGAGCTGCTCTATACGGGCCGATCCATGTCCGGCGAGGAAGCCCTCGACTGGGGTTTCTTCAATGCGCTCTACCCGTCCGGCGACTTACTGGAAAAAACGCTGGAGAGCGCGCACAGGCTTGCGGCCGGTCCGACCTTCGCCCACGCCGTCACCAAGAAGATGATGAACGACGAGTGGGATATGAGCGTCGAGCAGGCGATTGCCGCGGAGGCGGAGGCCCAGGCGGTCTGCATGGAGACCGAGGATTTCAAGCGGGCTTACCGGGCCTTCGCCGCGAAGGAAAAGCCGGTCTTCGAGGGCGATTAGGCGATGCCCGACACCACCTTCCTCCACTGGCCGTTCTTCGAGGATGCTCACCGGGAATATGCCCGGGGCATCCGTGAGTGGGCGGCCGCGGCCATTCCCGGCATCACCGAAGACGAACCCCGCGATAACGATCAGTTGGACGCCCAAATGCGGGAGCTGGTCACGGCCATCGGCGCCGCCGGCTGGTTCAGGGCGTGCGTGCCCGCGGCCTATGGCGGCTCCTTCGAGAGCTTCGACGTGCGCAGTCTGTGCATTGCCCGTGAAACCCTGGCCTACTATTCGGGTCTCGCCGATTTCGCCATGGCCATGCAGGGGCTCGGCACCGGCTCCATATCGCTGTTCGGCTCGGATGAACTGAAAGGCCGTTACCTGCCGCCCGTGGCGGCCGGCGAGAAAATGGCCGCCTTCGCGATCTCGGAAAAGGGCGCCGGCTCGGATGTCGCCAACATGACCACGGCGGCCGAAGCCGACGGCAACGGCTGGGTGATCAACGGCGAGAAGACCTGGATCTCCAACGCGGGCATCGCCGATCACTACGTGGTCTTCGCCCGCACCGGCGAGGCGGAGGGCGCGCGGGGAATTTCGGCGTTCGTGGTCGATACGGACAATCCGGGGCTGTCGGTTTCGGAGCGCATCGACGTTATCGCCCCCCATCCCCTGGGCACCCTTCAATTCAGCGACTGCCGGGTCGACGGCTCGCATCGGCTGGGCGAGGGCGGCGACGGGTTCAAGATCGCCATGGCGACGCTGGACGTCTTCCGCTCCACCGTGGGCGCGGCGGCTCTCGGATTCTCGCGGCGCGCCATGGACGAGGCCATCGGCCGCGCGGAATCCCGCCACGCCTTCGGCTCGGCCATCGCCGAGTTCCAGCTCATCCAGGAAAAAATCGCCGACATGGCCGTGGCCGTCGACGCCATGGCCTTGCTGGTTTACCGCTCGGCCTGGACCAAGGACGTCCGGGAAGCCCGCGTCACGCGGGAATCGGCCATGGCCAAGCTGCACGCCACCGAGAGCGCCCAGCAGGTGATCGATCAGGCGGTGCAGATTTTCGGCGGCGAAGGCGTGGTGTCGGGGCGCACCGTGGAAAAACTCTACCGGGAAATCCGCGCGCTGCGCATTTACGAAGGAACGTCGGAAATTCAGAAACTGGTCATCGCCGGCCAGGCCCGGGCGGCGTTCGGAAACGATTGATGCGGTTCGAGCCAAAGGGCATCACGCTGAATTTGGAGGGCAAGGCCGACTGGGACGGCAACGTGGGCGCTCCGTTCCGCGCCTACCGCTACGCCGAAGACAGCCCCGAAATCAACGGCTGCGCCGCCGCATAGGAGGAACCATGCACTACGTTCCCAAAGGGATTACCCACCACGATACGGCGAAGGCGACACCCGGCCTGACCATATTTTCGAACCTGTTCGGCCACGACACCTACATCGTCAACATGGCGGGTGAGGTGGTTCAGCAGTGGACCCACAAGGAGAAAATCGCCGGGCTCAGCTATCTTCTGGAGAACGGCAATCTGTTCGTCAATCTGATCAGCGGCGAGGCCCCGTCCGGCCTCGTGCCGCCGGGCGGCATCATGCGCGAGCTTGATTGGGACGGAAACGTCGTCTGGGAGCATCGCGACAAGTACCAGCACCATGACATGCGCCGCTTGCCCAACGGCAACACCATCTATCTCGGCTGGGAACTGCTCACCGAGGAGCGCGCCGCGCGCGTCAAGGGCGGCCAACCCGGTACCGAACACCCGGACGGCGTCTGGGGCGACAATGTCCGGGAGGTCGATGCCGGCGGCAACGTCGTCTGGGAATGGCACGCGCAAGACAATCTGGAGGTCGATGATTTCCCCATTCCCCCCGCCGTCGGCCGCGCCGAATGGGGGCACACCAACACGGTGTTCCCGGTCGACGAAAATTCGATCATCGTCAATTTCCGGGACCTCAACTACTTTGCCTGTATCGACAAGCCGAGCGGCGACATTCTCTGGAGCCTTCAGAATCGGGAATGGGGCCTGCCCCATGACGTCCAGATTCTCGACAACGGCAACATCCTGATGTTCGCCAACCGGGTCGGTCAACGGCCCATGGGCTCCAAGGTCCTGGAATTGGATCCCAAGTCCGGCGAGACGGTATGGGAGTATCAGGGCAACCCGTCGATCAGCTTCTTCAGCGCCGCCATCTCCGGGGCCCAGCGACTGGCATCGGGCAACACCCTGATTTGCGAGGGGCTGGCCGGGTGCATATTCGAGGTCGCGCCGGACGGCGAGGTCGTTTGGGAGTACATTTCTCCCTATTCGACCAAATGGGAGCCGCCGCTGCCCATCCACGGCGACCTCAACGCCGCCTTTCGGGCCTACCGCTACGCCGAGGACAGCCCGGAGATCGGCGGCCGGCTGGGCACGTAGCGGTTTGACATTGGCACCGCCAAAGCGTCATGGCCGGGCCCGGACCCGGCCATCCACGTGGATCACCGGGTCCTTGCCCGGTGATGACGGGTTCGACTTGGTGATGACGGCTTGCGGGGCAAGCCCGGCGATGACGACAGCGGGTTAAGCCCGCCTACTCGGCGGCGTCCTTCTTGGCCGCGCCCCAGTACTGCCACTGGCTGGGCGGCTTCGCCGCCGCGCGCAGTTCGGCCAGGGCCTGGTTGTCCCGCTCGGCCACGGTCTCGGCCTGGGGTTTGGCGCTCAAATACTGGTTGGGCCACGCCTGGTCCCTGTAGCCGTAATGGGCGGCGGCTTTCAGGGTGAAGTGCGGATCGAGCAGGTGCGGGCGCGCGAGCGCGCAGATGTCCGCCCGGCCCGAGGCGACGATGGTGTTGATCTGGTCCGCCGACGTGATGTTGCCGACCGCGATGGTCGGCACCCCGGCCTCCAGGCGAACCTGCTCCGAAAACGGGACCTGGAACATGCGGCCATAGACCGGTTCGGCGTCCGTCGAGGTCTGCCCGGCCGAAACGTCGATGATGTCCGCGCCGTTCTCCTTGAGCATCCTCGCCACCTCAACGGCATCGTCTCCGGTGAGGCCGCCGTCCTCGACCCAATCGGTGGCCGAGATGCGGACCGCGACGGGTTTCCCGGCCGGCCATGCCTCGCGGACGGCGCGAAGGACCTCCAGCGGGAACTTCATCCGGTTCCCGAGCGGCCCGCCATACTCGTCGGTCCGCACGTTGGAGAGCGGCGAGATGAAGCTGGACAGCAGATAGCCGTGGGCCATGTGGATTTCGAGCATGTCGAACCCGGCCCGGTCCGCCATTTCGGCCGCGCGGGCGAAGTCGTCCCGGACCTTGTCCATATCGGCCCGGTCCATCTCCTTCGGCACCTGATTGCCCGCCTGGTAGGCCCGGGCCGAGGCCGAAACGATGTCCCAGTTGCCCTCGTCGAGGGGCTCGTTGTCCCCCTCCCATGAAAGCTTGGTCGAGCCCTTCTGCCCCGCATGGGCCAGCTGAATGCAGATCTTGGCGCGGCTGTTGTCGTGGACGAAATCGACGATCCGCTTCCAGGCGCCGACGTGCTCCGCCTTGTACATGCCGGCGCAGCCGGGGCTGATGCGGCCTTCCCGGGAAACGTCGGTCATCTCGGTGTAGACCAGCCCGGCGCCGCCGACGGCGAAGCCGCCGAGATGCACCAGATGCCAGTCGGTGACCGTCCCGTCGTCCGCCGAATACTGGCACATGGGCGAGACCATCACCCGGTTTTCCACCACCATCCCGCCGATCCGGAACGGCGTGAACATGGGCGGCGGCGGATCGTTGTGGGGCACGTCGAAGCCTTGGCCGCGGACGATGTCGGCGAACCACCGGTCCACGTCGGCGCCGTAGGCCGGATCCCGCATTTTCAGGTTCTCGTAGGTCACGCTTTTCGAGCGGGTCAGGAACGAAAAGGCGTACTGCGGCGGATCGAAGACGTTGTAGCGCCGCGCGTTCTCGTACCATTGCAGGCTGACCAGCGCCGTGTGCTGCAGCATGCCCACCTCGTCCTTGCGCGCCTCCTCATAGGCCCGGAGGCCGGCCTTCACGTCCCTGCCGTGCGCGGTCATGGCGTCGGCCAGGGCGATGGCGTCCTCCATGGCGATCTTGGTGCCGGAGCCGATGGAGAACTGGGCGGTGTGGCAGGCGTCGCCGATCAGCACGACGTTGTCGAAGTGCCAGTTCTCATTGTAGACGGCGGGAAAGTTGCGCCAGATGGAGCGGTTGGCGATCATCGGATGGCCTTCCAGCTCCTCTTTGAACATCTCCTCGTAATAGGCGACCGTCTCGTCTTCGGTCATCCTGTCGAAGCCGGCGTTCCTCCAGGTGTCTTCGTGGCATTCGAGAATCCAGGTGGCGCCCTGGTCGCCGAACTGGTTCTTGCCCATGCGGTAGGCGTGCAGATAGTGCCAGCCGTGTTCGTTCTCGCGGAAGATGAACGTGAACGCGTCGAACACATGGGTGGTGCCGAGCCAGACGAACTTGGTCTTCCGGTAGTCGATGGTCGGGTTGAACCGGTCCTTGTAGGTTTCCCGGACCCAGCTGTTCACCCCGTCCGAGCCCAGGATGAGATCGCAGCCGGCGAACTGGTCCAGATTGTCCACCTCGTACTCGTAATTGATGGCGACGCCGAGTTCCGCCGCCCGCGCCTGCAGGAGATTCAACAGCTGGATGCGCGAGATGCCGCAAAACCCGTGACCGCCGGACCGGATGCGCCGGTCCCGGTAGCGGACCTCGATTTCGTCCCAATAGCCGAAGGCCTCGGTGATGGCCTCGTGGGTCTTTTCGTCCCGCCCCATGAAGCCCTTGAGGGTTTCGTCGGAGAACACGACCGCGAAGCCGAACGTATCGTCGGCGCGATTGCGTTCGTAGACGGTGATGTCGTGCGCCGGGTTCTCCTTTTTCATCAGGATGGAGAAAAAGAGACCGCCCGGCCCCCCACCGATGACGGCGATTTTCAGCGGATCAGACATACTGTTTCCTCAGGCCGTTTCGTCCGGAGCGGACCCATCCATGGACCGTCCCTACTGAAACGCCAATTCGGGGGTAATTCAAGCCCGGGAGATGACGACATGCGTTCCCTCTCCCCTGGCGGGAGAGCAACTGTGTTCGGCGTTTTTTTCATGTGGCTGTTTGCCAGGGTTGATTGTCCCGGACCATGGCGTTGAGGATGACGATGAGTTTTCGCATGCAGGCGGTGGTGGCGACCTTTGGCGGTTT
>JAJDXO010000028.1 GCA_022823235.1 Rhodospirillales bacterium
TCTTCCGATCTGGGGAGGGATAAATTTTTCCCTCTCCCCTGGTGGGTGTGGTATGCGTTGGGTTGGCGAGCCAAGCGAGCCTAGCCGGAGCTGGGTGAGGGGGATTTTCCTTTACCCCGCCTTGAAGTCTTTCAACTTCCCGCCCTCGGCCGCAGAGGACTTGAGCAGTTCCGCCGGTTTCACCCAATCGCCATAGGCCGCGTGCAGTTCCTCGGCCTTGGCGAGGATCTTGTCGAGACCGACCAGATCGGCGTGGAACATGGGACCGCCGCGGCGGCGCGGGAAGCCGTAGCCGTAGTTCCAGATCACATCGATGTCGCTGGAGCGGATGGCGAGCCCCTCGTCGAGCACGCGGGCGCCCGTATTGGCGAGCGCCGTCAGATAGGCCTGGACGATGTCCGCGCCGGAGAACGCCCGGCGCTCGATGCCCAGCTCCTTGGAAGTCTCGAGGATCAGCGCCTCCACCTCGGGGTCGGGCTTGCCCCTGCGGCCTTCCGAGTAATCGTACCAGCCCTTGCCGGCCTTCTGGCCGTAGCGGCCCATCTCGTAAAGCCTGGACACGATCACCGGCTCGCGGCGGCCGGGATAGAGGCTTTTCTGCGCTTCGCGGATGGCGATCCCGATGTCGATGCCGGCGAGATCGTTGACCGCAAACGGCCCCATGGCGAAGCCCCAGTCGTAGAGCGCCGCGTCGACGTCCCAGGGCATGGCGCCCTCCTCGACCAGGAACTCGGCGATCCGCTTCGCCACGTGGAACATGCGGTTGCCGACAAAGCCGTCGCCGACCCCGACCATGACGCCGGTCTTGCCCAAGCCCTTGGAGAGCTGCATCAGGGTGGCGAGGCTTTCCCTGGAGGCCTTGGCCGTCCGCACGTTCTCCACCAGCTTCATCACGTTGGCCGGGCTGAAGAAGTGCATGCCGACCACCTTGTCCGGGCGGTCGGTGGCGGCGGCGATCTCGTTGATGTCGAGGGATGACGTATTGGAGGCCAGGATGGCGTCGGGGTTACAGGTCTCGTCCAGGGTGGCGAAGATCTTCTTCTTGAGGTCCATGTCCTCGAGCGCCGCCTCGATCACGATGTCGGCGTCCGCCAGGTCCGCATAATCGGTGGTGCCGGCGATCAGGCCCATTCTCTCCGCGACCTGCTCTTCGGTCATCCGGCCCCGCGAGACCGAGCCGTCGTAATTCTGCTTCACCTTGGCGAGGCCCGCATCGAGAGCGCCCCGGTCCACGTCCAGGACCGTCACCGGAATGCCCGCGTTGGCGAAGTTCATGGCGATGCCGCCGCCCATGGTGCCGGAGCCGACGATGGCGGCCTTTTCGATCTTCCGCGCCGCCACGTCCTTGCCGATGCCGGGAATCTTGGCCGCTTCGCGCTCGGCGAAGAACATGTAGCGCATGGCCGCCGACTGATCGGAATCCCGGAGCTTCACGAACTCGGCCCGCTCGGCCTTGAGGCCCTCCTCGAACGGCTTGGCCGCGGCCGCCTCGATCATGTCGATGGCCACCAGCGGCGCCATCACGCCCCGCTGCTTCTTCTTGATGTCTTCGCGGATTTCCTCGAGCCTGGCCGTGTCGAGCCCGGCGAGCTTGCCGGTCTGCTCGCCCGTCCGGCGCGGCGGCCGGCCGGCGACCTCCTCGGCGAACGCAATGGCCCGTTCGACGATGTCGCCCTCGACCACCTCGTCGGCGATGCCCAGTTCGCCCGCCTTCGCCGCCTTGATGGGCTTGCCGTAGACGCACATCTCCAGCGCCGCATCGATACCGGCAAGCCGCGGCAGCCGCTGCGTGCCGCCGCCGCCCGGGATGATACCGAGATTGACCTCGGGCTGGCCGACCTGGGCGGCGGAAGAAATCAGCCGGTAATGGCAGCCCATGGCGAGTTCGAGCCCGCCGCCGAAGGCGATGCCGTTGATCGCCGCGACCACCGGCTTGGGCGACGCCTCGCACGCATCGATCACCGCATTGAGTTCGGGCACGTCATCGGGCCGGGGGACGGAGAATTCCCGGATGTCGGCGCCGGCGACGAACATGCGGCCCGCGCCGGTCAGCACCACCGCCTCGATCCCGTCATCTTCGAGGCAGGCGTTGAGCGCCTCCAGGGCGCCTTTGACGACGGCGAAGCTCAGCGCATTGGCCGGCGGGTTGTTGATGGTGATGAGGCCAATGGCGCCATTGGCCCCCCGCTTCTCGAAATCGATGACGTCACTCGTGGGAGTTGGCATAGAGCGGTCTCTCGGGTCCTGTGGTTAGTGGATATCCGCCGCCGGGAAACGTCCCCGGTCGTGCGGCTCGTCGTAGTCGAGGTCCGGGCCCAGCGGGTAGATGCCGGTCGGATTGCGCATCCCCGGCGCGTAGTAGCCCTTCTTCATGTGCTCGATGTTGGAGATCTCGGCCACGCCCGGATACTGGTAAAGCTCCCGGGTGTAGTTCCACAGGTTCGGATATTCGTAGATGTGCTTCCTGTTGCACTTGAACAGGCCGTAATAGACGATGTCGAACCGGATCAGCGTGGCGAAGAACCGCCAGTCCGCCTCGGTCAGCCGGTCGCCGGCCAGATAGCGTTGCCCGGACAAGCGCTCCTCCATCCCGTCCAGGGTGGCGAAAAGCTTGTGGTAGCCCTCCTCGTAGGCCTCCTGGGTCGAAGCGAAACCGGTCCTGTAAACGCCGTTGTTGACCGTCTCGTAGATCACCTCGTTCACCGCATCGATCTCACCCCGGAGCGATTCAGGATAGAAATCCAGGTTATTGCCGGTGAGGCCGTCGAACTCCGAGTTCAGCATCCGGATGATCTCGGAGCTTTCATTGTTGACGATGGTTTCTTCCTGTTTGTCCCACAGCGCCGGCACGGTCACCCGGCAGGTGATGGCGGGATCGGCCTTGGAATAGACCTCGTGGAGGCGCTTGGCGCCGTTGACCTCGTCAAGGGTGGTCGCCTCGTCGCCGTTGAAGTTCCATCCCTGCTCCCGCGCGGTGGAGGAGGCGATGGAAACGCTGATCATGTCTTCCAGTCCCTTGAGCTTCCGGAACAGCACGGTTCGGTAAGCCCACGGTCAGTTATGAGAGACGTAGAGATGGTATCTGTCGGGTTGCGCCTTGAAGCCGGACGATCCGTCCGCGGTGATGAATTTGCGGAAGGGACTTTCCTTGCGGACGAATTTGCCGCCTTCGTTGCGCGGCAAATCCTCGTCAGTCCACTTCCCGTCAACAAGCTGGCCCATTGGGTCCTCCGGGAATTATCAACCAATTTTCCGCAATGCGGAGCGCGGGATCATGGCCCAGCGGGCCCGGTGAGTCCATCCTTGGTTCGGGCCTTGGATCGGGCTGAATTATCAGCCACATTGGTCCGGGCTGAATTCGCCGAGGGAGGGAATCGTGCTCTACATGGTCTACGGGGTGGATGCGCCCGACGCGGGCGAGCGCCGCGCCGGCGCGCGCGACGAGCATTTCGCCTATCTCGACGCCCACGAGGACATTTTGGTGCTGGGCGGCGCGACGCTGGCCGACGACGGCGAGACCCGCACCGGCAGCGTGCTGATCATCAACGTGCCGGACCGCGCGGCGGCCGATGAGTTCGCCCAGGGCGAGCCGTTCATGAAGGCCGGCGTGTTTTCCTCCCAAACCGTCACCCGCATGCGCCGGGGCCAGTGGAACCCGGCCGCCGCGCCGAAGACCGCGGAGGGGAATTAGCGGACGTCGGGACCGGATCGCGCGGTCACGCAACGGGACCGGTCCCGCCACGGGTATCTCGGGACGCGAGCCATGCACCGGGCGCATAGCGGCGTTTTCGGCGGTATGGACATTCATGGACATTCATGGACATTTATTGACACCCATTTGGGAGGTACCTCCCAAATTGACCGTATAAATCTGCATAGCTGGCCTCCAAAACGCAAAACACCGCCCCGGCGAGGGGACGGCACTCGTCTATACATTTAGCCCGGACGGACGCCGGCGCAAGGGCTAAAAAATCTCCCTCCCCCTTGACGGGGGAGGGTTGGGGTGGGGGTGAAACGACTCTCCCCCTCACCCAGCTACGGCTAGGCTCGCAAGCTCGCCAAGCCTCCGCGTCCCTCTCCCTCCGGGGGAGAGGGAACCTTGCCCGGCCATGCCGCCTATTCGTTCAGCCCGGGCGGCAGCGGGGGAACCAATCCCTACTGGAGTTTTTCGGCGAACTCGGCGACGCGCTGCTTGTCCAGATACATCCGGGTGCCGTCACCGAAGATCTTCTTGCCCGATTTGTCGAATATGAAGCTCGCCGGCACGTAGGTGACCGGACTGAAATGCTTCATCACCGCTTCGTTCATGGAGACCGCCTTGATCGCCGGGTGGAACCCCTTGACCATCCGGCTCAGCCGGCGGTCGGACGGGTTGCCGTAGCGCCCTTCGTCCCAATTGACCGCGATGACCGTCAACTTGTCGAGGCCGCCTTCGTCCAGAAATTCACGGAGTTGCACGAACCCCGCCCGGCAGGTCATTCACCAGCTGGCGAAAAACGTCACCAGGACCGGCTTGCCGTCGAAGGTCTCCCGGTCCACATCCCGATTCGAAATGGGCTTGGCGCCGATGAGCGCCTGCTTGACCTCGTCGGTCAGCACCAGCCCCTGATTGGCTTCCGCCTGCGGCTGAAACGTGAAAACCGCGATGCCCAGGGCGGCGGCGAATAGCGTCCGTGCGAAATTCATAAACCTGATCCTCTTGGCCCGAGCCGGCCGTCCGTTGGTCCGGCCAAGCGAATTTACATCCCCTTTACCGGGTTTGGATAGACCTGGATTACGGCCTCCCCGATATGTGAAGTCGTTGCACTCCCGCGACGGCCGGAGTACACAGCGCCCAAACCCTCGCGGAACCTCCGACCGGAAGCTTGAACGTGGTCAGATTTCCCATTCCCGCCCCGCTGCTCTGGACCGGCCTGTGGGCCGTTCTGGTGGCGGCGGCGCTGTTTTTCCGTCCCATTCTGCCGGTCGACGAGACCCGCTATGTGGGCGTGGCGTGGGAGATGTGGCTCAGGGACGATTTCCTGGTGCCCCATCTCAACGGCGATCCCTACAGCCACAAACCGCCGCTGCTGTTCTGGCTGATGCAGGCCGGGTGGAGCGTGCTCGGGGTCAACGACTGGTGGCCCCGGCTGGTCTCGCCGGCGTTCGGGCTGGGATGCGTGTTTCTCACCGCCGGCCTCGCCAGGCGCCTGTGGCCGGATCGGGATATCCACCTCCTCGCGCCGTTGTTTCTTTTGGGAAGCGTGTTCTGGGGTCTGTACACCACGCTCACCATGTTCGACCTGATCCTCACCTTCTGGGCGCTCGTGGGCATTCACGGACTGGTCGATGCGGCCACGGCTGAACAAGGGGCCCGCCGGGTCCGGGGCTGGCTCCTGTTCGCCGCCGGCATCGGGTTCGGGGTGCTCACCAAGGGGCCGGTGATCCTGGTGTTTCTGCTGCCTCCGGCTTTGTTCGCGCCCCTCTGGCGGGACACGGAGCGGGACATGGGACGGTCCGGAGGCGGCGACTGGGTCCGATGGTACCTGGGGGCGTTGGCGGGCGCGGCGCTCGGCGCGGCGATCGCCCTTGCCTGGGCGCTGCCTGCCGGGTCCGCCGGCGGCGAGGACTACCGCAACGCCATCTTCTGGGGCCAGTCGGCGGGCCGGGTGGTCGACTCGTTCGACCACGGCCTGCCGGTCTGGTGGTATCTGCCGCTGCTGCCGGTGATCCTGCTGCCGTGGATCATCTGGCCCGCCTTCTGGCGAGCCGCCGGCGGCTGGCTCGGGGAACACGGCGGCGACAGCGGCACCCGCCTGGCGGCGGTGTGGATCGTCGCCGCCCTGATCGTCCTGTCGCTGATCAGCGGCAAGCGGCCCCATTACCTGCTGCCCCTGTTGCCGGCCGCCGCCCTGATCGGCGCCGGAATCATCGAGTACGCCGTCCGCCGGAGGCGCGCCGGCGGATGGGGCGATCTCCTGCCCTGGGCGCTGGCCGCGCTGGCTTTCGCCGCCTTCGTCGGGTTCGCCCCGGCATTCGTCCCGGCCCTGGCGCTCGACGTGCGGGGCCTCGACGATTGGCTGACCGCCTACTCGCCGCTCTGGGCGCTGGCGCCCCTGGGCGCGGGCCTCCTGTTGCCGGTTCTGGCGCGCCGCACGGGCGCCGCGTCGCGGATGCTCGGCCTGGCGATGGTCTCGGCCGCCATTCTGGTGACCGCCCACGGGGTCGCCGGGCCGCAACTCGGCCGGGCCTACGACCTCAGGGGCATCGCCTTCCATCTCAAGGATCTGCAGGACCGGGGCTACGCCATCGCCCACCTGGGCAAATATCACGGCCAGTACAATTTCCTCGGCCGTTTGGAGCCCAACATCGCGACCACGGATTCAAAAAAACTCAGGGCCTGGCTGGAACGGAACCCCAAGGCCAAGATCGTCGGTTCCACCCACCGCCTGACGGCCGGACCGGCGCCTGAATTTACCGCGCCCTTCCGCGGCCGCACGGTCGCGGTTTGGGACGGCCGGGCGCTGCTCGCCGTCCTAGGGTCCGGACTCGATTGAGCCGCCCCTACGCGTGTCGCGGCGATGAGGCATAAAATGACTGCGTCATGGCCGGGCCCGGACCCGGCCATCCACGTGTGCCGTGTACCGCTAGACGTGGATCACCGGGTCAAGCCCGGTGATGACGACTTGCGGCTGAGCGAGAAAGCTTGAAACACAAATCCGCGAAACCGAGAATCCCCTGATCGGGGCCGGACCCTATTCCCTGCCCGGGTTTTCGTGGCCGCACGAAGGGCAGGTCCGGAACCTGGCGTCGCCGTAATATTCCTCGAACACCGGCGGCAGGTCGTCGACGAGGCTCTCCAGCATCACTTCCCGGCGATGCACCAGCGCGTTGCACTCCTCGCAATACCATTCGAAGGCGTCGGGCGCGCCCTTGGGACGCTGATACTCGATGACCAGGCCGACGCTGTCGGCGGGGCGCTGCGGCGAATGCCGGACATGCGGCGGCAGCAGGAAAATGTCCCCCTCCCTGATCGGCACATCCTTGGGTTTCCCGTCTTCCTGGATGCGCAGCACCATGTCGCCCTTGAGCTGATAGAAGAACTCCTCGACGGGATCGTCATGATAGTCGGTCCGGACATTGGGACCGCCGACGATGGTCACCATGAAATCCGTCCCCTCCCAGATCTGGGCATTGCCGACCGGCGGCTTCAGCAGTTCGGCGTGATCGTCGATCCATTGCTGAAGATTAAATGCTGCCAAACCGGCCATCTTCTCTCTCCTTGATTGGTTATCCGCCTGGTTCATGCTATCTCCGCCATAGGAGGCGGGCAACGCCGGCAAAAACAAGGGAGCATACCATGGCGGCGAATGAATCGGGCAAGAGAGTACGGGCGCGGGCCAATTATCCGCTGGCCAGGCGGGTCGGCGACACCATTTACGTATCGGGCGCCAGCGCCCGACAGCCGGACAACTCGTTCGCCGGCGTCGAAGTGGATGAGATGGGCACCACCAATCTGGACATCCGGGCGCAGACCGCGGCGGTGTTCGAGAACATGCGGACCAGCCTCCAAGACGTCGGCGCCGATTTGGAAGACCTGGTGGACGTCACGTGTTTTCTCGTGAACATCAACGATTTTGGCGGCTTCAACGAGGTCTATAACCGCTACTTCGAGACCGGGACGGGCCCGGCCCGGACCACCGTTGCCGTCCACCAGCTTCCCCACCCCCACCTGTTGATCGAGATCAAAGGCACCGCCCACAAGCCCGGGTAGTTTGCCCGGAATTTGCGGACGGCACGATTGTCAAATTGTTCTGGATGTGAACAATGACACTCAATGGGGCGCGTTTCCCGACGTTCCCTGAAAACAAGGCTTCACCGTTCAACCGTTAGAGAGGAACCTCATGTCAAAGACACGTACTGCCATCGCCCTGGCGGCCGGTTTCGCCGCCGCCGTGGCGTTCATGCCGGAGACCGCGTCCGCCCAAAAGACGCTCCGGTTCATGACCTTCATTCCGCCGGTCGCCAACCCGGGCAAGACGTTCTATATCCCGTGGATCGAAAAGCTGAACAAGGCTGCCGGGGGCAAGATGAAGGTCCAGGCCTTCTGGTCCATGCAGCTCGGCGGCAAGGCGCCCCAGCTTCTCGACCAGGTTCGTGACGGCGTCGTCGACATCGGCTGGACCCTTCCGGGCTTCACCCCGGGCCGCATGCCGCGCCTCGAGCCGTTCGAGCTTCCCCTCGTCCACAAGGATGCGCTCTCGACCACGTTGGCGCTCCAGGACTTTCAGGACAAGTACCTGAACAACACCGACCTCAAGGACTACAAGCCGCTGCTGCTTCACTGCCATGAGGGCTTCCTGTTCCAGACCAAGTTCCCGATCTCCAAGATGGAAGATTTGAAGGGCAAGAAGCTGCGTGCCGCGTCCCGCGGCGGCGTGTGGATGCTCCAGGCCATCGGCGCGACGGGCATCGGCATGCCGTTGAACCAGATTCCGCCGGCCCTTTCCAAGGGCGTCATCGACGGCGTGACCCTGCCTTACGAGATCGCGCCCGCGGTCAAGACCCAGGATCTGGTCAGCCACTTCACCAAGCTGGCGGGACCGCAGCCGCGTCTCGGCACCAACGTCTTCACGCTGCTGATGAACAAGCGCAGCTATGACGGTCTGTCCGCCGATATGCGCAAGGTCATCGACGACAATTCGGGCCGCAACATTGCCCGCGAGGCCGGACAGAACTGGCGCGATATCGAGGCGCCGGGCCGCAAGGTCGTCGCGAGCAAGAAAAAGAACAAGTTCGCGACCCTGCCGCCGGCCGAGGTGGCCAAGATCCGCAAGGCATCGGAGCCGGTGTTCGACCGTTGGTTCGCTGAAATGAAGAAGATCAACGTGGACGGTCCGGCGCTCCTGAAGGACGCCCGCGCCCTGATCGACAAGTACTCCAAGTAAGCCAGAGACCGGGCCGCCGATAAGGCGGTCCGGGATCGTTCTATGGCCGAAGGCATGGAACATTTCTCCCGGCCCGCCGATCCGGTGGGCCGGGTGCTTTATCGGATTGCACGCGTATTCGCGATCCTAGGGGGAATACTCCTGTGCCTGGTCGGCCTGATGACCACTGTCAGCATCGTCGGCCGGTTTGTTTTTTCCGCGCCGGTCCCCGGTGACTTCGAACTGGTCGCCATCGGCACGGGGCTATCGGTGTTCGCCTTTCTGCCCTGGTGCCAATTGATGCGCGGCAACGTGATCGTCGATTTCTTCATGGACAAGGCGCCAATTCGCGCCAAGACCTTTTGCGATACCGTCGGCGGGTTGTTGTATCTGGGCATCGGCGCCCTCCTCACCTGGCGCATGGTCTTCGGCGGCATCGACATGTACAAATACAACGAGTCCTCCATGACCATCGGTTTTCCCCGCTGGACGACCTTCCCCGTCTCGATCCTGCTGATGGGTTTTCTGGTCATCGTGGTGATCTACACCATCTTCCGGTCCATCGCCGAAACCCGCGCCGGACGGTTCTTCGACGAAGGCTCCGGCGGTGTGGGCTAAGACATGAGTTCCCTCGCCATTGGCGGCGTGGGCTTCGTCATCCTCCTCGGGATGCTGGCGGTCCGTATTCCCATCGGCATTGCCATGATCAGTGTCGGCATCACCGGTTATCTGACGATTGCCGGCCCCATACCGTTGTTGAGCTACCTCAAGACCGAGACCTATTGGGCGTTCACCACCTTCGATCTGTCGGTGGTGCCCCTGTTCCTGCTGATGGGACAGTTCGCCGCCAAGGCGGGCCTGTCGTCGGCCCTGTTCACCGCGGCCAATACCTGGCTCGGCCATCACCGGGGCGGGGTTGCGATGGCCGCGGTCGGCGGCTGCGCCGGCTTCGGCGCCATCTCGGGCTCGTCGCTGGCCACCGCGGCGACCATGGGCCAGGTGGCGCTCCCCGAGTTGCGCCGGTTCAATTATTCGGGCTCGCTGGCCACCGGCGCGCTGGCGGCGGGCGGAACGCTGGGCATCCTCATTCCGCCGTCGGTGGTGCTGATCATCTACGCCATCATGGTCGAGAGCAACGTCGCGGCCTTGTTCCAGGCCGCCTTCCTTCCGGGCATCCTCGCGGCCCTCGGCTACATGCTCGCCATCGCCATCGTGGTCCGCATCAACCCGGAAGCCGGCCCGGCGGGCGAGCGCGCATCCCGCGCCGCGAAATGGGCGGCGCTCCTGGAAATCTGGCCGGTGCTGGTCATCTTCCTGCTGGTCATGGGCGGCATCTACGCGGGCGTGTTCACCCCCACCGAAGGCGCGGCCATCGGCTCCGTCGGCACCTTCCTGATTGCCATCACCAAGGGCGGCATGCGCCTGGAGGGCTTCCTCGACGCCATCCTGGGGACGGCGCAAACCACGGCGATGATTTTTCTCATTCTGCTGGGCGCGAAGATCTTCAATGCGTTCCTCGGCTTCTCGGAACTGCCGCTCTTCGCCGCCGATTTCTTCCAGAATGCCGGCCTGTCGCCGTTCGTGGTCCTGCTGGGGATGATCATCCTCTACATCCTGTTGGGCTTCGTCATGGACTCGCTCTCCATGATCCTGCTGACGGTGCCGATCTTCTGGCCGATCATCGCCGGGCTGGATTTCGGGCTCGGGCCGGACGAGACCAAGCTGTGGTTCGGCATCATCACGCTGATCGTCGTCGAGATGGGACTGATCACGCCGCCCGTCGGGCTCAACGTCTTCGTCATCAATTCGATGGCCAAGGACGTGCCCATGCTCGAGACCTTCAAGGGCGTGGTCCCGTTCATCACGTCCGACTTCATCCGGGTGGCGATCATCATCGCCTTCCCGGTGATCACCTTGATCCTGCCCGAGCTGCTGGCGGTGGAATGATCAACCGATCCAGGGCTGCACGCCGTCCCAGCATAGTTTGACGCCGGTCAGAAACAGCAGCGCGACGACGACGCGGTAGAACACCACGTCCGGGATGTTGCGGTGAATCCAAAGGCCCAGCAGGATGCCCAGCGGCACCACCGGCAGCAGCACGATCGACGTCCAGAGATTGGTCAGGTTGAGGACTCCCAGCCACGCATAGGGGCCGATCTTGGCGTAGTTCACAAAGGCGTAAAAGAACGCCAGCGTCCCCATATAGACCGATTTGTCGAGCCGCTGAGGGATCATATAGACGCTCATCGGCGGACCGCCGGCATGCGCCACGAAGCTGGTGAACCCGGTCATCACCGACCAGAACCCGCCTTTCCAGACATGGGGCCCGGTCGGCGGGCGCTCCTCCCGTTTGCGGTCGATGCCGACGAAGAAGTGGATGGCGAACCACACCGCGATCACGCCGATCACCAGCTTGATGGCCGCCTCATCGAGGAACCTGAAGCCGAGGGTGCCGAGCACGACGCCGACGGCGCCTCCCGGAATGATGATCCACAGGTTCCTGCGGTGCCAGCGCTTGCGGAACGCCCAGACGGCGAAGATGTCCGCCAGACAGATGATGGGGAGCATAATGGCCGCCGCCTGAGGCACGGTGACGACCAGCGCCATCAACGGCGTGGCCAGCCCGCCGGTGCCGCCGACGCCCGCCTTGGCGATGCCGATGGACAGCACCGCGGGCACGGCAACCACATA
This sequence comes from Rhodospirillales bacterium, assembly GCA_022823235.1. Classification (GTDB taxonomy): domain Bacteria; phylum Pseudomonadota; class Alphaproteobacteria; order Rhodospirillales; family UBA2165; genus JAJDXO01. The sequence continues at coordinate 11,598 of JAJDXO010000028.1, forward strand.
GAACAAGGGGTTGGCGACGATCGAAAACTCGATCATCCGCCGTTCCCCCGGGGATCGCCCGGCTACTCGACCCGGAGTCCCGCCGCCTCGATACCGTGACGCCCGGCGATCTCGTCATTGTCGGAGGTGTCGCCGGTAATCCCCACGGCGCCGATGATCTCGCCGCCGGAATTCCTGAGCAGGACGCCGCCCGGCACGGGTACGATCCGTCCCCCGGACGCATTCATCAACGCGGTAACGAACTGGGGACGCTCCTGCCACACGTCGCCCAGCTGCTTGGAGGAGGTGAACATGGCAAGCGCGCTCCACGCCTTGCCGAGGGCGATCTCGAAGCGGAGCAGGCTGGAACCGTCGCTTTTCTTGAACGCAACCAGATTGCCGCCGACATCGAGCACCGCGACGCTCAACGGCGCAAGGCCCATATCCACGCCTTTGTCGATGGTCGCATCGATGATCTTGTCGGCATCCGCCAGGCTCACACTCGCCATGAAAATTCCTCCTCCGGATTCTTGGGGGTTGCGGTTCGGCGGGGAGTTTAGGTGCCGAATTCCGGGCAGGCCAGATGAATTTCGAGGCTCCTTCCGGGTGAAGCGTCACGGAAATATGAACCGGAATACTTGAACCGCCGTTCCCCGCTCACCCGCACGTCGTCATCACCGGGTCGGTCAATTCGTCCGAATTGACCTTATTTGACCCGGTGATCCACGCTTTGGGGGCAGTGATACACGTGGATGGCCGGGTCGGGGCCCGGCCATGACGCAGTCAATTGAGTACGAACCCTAGATTAACCATATTTTTCAATTACTTAATCCGGCCGCGCCCTATTTCGGCAAGTGTGACCGCGATCACGGCAATTGAACGGGCGCTCAAATAAACTATATGAATCTTAGCGGGAATCACCGATTCCCGAAATCATGGGGATATTCCCATGACTGACCGGGCCGGCGAGACGCAGTCCGGGCAGTTATCAGGAGAAGGACGATGCGGAACGATACGAACATCGAAACGATCAAGGAAACTACGCGGGATGCGGCTTCCCGGGGCGCCAGGCGCTTCGGCACCATGCGTCGCTCGGTCCCGGCGATGGTTCTCGCTGGATCGCTGATGGCCGGTGTCGCCGTATTTGGAACCTCCGGCGCGCATGCCCAGGTCCTGAGCCCGGAAACGGGCGTCGACCGGGCCGACGTGGTCGAGCAGCTGGACAGCAAGCATTCGGAGACCCCGATTGCCCGCGGTCTCGGCAGCAACGGCGCCGTTTACGAGGTGTTCTCCACCGATGACGGCGCCACCTGGACCATCATCATGACCCTGCCGAACGGCAAGAGCTACATGCTCGGGTCGGGTGAGCATTGGACCAACGTGCCGGTCACGAAGATCGACGGTCCCGCCATTTAGAGCGGTTTCCGCCGGACTGAACCCCGTTACGACGGGAACAGCAGCGACGGCAGCCAGGTGGCGATCGCGGGGAAGTTGATGATCATCACCATCCCGATCAGCATGATGATCCAATAGGGCGTCGACGACTTGAAGATGGTCATCACGTTCATGTCCGGATCGAAGCCCTGTATCGCCGATTTCACCGTATAGACCAACAGGCCGAAGGGCGGGGTGTAGAGCCCCGCCTCGATGGCGATGATGCCGATGATGGCGAAGGCGATGGGATCGATGCCGATCTTCACCGCGATGGGCGCGAAGATCGCCGCGGTCAGCAGCATGATCGAAATGGAATCGATGATCATGCCGAGCAGGAACCAGATGACCACCATCACGGTGAGGATCATCCATGGCTGCATGCCCGAGCCGAGGAACAGGCTCTCGATGGCGTTGGCCATGCCGGTCATGGCCAGCGTCCGGGAATAGAGCGCCGCGGTCACCAGCAGCAGCAGGATCGGCGCCGAGGTGCGCCCCACCTGAAGGATGCCGTCGATGATGTCCTTGAGCCTGGCGCCCTTGATGATCGCCAGCACGAGGCCGATGAAGGCGCCGGCGCCGGCGCCCTCCGTCGGCGTGAAGACGCCGAACCAGATGCCGCCCAGCACCGCGACGATGACCAGCAGAATGCCGCACAGGCTGATGATGAACTGGCCGGTGGAAACCTCCTCCACCCCGTCCGGCTCCGCGGCGGCGACCTCGGCGCCGACGGCTCTGGCTTGCTGATCCGCCCCGCCGCCGACCAGTTCCGGGTTCATGACCGCCCGGGCAAAGACGTAGACCACGAACAGGGCCATCAGCAGCAGACCGGGCATGACGCCGGCGGCGAAGATCTGGCCGATGGATTGTTCGGTCAGGATGCCCCAGACGATCATCAGCACGCTGGGCGGGATCAGCATGCCCAGGCAGCTCGACCCGGCGACGGCGCCGAGGGCGAAGCCCTTGTGGTACCCGAAGCGTTTCATCTCCGGGTAGGCGATCCGCGAAAACGCGGCGGCGGAAGCGATACTGACGCCGGTGACGAACGAGAACAGCGCATTGCCGATCACCGTGGCGATGGCCAGCCGGCCGGGGATTCTCTTCAGCAGCTGATTTATCCCCCGATAGACGTCGGTGACGGTTCCCGATCTGCCTATGAATTCTCCCATCAGCATGAATAGGGGTATGACCGCGAAGACGTAGGCCCGGATGGCCTCGTAAGCCGTGGCCGCGAGCATCGACTGGACGGTGCCGAAGGCGAATGAATCGGCGCCGGTGGTCAGCCAGATACCCAGCGCGCTGGTCATGCCGAGGGCAATGGCGATGTGGACGCCGATCGCCACCAGGACGACCAGCGAAACGACGAGTATGACAGCGGTATTCGCTTCAAACATGAACTGTCCCCTGCCCGACTACGGTCCCGGCGCGCCGGGGAGGCTGTCCTCGGGCACTTCGCTGTCGAGCAGCTCGGGCCGGAAGATGTCCAGATAGGCCATGACGCCGTAATTGATCATGGCGAGGGCGCTGCCGAGCAGCACGGTCCAGCGGGCCGGCCAGGACGGAACCCGAAGGGCGCCCTCGCCCTCGAACTCGCCCTCGACGAAGGAGGCGATGCTCTCCTGCCAACCGCCGGTGATGATCATCAGGAAGAAGGCGACACCCAGCAGATAGCCGACGGCGAGCAGCACGCGCTGGACGCCGGACGGAAACCGGGTGACCAGAAAATCGGCCTTCAGCATGGAACGGCTGCGAATGGCGTAGCCGACCTGCAAAAACACGATAATGACGATGGAGGCGGCGACCATTTCAGCGGTGCCGTGGATCGGAAAATCAAACGCGCCGCGGCCGATGATATTGGCGAGCACAAGCACGGAAATCGCGACGGTCCATGCGGCGGCGAGGATCATCAACGCCTTGGAGACCCAGTCGCTGATCTTAACGAGATTCATACGCCCCTACTCTCTGACGGCGGCCTGTCCCCGGGCCGCCAAACGAATAGCCACATAAATCGTACGTCGTCGTTTATAGGAAATTGCCGGCTGGACGCCGGACAGCGTCCAGCCGGCAAATCATTCGGGTCCTGAACTACGAACGCCTTATTTGACGACGTAGCGGACCGGCCACTTGTAGCCGACCTTCTCGGCGGCATCCAAGGTGGTGTTGAGGATAGCCTTGGCCGGGAAGCCTTCCTTTTCCAGGGAATCGGCGTGCTGTTGCGGCCATTTGGCAAGCTTCTGCGCCCAGGAGAGACGGACCTTCGGGCCCAGGTCGCTGACGGTGATGTTCTTCCTCAGCCAGGCCATGTCTTTCTCATAGCCGGCCTTGTTGAACGTACCGGTCTGGACCTGATAGCGCTTGGCGACTTCCTGGAAGATCGGCTTCACTTCCGGCGGCAGGCTGGCCCAGAAACGGTTATTGACCGTCAGGCCGTGCCAGGTAATCGAACCGAAGCCGATGGTGGTGTAGAACTTGCCCACCTCATGCAGCTTGAAGACCGGACCCCAGGCGCTCGGGAACATGATGCCGCCCTCGGCGACGCCCGTCTTGATCTTCTGGTACCAGCCGGGGAGACCGTCGGTGACCGGGATGATGCCGATGTTGGCCTGCTTCATCCAGTTGAGGTTCAGGCCGGCGCCGAGAATCTTGCGGCCCTTGAGGTCGTCAACCGTCTTCCACGCGAAGTTGGTGCCGATGTTGTAGCCGCCGTCGCCGATGATCGCCAGAAGGGTCTGATTGAACTTCTGGAAACGCTTGGAGAGGCTGGGATACTTGTCATACACCGCGGTGGCGATCGCCACCGACTGCACCGGATCCATGGTGCCGAAGGGCAGCATGATCTGGAACGCATGCATCTTCAGCTTTGAGGCCTCGAAGCAGTAGCAGAAACCGCCGACGTCGACGACGCCGTTCTGGACGCCCTCGAAGGTGTCGAACACCTTCACGATGGAGCCGGAATAGCCCTCAATGAAGTTGATCTTGTGGCTGGTCTTGCTCTCGACCGCCTTTTTGAGCTCGGTCTGGAAGAAGTTCTTCATCAGGCCGGCATACACCACGGTCGGCGGGTGGCCGGACGCGATGCGGACGTTGATGGTCTTGGCGTCTGCGGTCGGCGCGGCGGTCAACGCAGCACCGGCGACCAAAGCCGCGGCAGAGACGCCAAGGATGGATTTCGAAAACATGTTCATGAAATACCTCCCAAAGGCTGTTCTCGCGCGGGAACAGGAAATGGCCCCCCGCGCTGATCAGAACATACAAGCCCAATCCGGGCCGGTCTAGTCTTATACAAGACGTTGTGATCGACGAATTTCGGTGGATTTCCGCGCCCGGCAATCGCCTGGGCCCGCGTTGGGGCATCCCGCCCGGGCATCACATCGGCCCAAATGGCATCTTTCCCATCGGCCGAAAATCGGCTAAGCCGACGCGGATCGAACGTTGGGGTGAATCCCACGGTCCGGGGGGAACGCAGAGGTGATATCCGAAGACCAGTTCAAGCAGGGCATGCGGCAGTTGGCCTCCGCCGTCAACGTGATCACCGTCGATCACGGCGGCCGACGCGACGGACTGACGGCGACGGCGGCCTGTTCGGTCTCCGCCGAGCCGCCGCAGCTGCTTATCTGCGTGAATCGGGATGCCCTGGCCCATGACCTGATCGCGGGCGCGGGCGCGTTCTGCCTCAACATTCTGTGCAAGGACCAGGAAGACGTCGCCATGCGCTTCGCCGGCATGGACGGCGCCGACCGCGCCGACCGCTATGGCCTCGGCAGCTGGACGACGCTGGAGACCGGCGCGCCGGTGCTCGAAGGGACCCTGGTCAGCTTCGACTGCAGGATCGCCCAGCAAATCGCCGCCGGCACCCACTCCATCTTCATCGGCGAGATCGTCGCGGCGACAAAGACCGGCGACGGACGCCCGCTGATGTACGGCGAGGGGCAGTTCACCACCCTCGAGAGCGTCGCCTACTAGGGTCCGGCCTCAATCAAGCCGCCCTACGCGTGTTGCGGCGATGGGTATCAAAGCGGAAAACCCTGGATCAGTCGTCAAATCAAATACAAGATTTTTGCGAATTCTAACGGTGTTTCAGTAGCTCTCGGCTCCGTTTGACGAAAGTCCTTCCGCCCGGCACGTGCGACTAGTCGTCGCCGGGCGGCGCGTCCTTGACGATCCCAGCCCGGCTTGCAGACAACTTGGTGGAGGGGGATAGTTCAGACGCGGCGCCCTGTTCCGCGATGCACTCGACGATCTCCTGCGTCCGGGCCTTAGGGATCGCGGACTCGCTGGAACTATCGCGAAACCGTGTTTGGATCTGGAACCGAAATAAGATATCCGTACATAAATCTGCCGAGCATCAAGCCCTGACGGGTCGGCGTGGTTGGATACTTGTCCTTGTCTTGACACGGCGAATGCCAGTGGTAAGTAATCCCTCCAGTGCTGTCGATTGCCGTTTCAAACCAGTTCTCTAGCGTGCATCCGAGCGCTTCCACCGACGCCGGATCGTTGACGTTGACGAACGAGGTGTAGCGAGACTTTTCGATATGTTGCTTCAGCGTGTTCCGAGCATCCGGATCAGCTGGGGAAAAAGGTCTTGAGGAAACCGCGACGCCGCATCTTTGATGACTTTTCCGAAGTTGCAAAATTCTTCCGCGAATCCCACGGACTCGCAATGCCATTCTTGGCGGCCAAGTCCTGCATGCCCCCGATCTCGTGCATCCTGGGCAGCGTCTGGCCGCGCATCCAGCAGTGAGTGCGAAGAGGGATTCTACCGACGGCCGCGGTGCGGGTCATTGTCGGAACGGCAGGAAACGGTGTTTTGACAGGCCACGACAAGAGAGACCTCCTATGACGCCCCGTATCCCGCGGAAGATGTTTGCGCCGGCGGCCGCCGCCGTCCTTGGCGTCGCGGCCGTCGCCGGCATTTCGGCTGCACGGGCCGATCCGGCCGACCGGCTATGGGACGAACTGCAAGGTCGTGGGAACGGATGCGTGACGGCGGAAAATGCATCGCTTTCTCAGGGTTCGCGCTGCCTCCTGGGCGCCGGCCTGACCCTGCTGTTCGACGAAGGCGCCGGTTTGGCGAACGAACACGGCAAGGAGGCTTTCGGACCGCGCTTCCGGCTGGTCGGAAAGTCGGCATATTCGCTTGCTCCGGACGGGATCGGGCTGACCGGTGACCTTGATGCCGTCATTCCGTTCGCCGGTGCGGAACCGTCAGCGGCGGAGCGACCGTCCGGACCGGCGCTGTTCCTTCAGCAGGGTGTTACCCACTGGCGCGACGACGCCAGCGCGCAACGCAACGATCTGCGTTACGGCCCGGTCTATCGCTTCCGGGTTTCGGAGGCGCCCGATGCCGACATTCTCGGGCTCTCCCTGCTCCAGCTCCAAAATGTCGAATGGCGGCACAAGGTGCTTGTTCCCGGGATCGACTATGCCGGCAGATGGGGAAGCGGTTCGCTCCGCCACTTCATCCCGACCACGGGCTGGCGCTCCGGTCACCCGGGCCGGGAGGAACGGGCGCTCGGGAGCACGGAGTTGTCGGCGCGACTGCCTCTCACCACCACGCTCGGCGTGAGCGCCGCCGCCTATCGTCGGGAGTCCGAGACCCTATCCGGGCGCCGTACCGACGGCCTGCGTCTGGGCTTCCGCTGGCGCCCTCATCCCTGGCTGAACTTTGGCGCAAGCTACGACCGTTCCGGCGGAGGCCGGGACGATGTCTCGTTCCGCGTCGGTTTCAGGATGCCCCTTGGAAGCCGGGCGAAACCGCCGAGATGGGAAGGGCTGGGCGTGGCGGCCGGCGGTTCCGCGCCGGACGATTCGGAGTTGTGGCGGCCCGTCGAAGGCGACAGCCGGATCAGGACCGTTGCCCGCGACGCCGTCGACCGTCTTGTCGCCGGCGCGGAAGTCCGGTTCCTGCAGAATGCCGTCGAAAGCGGCGGCTCGATCCTTCTGGAAGTCGTACTGTCGTCCCCGGCGCCCGAGGACATCGTGGTCGAAGTTCGTCTCGTGCCCGGGGCCGGCGCCAACCCCGCCGTGCCGGGCGAGGATTTCGTCGACGAATCCGTGCGGCTGACGATCCCGGCGGGCGCCTCGGCGGGAAGGGTTTCCGTGCAATTGCTGCGGAACGAGGGCCTTAACGAAAACCGGAGCCTGAGCGCCACGATTTCACTGGTCTCGTGACCGCTCCCCGCGTTTGCAGGGGCGACGCCGGAAACGGATCCGGGCGCCCCGGATGGAGGAATTGAATTGACAAGACCTGGTAATGTCCTGCTGGCGGCATGTACGGTTCTGGGGATCGCGGCCGGTTCCTTCGCGCTGTCTTCTTGCGGAGGTGGCGGAGGCGGTGGCGGAGGCGCCCGCACGTCGGGGCCCTTCGCCGTGATCATGCCGCCCGGAAGGCAGTATTCGGGGGTCCCGCTGACCGGCGTGAAGCTCGTGCTGCAAAATTCGGGCACCCGGTGGGCCCGCCTGCGCGTGTCCACCGAACCCGACGGCTCCTTATGGTCCGGCATCCAATTTTTCGTCGAGCCGTACTATGCCGGGACGCCATGTTGCAGCCAAACATTCCACTTCAGTGACGACGTATTGTTCCGGGTCAACTGCGCGAGAGGCTACAAGGGTGAAGCGGTCGCCAGGGTTAAAGTCAACGATCTCGGCGGGAACAGGGCTGAGGAAACCTTCACGTTCACCTGCGGGTGAGCGTCGGCGAGTTTAGGCTTGCCGCACGACACCGGCGGCGGACCAAAGCAGCACTTATTTGTCGGAAGACCGGCAACCTTCGAACCGCCCTGCTGCTGCCCGGTCACTCGAAGATCGAGAGTGCGATCAAATACCCCGGGGATCGAAGTGGATGACGCAATCGAAATTGCCGGGAGGATTGAGATCTGAACTCCGGCGGAGGCAGGGCGGGAGTCGAAAGTTACGCGCTCGGAGATGGGCGCGCCGTAAGCGTCCATCAAGGATAAGTGGATACTATGCGGATGCCGGGCGCAGCCAACTGAGCAGTAACCCCTGCAGGCGGTCGTGCCGGCCCGGGCGATGGAGATGTCGGGCTTCTCCGCGACAGGCCGGTCTGACTCCCCTTCGTCGCCTTCGGGTGGAAGCATGTTACTCGTCCACCATGTGAGTCTCGCCTGATTGAGTACAGACCCTAGAGCGGTTTCCGGCCATGAGAAAAGCCGGACCCCAAGGGGCCCGGCCTCTCGCTCATATTCGTCCCCGCGTCAGGTAATGGGCAGGAACTTGCCCTTGGTCGGGATCGACGGGGCGGTCTTGTTGTTGACCACCTGCAGATCGTATTTGTACTTGGTTCCACGGACCCATTGGCCGCCGACCAGCGGCGTCTTGGAGACGTTCTTCACCGGCTTGCCGCCCCAGTTCACCTTGCCGACGATGGTGTCCAGGTTGGTGGTGCGGATGGACTCGATGATGGCCTCCGGCGACTCCACGCTCTTGGTCCGCTTGAGGACGTCGGTGGCAACCTCGAACAAGGCGTGACGGAAGCCTATGGGCTGAGTCCACTGCTTCTTGGTCGCCGTCTCGTAGGCCGCCGCCAGCTGGCCGGCGCTCACGCCGGTGAGACTGGACTTGAACGGGTGGCTGGGCGTCCACCAGACCTCGGACGACAGGCCGACGCCGCGGTCGCCCAGGGCTTCGATGGCGGCCGGGAACAGCAGCGCCTTGCCCACGGTCACGATCTTGGGCTTGAAGCCCTGCTGCGCGGCCTGGGTCCAGAAGGTGGTGAAGTCCGGCGGGATCATCACGCCGGATACGATCTCCACATTGTTCTTCTTGAACTCGGCGATCTGGGCCGAAAAGTCGTCACTCGGCGCCTGATAGCGGCCCGGATCGACAAGCTTGAAGCCGGCCGCCTTCAGCGGGCCGGGAAATCCGAGTTTGGGATCGCCCCAGGCATTGCCGTCGGAATCGTTCGGCCACAGCGCGCCCACGGTCTTGTTGGAGGGTATGGAGTTCCAAAGGTTGAGGAACACGCCGATGACGTCTTCGAGGCCCCAGAAGAAGTGGTAGGTCCAATCGAAGCCCTTGGCCGGATTGCCGCCGCGGCCGAAGAAATAGGGCTGCCAAGGCGCATCCGAGGTAATGCAGGGCACCTCGTTGATCTCGGCCTGATCGGAGAGCGGGTTGGTGGTCTCGGGCGTGCCGGCGCCCATGATGATGTCGACCTTGTCCTTGAGGATCAAATCGGCGGACACCTCGGCGCCCCGATTGGGGTTGGACTGGGTGTCCTTGACGATGATCTCGACCGGGTGCACCTGGTTGCCGATCTTGACGCCGTCCTTGAGGTGGCTGCGCACCCCGTTGATGACGAAATCGTCGGCCTCGGCGAAGGGCGCCAGCGGACCGGTCCGCGGGCTCACGTAACCGAGCTTGACCGGCCGGCCGGCCGCGTAAGCCAGACTGGACCGCAATATTGCCGGCGCCGCAACGGCGCCCGCGGTTAGGACGGTGCCGGTCTTTACGAACTTCCGACGGGTAACCTTTGGTGTCGGAATCTTTTTGTCAGACATGATCGTCTCCCATGACTATTGGTTTTCGCGCACTTAACGGTTTGTGATCAGGATTCTCCCTGTTTGCGCAGGAGGTGGTAACTCAGCTCGCCCGGATCCTGGAGATCAGGTACGGTCCAGCCGTTTAGATCATATTCGGCCATGCATTGCTCGGCAAAGCCTCTGAAGGCGGCGGCGTTGCCCGACGCTTCCGCGCCAAACAGGCAGTACCGCCGGATTTCCTCGGTCGATCCGCCATAGTTGATTTCATAAAGTTCGTGGCGGGCGCCGAACTCGCTGCCCAATGTGTCCCACAGAAGTTTCATCAGCTTGACGCGTTCCTCGGCGGAATAGCCATTGGATCCACGGAGATAACGATCGAGATAAGGACGAATGTCGTCGTTCTTGAAATCATCGGCGTGGGAATTGAGATAAATCAGCCCCGAGGCGCAGGTCTGCTCGATGATGTATTTGACCTTGGTATAGGCCATGGTGGCGATGATCTGATAGGCATTGCCGGGCTCCATCTTCGGCAGCACGTAGTCGTCGATCCAAGGCTGCGGATCGCGGACCATGGCGTCGGAAAGACCCCAGAACAGGTTCCGCCAGGCGATCACTTCACCCACATTGGCCTGAACGCCGCGGTAGTCCTTTGTGCCCGCGGCCTCTACAGCCTTTAGCAACAGGCCCGCGATGAAATCGAGCTTGACCGCCAGCCGGGTGCAGCCGTGGACGACGAAGCGCGGCAGGAATCCGGTCTGAGGAAAGAAGTTGTTCGCCTTTTCCATGTCGCGGTAAACGAAAACGTTCTCCCACGGCACCAGGACATTATCCATAATGAACACGGCGTCGTTCTCGTCCAGCCGGCTGGACAGGGGGTAGTCGAAGGGACTCCCCATCGCGGTCGACGTCATCTCGTACGAGGTGCGGCAGAGAAATTTGACGCCGGGTGCGTTGGTCGGGACCATGAAGACCACCGCGTAATCTTCGTCCTGCACGGGAATCAATCCGTGATGGGCGACAAAGGTGTAGTTGGTCAGTACGCTTCCGGTCGCCACCACCTTGGCCCCGGAAACCACGATACCGGAGTCGGTTTCCTTTACCACGTGGCAGCAGATGTCGCCTGCCTCGTTCGGCGGCTTGTCCCGGTCGATGGGCGGATGGATGATCGCGTGGTTTACGTACGCCACCCGCTCCTGGGTATATTTGTACCAACGCTGTGCGTTCTCTTGATAGGGATCGTAAAATTGAGCGTTTGCGCCAAGCGTCGCCAGGAACGAAGCCTTGTAATCGGGTGAGCGCCCGATCCAGCCGTAGGTGACGCGCGCCCACTCGGCAATGGCGCTTTGTCCCATCACCAGGTCGTCAAGGCTCTTCGGCGCCTTGAAGTAGGCGTGAGTCGTCCCGCCGTTGCCGGTGTCGGTGGGAACCATAATCTTGTCGGCATGCTCGGGATCGTGCATGGCGTCGTAGAGGCGGGCCGTCATGCGGGCCGTGTTCCGGAACGCCGGATGTTCGAGGACATTCCCGACCCGTTCGCCGTAGATATAGACCTCGCGGTCGTCATCTATCGATTCCAGGTACTCCGCGCCGGTCATCGGCTTGGAACCCTCGATCGTGCCGGTGGTCTCGGGCAATGACGCGAATGTTTCGCGCTCTTCGAAATTCGTGACGTCGTCCATGACGGGACCCTCCGATTAAGCCTTTTCGTCGCCGGCGATCAGGGTCGGAGCTACCTAAATCGATTGGAATTCGCGGAGCAATTGCTGATGCCGAGGTGGATCACATGAAGATACATGGTCCGATTTGGGTCCGATTTGGCCGGCGGTGACCGGCAGCCGATGATCGGCCAAAGCACCGAAACGCGCTCATCCGGCCGCGAATTCCTGATCGTGGATTGGTAACACCTCCCTGAAGCCGTTCTATTGCATTGTTTTTATTATGGAAAGTTTGAATGTTCGAATATCGAACATGTGTGCGTTAAACGAACAAGCACACACTATCCGATTTCGAATTGCGTTTCAAGTACCGACAATTCGAGGCCGCGCCAGAGCAGTATCCGGCCAGATTGGATCAATCTGGCCGGATACTGCTCTAGACGGACGCCGAAATTCTCTCCGCGACTTCCTGAAGTCCGGAAAGCAATTGGTTCCGCATGTTCTCCCGGGTCGAACGGGTGCTGCTCACGCTGATGCTGATGGAGCCGAGAAGACCGCCGTCACGGCCGCACACCGGAACGGCGATGGATCGCAGCCCTTTCTCCAACTCCTCGTCGACGATCGAAAATCCCTGGGCGTGGTCGGCTTGTATCCGGCCATACAATCCGGCAAGGCTGGTGATGGTGCTCGCCGTGTAAGCCGTGACCCGAACCGACTTCAGCCGGCGCCATAATTCCGCTTGGTCCAGAAAGCCGAGCTGAACCCGGCCCATCGCCGTGTGAAACGCCGGCAATCGCGTCCCCACCGATTCGTCAACGGACATCAGCCGCCTGGAGGAGACATGGGCGACGTAAACGATATCCGTACCTTGCAGCACCGACGCCGAGGAAGACTCCTCAACCTCATCGCTCAGCTCCCGCAGCAAATTCGCGGCCCGGTCGATCCAGCTTTGCGCCGCGAGAAATCGATAGCCGAGGTCAAGCGCCTTCGGAGCGAGGGAATAGGCGCGCCCTTCCTGCTCGACATATCCAAGAACGTGGAGGGTGTGAAGCACTCGGCGCGCGGTCGCCCGCGAAAGGCCGGCCAGAGTCGCGGCCTCGCTCACCGTAAGGGTCGGATGATCCTCGCCAAAAGTGGTGATGACGTTGAGGCCCTTGGCCAGCGTTTCAAGGTACTCTTTGTCTCTTCCGACGGCCTGATCCATGCGTTCGATAATCGAACAAACTCGATTTGGGGTCAAGCAAGGCCGGAATGTGCCCGCGGCCGGCAGCCGGCGGGTGTGCCGCGCCAATTCAGGCGGGCTTCAACTTGAACTTACAATCACCACCACGGTCGCGATCTCATTGCCGCGGTTTTCCACCGCCCGCGCCTCGTTGGATTCGATGAGAAGAGAGTCGAGCGGGTGCAGGGTCACCTCCTGATCGTCGAAGATCACCGTCAGCTCGCCGGAGACCACCACATAGACCTTCTCCGGCGGGGAGGCCGACCGGTCGCAGCCGCCGCCCGGCTCGAAGTGGGACAGGCCGACGGAAAAGTTCCTGGCGTCGCTGGCGCCGAGCCCCTGCATCCGAAGCGTCTCCACGTCGAAGTGTCCGGGCGCGTCGTAGGGCTTGATGTCGCCGATCCGATTGAGCTGCATGAAAGGTCTCCCCTGAGAAATCGCTGGTCATGGAAATGAGCGTGCTCAGCCTAGCGACAGGGCTATCGGGTTGGCAATCCCGCCCTTTGGGCCGCCCCTGAGGCCACTCGTGAGAAAATGACAAAAATCCCATAATATGAGACTTCTGTGGATTTGCGGTTTCGGCCCGACTATAGTCCGGAGATGATCAAGAGCGGCTCGCCTCTCCGGCGAAGCCGCCCATAGGGAGCATCCTCGATATGGCGTCGCTTAAGTTCTCACTGATCCTGTTCGGCCTCAATCTTCTGCTGCGCATCCAGGCGTGGCGCTACCCGTCGTTCCGTGAACGGCTGAAGGAGCGGGACATTCTGGCCCAGCTCAAGACCCGGGACGGACGGCAGGGCCGCTGGTACCGGATCAGGAACGGCCGCGTTTCCTCGGGCGCCGGCGTGCGCAACGATGCCGACGTGGCGCTGGTCTTCAAGACCGCGGGCCTGGCCGCCGACCTCCTGATGCCGCCGGTCAACCAGCTCGATCAGATCAACGCCTTGAAGGACTTCAACCTCGCCATGGAGGGCGACGAGGACGCCGCCGCCTGGTGGACTCAGACCATGATGCTGACCCAGACGGCGGGCTGGGAATACGGCGTCGATCAGGGGAACGGCGTCACCCGCTATACCTCCATGACCAACGGCGGACCGGTCTTCGTCTACGAGAAGGGCGGCAGGATCATCCGCATCACGCCCATCGTCTTCGACGATACCGACCCGGAACCCTGGACCATCGAAGCGCGCGGCAAGACGTTCACTCCGCCCCGAAAATCCTCGCTCGCCGCCCACGGCCAGAACTGGAAGAGCATGGTCTATTCCCCGGACCGGCTCCTGAAGCCCTTGAAGCGGGTCGACTTCGACCCCGACGGCGACCGCAACCCGCGGAACCGCGGGAAGTCGGGCTACGAGGAAATTTCCTGGGACGAAGCCCTCGACATCGTGGCGAACGAGATCAAGCGCCAGAAGCGCGAGCACGGGCCGGGCGCCATCGCCATGAGCCACGGCTCCCACCATACCTGGGGCAATATCGGCTACTACCTGTCGGCCGCCTTCCGGTTCATCAACGCCGTCGGCATGACCCGGGTCCACCACAACCCGGACAGCTGGGAGGGGTGGTACTGGGGCGCCGTCCACCATTGGGGCCAGAGCCTGCGGGTCGGCCAGTGCGAGACCTACGGCACCGTCGAGGATCTGATGAAGGAATCCGAGATGGTGGTCTTCTGGTCCTCCAACCCGGAAGGCACGTCCGGGGCCTACGGCGCCTTCGAGGGCGCCATCCGCCGCCAGTGGCTCAAGGACCTCGATATCGAGATCGTCCACATCGATCCGTTCTACAACGACACCGCCCAGATGCTGGGCGGCAAGTGGATCGCCCCCAAGCCGACCACCGACACCGCCCTCGCCCTGGCGATCGCCCACGTGTGGATCGAGGAGGGGCTCTACGACAAGGAGTTCGTCGAGACCAAGACCTTGGGCTTCGATGTCTGGAAGGCCTATGTCATGGGCGACGAGGACGGCGTCGCGAAAACGCCCGAATGGCAGGAGGCCGAGACCGGCGTGCCCGCCAAGACGGTCCGCGCGCTGGCCCGCAACTGGGGCAGGAAGAAGACCTATCTCGGCGCCGGCGGCTGGGGCAACGGCCACGGCGGGGCGTGCCGCAACCCCACCGGCATCCAGTGGGCCCGGGTGATGGTCTGCCTGATCGCCATGCAGGGTATCGGCAAGCCGGGCGTCAACATGGGCAACCTCCAGTGGGGCACGCCGGTGGACGCCAATTTCTATTTCCCGGGCTACGCCGAAGGGGGCATGTCCGGCGACCTGCACCATACGGCGATGGCCGTGGAGCTCTATCAGCGGATGCCGCAGCTCCCGTCCATGAACACCAACGACCAGCAGATCCCGAGGCTTCAACTTCCCGAAGCCATTCTCGAAGGCAAGGCCGAGGGCTACATCTGGGACGGCAAGTCCATCGAGGCCCAGTTCAACAAGATCAGCTACCCGAAGCCCGGCTATTCCAAGGTTCACATGCTCTACAAGTACGGCGGCTCCATCTTCGGGACCATGTCGGACACCAACCGGCACGTGGAGATGTACCGCTCGCCGGAACTGGAATTCATCGTCAACCAGTCGATCTGGAACGAGGGCGAGGCCAAGTTCGCCGACATCATCCTGCCCGCCTGCACCAATATGGAGCGGCCGGATATTTCCGAATGGGCGGCCCTCGGCGGCTACGCCCACCACGGCCAGACCCAGCTCAATCACCGGGTGGTGGTGTTCCAGCACAAGGTCATCGAGCCGCTCGGCGAATCTAAATCCGATTTCCGCATCTTCCATGAACTGGCCATGCGGCTGGGCCTCGGCGCCTACTTCTCCGAAGGCATGAGCGAACTCGACTGGGCCAAGCGGGAGTTCGACGCCTCGGATCTGCCGAAGATCGTCAAGTGGAAGGACTTCATCAAGCGGGGCTATGTGGTCATCCCCAACAACCCGGAAGGGGTGAAGGACCCGGTCTCCTGGCGCTGGTTCTACGAGGGCCGCAAGAAGGACGTGCCGGAGCCCATGCCGCTGCCGTCCGATTACACCGAAGAGTACCTGAAGGGCCTCCAGACCCAGTCCGGCCTGATCGAATTCGAATGCCAAAGCCTCAAGCGCTACGACCCGGACGACACCGAGCGCCCGCCCATCGTCAAGTACCGGCCGGCCTATGAGGGCCCGTCCAACCCGGATCTCGCGGCCAGGTACCCGATCCAGTTGATCACCCCGCACCCCCGGTACAGTTTCCACACCCAGGGGGACGGCAAGGACACGTTCCTCAACGACATCGAGGATCACCGGGTGCTGGTCGACGGGCGATATTACTGGACGCTCCGGATCAGCGCGGCGGACGCGGCGGCCCGCGGCATCGGCCACCACGACCTGGTGAAAGTCCACAATGACCGGGGCGCGGTGATCTGCGCCGCCCACGTCACCCGCCGGCTGCCCGAAGGGGTCTGCCACGGCTACGAAAGCTGCGCCGTCTATGAGCCGGCGGGCGAGATCGGCAACTCGGTCGATCTCGGCGGCTGTTTGAACCAGCTCACCCCGCCCCGCTCCCAATTGAAGAAGGGCCATTCCATGGGGTCGTCGGCCGCCATGGTGGAGATGGAGCTCTGGGACGGCTCGCCGGAGATCAACCGGGCGCCGACCGAGCCGGACGCCGCCGTGTTCACACCCGAACCGGTCCCGGCGGAATAGGAGACGCCGGATGAGCAAATGGAACCTGATCGTCGACGTCGCCAACTGCACCAACTGCAATCTCTGCGTGCTCGCCTGCCATGACGAGCACGTGGGCAACGCCTTTCCGGGCTATTCGGAAGAAATGCCCAAGCACGGCCACAAATGGATCGAGATCGACCGCAGGGAGCGCGGCGCCGGTCCCATGGTGGACGTGGCGTTCCTCCCCAGGATGTGCCAGCACTGCGACGATGCGCCGTGCATGGAGAAGGCCGAGAACGGCGCCATCACCAAGCGCGACGACGGCATCGTGCTGATCGATCCGGTGAAGGCCAAGGGCCAGCGCCACCTGGTGGACGCCTGCCCCTACGGCGCCATCTGGTGGAACGAGGAAAAGCAGGTGCCGCAAGCCTGGACCTTCGATGCCCACCTGCTGGACGACGGCTGGGCCGAGCCCCGCGCCGTCACCGTCTGCGCCACGGCGGCGCTCAGGTCGGTCAAGGTGGACGACGCGGAAATGCAGCGCATGGTCCGCGAGGAAGGGCTCGAGGAACTGCGCCCCGATCTCGGGACCAAGCCCCGGGTCTGGTACAAGAACCTCCACCGCTTCACCAAGGCGTTCATCGGCGGCAGCGTCGAGGCGGATGCGGGCGGCAACGTCGATTGCGTCGAAGGCGCGCGGGTGACGCTGCACTCCAACGGCACCCAAATCGCCGAAACGGCCACCGACGTCTACGGTGATTTCAAGTTCGATCACCTGGACCCCGACTCGGGCGCCTACCGGGTGGAGATCGCCGCCGACGGCCACCCGGCCAAATCCGTGGACGTAACCCTCGGCGAGAGCACCTATCTGGGCGAGATACGGCTTTAGTTGAATTGCCCTCAACCCCCTGACCCGCTAGCGTGCCGGGCATGACTGACAATCTGATCCAGGGTTTTGCCGATCTGCTGGACCGCGCCGACAACGTCGTGGTGTTCACCGGCGCGGGCATCTCGACGGAGAGCGGCATCCCCGATTTCCGCAGCCCGGGGGGCGTCTGGGACAAGAACCAGCCGATCTATTTCCAGGACTTCATCGCCTCGGAGGACGCGCGGCGCGAGACCTGGCGGCGCAAGATCGAAACCGACAAGGTGATGACCAAGGCCCGGCCCAACCGGGGGCATATGGCGATCTCCAAGCTGGTGGCCATGGGCAAGGTGTCGAACGTCGTCACCCAGAACATCGACGGTCTGCATCAGGCGTCCGGCGTGCCCGATACCCGGGTGATCGAACTCCACGGCAACTCCACCTATTCCGCCTGCCTGGAGTGCGGCACCCGCTACGAGAACGAACCCATCAAGGCGGCCTTCGCCAAGGACGGCGCCCTGCCGGTCTGCGGCGATTGCGGGGGACACGTCAAGACCGCGACCATCTCCTTCGGTCAGGCGATGCCGGAAGAGCCCATGTTCCGCGCCCGCGCCGCCGCTCTGGAATGCGATCTGTTCATCTCCATCGGCTCATCGCTGGTGGTGTTTCCGGCCGCCGGGTTCCCGGTGATGGCAAAGGAGAACGGCGCGGCGCTGGTGATCCTGAACAGGGAACCGACCGAGATGGACGATCTGGCCGACATCGTGCTCAACACGGAAATCGGCGAGACCCTGGGCGCCGTCGTCGCCTTCGATTAGTTCCCTTCAGGCTCTGCCGCACCCCCACCCCAACCCTTTGCGTCGGGGGATAGGGAGGGCGATTGAGTTTACCGTCATGCCCCGGCTTGACCGGGGCATCCACGTGGATGGCCGGGTCCAGGCCCGGCCATGACGGCCTTGGCCAGGGCGCCGTCGTCGCCTTCGATTAGTTCCGTCAGTTGAGCCTCAGCCTGGGTGTCAGCTGGTCGTTGGCGGCGTCCGGGTGCGTGGTGAGGGTCGCCTGATGGTGGACCATCTTCCAGACCCCCTCCATTCTGGCAAAGCAGTTGGTCGCCACGGCCGCATTGGGCGGCAAAAGCTCGTAGCAGATGACCATGGCGAAATCACCGAACAGGGCGGCCTCGGGATTGCGGATTTGCATGTTTTCAGAATCCGGATGATTGAGGATGCTCTGCCAGCTCTCCATCACCACGTCCCGCCCCGACAGGTGCCGCCAGCCCGGATGGACACAGGTCACCGGGCCGGTCTTGGCCCAGATATCCTCCATGGCGTCATAGTCGCAATTTGCAAAGGCGACGTAGAAGGCTTCGTTGGCGAACAGGACGGCTTCAGTGTCCGACATCGGCACTCCCCCGTTTGCGGCTCCCTATTGTGCGACAGCCGATGCCTCGGGTCAAAACCCCGGACCCTCCCGCCGGGTCGACGGAAACCCGGCCGGTTCATTCGACCGGCATTCATGAGCCTAACGGATCAGGCGCCGATTTCCGTCAGTCGGCGGAAAACAAGGGACGGGCGGGCCGGTCATTCTTCTCTCAACTCGTCCTCGGTCTCCGCGTCGGCGACCTTCATGGCGGTGCCGTAGTCGAACCCGGCCCGGGCCAACGCCGCCAGATCCTTCTCCCGCTGGCGCTCGACCGGCGGTTTGATCCGGAACGGTCCGATCCGCCGGCGCCTGGCGAACCGGATCGCGGCCTCCAGTTCGGCATCGGGCTGCTCGTCCCTGAGGGCCGCGATGGCCTCACCGATGATTTCCGCCCGAACGCCCTTCTCGCGGAGTCTGGCGGTGATGACGCGGACCGATGTGCCGCGGGCATGGAGCGCGTGGACCCGTCCCTCCGCATAGCGCCGGTCGTCCACCAGCCCGGCGCGCGCCAGCCTGGCCACCAGTTCGTCGACCCACGCCGCCGCCTCTTCGCGATCGGTCCCGTGAGCCCGGGCCGACCGTTCCACCCGGCGCATCATCACCCGCCGCAGGTTCTCCTCGGAACTGGAGAACCGCTTGAGATAATAGAGCGCGGCGTTTTCGAGGGATTTTGGGGACGCCTTGCGGGGTTTCCGGCGACGGGGCTTCTCCCTGCGCCGATTCGTGTCGGGGCCCGCGTTCTCCCCTGTGGCCTTGGCGTTCGGCATGAAGGGTTTATACCAGGGCCCCGCCGCCTCCGCGAGGCTGCGCGGTTCGCGAAGCCGGCAGCTTCGCGGCGTAAGCCCTTCTAATGCCTGTATTTCGTTGACAGCGGGGGTGCGGATAAAGATACTGCGCGCCTTCTGGACGGGGCGGTCGCCGCTCCGTTTTTTTATTTCGGCAAATCGAATCGGAGAGGAGAGATGATCAACGCGCAGATGCCGACCTATGCCCTGTACGACGTCGCCTTCGAAAGCGGCGAAGGCGTGTACCTGCAGGCGACGGACGGCCGACGATTCATCGACTTCGGGTCGGGAATCGCCGTGGTGGCGCTCGGACATGCCCATCCCCGCCTGGTGCAGGCGCTGACCGAACAGGCGGGCAAGCTGTGGCACGTCTCCAACCTCTATCACATCCCGGTGCAGGAACGCCTCGCCCAGCGGCTGGTGGACAATACCTTCGCCGACTGCGTGTTCTTCTGCAATTCGGGCGCCGAGGCGGTGGAAGCCGGCCTCAAGATCATGCGCCGCTATCATCAGGAAAACGGCCGGCCCGACCGCTACCGGGTCATCACCTGCACCAATTCGTTCCACGGCCGGACGCTGACCACGGTCGCGGCCTCCAAGAACGAAAAACACATGCAGGGCTTCGCCCCCATGCCCGACGGGTTCGACCAGGTGCCCCTCGGCAACCTCAACGAACTCAGGGCGGCGATCACCGACCGGACCGCCGGCATCATCGTCGAGCCGGTCCAGGGCGAGGGCGGCATTCACGTGGCCGACGGCGGCTACCTGCGCGCGCTTCGCGAAGCGGCCGACGAGTTCGGCGTGCTGCTGATGTTCGACGAGGTGCAAACCGGAGTCGGACGGACCGGCAAACTGTTCGCCTATGAATGGTCCGGGGTCGAACCCGACGTCATGTCGGTGGCCAAGGGCCTGGGCGGCGGGTTTCCGGTGGGCGCCTGCCTGGCCAACGAAAAGGCGGGCAGCGCCATGGCGCCCGGCTCCCACGGCTCGACCTTCGGCGGCAATCCGCTGGCCATGAGCGTCGCCGATGCGGTCATCGACGAATTATTGAAGCCGGGCTTCCTGGATCACGTGGACGAAATGGCGGGATACCTGCGCGGCAAACTGGAAGATGCGGTCGCGGCCCATCCCAAGATCCTCAAGGAGGTCCGCGGCAAGGGCCTGCTGATGGGGATCGAATGCCATGTTACCAACAGCGACGTGGTCAACGGTCTGTTCGACCGGAACGTGCTGGTGGTGCCGGCGGGCGGCAACGTGGTCCGCTTCATCCCGCCGCTGATCGTCGAAGAAAGCCACATCGACGAAGTCGCGGGGGCCTTGAACGAGGTCTGCGCCGGGATGGAGGCCGAGGGGGAGACGGGCCGATGAGCACGCCAAGGCATTTCCTTGACGTGCACGAACTGGATTCGCCGACGCTGCGGCGCATCCTCGATCTCGGCGCCCATATCAAGCGCGACGATGCGCCCGGCCTGCTCGACGGCAAGACCCTGGCGATGATTTTCGAGAAACCCTCGACCCGGACCCGGGTGTCGTTCCAGGTCGGCATGACCCAGTTGGGCGGCAACGTCATCGTCCTCGGCGAAAACGAGACCCAACTGGGGCGCGGCGAGACGCCGGCGGATACGGCGCGGGCCCTGTCCCGCTATGTGGACGCCATCATGATCCGCACCGATGCCTCGGCGAAGCTCCGGGAAATCGCGTCCCACGCAACGGTCCCGGTAATCAACGGCCTCACCGACGACAGTCATCCCTGTCAGGTGATGGCCGATATCATGACCTTCGAGGAGCATCGCGGCCCCATCGAGGGCAAGACGGTGGCCTGGGTGGGCGACGGCAACAACATGGCCGCTTCCTGGGTCCATGCGGCGGTCCGCTTCCGGTTCAGGCTGAACGTGGCGACCCCGCCCGAGCTTTCGGTAGCCCGCCGGGTGGTCGACTGGGCCGAAGCCGAGCAGGGTCAGGTGAAGTTCGTTCATGACCCCGATGAGGCGGTCGCCGGCGCGGACGCCGTCGTCACCGACACCTGGGTGTCCATGGGCGACGACGGGGAACGGGACCGGCGGCTGAAACTGCTGGAACCGTTCCGGGTCGATTCCCGGCTGATGGGTTACGCCGGGAAGAGGTCGCTGTTCATGCATTGCCTGCCGGCCCACCGGGGCGAGGAGGTCACCGCCGACGTGATTGACGGACCCCGGTCGGTGGTGTGGGATGAGGCGGAAAACCGCCTGCATGCTCAAAAAGGGATCCTGGCCTGGTGCCTGGACGAATCCCGAGGATAAAGGCCGGCCATGCCCCTGAAAGGCCCGTAGAACGTATGTCCGACCGAGCCGGATTTCCGGACCTTGTTCAGCCGTTCCGCATTGAAAACGCCAATGTCCGGGGCCGCCTGGTCCGGCTCGGACCCGCCTATGCGGAGGCGCTGGACCGGCACGACTATCCGGAGACCGTCGGCGAACTGCTGGGCGAGACCCTGGCCATGTCGGCGGCACTGGCGGCGTCGCTGAAATATGACGGGATATTCACCCTGCAGGCCCAGGGAAACGGTCCCGTCGGCATGATCGTCGCCGATGTGACCAGTGACGGCCACCTGCGCGCCTACGCCCGGATCGGCGAAGAGGACGGCGCCTATGAGGCGGCGGCCGACCCGGAGGCCCGGGGGTCCGTCCCCCGGCTGATCGGATCGGGACATCTCGCCTTCACCGTCGATCAGGGACCCGACACCGACCGTTACCAGGGAATCACCCCGCTGGAGGGGGCGACGCTGACCGATTGCGCCCACACCTATTTCCGCCAGTCCGAACAGCTCGACACGGCGATCATGATCGGCGCCCATGCGGGAGGCGGCGGCGGGGCGCCCCGAGCATCGGCCCTGATGATCCAGCGGCTGCCCGGCGATCCGCTGCCCGATCTCCCGGATGAAGAGGCCGAGGAGCGGTGGCGGCGCTCGGTGATTTTGATGAGTTCGCTCACCACGGACGAAATGCTGGATCCCTCGCTTCACCACCGGGACCTGCTGTTCCGGCTGTTTCACGAGGACGGCGTCCGGGTCTACGAGACCAGGCCGCTGGAACTCAGGTGCCGCTGTTCGCGGGAGAAGGTGGCCTCGGTGCTGGCCAGGTTCCGCCCGGACGAACTCGGCGACATGCGGGCCGAGGACGGGCGGCTGGTCGCCACCTGCGAGTTCTGCCGCACCGATTATTTCTTCGATGACGAGGATTTGGCCGAACTCGTATCCGCTTGAAGATTTGGCGGCCCGTCACCGAACCGTCATGGGCGCCGATCAGGGGCGCCGATCAGGGGCGCCGGCCTTGGCCCTTGATCGGACAAGCGGCGGGGTGCGACCATGGACCCATGACCCCGGGAAAACCGCATCGCCATGTGATCGTTGCCGCGCTGCTGATCCTTACCGGCTGCGCGGCCGAGGTGCCTGTCCAGAGCTTCCCCCAGATCACCTTCCGGCATCTCCAGCCGCTCGATCTCCGGGTGGTGGATATCCGGGTCGATGAGGATCTGCCGGCGCCGACCGCCAACGATGTCACCGCCGGCCTGCCCGCCTCCCCGGGGCGCGCCCTCAGCCAGTGGGCGCGGGACCGTCTGCGGCTCGCCGGCTCGACCCGGGCGACGGCGCGGTTCACCATCCTGGCGGCCCGGGTTCTGCGGACGGATCTGAAGGTGGAGGGCGGCCTGGCGGCGGTGTTCAAAAAACAGGTGGATCAACGGTTTGACGGCTTGGTGGAGGCGGAGATCGAGATTCTCGACGAGCGCGGCATCCGCCGGGCGACGGCGCAAGCCAAGGCGGAACGGGTCATCACCGTCCGCGAAGACGACACCATCGCCAACCGGCGCCAGAAGCTGTTCGAAATGACCGAGAAAATGATGGCCGACTTCGACAGGGAGATGGAAAAGGCCATCCGCCGGCACTTTGCCGAGTGGCTGTTCTAGGGTCCGGACTCGATTGAGCCACCATCACTAGAAACGAGATTGGACGTTACTTAGTCGCGTTCAACTTAACTTGGGTTAGGTCGCCGCTGATGAGATTCAAGAGCCAAATCGTGGGTGAGGATCTGCGCCTTTTGGAATCAAATTTCTGAGTTGAGAAAACGACATGCGTACCATCTCTCGATACCGAAGCATCTGGGATAAGCGTTTTCAGATTTGTCAGACGTTTTTGGCGGCTGCCTTCGCGCAGAAAGAGGTCATAAACGTAGCCGATCTTTGGATTATCCAAGTCGTTTGTCCGGGAGACAAAGACGATCCGCTTACCGTCCGCGCTCACGCTGGGATCGCTCGAATAATCGCCCCGCCGCAAAATCGGCCGCAGTGACGTTTCTCCGGCGCGAGCAATGAAAATCGTATTGTCACCATATTGTCTAGTGAAAGCCCTTCGGCCCGGAAAGGTGAACCCAATGCCGTCGGCGGAAAACAGCACACGTTTTCCATCCGGCATGTATGAGGGCGGTGAGAGTGCATAAAATTGATTGCGTGTGACCCGAACCTCCTCCCCGCTGGAAATCGTCGTCTCAAACAAATCGAATGCAGCCGGCCGTTTCGTCCCGGTACGAAATCGAGTGGATTTCCCATAAAGCACTCTTGTTTCGTCCGGCGATACGGTCGGGTGAAGTTTGTACCCCTCGGTCCGTGTCACCACGGTTACAAGCGGTCCAGTGGCGCCAAAACTTGAACGCGAGATAAATGCGATCTGGTTGGTCGGCTGTCTCGGTTTGCCCTGGACAAAGAAAATCCTGTCATCGGAACGGCTGTAGGTGGGCTGCCACCAGTAAACATCGGGCGGTTTGTCCGCGAAGACAAGCTTCGCCGAAGCAATGTCATATTCCGCAAGAGTGCAGTTGCCGCTTTTCGGGCAGTAGTACATCAAGATCGAGGAGTTGTCCTTAGAGAGGGAGGGATGAGAGAATTTTGAGGCGCCCATCGCACTCGTGCCGGCCAGGTATAGCGACGAGGCAATCGCAACCGAGATCCACGTCGCAACGGCGCCAATTAGGTCATGTGCGGTTTTCACGATCACCGGACTCCTTCATTCGAACGCTACCTATTTTTTCGTAGCAAGAGAGCTGCGAACACGGCTCCGATTACTGCGTAAATGATGACGAACCAATCCAACCCCAGGAAAAGGACCATAAAGACCAGCAAACAGAGAATACCAATTGTGCCTAGAACCAGCACATTTCTCTCTTTTGCAAACTTATCTTTTTGGTTCACCGACCGACTTCCCTAGGGTGTTCATTTTTTGAGTCCCATCCCCCTCACCACTCCACCACAGCCATATCCGAGCCATCCGGCGCGGGCTGCAGGGCCTTGACCTTCTCGCAGTTAAAGACGCCCTTCTTGATCTCTGCCACGACTTTTCCGGCGCCGCCGAACGTGGCGTCTGCCATCTAACTTGCCTCCGAACGTGCGAATAAATTGAAAAACTCGATTATTTGTTTTTTCTGAAGTCCTCAGGAGAAATTCCATTGCGATTCATAATCCCCAAGAGTGTGTTATTCTCCCGATCCAGGCGAAATCCTGATCGTAGGTCGTTCAACATTTCGGGTCTCATACCTTTCATTTCAAATAATACTGCTCGAAATAGTAGAAAATTCAAATTTTCCGGACTAAGGGAGATGGACTGATTGATGTACTGAAGCGCATCATCAACTTGATCATCTTCAGCCTTAATCCGGGCAATTATGTAGAGTAACTTCGGGTCACCTTGGCGCAGATCACTAGCTCTTTTCAGGTCTGCTGCCATCTCCAAGCGGTTGCCCATAACAGAGTGGCCCCTGGCTCTACCGATATGAATAGCTGCTCGCAGATCGTTGGATGCATCACTGGTCCGCGAAGCGAGGTCGAGAGCCTCAGTCAAGTCCACAATTCCCGCATCCGTCCGTCCGAGCTTGAATTGTGCTTGACTGCGGTACCAAAGCGTCGTGATGCGTTGAATATTACTCAACCTCGAGTCGCCAAGCGCATCGTTGTAGTGAGTAACAGCCCCAGCATAGTCCCCTGCCAAGTGAGCAGTTTGACCATCCTCAATCCATTTCGATGGTTGCGCAGCGGTAGGGGTCGAGACCAGGAAAATGGCAAGTAGCGCTAACGTTGCAATCCCGGGCCGCCACATCATTTAATGCTCACCACTCCACCACTGCGAACCCGCTGCCGTCAGGCGCCGGCTGCAGAGCCTTGATCTTCTCGCCGTTGAAGACGCCCTTCTTGACCTCGGCGATGACTTTGTCGGCGCCGCCGAAGGGGACGATAACATCAATGATCCAGGGGTGGGTGCCGGCGTTCCACTCGGCTGGTCGGGGACGTTTGCCCTCGGGCGCGGCAACAGCCTCGGGGATGTCCTCCGGCTCCCCGGCCTCCGGTTCTTTGCTGCGTGATTTTGTCGCTGATCCGGCCACGGCGCTCCCCACCAAGTCTCCCGTTTTGAGACCTTATCCGGTTGGCCCTTGTGGTGTTATGAAAAAATGCTACGCGCGGTACGTGCGCGTGTCAAAGGAGCATCGCGCCGGATCATCTTATTGTGAGTTACCAATGCGGATAACTTTTGGCGCGTGTTCGGCGCCTCAGCGCACGGGCCGGAAGATCGTTAGCAACGTGACCCGGGTGGAAGCGGTTTGGCTACCCCGCGCACCAGTCGGCGAGCTTGCGCAGGAATCCCACGCACTCGTCGAGCTGTGACAGTTCGACGAATTCGTCGGCCTTGTGGGCCTGGAGGATGGAGCCCGGCCCCATGATCACCGCCGGAATGCCGGCCTCGGCGAACTGCCCGGCTTCGGCGGCGAAGGCGACACTGCCGAGTTCGTTCTGGCCGGTGAGCGTCCGCACAAGATCGGCCGCCGCCGAACCGTCGTCCATCACCAGCGGCGGCGTGCCGACGACGAAGGACGTCTGAACATCCGCTTCCGGGGCCACCGCCCGCATGGCCGGCAGGATCTCATCGGCCGCGAAGGCGTCGAGCCCGGCGCGCAACTCCTCCCCGGCCCCGCCGGTGGCCGAGCGCACTCCCCAGCGGAAACTGCAATGCTCGGCGATGATGTTGGTGGCGGTGCCGCCCTCGATCATGCCCACGTTGACCGTCGCGAATGGCGGCGAGAACTCGGCCTCGATGGGTGACGGGTTGTCCCGCAACTCCGCCTGGCGCGCCGTCAGATAGCCGACCAGCCGGGCCGCGGCCTCGATGGCGTTGGCGCCTTCCTGGGGCTGGGACGAATGGGCCGGCCGGCCGGTGACCACGGTCTCATAGGCCGAAATGCCCCGATGGGCCCCCACGGCCTTCATTTCCGTCGGCTCGCCGACGATCACCGCGTGGCACGGCGGCAGGCTGGCGGTCATCGCCTCGATGAGGCGCGGCGCGCCGAGGCAGCCCACCTCCTCATCGTAGGAAAAGGCGAGGTGTATCGGCCGCTTGAGATCGAGGGCCCGGAATTCCGGCACCAGGGCGAGCGCCACGGCGACGAACCCCTTCATGTCGCAAGTGCCCCGCCCCCACAACCGCCCGTCGGCCTCGGCGAGATCGAACGGGTCGGTATGCCAGTCCTGACCGTCCACCGGGACGACATCCGTATGGCCCGACAGGACCACGCCGCCGGCCGCGTCCGCGGGTCCGATGGTGGCGAACAGGTTGGCCTTGTCCTTTTCGTCGGAGAACACCCGCCGGGAGGCTATGCCGAAGCCGGCGAGGTAATCCTCGACGAAATCGATCAGCTGAAGGTTGGAATTCCGGGACGTGGTATCGAAGCCGACCAGCTTGGCCAGCATGTCCTTGACCTGCGATGAGGCGGCGGCGGGCGCGTCCACTAGGCTCTCCAGAAGGAGCGGGTAAACAGGACCATGACCGTAAACAGCTCGAGCCGTCCCAGCAACATCCCCGCCGAGAGCACCCATTTGGCGCCGTCCGGCAGGCTCGCATAGTTGCCGTCCGGGCCGACCACCGGACCGAGGCCCGGACCGACGTTCGAAATCGCCGACCCGGCCGCCGAAACGGCCGTGAGGAAATCCAGGCCGAAAAACGCCAGGGCGACGGCGATCGCCGTGAAGGTCATGCCGAAGACGAAGAAGAACGACAGCACCGAGGCGATCACATCCTCGGGGATCGGCCGGCGGTTGTAGTAGGGCACGAACACCCCGTGGGGCTGCACCAGATGGGCGAACTGAGCCCGGGCCGAGGCGTACAGCACCTGAAACCGGAAGATCTTGATCCCGCAGGTGGTCGAGCCGGCGCAGCCGCCGATGAACATGATGAAGAAGAACAGCGGCACGGCGAACGCGCCCCACTGGTCGTAGCCGTCGGTGGCGTAACCGGTGCCGGTCATGATCGAGACCACGTTGAAGGCGCCGAACCTGAGCGCGCGCAAGGGCTCGATCCCGTTGCCGATCCACAGGAAGCCGGCGACGACGACGATAATCAGGCCGAGCACCACCAGGAACCACTGCACCTGGGAATCCCGGAACAGCGCCAGGGGCCGGCCCTGCAGGGCGCCCAAATAGAGCACGAAGGGCAGGCTGCCGACCACCATGCCCAGGGTGACGACCACGTCGACGGTAGCGGAATCGAAATGGCCGATGGAGCCGTCGCGCGTCGAATAGCCGCCGGTGGCGATGGTGGTCATGGCGTGCGCCACCGCATCGAAGCCGCTCATCCCCGCGAGCCATAGGGCGCCGGCCCAGATCACCGTCAGGCCGACATAGATGAACGAGATCCACACCGCCACCTGGGCCGCCCGGGGCAGCGCCTTTTCCGACGGGTCCGAGCTTTCCATCCGGAACAGCTGGAAGCCGCCGACCCGCAGCATGGGCAGGATGGCGATGGCCATGACGATGATGCCGATGCCGCCCAGCCACTGCAGCAGCGCCCGCCACAGGAGGAGCCCCGGCGGCGCCGCGTCCAGACCGGCAACCACGGTCGAGCCGGTGGTGGTGATGCCGGACATGGCCTCGAAGAAGGCGTCGGTATAGCTCATATCGAGCTGGGAGAATTTGAACGGCAAGGCGGCGAAGGCGGTCAGCGCCAACCAGACCAGCGTGGTCATGACGAAGGCCTGGCGCACGTTCAAGGACGCGCCGCCGGTGCGGCTGGTGAGCGCCAGCGCCACGCCGATGAACAGGGTAACGCCGGAGGCGACGGTGAACACCTGCCAATCGGGGTTCCCCGCCGACGCGTCGACCGCGGCGGGTATCAGCATGACCAGTCCCAGCGTGCTGAGGAGCACGCCGGTCACCAGAAATATGGGACGGAAATCGATCACGGCCGGTGCGGGCCTCGAAAGCCCCTCATGGTTTCCCGTATAGAGCGCCGCCCCCGGACTCGGGGCCGGGAGCGGGCGGGATCAAACACCGTTTCGGCCCCCGAAACAAGCCGGAGGCCGTCCAAATCAGGAAAAACTCTTAGAAATCAATCATCTAATACGAGATGTTTCGCCGATCATGGCGAGGAATTCCCGCCGGGTGGCGAGATTGTCGCGGAACGCACCCAGCATCCGGCTGGTCACCAGGCTGACGCCGGGTTTGTCGATACCGCGGGTGGTCATGCATTCGTGGTAGGCCTCGACCACCACCGCGACGCCCTTGGGCTGCAGCACGTCGTCCATGGTATTGGCGATCTGCGCGGTGAGTTTTTCCTGGATTTGCAGCCGTCGGGCGTATACCTCCACCAGCCGCGCCATCTTGGAGATGCCGACCACCCGTTTGTCCGGAATATAGGCCACGTGCGCCTTGCCGATCATCGGCGCGATGTGGTGTTCGCAATGGGAGGCGAACGGGATGTCCTTGAGGACCACGATCTCGTCGTAGCCCGCGGTTTCATCGAAGGTCCGGCCGAGCAGGTCTTCCGGGTCCTCGTCATATCCGGCGAAATATTCCTCATAGGCGCGGACGACCCGATCGGGCGTCCCCAGCAGGCCGTCGCGGGCCGGATCGTCTCCGGCCCAGCGGATCAGCGTGCGGACGGCCTCCTCCGCCTCTTCGCGGGCGGGGCGCTCAACATCCGCCGAACCCTGGTCCGGCGTGGCGATTTTCTTCTCTACATTCACGGCTTGTTCCTCACCCGGCCCGGCATTTGGCCGGCCCGTCGCATATTCGCGCTCAATCTAGACGACTGGATTGTCATTGGAAAGACGTAGGCAGAATTCGGGAGTTTGCGCGTTCCGGACCGGCCGCCCGCAAATACTCGCCGAACCTAATTTACCGCCGACGGCTGATAGGGGGAATCCAGGGAGAATGCAGGTACCGAAACATCGAAGGTGGCGCCATTCTCCGAGATCATCAGATACGATCCGACCATGAACCCGGACGGCGTCGAAAGGGGTGCGCCGGAGGTATATTCAAAGCTCTCGCCGGGCTCCAGGATGGGCTGTTCGCCGACCACGCCCTCGCCCCGGACTTCCTGGACGTTGCCGTTGGAATCGGTGATGTGCCAGCGCCGCCGCAACAGCTGAACGGTCTCGCCGCCGTTGTTCTCGATGGTGATGTGATAGGCCCAGACGAAGTGGAAATCGTCCGGCTCCGACTCGTCGTCGAGATAGTTGGGCTCCACCGTGATGGTGATCGCCTTGGTGGTTTCCTGGTACATCGGATCGTCTGCGATGATCTTTCTCATTCCGGGTCCCTTTTAGCACGCCGAAACGTCCTAAACCAGCACGGGAAACCGGACATGGCGAACACCCGCGCGGCGGAAACCGGGCGGGTGCCCGGCCGAAACAAGGGATTTGGCAAGAGCAGTATCCGGCCTCGATTGAGCCGCCGTATGAGTGTTCCGGGATGAGGACGGCGCGGCACAAGGTCCCTCTCCCCGGGAGGGAGAGGGATGCGGCGGCTTGGCGAGCGAAGCGAGCCTAGCCGTAGCTGGGTGAGGGGGATTGTCGTTTCACCCCCACCCCAACCCTCCCCCGTCAAGGGGGAGGGAGTTTCGCTGCGTCCCCTCGCCGTTATCAGGGGGAGAAGGACAGGGTGAAGGGGAAAGCTTGAACCGCAAATCCGCAAAAACGGGAATCCCCTAATCGAGTACGGATCCTAAAGGGCCGCCGCCCGGCCGATGACGATCTCCACCCGCCGGTTTCGGCGCTCGCGAAGCC
This sequence comes from Rhodospirillales bacterium, assembly GCA_022823235.1. Taxonomy (GTDB): domain Bacteria; phylum Pseudomonadota; class Alphaproteobacteria; order Rhodospirillales; family UBA2165; genus JAJDXO01. The sequence continues at coordinate 42,174 of JAJDXO010000028.1, forward strand.
CGTCGGCGGTCATGATCCGGGGCCGGCGTTCACCGAAGGATTTGACGGTGATGGCGTCCGCATCGACCCCGGCGGCGATCAGCGCCCGTTTCACCGCCAAGGCGCGTCTTTTGGAAAGGCCGTCGTTGTACCAGTCGGGGCCGGCGCGGTCGGCATGGCCGGCAAGCACGATGGTGGTATCGGCGCCCGCCCGGATGGTCTCCAGCACCCGGCGGAGCGTTGCCTGGTCGTCCCCGGCAATCCGCGCGCTGTCGAACTCGAAGTGCATGGTGAATGCGCGGGGCGTGAACCGACTTTCCGGCAGGGCCGGCCGGTTGACCGGAGTGATGCCGGGCGCCGTGCCGGCTTCCGCCACGGGCTCGCCGCCCGCGCCGGCGGCGGGCGGGATGATATCGCCCTCCAGTTCGGTCAGCTTGGCGAAGAACCCGTCCCGGCAGGCGGCGATATGGGCCCACTGCCAGTTCTCCTCCTGCTGCTCGATCCAGCAATCGAAGCGGGCGATGGCGACGGCCGCGGCCACCGGCGCCGACTGCCGGGCGCCGCCGCCGAGAACCTCCATCAGCCGCGCCCGGCCATCGGATAGCTGCCGCGCCGCCGGCTTGGGCAAGCGCCAATCGTCGACGCGTTCCGGCTCGACCGCGTCGCCGGCAGCGGCCCGCTTCGCCTTCTCGCCGAAATGCATGCCGTCGATCAGGTCGCGCATGTCGTCGAGTTCGGTGACCGCGAACGTCTTGAGTTCGGCGGCGAGCGTGCCGGCGAACCTGTCGTCCGGCGGCGTCAGGGCCCGGAGCTCGGCGTGATTGTCGACAATGCCGCAGGCGCTCAAGGCCACGGCGAGACCGCCGGCGGCGGCCAGATTCCGGAATCGTTTCATCGGTTTCTCCCCAACCCGGGTGGTTGCAATCGGCGACAGCGTCGCCGCCGACTATGGCGATCCGGTGGCGAATTGCGGCGGTCGTGTGGCGAAGTCGGGGTAATTTTGCGGCGGGATGTCTAGAGCGGCTTCCGGACGGAGCAGGCGCCGCCGCCGAGGACGCAGAAACGGGCGCAGTGGGGGTGGTTGAGCTTCACCGCCCCGGCGGCATCGGCCAGCGTGCCGCCCATTTCGAACCGGGTGTCGTAGGGCAACAGCGTGCAGGGCGCGACGATGGGCGCCTCGGCGCCCTTGCGCTTGATCACCATCCGCGAGGTGGCGCACATCATGTGGTCGGGATGAACGCCCAGGATATCCCAGCAGGCGGCGGTGATCTCCGGCACGTCCAGGGTCTCGTCCATTTCGGGGAACAGCACCAGGGCGACGGGGTCAGACGCGTCGACGCCGATCCCCAGTTCGGCGAACAGTTTCGCGTAGGCTTGCCGCTCCCGGTCCTCTGTCTCCCCCCACCGGGTCCGGCCGGCGATGGCGAGGTTGAACCCGTTCCCGCCCAGCCATTTGACGCCGTCGATCATCGGCCCCCAGCTCCCCTGCCCGCGAAGCTCCTCGTGGCGGGCTCGGTCGGGGTGGTCGATGGAAACCCGGATCGTGAGCCCGCCGCCGCAGCCCGCGTTCAACCGCAGCAGCTCGTCCCGTTTGCGGGCCATGGGTTTCATGGCGTTGGTCAGGACCAGGGCCTTGAACCCCCGCGACAGCGCGAGTTCGAGCATCTCGATGATATCAGGGTTCATGAACGGCTCGCCGCCGGTAAACCCGATCTCCTCCACCGGCAGGCGGGTATCGCGGATCTCGTCCAGATAAGCCGCCGCCTCGGCGGTGGTGATGTAGGCCAGCCGGTCGTTGGCCGGGCTCGATTCCATATAGCAGCCGCCGCAGGCGAGGTTGCAGAGCGAGCCGGTGTTGAACCACAGCGTCCGCAGTTCGGCGAGATCGACGGCGGCGCGGGTCTCCCCGCCGGCGGTGACATCCGGGTGATTGAATTTCCGCGGATCGAGCGGCGGGGCGGCGAGAAAGTCCGAATCCGGCATAGGGAAGCTTACGCTTGTCGTTGGCACGTTTTGTTGTTTGGGCGTTGCATAGTTTACGCCCAATGGCCGGCCAAGTCACAAGGGTGTTAGGGGGCGTTAACGGGCCGGCCGCGCCCCAAAATCTTGCCCCCCTCCCGCCGATCCCTTAAAACGGGCGGGCCTAAACGCGGGTGTAGTTCAATGGTAGAACGAAAGCTTCCCAAGCTTTAGATGAGGGTTCGATTCCCTTCACCCGCTCCAACTCCCGTTACCCGCGAGGAAGCATTGGCCGAGAAGCAGGACATCGAGATCGGCGTCGAGCGCATGATCGACGGTTTGTTCGAACTCTTCGACGAGATCGGCGATCTGGCCCTCAATCGGGTGGTCCGGCTGACCAAGGAATTGGACGGCGGCTTCAACCCGACCCTGGTGACGCCCGGCAACGTCAACCGGTTCAAGCTCACCTGGTTCGTGGCCCTGGGCGAGCTCATGTTCCACGAGGTGCGGGGCGAGAAGGTGCCGGAAGCGGTGAAGGCGTTCCATGAGGAAATGCGCTATCAGGCCAATGAGCGGGACGAGATGCCCTTCCTCGACGAGATCACCGAGCGGGTGCGGAACGCCATCGCGGCGGATCAGCCGTACCTCAGCGAGGGCATCTTCAACATCCCGTCCGCCAACGGCGGGGGCAAGAAGAACGAAGGGCTCGGCGCCATCCTGGCCGAGACCCTCGCGCAGGTGTCCTTCGAGGAAAACGACGCGCTGAAGCCCATCTACCCGGCGGTCCACACCACGGTCGAGGACGAGTTCATCAACGCCTACGGGCACTCGACGATCGCCTGCGCCCGCTTCGTGGTGGTCGACGGGGAACCGATCTAGGGCCCGGACCCCGTTGAATCGACGTGGTTTGGATATTTTATTCCAAGTCCGAACCGTTTGCGCCGCAATGGACAAAACATGACATTCATGGACATTCATGGACATTCATGGACATTCATGGACATTCATGGACATTTCTCGGATACGTTTGTCACCCAAGTATCCTTAGTTGGTTGAAAATTCCGTGAGTTCAAGAAAATAATTCAAAAAAACTCTTGCGACATATGCGACCGATATGGTATGGTTTGTTCCTAGGATCGGGAGTTTTGCGCCCGGTCCTTTTTCGATGGGAATCCAAACCGCCCGAGCCGGCGGTTTTTTTGCGGCTCATGCAGCCTGTCCACATATCTTAACCGGACAGTAGTGGGCAAACACCCGTCATGCCCGGACTTGATCCGGGCATCCACGTGGATGGCCGGGTCGGGGCCCGGCCTTCAGTCGGCCGAAGCCGACTTTCGGACGGCGTAGGCCGGCCATGACGCAATCAATCGAGTACAGACCCTAGCCGAACATCACATTCTTCACGTCTAGGCGAAGAATAAATTCTTCAACACGATCCACCCCATGGCGACGCCGATCACCAGGAACAGGTAGGCGATGGCCTTCTCCATGGTGCGCTGGGCGATGCGGCCCTGGAGCCAGGGACCGATCTGCCCGCCGATGATGACGCCCGGGATCATGTAGACCAACGCGTTCCACGGCACCGCCTTCATGCCGCCCTCGGCGACCAGGGCCGAAATCTGAGTGAACGAGGCCGAGGCCACCACGACGATCACGATGAACACCGATGTCGCCGCCGCCACCGGCACCGGCACGTGGTTGCGCTTCACCAGTTGGGGCATCACCACCTCGCCGATGCCGACGCCCAGCAATCCGGTCAGGAACCCGCCGATGCCCGTGGCCGCCGCGCCCTTGCCCTGTCTGGGCTGGCGGTACCGGTAGGTGTGACCGGTGCGGTCGGTCACTTCGCGGATGGGCCTGACGGACCCGTTGGCGCCGCCGTTCGGGTCATCGGTGGTGTCGTCGGAGAGTTCCGGCGGCGGCGTGTGAAGCTTCAGGATTTCCCAGGCGATGATCAGCATCAGCAGCGCATAGGCGCCGCGGAGCGCATCCTCGAACTCCTTCAGCTGGGTCAGCAGGATGGCGCCGACGATGGCGATGGGAACGCCGACGGCGATGAACGGGATGGCGCTTTTGAAATCGATCAGCTTCTTGCGGTAGTAGCCGACGAAACCGGACGAAAACCCGAAAGTTTCGGTGAACAGCGCGACGCCGATGGCGGCGGCGATGGACGGAAACGGATAGTCGGGGCCGAGGAGCGGAAAAATGATCAGAAACAGCGGCGTGAACATGGCCGCGCCGCCGATGCCCGACAGCATGGCCGAGGTCGCGACCATGATTCCGACGGGAAACATGAACCAGTAGATGGTCCAGTCGAACTGGCTCAGGAAGTCCTCCAAGACGGCGTCTCCTCTGTCGTCCCCCGGGATGCGATTCAAGCCCCGGTCTTATGCCGGTTTCCCCGTACACCCTCAACGGTTGTTGGCCCCACTGAATCACATCCCAAACCCATTGAGAATCCCATTTTCGCAGAGGAACCCTTGAGGGGCGCGGGATAGGCCTTTCTTTTTTGTACCCTCTCCCCTGGAGGGAGAGGGATGCGAAGGCTTGGCGAAGCGGCAGCTGAGCTTAGCCGCAGCTGGGTGAGGGGGGCTGAATCACCCCCACCCCAACCCTCCCCCGTCAAGGGGGAGGGGGACAGGGTGAGGGGGAGAGGGAGTCGTTCTTCGCGGACTAATACGTCACGACGCTCCGGATGCTTTCGCCCTCGTGCATGAGGTGGAAGGCCTCGTTGATGTCGTCGAGGGGCATGGTGTGGGTGATCAGATCGTCGATGTTGATCTTGCCGTCCATGTACCAATCGACGATTTCCGGCACGTCCGAGCGGCCCTTGGCGCCGCCGAAGGCGGTCCCCCGCCAGACCCGGCCGGTGACCAGCTGGAACGGGCGGGTGGCGATTTCCTGGCCGGCGCCGGCGACGCCGATGATGGTGCTCTCGCCCCAGCCCCGGTGACAGCATTCCAGCGCCTGGCGCATGGTGTTCACGTTGCCGATGGCCTCGAACGAGTAGTCGGCGCCGCCGTCGGTGATGTCGATGACGGCGGCGACCACGTCGTCCGCCGATGACGCATCGACGAAGTCGGTCATGCCGAATTTTTCCGCCAGGGCCGCCTTCCTCGGGTTGAGATCGACGCCGACGATCTTCTCGGCGCCGGCCATCCTGGCGCCCTGGATGACGTTGAGCCCGATGCCGCCCAGGCCGAACACGGCGACGTTGGCGCCCGGCTGCACCTTGGCGGTATTCATTACCGCGCCGATCCCGGTGGTGACGCCGCAGCCGATGTAGCAGATTTTGTCGAAGGGCGCGTCTTCGCGGACCTTGGCCGCGGCGATCTCGGGCATCACCGTGTAATTGGAGAAGGTCGACGTCCCCATATAGTGGTGGATCATCTCGCCGCCCGCCGAGAACCTGGACGTGCCGTCCGGCATCACGCCCTGGCCCTGGGTCTCGCGGATCGAGGTGCAGAGGTTGGTCTTGCCGGACCGGCACGATTTGCACTCGCCGCATTCCGGGATGTAGAGGGGGATCACGTGGTCGCCTTCCTCGAGGGAGGTCACCCCCGGTCCCGTCTCGACCACGACGCCCGCGCCTTCGTGGCCCAGAATGGCCGGAAACAGCCCTTCCGGGTCCTCGCCGGAGAGGGTGAACGCATCCGTGTGACAAACGCCGGTGGCCTTGATTTCGACCAGGACCTCGCCCTCCCTGGGGCCGTCCAGGTTGACCGTTTCGATGGTGAGGGGATCGCCGGCCTTGGTGGCGATGGCTGCGCGGGTTTCCATGGATGTCCTCCCGGGTGGCTGGTTTCGTCCGGGGATACTGTGGGCGAGCCGCCTGCGGGGGTCAAGCAGGCTGGACCGGTGTTGGGACAGGTCCCAAATTCAACCGGGCAAACTTGACCCCCGGGGCGGAAATTGGCGACACTCTCGTCAGCACTGGAGACCGGGCAACGGGCGCACGGATGCCGGGCCGGGACCTGACGGGAGACGAAGCGATGCAACTCAATACCGACAAGCCGTGGCCCCACAATGCGTGGTACCACGCCGCCTGGAACAGCGAAGTCGAAACCGGCGGGAAGCCGCTGGCGCGGACGCTGTTGAACGAAGACGTGGTGATCTACCGGGACGCCCAGGGCGCCGCCCGCGTGCTGGAGGATCGCTGCTGCCACCGGGCGACGCCGCTCAGGCTCGGCGAGGTGGTGGAGAACGGCATTCAGTGCGGCTATCACGGCCTGATCTTCGACGGCGACGGCAAGTGCGTCGAGGTGCCGGGCTCCGATGTGATCCCGTCCAAGGCCCGGGTGCGCTCCTACCCGGTGGTGGAGAAGAACGAGATCATCTGGGCCTGGATGGGCGATCCGGCGCTCGCCGACGAGAGCCTGGCGGTCGATTTCCCGTGGAACGACGACCATGAGAACTGGCCCCACATCCACGAGCTGCTGGAGATCGAGTGCAATTACAGCCTGCTGATCGACAATTTGATGGACCTCACCCACATTCCGTTCATCCACCGCAACACCATCGGCGGCGGCGATCAGTCGGGGCAGGTCAACGCCACCATGGACGTGACGCCGACGGAGACCGGCGTTCACTACATCCGCTGGATGCTCGATATCGAGCCGCCGCCCACCTACAAGAAGGGCGCCGGCTGGGCCGACGACCAGAGGTGCGACCGCTGGCAGGAATTCGAATATGTCGCCCCGGCGACGGTCAAGCAGTGGACCGGGGCGCTCGAAACGGGCCGCGGCGCCTATGAGAGCCGCGACGGCAAGGAGGGCGGGTTCAACATCCGCCTCTATCACGGCGTGACGCCGCGCACCGAGACGTCGTGCTACTATTTCTTCACCGCCCACAACGGCTATGCGCCGAAGGCCGAGGGCGCCACCGAGAAGCTCAACAAGGACATCGTCTTCACCTTCCACGAGGATCTCGCGTTCCTGGAGAACCAGCAGGCCTGCATCGGCGCCGCGCCCGGCCGGGAGATGGTCAACACCAAGCACGACGTCGCCCTGGTCCCGGCCCAGAAGGCGCTCGAAGCCATGATCGATGCGGAGGCGCCCCGCAAGGAGGCGGCGGAATAACGCTTTCAAGTCTAGGGGGGGGAGCGATGCTGGAGCTCTATTACCTGGAAGAGGCCGACAGCATCTGCTCCAACCGGGTGCTGATGACCCTGGCCGAGAAGGGCATCGACGATTTCGTCCGCCGCAGGATCGTCCTGATGAACGGCGATCAGTTCAAACCGGAATACCTCAGGCTCAACCCCAAGGCCCAGGTGCCGACCCTGGTCCATGACGGGAAGCCGATCCGCGAAAGCTCCATCATCTGCGACTACGTGGACGACCTCGCCGATGCGCCGGCGCTCAAACCCGCCGACCCGGGGCGCCGCGCCGAAATGCAGGAATGGATCAAGGATTCCGACGAGACCGGCTATCAGGCCACGGCGTCGATCAATTTCGTCACCAAGTTCCGCCTTTCCGTCCCCATCGAGAAGATGGAGGCGCGCTGGAAGCAGGTCACCGATATCGAGCGGGTGCACCGCCAGCAGTCCTGCGTCCGCGAGGGCTATGACAGCCCCTATGTGCTGCGCGCCATCGGCGGCTGGGAGCGCATCTTCGCCAAGATGGAAAAAACCCTCTCGGACGGGCGGCCCTGGGTCATGGGGGACGATATCTCGCTGGTGGAAACCACCCACGCGCCGTTCATCCGGGTGCTTCACATGCTCCGGCTGCTGCATTTGTGGTTCGAAGGAAGGCCCAACCTCCAGGCCTGGTGGGAGCGGATCGTCACCCGGCCGAGCTATACCCAACTGGACGAATACGAAGGCCAGATGGAGGACGACGACGCGCCCCACGCGGTCGCCGGCCGCGAGGGCGAAGCGGACGTCAAACGCATCCTCGGTCAGTACCGGGAAATGATGAAGGGCCGGGGGCTCGGCTAAAGCAAAAACGTCAGGTTCGGGATCGCCGTGTCGCGGTTGAGCAGCACGAGCCGCTTCCGGGCGATTTTCCACGCGCCGCCAACCAGCCGCAGCTTGTGCTCCGCATGCGCCGCGAAGGCGCGCTGATCGCCCAAATCCAGCTGCCGGTCGTCGGCGGCGCCGGCACGGATTTCATGGATGATCTGGGACGACAGGATCGTGGCCTCGGTTTCGGCCGCGTCCTCGACGATCACGTTGGAGATCAGGTGGTGGGTGCTGCTCGGCGGGTCCTGGGCCGGAAACGAGGTCCGGGTCAGGCGGTAGACCCGCTCGCGCCGCCTCAAATCGTCGTCGTAGATGATGGAGAGGTGGTCCGTCGGCCCCGCGTCCCTGTCGATGGGCAGCCAGTAGATGCCGTCCTCGGTGAACAACTCCAGCCAGTCCTCGAACCTGCCTTCGTCCAGCAGCCGCGCCTCGGCGTAGAGGAAATCCTCGGCCTCGGTCCTGGTCAGCATGCAAATTGCCCGGTGGCCGAAGCATCCACCCCCACCCCAACCCTCCCCCGTCGAGGGGGAGGGGGAATAGTCGCGGACTTCATCTTCGAGTCCCTCCCCCCTTGACGGGGGGAGGTCAGGAGGGGGGTGGCCCCGGCAGGGAAGAGAGGCTTCACGCCGTCGCCATCCATTGCTTCCATGCCCGGTGGAGCGCCCGCTGGGGGGCTTCGTCGGTGCTGTCCGCCGTCCTGACCCCCTTGTTGTCCATGGTCTCCCGCGCCATGCCCCGGCTGAGCAGCAGCCAGTCCACCTCCTCGGCCTGCAGGCCGGTCTGGTTGAAGGCGAAGATCTCCACGTCGTCGGGCGAGCCGAAGCCCGCGGGCCCGAAAAACCGCTGATAGGACTTCAGGCGGAAGTCGTTATAGGCCTCGGACGCGCCTTTCAGCTTGTAGAACGAGATGGAGACCTCGGTGCGGTCGGGCGCGATGGGCCGCCAGGTGCGGAACTGCCCATGCAGGATGGCGAGCGACGGGAAGATCACCAGGTTCATGGAATTCATCATCTCGTGCGCCCGGCGAACGCCGTACCTGCCCTCCAGCCAGTCCACGTAGTCGCCGAACCCGCCGTTGCGGAGCCCCGCCAGCCCGTCGGCGGTCATCGGGCTTTCCCAGATGCCGTGGCCGTTCTCGAAGCCCATGGAGCGCCCGGTCATCCGGTGTTCGAAGATGTCCTCCAGATCGGCCTCCGCGTAGGCGCCGTGCATGCCGCCCTTGTTGCCGAACTCGGCGATCAGCTTGAAGAAACTCTCATGCACCGTGTCGCCGTGATAGCCGTCGGTGGAATTCTCCGCCTGGAACTTCCAGTTGCCCCGGTATTCGGTGCGGTGCGCGCCCTGCACCACCTCCACCTCGCCGCCGGGCGCCCGGTCCAGGTGGGTATCGAGGAACGGCTTCGCCTCGCCGAGATAATCGAGGAAGCCGGGCGCCGCCGGATCGAGGTTGGCGAAGATCAGCCCGCGGTAGTTTTCCACCCGCGCCACCGGCACCAGGCCGAACCGGGACTTGTCGAAATCGTCCGGATAGCCGCCCTTGTGCTTGGCGATGCCCTGCAGCGACCCGTCGAGGCCATAGACCCAGCCGTGATAGCGGCACCGGAAGCGGGGCACGTTGCCCCGTTCTGCCCGGCAGACCACGCTGCCCCGGTGGCGGCAGCGGTTGAGGAAGACGTGCAGCGCGCCGGTCTCGTCCCGGGACAGCACCACGGGCCTGAGCCCCATATAGGCGGTCTTGAAGTCGCCCGGATTCGCGACCTCGCTCTCGTGGCCGATATAGATCCAGGTCCTGGCGAACAGCTCCTTCATTTCGAGCGCGAAGATGTCCGGGTCCGTATAGACCCGGCCCGAAACCCGGAAGTCGTCCGGGGTCTCGGCGATCAGACTGTCGAGATCGGCGGCCGGCAAATGGGTATCCACGATCCCCTCCCTCAAGCCGGAATTGTCGGCAAACCCGCCCGCCGGGTCAATGGGGGGAGACCCCTGTTCCCGGAATTCACCACGGCAATTGTTCGCCGTCGAAGTTCCAGTAGGTGCCGGTATCGGCGATGGTCAATTTGTCGAGCACCGCGCGCATGCCCTCGCAGGCCTCCTCGACCGTGTTCACGGCGTTGGGGCCGCCGAGATCGGTCTTGGTCCAGCCGGGCGCGATGGAGACGACGATGACGCCCCGGGGCTCCAGCCACGCGCCGATGCCCCGCATCATCATGTTGAGCGCCGCCTTCGAGGTGCGGTAGGCGTAGCGGCCCCCCATCCAGGTGTTCCCGATGCTCGACAGCCCGGACGCCATCATGGCGATGATCTTCCTGTCGCTCGCCGCCACGTTGCCGGCGAAGGCGCCGGTGACCCGGCCCTGTCCCAGCACGTTGACCTTCAGGACCTCGGCCCAGACGTCGTAGTCGTAGTTGGCGGGATCGGGGTCGTCCTTGCCCTCCAGCACGCCGGTGCCGTAATTGTCGGCGATGCCGGCATTGTTGATCAGCAGGTCGACGGCCTCCCCGCCGATCCGGTCGGAGACGGCGTCGATCTCATGCTGCAGGGTTACATCCATCTCGTGGACACTGAGGTCTCCGGACAGATTCTTCAGTTCGCGGGCTTCGTCGGGGTTCCGGCAGGTGGCATGCACCCGCCAGCCCTCGGCGAGATACTGACGCGCCAGTTCGAGGCCGATGCCCCGGTTGGCGCCGGTGATGAGTGTGGTCGGCATCCGGAGAGCTTAGCAAATACGCGTCCGCCGCCGGAAGTTATTCGTACCGCAACGCCTCGATGGGATCGAGACGGGACGCCTTCCGGGCCGGATAAAAGCCGAAGAAAATGCCGACGATTGCGGCGAAGCCGAAGGCGAGGACGATGCTTTCGGGCCTTATCACCGTCGGCCAGTCGCCGAGGTTCGATATGCCGACGGAACCGGCGAGACCGACGGCGATGCCGATGAGGCCGCCGATCAGGCTCAGGGTCACCGCCTCGATGAGGAACTGGTTCTGGATGTCCTTCTTGCGCGCGCCGATGGCCATGCGGAGGCCGATTTCCCGGGTCCGTTCGGTAACGCTGACCAGCATGATGTTCATGATGCCGATGCCGCCGACGACGAGGGAGATGCTGGCGACCGCCGCCAGCAGCACGGTCATGACCCGGGATGACGAGGCCCGCGCCTCCAATATGGAGGACAGGTTGCGGACAAAGAAGTCATCGGGTTGACCGGGCCTGATTTTATGGCGCTGGCGCAGAAGGCTGGTCATTTCCCGTATAGTGTCGTCCACCTCGGCCGCCGAGTGTGATTTGACGAACATGGTGGAAACCAGGCGTCCCTTCAGCCGGCGCCCGCCGATGAGCCGTTTTTTGGCCGTCGACAGGGGCACGAAAATGGTGTCGTCCATGTCGTTGCCCCGGGGAGTCTCGCCCTTGGGAACCAAGGTGCCGACGATGGTGAACGGCACGCGCTTCACGCGGATGATCTGGCCGACGGGGTCGTCGCCCGGCTCGAACATGTTCTCGACGATGGTCTCGCCGACCAGTGCGACCTTGGCCGCGCCCTTGACCTCCTGGTGGGTGAACCAGCGGCCGCCGTCGACGATCCAGTCCCGGGCCTCCTGATACTCCGGCGTCACGCCCATGATGGTGGTCGACCAGTTCCTGTTGCCGAAGATCAGCTGGCCGGTGCCGCGAACGGTGGGCGCCGCGATCTTCACGGAATCGATTTCGGTTTGTATGGCGATGGCGTCGTCTTCGGTGATGGTCGGCCGGGAGCCCCGGGCGCCGCGGGCGCCGCCGGACGTGGTCCTGCCGGGCAGGACGAGCACCAGGTTCGAGCCGAGACTCTGGATCAGATCATCGACCCGTTTCTGGGCGCCCGCGCCGATGGAGATCATGATGATCACCGCGCCGACGCCGATGATGATGCCGAGGGCCGTCAGGACGCTCCGCAGGATATTGACCCGGATCGCCCGGAGCGCGGCGGCGATGGAATCCGCGTAGGTCATTCCGCCGCCTCCGGCACATCCATGCTTTTCAGAAGCGCGTCCGCATCCTCGCGGGTTTCGGTTCGGGTGTCGGAAATCACCACGCCGTCCCGGAACCGCACCACCCGGTCGGCAAAACGGGCTACGCCCGCTTCGTGGGTGACCAGCACCACGGTCATGCCGGCTTCCCGATTGAGCCGCTGGAAGATCGCCATGATCTCGATCCCCGTCCGGGTGTCGAGCGCGCCCGTCGGCTCGTCGGCGAAGATAAGCTGCGGATCGTTGACCAGCGCCCGGGCGATGGCGACCCGTTGCTGCTGACCGCCGGAGAGCTGGGAAGGCTGATGATCCATGCGGTCGCCAAGCCCGACATCGTTGAGCACCCGCTCCGCCGCTTCACGGCGTTGCGCCTTCTTCAGACGGGCATACATCAAGGGAAGCTGGACGTTGTCGGCGGCCGAGGTGCGGGCCAGAAGATTGAAGCTTTGGAAGACGAACCCGATCCTGGCGTTTCGCGTCTCGGCCAGTTCGTCGGGTTGAAGCTCGGACATATCGACGCCATTGAGGAGGTATGTGCCGCGGGTCGGCGTATCGAGACAGCCCAGCAGGTTCATCATGGTCGTCTTGCCTGATCCGGACGGTCCCATGATGGCGACGAACTCGCCGGCGGCGATGGTCAGATCCACATCGCGGAGAGCGCGGACCACGTTGTCGCCGAGGATGTAGTCCTTGGAGAGACCCGTCACCTGGATGAGCGCGCCGGTCATGGCGATTAGAGCCCGAAGCGGAAGAAACGGTTGGAGCTCTCCTCGGCCGACCGGTTGATGCCGGTCAGGACCACATCGCCCTCCTGGAGCGGCCCCCGGACCATCTCGGTGGACTTGCCGTCGCCGACGCCGATGAAGACCCGGATCCGCTTCGGTTCGCCATCCTCCAGAATCCAGACATGGGCCGGCGTGGCCGGGTTGGCCCGGCGTTCGGCGATGCGGGCGCGGAACTTCCGCTGCTGCGCCGGGTTCAGAAGGGCGAGGATTTTTTGGCTGTTGTCCCGGCGCATCTTGCGGAGCGTTTCGCGGAGTTCCGGACCGCCGCCGGCCTGGCGCATCGCCCGCATGCGCTGGAACATCTGCCGGTTGAGGCTGCGCACCTGCGATTTTTGCTCTTCCGACAGACCGAGAAATTCGGCCAGCTCGTTCATGCGCTTCTGCGCCGCCGCCCGCCGGGCCTGGGGATCGCCGCGGGGACCTCCGCCGCGGGGACCTCGGGCGCCGGGACCTCCGGCGCCGGGGCCGCGCGGACCGCCGGACGCGGCGCCGGGTGCCGCAATCCGTTCCTCGCCGGGCGGGGTGAATCGCAGCGCGGTGTTGGGGATGCGCAGTACGTTCTTGCGATCGGAGACCTTGACCTCGACCGTCGCCGTCATGCCCGGCAGCAACCGGAGATCGGCGTTGTCCACATTGATGACCACCGTATAGGTGACGACGTTCTGGACCGACCGGGGCTGCTTGCGGACCTGGGTCACGGTGCCGCGGAAGTTCCGGCCGGCAAATGAATCGACGGTGAAGGTCGCGACCTGACCCGAGGCAATCTGGCCGATATCGGCCTCGTCGATATTAGTCTCGACCTGCATGTCGCGCAGGTCCCGGGCGATGGTGAACAGGGTCGGCGCCTGCAGACTGGCCGCCACCGTTTGTCCGATATCCACATTACGGCCGATGACCACGCCGTCCACCGGCGAGCGGATGAACGTGTTGTCCAAGTTGACCTTGGCAATATTCAGCACCGCACGTTTCTGTTGCACCTGGGCGCCGGCATGGACGATCTCGGCCTCGGCCACCGAGACGCTTGCGTTGCGGGCCGCGACCGTCGAGCGGTGCGCCGCCAGCCGCGCTTTGGCCGAGCGAATTTGGGCGACCGAGGAATCATAGGCGGCTTTCGCGGAATCGACGACGGAAACCGAAACCACCCCGCGCTCCCGGAGGCGCGCCTTGCGGCCGTATTCCCGTTCCAGGTCGGTGGCATTGACCGTCGCCCGCTCGACGTCGGCCTGATAAGCGGCAAGGGTGGCGCGCGCGTTGTCCCGGTTGGCCCGCGCCTGAAATAGCGCGGCTTTCTTGGTGGCGACGGTGGCTTCGGCTACCGCGAGTTCCGCCGCCGCCTGCTCTACCCTGGCTTCAAGGCTCTCGGGATCGATGCGGGCAATCACCTGGCCGGCCCGAACGGCCGAATTGAAATCAGCCTTCAACTCGGAGATCTGGCCGGAGATCTCGGAGCCCACCTCGACCGTTACCACGGCGTTGAGTTGACCCGAGGCCGAGACGGATTTGAGAACATCGCCGCGGTCAATCGTTGCGGTCCGGAACTTGGTCCCGCCGTCGCCGGCTTCGCCGCTGATCAGTCCGAATCCGGCGGCGCCGACGGCCAAAACGGCGATGAATGCGATGATGAGTTTGCCTGAGGTCATAGCTGGTCTTGAGATTTGTCGCTCCGCGTCCCTATGCGTGGAAAAACGTCGACGGCGTTAGTTCCCTTCCCGCTCACGCCGGCGTTCCCGGAAGCGGCGGAAGCGCTCCTCCCTGTGCTCGATCATCCGGCCTACGTACGCGCTCAACTCCCGGCGCTGCGCGTCGGTGAGCTGTTCCGAGAGCGTGGCCAGATGGCCGTGCATGCCGCTCTGCGCCTGTTGAGAGTGCGCGCGAAGATCGGCCAGTGCCTTCTCCAGCGCGGCCCGGTCATAGGGCTGGGCGGCCAGCGCCGCCTGCGCGGCCTCGTGCAGTTCGCGGAACCGGCGCCGCGATTCACGGATTGCCGCCCTTCGTTCACGCATGATTGCCCGGGATTTCTCCCGCACCTCGTCGCCCAGCACCCGTCCGGCCCACGGCGGCGAGTAAACGGGCGGTCCGCGAAACGCCTGGCGTTCCTTCGATTTCCAGACGCCGGCGCCGATCACCGCAGCCAGAAAGATATTCAAGGCCAGCGAAATGAAGAAGATGATGGCCCAGCGTTTAGAAGTCATTCTCTTGTCCCACATCGGCAGGCAGGTTGCCGGCGATCACCAATACGTCCTCGCCGAACCCTTCGACCACCTGTTCCTCGACCGCCGTGCCGGACGGCGAGGTAATGCCGAGGGCAATCCCCAGACAGGCCGCGGCGGCCAGGCCCAGGGCCGGGCGCCAGATGGGCCCGAACGGCCACAGCGCCTTCAGGAGATCGCCGTTGGCCGCGACCGGGCCGCCGGCAGCGTCCGACAGCACCCGCGCCTTCAATTCGGGAGACGCCAGCACCGGCGGCACTTCGCGCAAGACAGCGGTCAGGGCCTCGGCCTCGGCGAGCATGGCTTGGGCGCGATCCGATCCCTCGATCAGCCGCCCCGCCGCATCCCGCTCGGCCAGCGGCCAGGTCTCCAGGTCCGCGCCCCAGCGGTCCAGCAGATCGGCGAATTCTTCGGGGCTCATGCCGTTTTCCCGGTTCCTGCCTTGAGCCAACTAAATATCTCCTTTGAGTTCCGGCCGCAGCCCGGCCAGTGATTTTTTCAGACCCCGGCGCCCGCGCGCCAGTAACGATTCGACAGCCTCGACACTGATTTCCATGATCTCCGCCGTCTCGATATTGCTCAATCCCTCCTGGTGCACCATCACGATCGCCGCCCTTTGACGCTCGGGGAGCTTCTGGATGGCACTGTTGATCGCGTTTGCCAACTCCCGCTGATGGACCTCGGCGGCCGCACTTTTGGCCGGATCGGGCGGCTCGGGCACGGCGTCGATGGAAACCGGCCTGGCCTTTCGGAGCCGGTCGATACACAGGTTATACGTGACCTTGTGCAGCCAGTGAACCACGGGCGCCTCGGCCCGCCACTTGGGCGCCTGCCGCCAAAGCCTGAGGAAGGCTTCCTGAGCCACGTCCTCGGCCTCGACCGGGTCACCGAGCATCCTGTATCCATAGCCGACAATCCGATCCAAATATAAATCCACGATGATACGGCAGGCCTCGGACTCCCCCTCGCCGATCCGGCGGACCAGCGCGGCGTCGCTTTCGGGCGTGGGGTCGTTCATCGGTTTGCTCAGGGGCTCGCTTGGTATGGAGATCGTGGCGTCGCGGCAAGTCGTACTATCTACTTAAGGCTTACCCCGAAGTCGATCCCGGAAAGCGGTCCCGTCGGTGCGCCGAACCGGCGGCATCTGAGCCTTGTCCCGCCGAACGGCCCCTTGAACTCCCCAAACCATTCGAAACCGAAGCGTGTTCGTATCGTACCTGTCTAACGCCGGGCGGGTCCAAATCCGTCGCACCCCCCACGAAAAGCCGCTTTAATCACACAAAAATAATGTTATTAGGTAGGTATTTACACATCAGACTGTGCAAACTATAGTGCCGCTCCACTTTTGACGGATTTCCGCCCATGAGCCACCAGATGGTGACCGCAAATCGGCTGAGCGACGGCGCCGTAGTCTATTTGACCGCCGACGGCGGCTGGAGCACGTCGGTGAACGAAGGGCATTTCGTCACCGACGGCGAAGCCGACGCACTGTTGAAATCCGCCGATAAATCCGTCGACGACTGCACCGTCGTCGACACCTATCTTATCGCCGTGGAGGCCGCCGGAACCGACGTTCGGCCGATCCGGTTCCGCGAGCAGGTGCGGGCCAAGGGCCCGACCATCGCGCTGACGGGCAGCGACCGCTAGCCCCCCCTCAGGAAGCCTCGCCATGAACATGATGTACAAATACGACGAATTCGACCGGACCCTGGTCAACGAGCGGGTGGAGCAGTATCGGGATCAGGTCGCCCGCCGGGTGCGCGGTGAGCTGACCGAGGACGAGTTCCGGCCGCTCCGGCTGCGCAACGGCCTCTACATGCAGCTTCACGCCTATATGCTGCGGGTTGCCATTCCCTACGGGCTTCTGTCGTCGACGCAGCTCCGCAAGCTGGCCTTCATCGCCCGGGAATATGACCGGGGCTACGGCCATTTCACCACCCGCCAGAACATCCAGTACAACTGGCCCAAGCTGGAGGATACGCCGGACATCCTGGCCCACCTCGCCGAGGTGGAGATGAACGCCATCCAAACCAGCGGCAACGCCAACCGGAATGTCACCTCGGATCCCTTCGCCGGCGTCGCCCGGGACGAAATCGAGGATCCCCGGCCTTACGCCGAGATCATCCGCCAGTTCATCACCCTTCACCCGGAATTTTCGTTCCTGCCGCGCAAGTTCAAGATCGCCGTCACCGCGGCCGAAACCGACCGGGCGGCGATCAACGTCCACGATATCGGCATCCGTATGGTGAAGAACGAAGCCGGCGACGTCGGCTTCAAGGTGCTGGTCGGCGGCGGGCTCGGACGCTCCCCCTTCATCGCCAAAATGGTCCGCGGATTCCTGCCGAAGAATGAAATCCTCCGCTATTTGGAGGCCATCCTGCGGGTCTACAACATGGAAGGCCGGCGGGACAACATCTACAAGGCGCGGATCAAAATTCTGGTTCACGAACTGGGCGTCGAAACCTTCACCGAAAAGGTCGAGGCCGAATATGCCGATATGGAAGACGACGATCGTCTGACCCTGGATCAGGCGGAACTCGACCGCATCGAAGCGTTCTTCGCACCGCCGGACTACGAGGACCTGCCCGACGACGCGCCCGAGGTGATCGCGGCATCGGAGAAAGAGGCCGGTTTCGGGCAATGGCTCAACCGGAACGTGGTCGCCCACAAGCGACCGGGCTACGCCATCGTCAATCTGTCGCTGAAGCCGTTGGGCGAGGCGCCGGGTGACGCCACCGACGATCAGATGGATGCGGTGGCCGACTTGGCGGACGAGTTCAGCCTCGGCCACATCCGGGTGACCCACCGCCAAAACCTGGTCCTCGCCGATGTGCGCCAAAAGGACCTGCCCGAGTTGTGGAAGCGGCTGACGGACCTCGGGTTCGCCACCCCCAACATCGAAGCGATCGGCGACATCATCAGCTGCCCGGGCATGGATTTCTGTTCCCTGGCGACGGCGCGCTCGATTCCGGTCGCCATGCGCATCGCCGAACGGTTCAGGGAGATCGAGCGCCAGTCGGACATCGGCGAACTTCGGATCAATATTTCCGGCTGCATCAATGCCTGCGGCCATCATCACGTCGGCCACATCGGCATCCTCGGGGTCGAGAAGAACGGCGAGGAGTTCTATCAGATCACCCTTGGCGGGTCGTCGGACACGGACGCCGACATCGGCAAGCGGGTCGGGCCCGCCTTCGCCTCCGAAGACGTGGTTAATGCCGTCGAGACGCTCGTCGACACCTATCGCGCCGAGCGCCGGGACGGCGAGCGGTTCCTCGACACCTACCGCCGGGTCGGTGACGAGCCCTTCAAGGACGCCCTCTATGCCGCTCATTAGAGACAAGGCGCTTTCGGAGGACGAGTGGGTTTCCATCGGCGAGGAGGACCCGCTGCCCACCGACGGCTCACCGGTCATTGTCGGGCTCAAGTGCTGGCGGGATCGGGGCCAAGCCATCCGCGCCCACAATGGCCCGTTGGGCATCCGCCTGGACAGCGATGAAGCACCGGAGGAAATCGCGGAGGACCTGGGACGCTTCGACCTGGTGGCCTTGAATTTTCCCAATTTCAATGACGGCCGGCCGTTTTCCCATGCCCGGCTGCTCCGCGAGCGCTATGGCTTCAAGGGCGAAATCCGCGCCATCGGCGACGTTCTCCAGGATCAGCTGTTTTTCATGCTGCGCTGCGGGTTCGACGCCTTCGAACTGAGGGAAGACAAGAACGTCGAGAGCGCCATCAAGGCGTTCGGCGATTACACCGTCGCCTACCAGCCCGGGTCGGACCATATGCCCGCCGCCTACAAGGCCCGCCTGAGGGGCTGATTCAGGCGCTGAATCAGGGGCTGAATCGGGCGCCGGCCCGCCCGGCCCGCGCCCGTGTCACCTAAACTCTTGACGCGCCCCTTCGAGTGGTTCATTTGATCCGCCCCCGGGCAATCGTCCGGGGCACCTCCTATCGAACGGGGCATATCGTGGAAGCTAAATCATCCAATCTGGTTGCCGTTCAGCACCGGGTTTCGAACGACGCACGCTGGAAATCCAACGAACACAAGGGAGGGGTCTTGTGGTTTACGGGCCTGCCCGGTTCCGGCAAATCGACCCTGGCCATCAATCTCGAACAGCGCCTGTTCGACGAGGGATATCAGACCTACATGCTTGACGGCGACAACGTCCGCAACGGCCTCAACCGCGACCTCGGCTTTTCGCCCGAGGACCGGACGGAGAACATCCGGCGGGTCGGCGAGATCGCCGCGTTGTTCGCCGAGGCCGGCACGGTCGTCGTCACCGCCTTCATCTCACCCTATCAGGCCGATCGCCACATGGCGCGGGATGCCGCGGGGGACGCCTTTCACGAGGTTTACATCAAAGCCGATGTCGCGACCTGTGAAGCTCGCGATCCAAAGGGGCACTACAAGAAGGCGCGCGCCGGCGAGATTCCGGAATTCACCGGTATTTCGGCACCCTATGAGACGCCTGAAAACGCCGAGTTGATCGTCGACACCATGTCGCACTCCGTCGAGGAATGCGTCGAACAATTGGCGAGCTACGTGGCCAAATCATTCAAGCTCTAGGCTGCCGGACCAGGCCGCCTATTCCCAGCCGTCGGGGAACTCCCGGTCCACCGAACGGTATCGGTACTGAATGCCGATGAAGGCCCCCTTCAGCGGCCTCAGGCAGGCCATGGACAGGACGAAGATCACCGGCGGCCAGACGACCATGTGGACCCAAGCGGGCGGCTGGTAGACCAGTTCCAGCCACGCCACCATGCCGGCGATAACGAACCCCAGAAACAGGATGATCAAGACCGCCGGACCGTCGGCGGCATCGTGTCCGCCGTAGTCCAATCCACAGACATCGCAGGTATCGGCGACCGTCAGGTAGCCGCGGAACAGCCGGCCCCGGGCGCAGCGCGGGCAGCGCCCGGCCATGGCGGCGCGAATGGGACTGCGGGTGGCTTTCTCCGGCGGGAACGCCGTACTCACGGCTGCAGATGGCCGAGGGGCGACGATCCCCACCAGTAGACGTTAATGAACAGGAACAGCCACACCACATCGACGAAGTGCCAGTACCAGGCCGCCGCCTCGAAACCCACGTGGTGATCCGGCTTGAAGTGGCCGTTGCGTCCGCGGAAGTAGCAAACCGTCAGGAACACCGCACCGATAAGCACATGGAAGCCGTGGAAACCCGTCGCCAGGAAGAAGGTCGAGGGGTAGATGCCGTCCTGCAGGCTGAACGCGGCGACCGAGTACTCGAAGATCTGGAATCCCAGGAAAATGAATCCGAGGATCACGGTGATCAGCGTGTAGTTGAGGAAACGGTCCCGGTCGTTCTCAATCAGCGCATGGTGGGCGATGGTCAGCGTCGCCCCCGAACTCAACAGGATCAGGGTATTGAGGAACGGAATATCCCAGGTGTGGAGAACCTCGATCCCCTCGGGCGGCCACGCGCCCGCCACCAGGTTCAGGATCGGCAGGCTGGAATGGAAGAACGCCCAGAAGAAGGCGAAAAAGAACATCACCTCGGAGACGATGAATAGCAGGAAGCTGATCCTCAGACCGACCTGCACCGGCGGCGTGTGAAGCCCGGGGGTCTCGGCCTCCAGGATGACGTCCTTGAACCACACCACCATGGTGTACATCGTCAACACGACACCGAGGACGAATCCCCAGATAAAGCCGGTATGCATGTAGATGATTCCACCGACAGCCATCACCAGCG
Source organism: Rhodospirillales bacterium (assembly GCA_022823235.1). GTDB lineage: Bacteria > Pseudomonadota > Alphaproteobacteria > Rhodospirillales > UBA2165 > JAJDXO01. The sequence continues at coordinate 62,778 of JAJDXO010000028.1, forward strand.
CGGAGACCGAGCCGACGATCGGCCAGGGGCTCGGATCGGCGACATGCCAATGATGGGTTTTGGAGGTTGCGTCACTTGCCATGGATCGCTGTCCTTGTTCTTAACTCTTGCTGTCGGAGGCCGCCGAAGGGGCGCCCCGGTCCGCCTGTATCCGGGCCGCTTTCGATTGATCGTCGGCGGCGTAGAACGTGTATGAAAGCGTGATCGTCGAAACGTCCGCCGTATTGGCATCGGCCGCCATGTCGGGATCGACAAAGAAGGTGACCGGCATGACCACGGATTCGCCGGGTTTCAGCACCTGTTCGGTAAAGCAGAAGCACTGAATCTTATTGAAGTAAGGGCCCGCCTTGAACGGCGCCACATTGAACACCGCCGTTCCGACGACGGGTTTGTCGGACAGGTTGGTCGCCTCGTAGAAGACGAGCGCCTCCTGCCCCGGCTTTAGTTTGACGTTCGATTGAACCGGACGGAACCGCCACGGCAGCTGAATATTGACGTTGGCGTCGAACTGCACCGTGATCAGCTTGTCGGCCATCCCGCGGGGCGCCGCGTCCGCCGTCCGGGTGGTGCCGCCGAAGCCGGTTATCTGACAGAACGTCCGATAAAGCGGCTCGGCGGCAAACGCCAAACCGACCATGCCCGCAACGAAAACCCAAAGCGACAGTGCGGTGGCGCGGTTGCCGCCGCGCCGCCGCCTGGGGATTTGCCGGCCTGCGCTCAATCCCGTCTCCTATTCGGCCGGTTGCGGACGCATGTCCGGCGTCTGGTCGTGGGTGTGGAACGGCGCCGGCGACGGCACCTGCCATTCGAGCGTCGTCGCGCCCTCGCCCCACGGATTGGCCGGAGCCTTCTCGCCCGACCGCAGGGTCTGGATGACGATATAGAAGAACAGCAGCGAGGCAGCGAAAGAGATGTAGGCGCCGATGGAACTCACGAAGTTCCAGCCTGCATAGGCCTCCGGATAGTCCGGGATACGCCGCGGCATCCCGGCCATGCCCGAGAAGTGCTGCGGGAAGAACAGGATGTTGACGCCGATGAACATCAGCCAGAATTGGATCTTGCCCAGGCCCTCGTTGTACATCTTGCCGCACATCTTCGGGAACCAGTAGAAGAAGCCCGACAGGATGCCGAACGCCGCCGCGATCGACAGCACATAGTGGAAGTGCGCGATCACGAAATAGGTGTCGTGGAAGGCGATGTCGACGCCGGCGTTCGCCAGGGTGATGCCGGTCACGCCGCCGACCACGAACAGGAAGATAAAGCCCATGGCATAGAGCATCGGGGTCCGGAACTCGATGGACCCGCCCCACATGGTCGCCAGCCAGGAGAAAATCTTCACGCCCGTCGGCACCGCGATCACCATGGTCGCAAGAACGAAGTACGCCCGCGTCTCGACGTTGAAGCCGACGGTAAACATGTGGTGCGCCCACACGATGAAGCCGATGAAGCCGATGGCCGCCATGGCGTAGGCCATGCCGAGATAGCCGAAGACCGGTTTCCTGGAGAACGTGGAGACCACATGGCTGATCACGCCGAACGCCGGAACGATCATGATGTACACCTCCGGGTGGCCGAAGAACCAGAACAGGTGCTGCCAGAAGATCGGATCGCCGCCGCCGGAAGCCTCGAAGAACGTGGTCCCGAAGTTGCGGTCGGTGAGCAGCATGGTCAGCGCGCCGGCGAGAACCGGAAGCGCCAGCAGCAGCAGTAACGCGGTCACCAGCATGGCCCAGATGAACAGCGGCATCCGGTGATAGGTCATGCCCGGCGCCCGCATATTCATGATGGTGGTGATGAAGTTGATGGCGCCGAGGATCGAAGAAGCACCCGCCACGTGAAGACTGAGGATCGCGAAGTCGACTGCGGCACCGCTATGGAAGGTCGCGTTCGATAACGGCGGATAGACCGTCCAGCCGGTCCCCGCGCCGCCGGCAACCAGGGCCGAGGTCATCAGCAGCAGAAGTCCGACCACCAGGAGCCAGAACGAAATATTGTTCATCCGCGGGAACGCCATGTCCGGCGCACCGATCATCAACGGGATGAACCAGTTGCCGAACCCGCCGATGAGGGCCGGCATGACGAAGAAGAACACCATGACGAAGCCATGGGCGGTCACCAGGACGTTGTAGAACTGCAGGTCCTCGATGTACTGCAGGCCCGGCGACTGAAGTTCCAGCCGGATCATAAACGAGAACACGCCGCCAATGAGCACCGAGACCATCGCCGCGACGAGGTAAAGCGTTCCGATATCCTTGTGGTTGGTCGAATAGACCCAGCGGCGCCAGCCTGCCGGCGCGCCATGATGGTCATCGTGGCCGTGATCGTGTGCGGCTGCGGCATCAGACATGGATATTCCTCTCTTCTATCTCCGGCCGCGCCTACCGGCCTGCGGTGGCGGGCCGAGCGCCGACCCGGGCGACATCGACCGCCGGTTCATCGACACGGGCGAACTCTTCCTTGGCCTTTTCCACCCAGGCCGCGAAATCAGCCTTGGAAACGATGTCCACGGCGATGGGCATGTATCCGTGATTGACGCCGCACAACTCGGAGCACTGACCGTAATATGTCCCCATGTGCTCGGAGGGAACTTCGATCCAGGCTTCGTTGATGCGTCCCGGCACCGTATCCATTTTGACCCCGAAGGACGGGATCGCCCAGTTGTGGAGCACGTCGTTGGCGGTGAACAGCAGCCTGATGCTGGTGTCCGCCGGCAGCACCACGTGGTTGTCCACCTCGAGCAGGTAGAGCGACTTCTTATCGTCCGGCAGATCTTCCTTCTGGGTCAGATTGGCGTCGAAAGTGAAGTTGCCGTGATCGGGATATTCGTAGCTCCAGAACCACTGATTGCCGATGATTTTCAGGGTCATTTCCGGGTTCTGGGCCTTGTCCATGGTGAACAGCAGCTTCATCGACGGCACTGCGATGACCACCAGGATAATGATTGGAACGACCGTCCAAATGACCTCCAGCGGCGCGTTGTGCGTGGTCTTGGACGGAACCGGGTTCGCCTTCGCGTTGAACTTGATGACGATGTACAGCATCAGCGCCAGGACCAATATGACGATGGCGACCTCGATCACCAGCAGCCAGTTGTGAAACCAAATGATTTCTTCCATCACCGGCGTCGCCGCCTTCTGGAAATTCATCTGCCACGGATGAGGTTGCTGCGCCATGGCGCCGGCGGACGTAAACAGCCCAACAGCGAATACGGCGGCCATGGAAATCCAACGGGACATTTTCATGTAATTGCGGTTCCTCGGTTGAATGGTGCAGGCGCATTTGCGACGGGACGATAGTCCCGGAATCCAATAATATTCTTCCGAAACTGGATCAGCCGATGCGTCCTTCCAGACATCTTTCGGCGCCCCGAACGGGCGCCCCTCCTTGATCATCCCTATACCCGATATGACCGGGGTGGTAAAGGATATCCACGCCAGGAGAAATGGGAATATTCGGCGGAAATTCAAGCGTTTTGGCGAGCCGGCGGCAATTGTGCGAGGTTCCGGCCGGGTTGGCGCGCGGCCATCGGTTGCTCCGCCCGATGGCCGGTGCTACATCTCGCCTCCCCGAGACATCATCAGGCCTCCCGTTGGACGGTCCGTTGCTGTTCCGGCGCCGTATCCGTCGACAATCATCGAAAGAGTGACCGACCCGTGACGCCCCGCTCCAAGCAAATCGTGTTCGCCGTTATTCTTGCGCTCGCCGCCATCGGCATGTTCGCGGCGACGGTGATCAAGACCGGCTGGTTCTCTTAAGGGACCCGGACGCGCATGGCGATCCAGGTCCTTCCCCACTTGAACGCCGGCCTGAACGCCGTTGCAACGATCCTGCTGCTGGTCGGGTTTATCCTAATCCGCGGCGGCCGGAGGGACGCCCATCGCGCCGTCATGATCGCCGCCGGCTGCGTGTCGGGCGTGTTCCTGATCAGCTACGTAACGCTGCGGTTCTTTGCGCCCATATTCGAATTCCAGGGTGAAGGGCCGGTGCGTATCTTCTATTTCACGCTGCTCGCCACCCACGTCGTGCTTGCCATAACCATCGTGCCGATGGTGCTGATGACGGTGTGGCGGGCCTTTCGCGGCAACTTCGACGGCCACCGCGCCGTTGCCCGCTGGACGTGGCCGGTCTGGATGTATGTCTCGGTTTCGGGCATCGCGGTGTACGTGATGCTCTATCAGATCCACCCCGTCCAAACCGCCGGCCTCTGAGGGCCGCCGCCGATGTTGATGGCGCCCGCCTTCGAGACCCTGCCGCAAGGAAGCGGTCGCCGGCTGATGCGCGGCTGGGCGGCGCTCGCGGTGGCATCCCTGGCCTTGGCCGGCCTGTTCGCCGTACTGCTGGTGCTGTCCAGAATGCCGGTTGTCTCCGAAATGGTGCCGTGGCCCGCGGCCTTTTTCGAAAAGGGACTGGTCGCCCATGTCGCCCTGTCCTTCGCCGTCTGGTTCCTCGCCGTCCTCGCCTGCTTCGCCCAATGGGTGGCCGCCTCTTCACCGGCCGGCGGCCGCACCCAGCGGCTGGGCGAGGCGGGATTGGTACTGGCCGTCATTGGGACGGTGGCGATTATCACCCCGGCCTTCTTCGACGGCGAGCCGACCCTCAATAATTATATTCCGGTGATCATCGATCCGGTTTTCTATGGCGGGCTGGTCCTGTTCGGCCTCGGCATCCTGATTGCCGTACTGCGCATGCTGATGGCCTTTGCCCGGGGCCCCAATCTGCTGGGCGCCGGCACGCCGCTGATCATGACCGCCGGAATATTGTTCGTTGCCTCAATGGCGGGGTTCGTGCTGGCGGCGTTGCGCCTCGACGGGGTTCCCGTCGACCACGATTTCAATGAGCGCCTGATGTGGGGCGGCGGCCATATGCTGCAGTTCGTCAATCTGGCGATGATGCTGACCGCCTGGGGGCTGCTCGCCGAAACCATGGCCGCCGGTTCGTTGGCCGGTCTCCGGCTTAACCGGTGGGCCGCCGGCCTGGCCTTCGTCGGCGGCCTGGCGGGGATTGGGTTCTTCGGCATATTCGATATTCAGACCGGGGAATTCCTCCAGGCCTTCACCGATCTCCAGTATGCCCTCGCCCCGCCGGCGCTGCTGTTTCTCGGCGGGGCCGCCTGGGCCGGCTGGCGGCGGCGCGACGCCGTCGATTGGACGGGGGTCGCGGGCCTGAGCCTCATCAGCTCGGTTATACTGTTCGCCGTCGGCGGCGCCTTCGGCTTGTTCGTCGACGGCGCCGATACGCGAACGCCCGCTCACTATCATGGGGTGATCGGCGGCATCAATCTCGCCTTCGTGGGGCTGTTCTATACCCGCTTCCTGCCGCTGGCCGGCCGGGACGCGGGTTCGGCCAAACTGGCCTCCTGGCAGATCGTAATTTATGCCGTCGGCCAGCTGCTGTTCGTCGCCGGCATGTTTGCCGCCGGCGGCATGGGCCAGGCGCGCAAGGTCGCGGGCGTCGGTTTCGATCCCGACACGGCCGCCGGCAAGCTGGCCGCCGGCATACAGTCGGGCGGCGGCGGCCTCGCCATCGTCGGCGGCGTGCTGTTCATTTACATCGCCGCGAAGGCGCTGCTCGGGGGAAATAAAACCTCGGGCCCTGAGCAAAAAGGGGATGCGGAAACGCCGTCCCAAAGTGTAGGTTAGCCGCGCCGTTGTTTCTTCACTCGATGATCACCACATATCAAAGATGACCGGTCCGTCAGAACACACCGCGCCCGTTACGACGACCCGCCCGAAGGCGGCAGCCCCCGCCGCCAACCGGCCGATCGTCGACTATGCCTTGCTGCTCAAGCCGCGGGTCATGTCGCTGGTGCTGTTCACCGGTTATGCGGGACTGGCGCTCGCGCCCGGATCCATCGATTGGCTGACCGGCCTCTTGGCCGTGATCTTCATCGGCCTGGGCGCGGGCGCGTCGGGCGCCATAAACATGTGGTACGACCGGGACATCGACGGCCGGATGGAGCGCACCATGCAACGCCCCATCCCCGGCGGACGGCTGAGGCCCGAAGCCGCGCTGGTCTATGGCACCGTTCTGGCCATCGTCTCGGTGGTCGGCATGGCCATCTGGGTAAATGCGGTCGCGGCCGCCCTGCTCGCCCTCACCATCGCTTTCTATGTGTTCATTTACACCATCTGGCTGAAACGCCGCACCCCGCAAAATATCGTCATCGGCGGCGCGGCCGGCGCCATCCCGCCAATGATCGGCTGGGCGGCGGTCACCGGCGATGTCGGCCTCGGCGCGCTGGTCCTGTTCGCCATCATCTTCATGTGGACGCCCCCCCACTTCTGGGCCCTGTCCCTCTACCGTTCCGGCGACTATGAGAATGCCGGCGTGCCCATGCTGCCCGTGGTTTCGGGCGAGACCGAAACCAAAAAGCAGATTTTGATCTACACCTTGATTTTGGTGCCGATCACCGTGGCTCCGGTTCCCGTCGGCATGACCAGCGTCTGGGGCGGCGCGGCAATCGCCCTATTCGGCCTCAATTTCATCCGCCACGCTATCCGTGTCCGGAGGGCCGAGGGCGCCGAAGCGCCCAGGAAGATGTTCCGCTATTCCATCCTCTATCTGTTCCTGGTTTTCGTGGCGCTGCTCGCCGATCACTGGATCGGCGCGCTGGCCTAGCCGGACAATGAACGCCTATCGGGAACTGGAGGCGCGATTCGCGCGGCTGAGCGCCGTCGGTCAGGCGGCCATGCATCTCCACTGGGACCAGTCCGTCATGATGCCGCCGGGCGGCGCCGAAGCGCGGGGGGAGCAGTTGGCGGCGCTGAGCGCCATTCGTCATGAAATCCTCAGCGCCGACGTCACCGCGGATCTGATCCAGGACGCCGAAATCCAGGGCGGCCTCGACGAGTGGCAACAGGCCAATTTGGGCGAGATGAAGCGCCGCTGGACCGGCGCCACCGCGGTCAGCGGCGATCTGGTCGCCGCCCTCGCCCGGGCGGTCACCGCGTGCGAAACCAAATGGCGCGACGCCCGGGCGTCGCGCGACTTCGCATCGGTCCGGCCCCTGTTGCAGACCGTCCTCGATCTGGTGATCGAGACCGCCGAAGCCCGCGCCGGGAAACTGAACCTCAGCCCCTACGACGCCCTGATGGAGAAGTACTCCCCGGGGATCACGTCCGAAAAAATCGATCTGGTGTTCGGTGATCTGGGCGCCTTCCTCCCGGATTTCCTGGGCCGGGTCATGGAGAAGCAGGCGGCGGAGCCGGCGCCATTGATCCCCGAAGGTCCGTTTCCCGCCGCCAGGCAACGGGAACTCGGCGAGGACATGATGCGCCGCCTGGGTTTCGATTTCGAGGCCGGCCGCCTGGATGAGAGCCTGCATCCCTTCTCCAGCGGCACCCATGGGGACCACCGTATCACCACCAAGTACAGCGACGACGATTTCGTTTTCGGGCTGATGGGCGTGCTGCACGAGACCGGCCATGCCCTCTACGAAAAGGGCCTGCCGGCCGACTGGCGCCGCCAGCCGGTGGGCGAGTCCCTCGGCATGGATATCCACGAAAGCCAGTCCCTGATTATCGAGATGCAGGCCTGCCGAAGCCCCGAGTTCCTGGGCTTCGCCGCGCCGCTCATGCGGGCGGCGTTCGGCGGCGACGGCGCGGCCTGGGACCCTGAAAACCTTGTCCGGCTCTATACCCGGGTGAAGCCCGGTTTCATCCGGGTCGATGCCGACGAGGTGACCTACCCGGCCCATGTCATCCTGCGCTACGAATTGGAGCGCGCCCTGATCGGCGGCGATCTCACCCTCTCCGACCTGCCCGGCGCCTGGAACGACGGTATGGAGCGGCTGCTCGGCATCGTGCCGCCGGACGACGGCCTCGGCGTTCTCCAGGACATTCACTGGTACGACGGCGCCTTCGGCTATTTCCCGAGCTACACGTTGGGGGCCATCGGCGCGGCGCAGCTTTTCCATGCGGCGAGGCAAGCGGACGCGGACGTGTTGCCGGCCATCGGGCGCGGCGACTTCGGGCCGCTTTATGCGTGGCTCGGCGGGAACGTCCACGGCCTCGGCCGGCGCTATCCCTCCGAGGAGCTGCTCATCCGGGCCACCGGACGCCCCCTCGACGTCGAAACCTTCAAATCCCACCTCCGCGCCCGCTACCTGGACGCCTAAGCGCCCGCAAGATAGGGTGCGGCGCATGAAGTACGTCTCCACCCGGGGCAAGGCCCCCGACCTCGATTTCGCCGATGTGCTGCTGACCGGGCTCGCCCGGGACGGCGGGCTTTACGTGCCCGGGGCATGGCCCAAGCTGAGCCGCGGCGAGATCAGGGAACTGCGGGGCCGCTCCTATGCCGACATTGCCGTCCGGGTGATGATCCCGTTCATCGGCGGCGACATCCCCGAAGCCGATTTCGCGGCCATGGTGCGGGAGACCTATGTGGGCTTCGGCCATCCGGCGGTGGCGCCGCTGAAACAGATCGACGAAGGCCAGTGGCTGTGCGAGCTGTTTCACGGGCCGACCCTGGCCTTCAAGGACTACCCCTTGCAGTTGGTCGGACGGCTGTTCGACCATGTGCTCTCAAAACGCGGCCGACGAGTGACCATCGTCGGCGCCACGTCGGGGGATACGGGATCGGCCGCCATTGAAGCCTGCCGGGACAAGGACAGCATCGATATTTTCATTCTGCATCCGCACGGCCGGGTCACCGATGTCCAGCGCCGCCAGATGACTACGGTGACGTCCGCCAACGTCCACAACATCGCCATCCAGGGCACCTTCGACGATTGCCAGGACATCGTGAAGGACCTGTTCGCCGATTTGGCGTTCCGCGACCGGTTCGGGCTCAGCGCCGTCAATTCCATCAACTGGGCGCGGATCATGGCCCAGATCGTCTATTACTTCTCAAGCGCGCTTTCGCTCGGCGCGCCCGACCGCAAGGTCGCGTTCTCGGTGCCGACGGGCAATTTCGGCAACGTCTACGCCGCCTTCGCCGCCGGCAGGCTGGGCCTCCCCATCGAAAAACTGATCGTCGGCTCGAACGCCAATGACATCCTCACCCGTTTCTTCGATAGCGGAACCATGGAAATGGCCGGCGTGGTGCCGACGCTGAGCCCGTCCATGGACATTCAGATTTCCAGCAACTTCGAGCGCTTGCTGTTCGAGCACTATCGCCGGGACGGGCGGGCGGTGGACAAGGTGATGCGGCGCTTCCGCAAGAATGGCCACGTCAACTTCGGCAAGGCCCGCTGGCGCGCCATGCGCAAACAATTCGAGGGCTACCGGGTCGGTGACAACGCCACCAAGGCGATGATCGGCGAGATCTACCGGCTGACCGGCGAGCTGTTGGATCCACATACCTCCATCGGGGTGGCGGCGGCCCGCGGCGCCGACACCGGCAACACGCCGGTGATCACCATGGCGACCGCGCATCCGGCTAAATTCCCCCGCGCGGTCGAGGAGGCCACCGGCCGCCACCCGGCCCTGCCCCCCCGCCTCGCCGACCTGATGGGGCGCGAGGAGCGAATGGACGTCCTGCCCGCCGAGACCCGGGCGGTGGCCGATTTCATCTCGGGCCGGCTCGCCGGAAGGCCCGCCGCGTGAACGTTCGGGTCAGCGAACTTCCCAATGGCATCCGGGTGGTAACCGACCCCATGCGGACCGTGGCCACCGTTTCCGTCGGCGCCTGGGTCGCCGTCGGTACCCGCCATGAAGACGCCGCCGTCAACGGCGTCTCTCATTTCCTCGAACACATGGCGTTCAAGGGAACCGAGCGGCGCTCGGCCCAGGCCATCGTCGAGGAAATTGAAAGCGTCGGCGGCCACCTGAACGCCTATACGGCGCGGGAAAACACCGCCTATTTCGCCAAGGTGCTGGAGGACGATCTGCCGCTTGCCGTCGACGTTATTTCCGACATCCTCCTCAACCCGACCATGGCGGCGGACGAGGTGGAGCGTGAACGGGCGGTCATCCTGCAGGAAATCCACCAGGCCCACGACACCCCGGACGACGTGGTGTTCGACAAGTTTCAGGAAGCGGCCTTTCCCGGACAACCCATGGGACGGCCGGTATTGGGCGAGGCCGACATCATCGCCGGCCTGAGCCGCGACAGCATCGTCGGCTACATGCGGGAGCAGTATTCGGCCCCCCGTCTGGTGATTGCCGCCGCCGGCAAGGTTGATCACGACCGGTTCGTCGAACTGGCGGGCAATGCCTTCGATACGCTGCCGGCGGCCAATGGGCGCGCGCCCGTGGCGGCAAAGTACACCGGCAGCGATTTCCGGGAGGACCGCAATTTGGAGCAGGTCCACATCCTACTCGGATTCGATGGCGTCGCCTTCGATGACGCGGGCTACTATCCCCTCGCCGTCCTCTCGACGCTGGTCGGCGGCGGCATGTCGTCGCGGCTGTTCCAGGAGGTGCGCGAGAAGCGCGGGCTGGTCTACTCCATCTATTCCTTTGCCGCCAATTACGCCGACAGCGGCCTGTTCGGCATTTATGCGGGCACCGGCCCGGACGAGGTCGCCGAAGTGATGCCCATCGTCTGCGATGAGCTGGTGCGCCTCCAGGACGGCATGCCCGACGACGAAATCCGCCGTGCCCGGGCGCAGCTCAAGTCATCGACGTTGATGGCGCTCGAAAGCACCTCGTCCCGCTGCGAGGCCGCCGCCCGCCAGTTGCAGGTCTATGGCCGGACCGTTCCCCCCGACGAGGTGATCGAGCGCATCGACGCGGTCGGGGAATCGGACCTGATCAGGGCCGCTGAGCGGCTGGTCGCCAGTGCGCCGACGCTCGCGGCCATGGGCCCGACGGGAAAGCTCGAATCCTACGAAGAAATCGCCGGGCGGCTGACAGGGTGAACGATCGGTCACCTTCCGATGCGGAGGGCCGCCGGGAAACCGTCGTGTTCGCCCTGCCCAAGCCCACCGCAACCCTCGATCTCGCGATGGACGACGGCGCGCCGATACGCGTCGTGCGCCACGGCAACCCGTCCGGGCCGCGCGTGGTGCTGAGCCACGGCAACGGCTTCGCCAGCGATTCCTACTTCCCGTTCTGGCGGCTGATGCTGGAGCGGTTCGACCTCGCCTTGTTCGATATTCGCAACTGCGGGCGCAACCCGTTCCACGCCGCCGAGCCGCACGGCTACCGGCGCTTCGCGCGCGACAACGCGGCGGTGCATGCGGCGATCGCGAGGGAATGGGGCAGGAAGACCACGATCGGCGTTTTCCACTCCATGTCGGCGATCGCGGCGTTGCTCGCGGTGGCCGACGGCGACTGGCACTGGGATGCGCTGGTGCTGTTCGATCCGCCGGTGGTCCCGCCGGAAGGGAACCCGCTGCGGGACCAGCTGATGACCTCGGGCGGGTTGCTGCGCGATGCCGCCCGGATGCGACAGAACAGGTTCCGGACTCCCGAGGAGTTGGCCGAGGTGTTCCGTTACATGCCCCGCTTCCGCCGCCTGCGGAAAGGAGTGGCGGAACTCAACGCGCGCTCGGTGCTGCGTTTCGATCCCGCAAGCGGCGAATGGTTGCTCTGTTGCCCCGGCCCGGTCGAGGCCGATCTCTATGTCGAGGTCGCCGAACTGCCGATCTGGCGGAAGCCGGCCCCGCCGGCGCGCCCGCTCCTGATCGTCGGCGCCGACCCGGAGGCCGAGGACGCGACGAAATCCGGGCCCTGCTGCAAGCTGTTCTGCGAGACGTTCGGCATCGACTACGCCGTCGTGCCCGATACCAGCCACCTCCTGCAGCTCGAGGAGCCGGAACGGTGCTTCGCTCTGTTCAGCGGCTTCCTCGCCGACAACGGGATCGGCGCATGACTTGGAACTCGACGCTCAGGCGTGACCGGCCTCGTCGGAGAGCATCCGGGGATCGATCCCCAGCTTGCCGATGGCCCGTTCCCACTTGTTGTCGAGATTGAGGTCGAACACCAACTCCGGATCGGCGGGCGCCTGCAGCCAGCCGTTCGCCTTGATCTCGTCATCCAATTGACCCGGCCCCCAGCCGGCATAGCCGAGCGCCAGCAGGCTTTTTTGAGGTCCCCGGCCCCGGGCGATGGCCTTCAGGATATCGACCGTCGCCGTCAGCGCGATGCCGTCGTCGACGGGAAGCGTGGCCTCTTGAGAGTAATCGGCGCTGTGGAGCACGAAACCGCGGCCTGCCTCCACCGGACCGCCCACATGGACGCGGACGTCGGTGGCGCCGATTTCTTCCTCGATTCCCAACTGCTCGAGCAGGTCCGGGAAGGTGAGCGAGTCGAGCGCCTGATTGAGCACCAGACCCATGGCGCCTTCCGGCGTGTGGGCGCACATGTAGATGACCGTCTTGACAAACCGCTCGTCCTGCATCCCGGGCATGGCGATCAGCAGCTGGCCGGACAGGAAGGGATCGTCGCTTTGATCGTTGTCGCCGGGGGTCTCGTCTGAACTGGACATTTCCGGGAATGATCCTCTTTTTCCGTCGTTATTCTTCAGCGCCGAACCGCAGGTATTCTGTCATACACCGTATAGTTATCAAAGGGTGGCTCTACACGGCGGGTAAAGTTCCCGTGAACTAACGCCGAGGTGATTTCGATGCCGCCGTTCATGCCTGTATATGTTCGGCGAATGCTGGTCCTAACCGCGCCAAATGGCGCTAACATGTGGTTTGAGCCATGAAGAAAATGAACAAGACCTTTATCGGTGCGCTGCTCGCCGGCAGCGTCGCGGGTTTTGCCGCCGCGCCGGCCCCGGCGCAGGCCGCCGGCGAGTTCGCCGCCGCGACGCCCTGGGCCGCCACGGAACAAACCAGAGTGCGGCTGGTTTCCGCCAAAACCGCCGTCGACGGCCAGGAAGCCGTGCAGTTGGGACTGCAGTTCAAGCTCAAGGAAAACTGGAAGATTTACTGGCGCACCCCGGGAGACGCAGGCTATCCCCCGCGCATCGACTGGAGAAAGTCCGTCAACCTCAAGGAAACCGATTTCGCCTGGCCGGCGCCGGTGCGGTTCTCGGTCCTCGGCTTCGAAACCACCGGCTACAAGAAAGAAGTGGTCTTCCCCATCAAAGCCCGGGTCGAGGATCCGACCGAGCCGCTCAAGCTCCGGGCCAAGCTCGACTACTTGGCCTGTGACGACGTCTGCATCCCCTACCAGACAAACATCTCCCTCGATCTGCCGGCGGGGAACGGCGAGACCACCGACCATGCCCACCTGATCGGCAAGTACCTCTCCCGGGTACCGGGCGACGGCTCGGCCCACGGCATCAGGATCGAAACCGCGGTCACCGGCGGCGAGTTGGGTCCGGCGAAGGACGACTTCCGGAAGGGCCTGGTGCGGGTGACGGCGCGATCCGACATCCCGTTCAGGTCGCCGGACATCTTCGTCGAAGGTCCGGATACGATGATCTTCCACAAGCCCGACATCGAGGTGAGCGAGGGCGGCGCCGTTGCGACGGCGCGCATCCCGGTCGACGTGGAAGAGGGCTTCAAGCTCCAGCAGGCCAATCTGACCTTTACGCTGACGGATGGCCGGCGGGCGGCCGAACAACCGCTGACCGTCGAGCGCGGCGAGGCCGAACCCGCCGGCGGACCGGCGCTGCCGCTCTCGTTGCCGATCATCCTCGGCCTAGCGCTCATCGGCGGGCTGATCCTCAACCTGATGCCCTGCGTGCTGCCGGTGATATCGCTGAAGGTGCTGGGCGTGATCAGCCATGGCGGCGGCGAAAATCGGGCCGTGCGCACCAGCTTCCTGGCGACTTCGGCCGGGATCGTGTTCTCGTTCCTGGCCCTCGCGGCGGGGCTGGTGTCGCTCAAGCTGGCGGGGTCGGCGGTCGGTTGGGGCATCCAGTTCCAGCACCCTTGGTTCCTGGTGGCGCTGACCATCATCGTGACCCTGTTCGCCTATAACCTCTGGGGCATGTTCGAGATCAATCTGCCGGCCCGGTTCGCCGGCGTGCTCGGCGGCTCCCAACAGGGGGACCGGCATTCCATCGGCGGCCACTTCGCGACCGGCGCTTTCGCAACCCTGCTGGCGACGCCCTGCTCGGCGCCGTTCCTCGGCACCGCCGTCGGCTTCGCGCTCGCCGGCAGCATCGCCGATACCTTCGCCGTGTTCGCAGCCCTCGGGATCGGCATGGCGCTGCCGTTCCTGATCATCGCCGGGGTGCCGGCACTGGCCACCAGGCTGCCCAAGCCGGGCGCCTGGATGGTCCGGGTTAAGCAATTCATGGGCCTCGCGCTCGCCGCCACGACCCTGTGGCTGCTCTCGGTCCTCGCCGTGCAGGTGAGCCCGACCGCCGCCGTGATCATCGGCATCATCATGGCCGCCATCGGCGTCATCCTGTGGATGCGCGGCCGGATGGCGGAAACCGGCAGACGCGCCGCGATGGCCGGCCTCGCCGCCGCCATGTTGGCGGCCTTCCTGGTCCCCGGCCAGGTGGCGCCGCAGGCCGAACTCAACACCGTCAAGGAAGCCTACTGGGCCCCTTTCAAGCCCGAGCGAATCCCGCAGCTGGTCGCCGAGGGCAAGACGGTCTTCGTCGACATCACCGCCGAGTGGTGCATCACCTGCCAGGTCAACAAGGCCACCGTCCTCAACCGGGGCGAGGTCAACGAGTTCCTCAGAGGGGACGAAGTGATCGCCATGCAGGGTGACTGGACCCGCCCGAACGAGACCATCTCCAAGTATCTGGCAAGCTTCAACCGCTTCGGCATCCCCTTCAATGCGGTCCACGGCCCCGGCGCGGAAAAGGGCATCGTGCTGCCCGAACTGCTCACCGCCGGCATCGTGCTCGGCGGTATCGAGAAGGCCTCCGGCGGCGTGCTGGCAGCGAAATAACCGGCCGAACAACCCGACAAAAAAACCCCACTAAAATTGTCGCTGACGGTGGCGGGGCGGCGGCCTATAAAGACCCATCTTCCGAATACCTGACCATCAAGGACAAGACATCATGGCACTCAGCGTTGGCGACACCATTCCCGCCGTCACCCTCCGGCACAAAACCTCCGAAGGGATCGATGAAATCACCACCGATGAAATCTTCAAGGGCAAGAACATCGCTTTCTTCGCCGTGCCCGGCGCCTTCACGCCCACATGCTCGGCCCAACATCTGCCGAGCTTCGTGGACAATGCGGATGCGCTGAAGGCCAAGGGCGTCGACGGCATCGTTTGTCTGTCGGTCAACGATGCATTCGTCATGGGCGCCTGGGGTGCCGCTCAGAACGTCGGCGATACGGTCCTCATGCTGGCCGACGGCAATGGCGAGTTTACCCAGGCCGTCGGTCTGGAATTGGACGGCTCCGGCTTCGGCCTCGGTCAGCGCTCCCAGCGCTACTCCATGTATGTGGAGGATGGCGTCGTCAGGCAGCTCAATATCGAGCCCGCCGGCTCCTTCGGCGAGAGCAGCGCCGAAACGCTTCTGGAGCAAATTTAAGAAACCCAGAAAAACTCATAAAACTCGCGTCCAGCGAGGGAAACGGGCGGTCCGGCGGGACCGCCCTTTTTTTGCCGGACGCTAGTATTGTGCCGTTGCCGCCCGATGTTCCTTCCGGAGATTGTAGTAGTTGCCGGCGAAGATGATCAGGGCGCCCGACAGCACCCACAGTTCCAACGCCTCGTCATAGAGGAAGAACCCGATCACGGCGATAAACGGCAGGCGGAGGAAGTCGATCGGCATCGCAATCGTGGCGTCCGCGAGGGTGAGGGCGCGGGCCATGCAGTAATGAGCAAACATCCCGGTAGTTCCGATCACCACCAGAAACGGAACATCCTCGAGAGTTGGATTAACCCAGTCGAAGGTCGCCGGAATAAGCCCCAGCGGCAGCTGAATGATCGACATCATGATCAGGATGGTGAGCGGAGATTCGGTGCGCGTCAGGCTCTTGGTGCAGGTGAGGGACCCGCCGAACCCCACTGCGCCGATCAGCATGATCCAGGTGCCCACGTGGATTTCCTCGAATCCGGGCCGGACGATGAGCAGAATGCCCGTGAAGCCCGCCGCGACGGCGATCAGTTTGCCCCCCGTCAGCTTTTCGCCCAGAAATACCGTGGCAAGAATCAGGACCCATATGGGGACGGTGAACTCGATAGCGAACACTTCGGCCAAGGGCAGCATGCCGACGGCCACCACCCAGGAAAACTGACCGACGAAATGAACGAGGTTGCGGAAGATATGGAACCCAAGCCGCTGGGTTCGCATGGGCTGCCAGTCGGCGCGCCAGGCAAGAAACAGCAGGACCGGAAGGCCAAGCGCACCTCGCCAGAAGACAATCTCGAAAGAACCCATGGTGTCGTGCAGCTCGCGGACGCCGATGGCCATGGCGCTGAACGACAGCAGCGCGCCGACCATCCAGGCACACGCCCTGATGATGGCACGGGGGTCCTGCTGAGGGAGTGTCTCACTCATCCAGGAAAGCAGCGGTTCCGGGCGCCGTGGATCAGACCCGCTCCGACAACCAGATGGCGAGACGGGAGCCAGCCTTGATGGCGGCGGTCAGGGGCTCATAGCCCGGCGCCTTTTCGGCATCGTGTTCGAGGGCGGTTTCCCGGTGCTCGGCCTCCTCGGCGCCGAATCTCTCGACGATCCCGGTCAGCTCGGGATCGCCTTCGCGTTCCAGGCGGACGGCCTGGCCGGCGTAATGCGCCTCGATCACCTCCTCGACGGCCACCGTGCAGGCCATGGCCGCCTCGCGCCCCATCAGCGCCGTCCCCGCGCCCAAGGCAAACCCCGCCACATGCCAGATAGGCGTCAGCACGGTCGGCCGCACGCGACGGCGCACCATCAGTTCATTGAAGGTTTCGAGATGCCGTTCCTCGACGGCGGCCATCTCGCGAAGTACCGGGCCGTCCTTCGACTGTCCGAGAACCGCCAACTGCCCTTCATAGATTCGCTTGGCGCCGTACTCGCCTGCCTGATCGACGCGGATCATCCGGGCGAGCATTTCGTCCCGCGGCGGATCGCCGGGCATTCGTGAAAATCGCTTGGCGCGTTTGGCCGCCGTATTCACGCGGACCTCCCTCCATCCATCCGGCGCGCAGCGAACAGGCAGACCGCGGCCAGTACCAGGGATACGGCCATATTGTAGGTGGCCATGGAGACCCCGAAAAGCGTCCAGTCGATTTCATCGCACGGTTTCACCGGTTTCAAATCCCGCAAGCCGGCGCGGAAATTCTCGAAATTGGCCGGAATGTCGGTCACGCCGCCGCAGCCGGCAGCCGACTGCCACCAGTGCTGCTCCACCCCGACGTGATAGAGCGCAACGCCCGCGCCCGTGGCAAACACCAATCCGGTCAGCACCGCGAGATGAGCACGGTTGATCATCGTGACCCAGATCCCGACGGCGCCCAGAAACAGCACCGCCGCAT
Source organism: Rhodospirillales bacterium (assembly GCA_022823235.1). Lineage (GTDB taxonomy): Bacteria > Pseudomonadota > Alphaproteobacteria > Rhodospirillales > UBA2165 > JAJDXO01. Next base: position 80,054 of record JAJDXO010000028.1, read on the forward strand.
ACGGAACCCGCTGATAGATACACAACACGCAGGGCTCGAGATCGAAGGCAAACTGCGAAATTAGAGCAGCCCCGAGCGCGCCCAGCGCCGCGAGCGTCATCAATGGAAACAGGTTGCGTGAAACAAGACCGGCCATGAGACCGGATTAAAGGCCTAGATAACGAACTTGACCAGTACGAAACCGCTGACCAGCAGGATCACGAAGATCACAAACAGAAAACCGAGCCGCTTTTCGATAAAGGCGCGGATGGGCTCGCCGAAGTACCACAGCAACCCGGCAACGATGAAGAAGCGCAAGCCGCGGGCAAGGATGGAGGCAATGGTAAACACCACGAGGTCCAGCCCCGTGACGCCCGAGAGGATGGTGATCACCTTGTAGGGAAACGGCGTCAGGCCGGCGATGAAGACCGCCCAGGCGCCCCAATCGTTGTAATAGGCGCGGAACTCGTCGAAGCGCTCGGCATAGCCGTAGAAATTGAGCACCGGACTGCCCACCTGATCGAACAACAGGGCGCCGATGGCGTACCCGAATATGCCGCCGAGGACGCTTGCCGCCGTGCAGACGAAGGCTATCTTCCAGGCCTTTTCCCGCGCCGCCAGCACCATCGGGATGATCAGGACATCCGGCGGGATCGGAAAGACGGAGCTCTCGACGAAGGACACCAGCGCCAGCGCCAAGAGCGCGTGCCTGTGCCCGGCGAGGTCGAGGGTCCAGTCGTAGAGGCGGCGAAGCATGCGGCTTGCTATCCGATTCTCAGGCCCAGGGCAAATCACGCGCCCGGACGCCGGCGGGGCTTTCGAAGCCTCTCGGACAATGTCAAAATTAGGGATGGCCCAGGACATCATTTATGGCGGCTACACACAGGCCGAGCTCGACCGGCAGTACGATCAGGCAACGCTTGTTCCGGACAACACGCCCTATATGGAGGCCGAGGCCGAAAAATCCGCCGCCGCGAAACAGGCGTTCGATTGCGCGCTGGACGTGGCCTACGGGACCGGGCCGAGGGAGGTGATGGATGTCTACGGCACCGGGGGCGGAAGCAAGCCGATATTCGTATTTTTTCACGGCGGCGCCTGGCGCCGGGGATCGAAGGATCAGGCCGGGGGCGCCGCGCATTTGGTTGTTCCGGCCGGCGGCCTCCATGTCTCGGTGGAGTTCGGCCTGGCGCCGGTTACCACGCTGGACGTGATCCTGGACCAGTGCCGCCGGGCGATCGCTCACGTCTACCATCACGCCCCGGAATTCGGCGGCGATCCGTCACGCATTCATCTTGGCGGCATATCTTCCGGCGCGCACCTGGCCGCCGCCGCCTGCCTGGCCGACTGGTCCGGGTACGGTTGCCCCTCGGACGTCATCAACGGCCTGACGCTCGTTAGCGGGCCCTACGACCTGGCGCCGGTAAAACTGAGCGCCCGGAACGAATATCTGTTCCTCGACGATGCAACGGTCGAGCGAAATACGCCGAACCGCCACCTCGACCGGCTGCCCGGGGACGTGACGGTGGCCTGGGGCGGTCGTGAGCTCGAAGAATTTCAACGGCAGGGCAAGGCGCTGGCCGGAATGCTGGCCGATGCGGGGCACGGGGTCACGACCTGCTTTCTGGCCGAGTGCAACCATTTTGAGATGGCGGCGCAAATCCATACGGCGGGCAGTCCCATCGCATCGGCCGTACTGTCCCAGATGGGATTGGACTGATCGAGCGCTTGGACGCCGGACCACCTGAGCGATTGACCCCGACGCATCGGCGACTATCATCCGGCGTCGCCGCGGGCGTGGCGGAATTGGTTGGGCCATGCCCATCTGTGGGCAGATTATCCGCGTATCCACGACTACGCGTATCGCATGTACCAACGTCCAGCCACGATTATTGAGTGCCTTACCCGATGCCGTGCTCACCGCATACGACAGATGTGGTCAGGGCCGCATAACGGCAAGAAAATATGGGAGGTTGGATAGATGACAATCGCATTTGAACAAGAATGGGAACTTTATCATTACAGTGAATCCTTATGCTCCCAAAAAGCAAGATTGGGTTTGGCGGAAAAGGGGGTGGATTATAAGTCCCACCACATCGTTATTTGCGACGTCGCCGAAAAATGCCAGAATCTGAAACCCGACTACCTGAGGGTAAATCCCAAGGGGATCGTGCCGACCCTAGTCCATAAGGGCACACCGGTTTACGACGCCCATCGAATTGTCAAATACGTGGATGAACAATGCTATGACAGTGGCACCCGGCTGTGGCCCGAGGACGAAATTCGGCAACAAATAGCCGCCCATTGGTTCGATGAAGGCATGCTGGACGAAAACGGTCGCTACGGTTCTACGTTTGGCCTGGCCATTCCCATTCTTAGCCACCCCATTCTGGCGCAGACTCTCAACCGGCAACCCTTAGAACTGGTGGAGGATAAGTTTCGGCACCACCCCTTGGAGTCTCGGGGCAAGCGTTTTATTGCATTGCGTCGCGATGGCACAGCTTTCCCGCCTAAGGTAACGACAACTGCCCTTGGGAGTATTTGCCGCGGACTTCAGGAAATTAACCATCTCCTGGATCGATTTGGAGGACCTTATCTTCTGGGTGAATTCACATTACCCGACATAACCATGATGGCTTGCTTTCACCGGCTCGAAGATGTGCGGATGACTGACCTTCTTTATCATGAGGCGGTACCATTGGTTGGTGGCTATTGGCAGCGGTTACAGGAGCGGCCGAGCTACAGAGACGCTGTCATCGCCTGGCACGATGACGTGAACTGGCGGTCTGCCCTGATTGAAATATTCGGTGACAAAAAATCACCGCGCCTCAGGGAAGCTTTTTCGATTATGGACTCCGTTCAAAGGAAAGGCGTTTACGAATGATACCTTCAAACGAGACATTTGATGGCACGTGGCCCTTCCGACCTCGTTTTTTCGATGGAACCGGCTTTAATCAACATTATGTCGATGAAGGTCAGGGGGATCCGATCATCTGCCTTCATGGCGAACCCACTTGGGGGTACCTGTACCGCAGCTTCATTAAACCATTATCGGAAACCAATCGTGTCATCGTGCCTGACCATATGGGTTTTGGAAAAAGTGAAACGCCCCAAGATCGAATATATACCATCAAGACCCACGCGGAGAATCTAGAGGCATTGGTGAAACATTTGGACCTCACCAATATTACATTGGTGATGCAGGATTGGGGTGGGTCGATTGGCGCAGGTTTCACTTTGCGGAATTCAGAGCGCGTGAAACGCCTCTGCCTTCTTAACACAGCATGTGGATACGGCGGCACTGGGAGAGGTATGATCGAGGATGATAGTCCCGACCGACTCAAACGCAAATTCACCCCTTGGTTCGAGTATGTGAAAAGCCACTATGACGCAGGCACCTATCACGACATAGTTGGCGACCTGGGAAACCACGTCCTGAGCGTGATGAAGACGGTCGGATTTCAAAACACCGCCCAAGTGGATGATACTTGGATTCGTGCATACAGCACCCCGTTTCCAACAAGGGAGGAATGCATAGGGGCCATCGAGTTCCCGCTGGATGCATTGGAAGGTCGAATCTTGGCCTATCGCGAAGAAGGTATGCCACTGGTCGACAAATTGAGAGCCAAGCCCGCAATGCTTGCCGTGGGCATGATGGATGGGGCCATCGATCCCGAAGTTCAATTTGCTGATTTCAAGGCATTGTTCCCCGATGGACCTATCGTCCGCCTGCCCAACGCAGGTCACTACTGTCAGGAAGATGCGCCGGAAACCCTTGTTGCCCTAATCCAACAGTTCATCCAGATGACGGGCAACTGAGAGCACTGTTTCGCTTGCCGGATTGGTCCGGGTACGCGGTTGCCCATCGCATCGGCCGCTCTGGCCCAGATGGGATTGGACTGATCGAGCGCTTGGACGCCTGGACACCTGAGCGATTGACCCGAACGCATCGGCGGCTATCATCCGGCGTCGCCGCGGGCGTGGCGGAATTGGTAGACGCGCTGGATTCAAAATCCAGTTCTGGTGACAGAGTGGGAGTTCGAGTCTCCCCGCCCGCACCATTTCCCGAGATCTCCCTGTCAAGGATGTCGAGGCCGGAAAAACCGGTGCTTTGGCGGACGGAACCGAAATCGCTTTCGAGCGAGGATTCTCCGGCGCACCAATCAGAGAAGCGCCAGCGGAATCTGCGGGAACGCGATAATCAGCAGCAGGACAATCAGCATCGTCGCCGCGTAGGGCGCTGCGCCGGTGAAGATATCGCCGACCGTGATGTCGTCTCGCTGCAGGTTGTTGTGGATGACGAAACACGCAATCCCCAACGGCGGCGTCAGCAGTCCGATCTCGACCGCGATGATCGTGACGATCCCGAACCAGATGAGGTCGACGCCCAAATTCTGGAGGATGGGAAAAGCCAGCGGCACGGTAATCAGCATGATGGAGCCGGAATCCAGAATGGTGCCCAGCAGAATGATGGTGACGATGTAGATCGCGAGGAGTTCGCCGGGACCCAGGCCCGAAGATTGGATAAAGCCTTCCATCACGCCCGGAATTCCGGACACGACGATCATCTTCGAATAAAGATGCGCCGAGATCAGCAAAAAACAGATGGCGGCGGTTACGTGACCGGTTTCCTTCAACACCTGCCACAAATTCGCCCAGGTCAGTGTCCGTTTCAGGATCGACAACACCAAGGCCGCGAACGCGCCGACACCGCCCGCTTCGGTTGCCGTGAACCAGCCGAGCCAGATACCCCCGAGCACGATAAGGATCAGAATGACGATGGGGACCAATTTGACCGCGAGTTCATGGTCCCCCATGAGCGATTCCGCTTTTTGAACCTCCCCGCCAATCGCGACGAAGTTGGGAAACCGGTGGGCCAGCACCCAATTGAGGATGGAAAATGCGGCGGCCAGCAGGATGCCGGGCAGAATGCCGGCAATAAACAGGGCGCCAATTGAACTCTCGGTCAGAATGCCGAACAAAATCAGCAGCATGGACGGTGGGATCAGCATCCCGAGAACGCTGGAGCCGGCAACCACGCCGACAGCGAATCGCGGGTTGTAGCCGAGCCGCAGCATCTCCGGCACGGCGACCTTGGTGAATACGGACGCGGACGCGATCGAGGAGCCGGTGACCGCCGCAAAAACGGCGTTGGCGGCCACCGTCGCCGTGCCCAACCCGGCCTTGACCCGCTGGAACAGATGATTGGCGACATCATAGGTGTCCTTGCCGATACCCGAGACGCTGACCAGCAGTCCCATGAGCACGAACAGGGGTATGACCCCGAATTCAAACCGCCGCAGGCTCTCGCCCGCGGCGAGTGCCAGCAGCTTCCCGGCAATGGTCATGTCCTCGCGGATCAACGACACGCCGATAAAGGACAGCAGCGACAGGGCAACGCCGATATGCACGCCGATATAGACCAGCACCAGGACGCCGATGATCGACACCAGACCGATATCGACGGAACTCATGCCGAGGTCTCCCCCGAAGTTCCCCTTTGGCTCGCCAGGAAACGAAGGTCGGCAATGAACAGCCGCAGAAACTGAATGGCACAAACGCCCGCACCGACGACCACGACCGCCTTGATAGGCCACTCGGGAAACGTGAAATCCCCCTCGGTGCCGTCATAGGAATTGAGGCGCCAGGCCTTTTCCAGCAGGGGCGTGGAAAACCGCACCAGCACGACCATCAGGACGACGCCGGCGAAATGAAACACCGCCTGCATCCAATGGCCGAGAACCGGCCGGGTGTTGAGAAGCTTGCCGATCAGGACGTCCGATCGGGTGAGCCGTCCGGCACGCAACGCGTCGGCCAGCTGAAGGAATACGATCGCCACGATCGACATGGTGATAATCAGCGGCACGCCCCGGACCGGGCTGTCGAAAAACGCGCGCATCCCGACATCGATGACGATGAGCATCATCATGACGAAGATCCATGCCGTCCCCAGCGTATTCAGGGTCGTTACGATGACATCAAGCCATCGGCCCAGACGGTGGCCCGAGCCGGCAGGCGAAGCCGCCGGCCGGGGCGCCGGTTCATCGATCATGAGCGATACCGCGGACGGTTATTCCTTGTCCCAGTCCCGGACAAAGGTTTCGCCACCCGCGCGCAGGGCATCGAGATAAGCCGCCAACACCTTGCTGGCCGGCAGACCCCGCTTGTCCCACGTCTCGGCCCATTGCTTCGGCAGGTTCGGTAGTTTATGCGCCCATCGCTTGCGTTCTTCGGCCGGGAATTCGGTGATCCGGAGACCCTGCTTGGCCATGATGCCTGAGAACTTTTTCTCAAGCGCGATCGTCACCCCGGAATATTTGGTCATCATCTGACCGCCGGTTTCACGGAAGATTTTCCGGGCGTAGGGCGGCATGCCGTCGAAGGTTTCCTTGTTCATGGTCAGGCTGACGCCGACGGTGGAGCCGAAACCGACCCGGGTCATGTACTTTGCCGCTTCGTGCACCTTGTACACCATGGTCAGCATGATCGAGATGGGATAGCCGTCATAGAGCCCGCTCTTGATGTTGTTGAGCGCCTGGTTCATCGACGACGTCACCGGGACCGCGCCCGTCGGCTTCAACCAAGCCGATGCGGCACCCGTCGCTCCTATGCGGTGACCCTTGAGATCCTCATATTTGGTGACCGGAAAATTGGTGATGAGGTGGAGTGAATCGGAAGCCCCTGCGCCAAGCCAAACCTGATTTCGTTTGGTCCAAGCAGCTTTCATTTCCGGGAACTGTTCGTGAAGCTGCTTATTGACCTTGTTCAACAGCATCACGTTGGTGGTGCTGAACGGCACCTTGAAGGAAATTTGCTCGAGGGGCAGGTTCGACTCCTCGAACGAGTTGATGACCAAGGCGATTTGGGCGAGGTTGTCTTCAACAGCTTCGAAGGTGTCACGGAAATTGGCGAGGCTGCCGCTCCATGCTTCGGTCCACTCGATCCTGAAATCGCCTCCCGCCGCGAGACGCTTATTCACCGTCGGAATGAAGAAATTCTTGGCGAGGCGGACGGCCGCATTGACCGGCGGAACCGGCGCGGAAAACGTCATTTTAGCGGTCTCCGCAGCTACCGGCGCCGCCGCCAATGCCGTCATCGCGGCGCCCGCGACAGCCGACGCTAAACTAATTTTTCTAATCATCTGAAGCCTTCTCCTAAACAAACGATCATTGTGAAAAAGAGCATTTTCTTATTCGTGGCGCTCAGCCGGCGCGGTAGGCGTTGGGAAGGTCCGCTTCAACCTCGTTGCGCAAAATCCCCAAGCCCGTAATTTCAACCTCGCACACATCCCCCGGTTTCATGTGAACCCGGCCGGCATATTTGACGCCGCCGCCATCGTCCACATGGCTCTCGATCTGCGCCTCCATATCGTCGTCGGCGGGCGGTAATGCGCCCGGCGTACCGGTGACGATCACATCACCGGGCCGCAATATGTGGCCGATGGAAATGTAGTGGATCAGCGCCTCGACATTGAAGATCAACCCGTTGACGCCTTCGTGCTGGCGCTCCTTGCCGTTGAGTCGGGTGATGATCTCCTTCTCGTAGGGATCGCCGAATTCATCCGGGGTCATCATCCATGGCCCGAAGCTGCCGGACGCCTCGAAATTCTTGCCGAGACCGAACTGACGGTTGTGGCTCTGAAATTCGCGGACGCTGCCCTCGTTGTGGATCGAGTACCCGGCCACGTGGTCCATCGCCTTGTCCTTGGGAATGTGGCGGCCGGCCTTGCCGATGATCACCGCCAACTCACCCTCATAATCGAAGGCCTGACCCACATCCGGCGGCGGCGCCAGCAGCGGCCGCAGATGTCCAACATGAGATTTGGCGTGACGCAGAAAAATATGGGGATAGTCCGGCGACGTGGTCAGGCCCGTCTCGTCGATATGGGTCTGAAAATTCAGCGCCAGCGCCCAGATGGCATTGGGATCGGTGATTACCGGTTCAAGTTCGACGTCGTCGAATGTCAGGTCGGCCGCCTTGCCGTCCGCCGCCGCGGCGGCGCGTGACAATCCGTCCTCCATGGCGACGATCCGGCGCAGGTTGGAAGGAAGATCGGGTGCCGCATTGTCGAGCGCAACGAAGCCTGTGTCGTCGACCATGACCCCGACGCCGGGCGCATCGTTATGCCGGTAAGAAACGAGCCGCATAAAGGAAATCCTCTCCTGTCACACCGTCAAAAACGGACTATGCTCATTTTTCTCAAACTAGCCAAACCGGACACGCAAGCCAACACTTCGAATGTGGCTGATGCAGGGGGACGCCAATATGAACCGGGTGCACATCGCTGCCTTCAACGCCGGCGACTACGGAGACCTCATCCGCGCCGAGTTTCCCGAGCTCGAGGTAACCGTGGAAAACGTCAAGGGAAAGGCCACGACATCCTTTGCGGATGCAAACGTGTTGATCGGGTTCGGGCCGGCAATGACCGACGAACTGGTCGCTGAGGCCACCGGCCTCAAGTGGATTCAGGCCCTCGGAACCGGGGTCGACGGATTCGATGACCGAGTCGATGTCACCAAGGTGATTCTCAGCTCCATGCGGGGCATCCACGGCCCCCAGATGGCGGAAATGGCGTTCCTCATGATGCTGTCGTTCGTCCGGCGGCTGCCGTTCATGCTCGAGAACCAGGCCCACAAGCGCTGGGAACGGTTCACCGCCGCCAAGCTGGAGGGCAAGACGGCCGTCATCATCGGTATCGGCTTGATCGCCGATGCCCTGGCCGCCCGGTGTCAGGCATTCGGCCTAAGGGTCCTGGGCGTCTCCGGGACACCGCGCAAGGTTGCCAATTTCGACCGGGTGTATGCGCGCACCGACATGGAGGCGGCGGCGGCGGAGGGGGATTTCGTGATCCTGCTGGCGCCGCTGACCGACGAGTCCCGCGGCATGATCAACCGGCCTGTCTTCCAGGCGATGAAGCCGTCGGCCTATTTCATCAATCTCGCCCGGGGCGGCGTCGTCGACGAACGGGATTTCGTGGAGGCCATGCGGCGTGAGCAGATCGCCGGCGCCGCCCTGGACGTTTTCGTCGACGAGCCGCTGCCGGAAACCTCGCCGCTGTGGGATCTGCCCAATGTGATCATCACCCCGCACCTGGGCGGGCGGACCGAAGGCTACGTCGATCAGGCTATGCCGATCATCCGTCACAACTTCCGCTGTTATTTGGACGGCGCGCCCGGGAACATGAAAAATAGAGTAACCAGTTGAAAATAAATCGTTATTTGAGTGGGGAATAATTCCTTCACACCGGCATTGATATCATCGAGGCGCCGCAATGCGGCGCCGACAACCGTAACTCAATCCCATTGGGAGACTCGATGATGTCTAAAATCCTTGCCGCGTTTGTCGCTCTCTTCCTGGTCGCCGGCTGTGCCTCGGACGCCATGATGAAGAAAGACACCATGAAAAAAGACACCATGATGAAGAAGGACGAGATGAAGAAAGACGCCATGATGAAGAAGGACGAGATGAAGAAGGACACCATGATGAAAAAGGACAAGATGTCCAAATAGGCGGCCGCTTCGCTATAGTTGACGCCGGTGACCGGGAGGTGTGCGAGGGCATTCTCCCGGTGACCCACCGACCGAACCCCGGGATTTCTTCGGACCAAAGCCCGCGATGGATAAACGCAAGGACATCATTGAGCAGATGCCGCACTTGATGCGCTATGCCCGCGCCCTCACCCGGGACGCCGTGGCCGCCGACGATCTGGTGCAGGATTGCGTCTCGCGGGCGCTGAGCCGGCTGCATCTGTTTAAGGCGGGAACCAATATGCGGGCCTGGCTGTTCACCATTTTGCACAACATTCATGCCCAGAATATGCGCACCCTCGGCCGGCGCCCCCGGGCCGTGCCCCTGGACCGGGAACTCGAGGAGCGGCGTGGCACCGGCCCGACGCAGGACGCCCCCTTGACGGCGCGCGATCTTCAGCGCGCCCTCGATCGGCTGCCGGACGAACAACGGGAAGTGGTCCTGCTGGTGGGGCTCGAGGATATGACCTATGCCGAGGCCGCCGAGGTTACAGGCGTGCCGGTCGGCACGATCATGTCGCGCCTGGCCCGCGGCCGGGAGCGGCTTCGGAGGATGATGGCCGAGGGCGTCCCCGCCCTGAGGAGTGTCAAATGACCGGCGAGACGGGTTTCACCGAAACCGACCTCCATGCCTATGCCGATGGCGAGCTGGACCGGGCCACCCTCGCCGAAATCGAGCGCTGGCTTGCCGAAACTCCCGAGGCGGCGGCCCAACTCCATGCCATCAAACTCCAAAAGCATTTGATGCATGAGCACTACGACGACGGCCTGGAGGCGCCGTGGCCGGCGGGTGTCGAGGAAATGCTGACCGGAGAGCCCGAGCGGAAGTGGTGGCCCGGCTGGACGAGGCTGGCCGCCTCGGTCCTGCTTCTGCTGGTCGGCGGTGCCGCCGGTTGGGGTGTCACCCAGGTCGGGTCGCCGGAGCAAACCGCCGGGCGGAGCTTCGTCCAAAACGCGCTCTATGCCCACGCCGTCTATTCCCACGACGAACAGCGCCCGGTCGAGGTCAGCATCGACGAGGAGCAGCTGCTGGTCGACTGGCTGTCCGAGCGGATCGGCGAAAAGCTCATGACCCCCGACCTGGCAAGCAACGGCTTCAAGCTTATCGGCGGCCGCCTGGTGTCGGACACCGGAATGCCGGCCGCGCAGCTCATGTACGAAGACGTGCGTGCCAAACGGGTCACGCTCTATGTGCGCAAGGCGTTCGAGGACAAGAACTCGGCATTCCGGTTTATTTCCGAGGACGGCATGGTCGCCTTCTACTGGACCGATGGGCCGCTGTCCTACGCCCTGACGGGGGAGATGCCGCGGGGCGATCTCCTGGATCTCGCCCAAATGGTCTTCAAGGACATTTCTTCCTGACGGCGGATCGACCCGGGGTCGCCCTGATTTCGGGTTTCTAGAACGGTGCGCCGACGGCCTTGCAAACGAATTTCATTAGCGGCGTCACCGCCCTGAAACCATCCTCCACGTCGGAAACGAAGGATTTGGCGCGGGCCGCGCGTTCGGTGTCGTAACACATGGCGAAAAAGGTTTGCCGCTTGATGTCTTCAATATGCTTTTCGTCGGCCGAGAAACCCTTGGGCGGCCGTTTCAAGGCATCCCCCATAATGCCGCCGGTTTTCGCGTTGAGCGCCTTGTTATTGATGACCCGGGTCCAGGCGGCGGGGTCTTTGCCGATCGCGGTCCGGATCTTGGCGAGCTCCGGTGCGGGCGGCTTCCAAATGCCGCCGCCGTAGATCACCTTTCCGGGCTCGAGGTGAAGATAGAACCCGGGGGCGTGCGCATCCTTGCCGGCCGAATGACGGAACTGCACGGCCGCGTGCTCTTTGTACGGCCGCTTGTCCCTGGAAAACCGCACGTCCCGATAAATCCGGAACATGGATCCGCCGTTGGGCTTGGGATCGGCAACGTAATGCTTTGAAATCCCGGCGAGGCGCGGCGCCATTTCCTCGATGAACGAGATGCAGGCCGCCACCACCACTTCGCGATACCGGTCCTTGTTGGCTTCGAACCAAGGCCGCTCGTTGTTGCCTGCCAGTTCTTCGAAAAACTCGAAAAAATCCCGGCCGAATCCGGTGAATGGCCCGGTGAATGGCATGGCGCGCTCCTTGGGTGTCGCTGTGGTCGTGAGGATAGCGCGCGCCGGTTCGGTGCGCCAACTAAGTCGTCGCCATGGAGACCGCGGCCATGATTTCCTCGTCGGGCACGTCGTCGAAGGATGCATAGTTCATGGTGTAGAGGCGGTTGTAGAGGCCGCCCATGGCGATCAGTTCGTCATGGGTGCCCTGCTCGATGATTTCGCCTTCCTGCAGGACGATTATCCGGTCGGCGTTCCGCACGGTCGCCAGGCGGTGGGCGATGACAATCCCGGTCCGGCCTTCGAGCAGTTTCGCCAGAGCCCGCTGGATTTGCCGTTCGGTAAAGCTGTCGACATTGGCGGTCGCCTCGTCGAGCACGAGGATGCCGGCGTCGGCGATGACCGCCCGGGCGAAACTCAGCAACTGCCGCTGCCCGATGGACAGGTTGACGCCGCGCTGCCCGAGCATGGTGCCGTAGCCTTCGGGCAGCCGGCCGATGAATTCATGGGCGCCAACCGCCTGGGCCGCCTCGATGACCTCTTCCAGCGTCGCCTCCTGTTTGTGGTAGCGGACATTGTCGAGGACGGTCCCGGTAAACAGGAACGGTTCCTGAAGCACCATGGCGACGTTGCGCCCAAGGCTCTCCTGGGTGACGTCGCGGACGTCGTAGCCGCCGACCCGCACCTCGCCTTCCCAGACGTCGTAGAACCGGTGCATAAGCGCGGCCGTGCTTGTCTTGCCCGAACCCGTGGGACCGACGAGGGCCACCGTCTCGCCCGGCTTGATGTCGATGTCGATGTTCTTGAGCACCGGCTGGCCGGGCAGATACCCGAAAGTCACGTCCTTGAACCGAACCGCGCCGTCGATCGAGCCGGGGTCGACGGCATCCAGCCTGTCCTCGACCTCGACCTTGACGTCGAGCACTTCGAAGATGCGCTGACTCGACGCCATGGCGCGCTGCATCATGTTGTATTGCATCATCAACGAGCGGATCGGGTCGAAGAACCGCTGGACGTAGAACAGGAAGGCCACCATGACGCCCAGATCGAGGGTGTCGGCGAGGACCATGTTGCCGCCGACGATGACGACGATGGCCATGGCGATTCCGGTCAGGGTATCCACTGTCGGCACCATCACCTGGGCGATCCGATTCGCCCGAAGGTGGGAGTTGAGGTTGTCGCGGGCCTTGCCCTCGAAGACCTCGAAGTTGACCCCCTGGCGGGTCATCTCCTGAACCGTTCGCACGCCGTTGATGTTCTCGGCCAGCGCGCCGTTGACGATGGACGAGGTCTGCCGTGCCAGCATGAAGGCCCGGCGCGCGACGGGCAGCCAAATGAGGCGGAACAGGACCAGCGCCGGCACCACCGACAGGGTCAGCAGGCCAAGCTCCACATTGAGGCTCAAGAGCACGATGATAATGCCGAGGATGAGGACGAAATCCCCGATGGCCAAAATCGAAGTTTCGAGAAATTCCTGGATCGAACTGACGTCGCCCTGAAGCCGGGACATCAACCGGCCGACTTCGGTCTTGTCCATGAAGCTCAGCGAGACCCGCTGCAGGTGCCCGTACATGGCCCGGCGCATATCCACCAACATCCGCTCGGCGGTTCGCGCCACCAGCGTCAGCTGACAATAGTTGGCGATGAAATTGGTAATGATGATGCCGAAAAACACCGCCACCGCGATCTCCAGCAGGTTCTCGGACGCGGCACCCTCGAGCAGCGCGCTGTCGATGGTCTCGCGAATGACCAGGGGAATGGACAACTGGGTCAGCGTAAAGGCCAGGACCGCGACAATCCCGATCGCAACGGTCATCCGGTAAGGGCGGACGAAGCCAAGGAAACGGCGGATGATCCGCCCGTCGAACGCCGCGGCGAATATCTCCTCGTCCCGATCCGCCGTCAGCGCCTTCAGCCGGTCGATGGATTCCCGGCCGGGTAGCGTGGTTTTCCTTGGTGCGGTCAGGGACATGGCCTTACTCCGCCGGCTCCGACTCGGCCGGCCCGCCGCCTGTTTCTTTGCCGACGATCTGGAGGTCGTAGAGCGCCCGGTAGCGGCCGCCGGAAGCCAGCAAATCGTCGTGGGCGCCCCGCTCGACGATCCGGCCATCCTCCAGGAAGATGATCTCGTCGGCATGCATGAGCGAACTCAGCCGATGGGAGACGATGATGGTCGCCCGGTCCTTGGTCAGATCCATCAGCGCCGCCCGGATGCGCTGTTCGGTCGCGGCGTCGATGGCCGCGGTCGAATCGTCGAATACCATCACGGTCGGCGTCAGCAGGACGCTACGGGCGATGGACAAGCGCTGGCGCTGGCCGCCGGACAGGGAAACGCCCCGCTCGCCGACCAGGGTTTCATAGCCCTGCGGCAGCGCGGCGATGTAATTGTGCAGTTGCGAGGCTTCCGTCGCTCCCTCGATGCGGCTCTGCTCGGCGAAGGGATCGCCGTAGGCGACGTTCGCCGACACCGGGGACGTGAACAGAAACGTATCCTGCTGCACGACACCGACCGAACTCCGAAGCGAATCCAGGGTCACATCGCGGATGTCCTGGCCGTCGATGGTGATCGCGCCGTCGGTGACATCGTAGAACCGCGGGATCAGGTGGACGATGGTCGACTTGCCGCTGCCGGGCGGGCCGACAATTCCGAGGGTCTGTCCGGGCCGCACCTCAAAGGAGATATCGGAAACGGTTCGCTCGCCCGGAAATCCCTCGTAGGAAAACCCGACCCGGTCGAATTTCAACACCCCTTCGGTGGGCATCAACGGCCGGGCGTCCGGGCTGTCGCCGACCGCCGCTTCCATATCGAGGACATCAAACAGCCGGACCCCGGCCACGGATGCGCGGGCGACGCCGTTGATCACCATGCCGATCTGCCGGACCGGCATCTGAAGGATGGTCATAAAGGCGAGGAACTGGGTCAGTTCGCCGACCGTCAACTCGCCGGCAAGGATTTTCACGCCGCCGGCCCAAAGAACGAATCCCATGGCGATGAAATAGGAAAAGTTCATCACAGCGGTGTTGCCGTAGCGGACCTTCACCCGCTCCATGGAGATGTCGAGCGCCACTTTGGAGCCGGCATCGAACTTCTCCATCTCGAAGTCCTGGGCGCCGAAAGCGCGCACGACGCGAATGCCGCCCAGGTTTTCCTCCATGATCCGGGTCAGCACCGAGAGCGCTTCCTGAAGCTGACGCCACAAGGCGCGGATGCGGAGCCGGAATACCAGCCCCCGCCAGAAGGCAAAAGGCACGAAGCTCAGGCTCAACAGGCCGAGCATCAGGTCGCTGCCCATATAGAGATAGGCGCCGCCGCCGACCAGCACCGCCAACAGGATCATGCGCAGGATACCGAAATCGATGAACCGGCGGATGCCTTCGATGTCCAACATGCCGCGGGTCAGCAGATCGCCCGAATGGATGCGGTCGTGATAGGAAAAGCTGAGACGCTGAAGCTTTTCGAAGTAGGCGAGCCGCAGCTGGTATGCCAGGTGCTGGCCGATCGCCTCACCGAGATAGTTGTGCATCATCGTGAAGCCGCCCCGGAGCACGGCCGCTCCGATGATCATTCCCGCCGCGAACAGGAGTGCCGATTTGACCTCTTCAGCGCCTCCTTGCCCGGATTCCAGCAAACCGGTCGCATTGTCGACCGCGTCGCCGAGGAACAGGGGTATGAGCAGCTGGAAGATTCCGGCCGCGATCACCGATATGACCGCCACGATGCAATGCCAGGGATAGCCGAGCGCCATTTTGCTGATCCGCAGCAGCGCCTTGGCGCCCCGATCATACTGTCCCTCCAGGGAGGGGACCTTGTAGTCCATCCCCGACTTCGGCCGCGAGCCGCCGCCGCCGGGTCCCATCGGACCAAAGGGTTTTGCGGAACTTTCGTTCACCGGTTTCCCAATCCCATTCCCGCGCCCGCCCGGTTCCGCGCCGCTCGGCGGAGCGGCCCGCGTCGGCCGCTCGCGTCGGAACTGACGGGTCTTTGTGAGAACGGAGCGTGATCCGCCCCGCCGGTTTCAAACTAATGGACGGCTATCGGGCTTTCAAGACGGAGCCCGCCGCGCCGGCCAATGGTGTATTTCCGCAGACCGGACCATCCGGGTCGGGACTTCCGGGATCGGGGATGCTAAGAAATCCGAATGAATGATCTGATAAGGATGACCGCCCGCGAGGCCGTCCAACGTCTCAAAAGCAAAGACGTCTCGCCCCACGAACTCATCGATGCGGCGTTGTCCCGCATTGCCGAGGTGGAACCGTCGGTCAATGCGCTCCCTACCCTGTGTGAAGACCGGGCGCGGGATTTCGCCGCCAACCTGTCGGGGAATCCGGACCAGCCCGGCTGGCTCGCCGGGCTGCCCGTCGCCATCAAGGACATGAACGAGGTCGGCGGGGTTCGCACCACCTACGGCTCGCCCATCTACGCCGATCATGTGCCGGAAAAATCCGACATCACGGTGACCGCCATGGAGGCCCTGGGCGCGACGGTGCTCGCCAAGTCCAATACGCCCGAATTCGCCGCCGGCGCCAACACCTTCAATGAGGTGTTCGGCAAGACCCGGAATCCCTGGAACACGGCGCTCACCTGCGGCGGTTCCTCGGGCGGATCGGCGGTGGCGCTGGCCACCGGCGAGGTTTGGCTGGCGGGGGGCTCCGATCTTGGCGGCAGCCTGCGCACACCGGCGGCTTTCTGTTCGGTGGTCGGCTATCGACCGAGCCCGGGGCGGGTGCGCCGGGCCAACGTCAACCCTTTCGACACCATGGGGGTCAACGGGCCCATGGCCCGCAACGTCGGCGACGTGGGCCTGCTGCTCGACAATATGGCCGGCGAGGATATCGCCGACCCCATCAGCCTGCCGGTGCCGGATGTCCCTTACCAGACGTCGGCCGAAAGCCCCCGGCCGCCGAAGCGGATCGCCTTTACCCGGGATTTCGGCTTCCTGCCCGTCGCCGCCGAGATCAAGGAAATCGCGGCGGGCGCCGCCTCACATCTCGAAGGGCTCGGCGCCGAGGTGGTGGAGGCCCATCCCGATCTGAAAGATGGTCCGGAGATCTTTCAAACCATTCGGGCCGCCGCGTACGCCGCCGGCATGGCGGAATTGATCGAACGGCACCGGAACCTGATCAAGCCCGAAATAATCTGGAACGCGGAAAAAGGGCTGGCGGTCTCACCGGAAGAGATTGCCCGGGCCACCGTCGCGCGAGGGGCCCTCTACCAGCGCACCGTTTCTTTCTTCGACGATTTCGATCTCCTGGTTGCGCCGGTGACGCAGGTTTCGCCGTTTGACGTAGACATCCGCTACGTGACCGAAATCGAAGGCACCGAGTTGGAGACCTATGTCGATTGGATCGCCCTGCCCTCCATTGTCACCCTCACCGCCTGTCCCGCCTTGTCGCTGCCCTGCGGCTTTACCGGGGACGGCCTGCCGGTGGGCCTGCAGTTGATTGCGCCGCCGAGGCGCGATGCCGATTTGCTCTCCATGGCCGCCGCGGTCGAGCAGCTCTTTGGTCTGGCCGGCCAAGTCCCCATCGATCCCCGTTGACGCGGGTTAAACGACTTGACCACAGGGTGACCCCCTGACACCTTCCCGCCGATGAGAATCTTCCGCCATTACAATGACTTGCCTGACGACTTCCGGGGCGCTTCCATCGCCATCGGCAATTTCGACGGCGTCCATCTCGGCCATCGGGAAGTGATCAACACCGCCGGAGCGGTGGCCAAGGAGCGGGATATTCCATGGGGCGTGATGACCTTCGAGCCTCACCCCCGAATGTTCTTCCAGAAAAGCATCGAGCCGTTCCGCCTGACGCCGTTTCATCTCAAGGCGCGAATCATCGAGGAACTGGGCGCCGACTTCCTGATGGTGCTGCATTTCGACAAGAAGTTCTCCGATCTTACGGCGGACGCCTTCGTCGGCGACGTATTGAAGGCCAGTCTCGATGCCCGCCATATCGTCTGCGGCTTCGATTTCGTTTTCGGCAAAAACCGGCAAGGCGACGGGAACTTTCTGAGGCGACGGGGTCGGGAGTTGGGCTTCGGCACGTCGAGCGTCGGCGCCGTGCTCGACGATACCGGCGAAGCGATCTCTTCGACCCGCGTTCGGGACTACCTCTCCGATGCCGATCCCCGCGGCGCGGCGCGGCTGCTCGGCCGCTACCATGAAATTTCGGGTCGGGTGGTGCGCGGCGACGAGCGCGGGCGAACCATCGGGTTTCCCACCGCCAACCTGGAATTCGATATCAACAACCGGCCGGCCACCGGCGTCTATGCGGTCCGCACCGGGATCGACCGGGGCGGCGTCATCGACTGGCGGGACGGCGTCGCCAATCTGGGCCGCCGCCCAACCTTCGGCGACGAAGACCGGATTACCCTGGAAACCCATCTTTTCGACTTCGATCAGGACATTTACGGCCAGCATTTGCGGGTCGGATTGGTGGAATATCTGCGCCCCGAGCAGAAGTTCGACGGCATCGACGAGCTGACTCGGGCGATCCGGCGGGATTGCACCGACGCCCGCGCCGTCCTCGCCAATGAGCGGGACCGAAAAAACTGATGGAATTCCGGGCAACAGCCTTTGATTTCCGGGCCGAGGGGGGATAAAACCGCCCCTCTTGGCGATACGGCCATTCGGATCACATGAGATGAGCGTCGATTACAAGGATACGGTCTTCCTGCCGAAGACCGACTTCCCGATGAAGGCGGGATTGGCGAAGCGCGAGCCGGAGATTCTCGAGCGCTGGAAGAAGCTCGACATCTACGGCAGATTGCGGGCCGACTCCAAGGGCCGGGAGAAGTTCATCCTCCACGACGGACCGCCCTACGCCAACGGCCATCTCCATATCGGCCACGCGCTCAACAAGATCCTGAAGGACGTCATCACCCGCTCCCAGCAGATGTTGGGCAAGGATTCCAATTATGTGCCGGGTTGGGACTGCCATGGTCTGCCCATCGAATGGAAGATCGAGGAGCAGTACCGGGAAAAGGGCGAGGACAAGGACGCGGTGCCGGTCATCGACTTCCGCGCCGAGTGCCGGGAATTCGCCGGCCATTGGATCGACGTGCAGAGCGAGGAATTCCAAAGGCTGGGGGTCGCCGGCGACTGGGACAACCCCTACACCACCATGACCTTCGCGGCGGAAGCGCAGATCACCCGGGAATTGATGAAGTTCGTGCGCAACGGCCTGCTCTATCGCGGCTCCAAACCGGTGATGTGGTCGGTGGTGGAAATGACGGCGCTCGCCGAAGCCGAGGTCGAGTATCACGACCATGTCTCCGACACCATCTGGGTGAAGTTCCCGGTGGTCGGCGGCGATGAAGCGCCGGCCGGCGCCTCGGTGGTGATTTGGACCACCACGCCCTGGACCATCCCGGGCAACCGGGTGATCGCCTATTCCGGCGCGATCCGATACGGCCTCTACGAGGTATTGGAGGCGCCGGAGGACAACTGGGCGCAACCCGGCGATAAGCTGATCCTGGCCGATGAACTGGCCGAGCAGGTGCGCGAGGACTGCCGCATCGATGCCTGGACCCGGATTCAGGATGTCACCGCCGAAACACTGGCCGGTTTGACCTGCGCCCATCCGTTCCGGGGCCACGGGGAGTCCGGGGGCTACGATTTCGATGTCCCTCTGTTCGAGGGCAACCACGTCACCGCCGAGGCCGGCACCGGCTTCGTCCATACGGCGCCGGGCCACGGCACCGATGACTTCGAGGTATGGACGGCCCACGGCCGGTTGCTGGCCGAACGCGGCATCGACGCCCGCATCCCTTATACCGTCGGCCCCGATGGCCGGTTCACCGAAGAGGCCCCGGGATTCGAAGGCAAACAGGTGATCACCGAGAAGGGCGAGAAGGGCGATGCCAACGGCGCCGTGATCGACGTACTCATGAAGACCGGTGCGCTCATCGGCCGCGGCCGGCTGACCCACCAATATCCCCATAGCTGGCGGTCCAAGAAGCCGCTGATTTTCCGCAACACGCCCCAATGGTTCATCGGCATGGATGCGGGCTATGGGGAGCACGGCAGGTCTTTGCGCGACGTGGCTCTCGGCGCCATCCGGGAAACCGAATTCTTCCCGGCGTCGGGGCGCAACCGCCTCTATGCCATGATCGAGAACCGCCCGGACTGGGTGATCTCCCGCCAGCGCGCCTGGGGCGTACCGATCGCCGTCTTCGTCCACAAGAAGACCGGTGAAATCCTCCGCGACGAGGCGGTGCTCGACCGGGTGGTCGAAGCGGTCGAGGCCGAGGGCGCCGATGCCTGGTTCTCATCGGACGCCGGCCGTTTCCTCGGCAACGCCTACGACGCGGACGAGTACGAGCAGATCTTCGACATTCTCGATGTGTGGTTCGAATCCGGCGCGACGCACAGTTTTGTCCTTGAAGAACGGGACGATCTCTGTTGGCCCGCCGATCTTTACCTCGAAGGGACCGACCAGCATCGCGGCTGGTTCCATTCCTCGCTGCTCGAGAGCTGCGGGACGCGGGACCGGGCGCCCTACGACCAGGTGCTCACCCACGGCTTCGTCATGGGCGAGGACGGCTACAAGATGTCCAAGTCGCTGGGCAATATCGTCTCGCCCCAGGATGTGGTGAACACCAACGGCGCCGACATCCTGCGCCTCTGGGTGGTGGCGTCCGACTATTCCGAGGACCTGCGCATCGGTCCGGAGATCATCAAACACCACACGGACATTTACCGCCGGCTACGCAACACACTGCGGTTCCTGCTCGGCAACCTGAATGGATTCCATGAGAACGAACGCTTGCCCGAGGCGGAGATGCCCGAGCTCGACCGCTGGGTCCTTCATCGGCTGCGGGAATTGGACGGCGCGCTTCGAGAGGCCTGTGCGAACTACGAATTCCATGACTTCTTCACCGAGCTGCATAATTTCTGCACCGTCGATCTGTCGGCCTTCTATTTCGATATCCGCAAGGACGCGCTTTATTGCGACCGGGCGAGTGCGATCAATCGCCGCGCCGCCCGCACGGTGCTCGACCGCCTGTTTTCGTGCCTGACCGCCTGGCTGGCGCCGTTCATCTGCTTCACCGCCGAAGAGGCGTGGCTTGCGCGCTTCCCGGGCGAGGAGGAAAGCGTCCACCTCCGCACCTTCCCCGACGTGCCGGACGCCTGGCGGGACGACGAATTGGCCGCCAAGTGGCGCAAGATCCGCGACCTGCGCCGGGTCGTCACCGGCGCCCTGGAAATCGAACGAGGCGAAAAGCGCATCGGCTCCAGCCTGCAGTCGGCGCCCAAAATCTATGCGGATGCCGAACACCTAGCGGCCGTCGACGGCATGGACGTGGCGGAGATTGCGATCACGTCCGATGTCGAACTGATCGAGGGCGCGCGCCCCGCGGACGCGTTCATGCTCGACGACGTCACCGGTGTCGGGGTCGTGCACACCTTGGCCGAGGGCGAGAAATGCGTCCGCTGCTACAAGGTGCTGCCGGAAGTCGGAACGGTGGCCGGACATCCCGATATCTGCAATCGCTGCGCCGACGCGGTGGAGCACTTCCCCGCCGCCGCCGAATAGCCGTGGCGCGCCGGCACACGATCGGCATCGCCCTGGGTTTCGCGGTCATTGCCGCGGACCAGCTGACCAAATGGTGGATCATCGCCTGGGTCATGCAGCAACCGCGCCGCATCCCGGTGCTGCCGTTTTTCGATTTGGTGCTGGCGTGGAATCGGGGCATCAGTTTCGGCATGTTCGATGCCGGCAGCGTTTGGGGTCCCTGGCTGCTGTCCGGAATTGCCCTGGTGATCGTCGGCTTTCTCGGGGTCTGGTTTCGCCGCGCCGAAATGCTGTCGACGACCCTCGCCCTCGGGTTGATCATGGGGGGGGCGCTGGGCAATGTGATCGACCGGGTACGGCTCGGCGCGGTGATCGATTTCATCGATTTGCACGCAGGCGGTTATCACTGGCCGGCCTTCAACGTGGCCGACGCGGCCATTACCGTCGGTGCTGTATTGTTGATCGTTGAAACGCTATTTTCCCGGGAGCGAAAGAAGCGTAATATCGGGGATACGTAAAATTTGAGGTCCGTCATGAACCGGCAGTTTCTGGGAGTTGGGGTAAGCCTACTGGCCATGGCCGCCCTAACCGGCTGTGAACAGACCAAACAGGCCCTTGGCCAGACCAAGCGGTCTCCGGACGAGTTCGCCGTCTACACGCGTGCGCCGCTGAGCACGCCGCCGGACTTCCAGCTTCGGCCGCCGACCCCGGGCGCCCAGCGCCCTCAGGCCGTCAACCCGCGTGACCGGGTGGAGCGGACCATCATCAACAGTGCGGGCGGGACAGCGCGCCGACCGGTCAACACCGAGCGGCCGGTGGCCGGCGCCAGCGCCGGGGAAACCGCAATCCTGCGCGCGGCCGGCGCCTTGAACACGAATCCGGGTATTCGTCGTCAGGTCGACAATGAGACCCGTCAAATCATCGCCGAATCCGACGATTTCGCGGAAAAGCTGGTATTTTGGCGTGACCCGCCGGACCCCTCCGTCGCCGTCGATCCGGTCGCGGAATCAAAGCGCATTCGGGACACTCAAGCGCTCGGCAAGCCTATCAACGAGGGCGATGTGCCGGTCATCGAGCGAAAGAAGAAAGCGATTTTGGAAGGCCTGTTCTAGAGCAGTTTCGGGCCAAAACCGCCGGATTACATAATCGTAATATCACATTGGTGCGAGGCTGGTTTGCCCGGACCATCCGCGGGCTATACTTTCGGCACCGATTTGCTCAACGGAAAACGGCAGGCAGCCCGTTAAACTCATGATGTTCAGACGCACGCTCCTCACCGCCGCGGTTGCGGCGGCGGCTTGGCTCTCCGTCCTTCCGGCGGCGGCCGAGGTGTTTGACCCGAAAACCTTCACCCTGGACAACGGGATGCAGGTGGTGGTGATTTCCAATCACCGGGCACCGATCGTCACTCATATGGTGTGGTACAAGGTGGGGTCCGCCGACGAGCCCCGCGGCAAATCAGGAATCGCTCATTTCGTCGAACATCTGATGTTCAAGGCGACCAAGAACCTGAAGTCCGGCGAGTTTTCGCGCACCGTGGCGCGTAACGGCGGGCGCGACAATGGATTCACCTCCTACGACTACACCGGCTATTACCAGAGTGTCGCCGCCGACCGGCTCGGCATCGTCATGAAGCTTGAAGCTGATCGGATGCGCAATCTGATCATCGATCCCAGGGAGGTGGAACCCGAGCGCCTCGTGGTGCTCGAGGAACGCCGGTCCCGAACCGACAACTCACCTGGCGCCAAGCTGTTCGAACAGGTGAATGCGGCGCTCTACCTGAATTATCCCTACCGCGATCCGATCATCGGCTGGGAACACGAGATCAGACGGATTACGGCGGAAGATTTGCGGGCCTTCTACGACAAATGGTACTGGCCCAATAATGCGGTGCTGGTGGTCGCCGGCGACGTTACCGCCGATCAGGTCCGCCCCCTTGCCGAGAAATATTACGGCGTCATCCCGCGGGGACCCGGCATCAAGCGGGAACGGACCGCGGAACCGCCCCACAACGCGGCGCGCCGAGTGATCCTTCGAGACCGGCGGGTGCGGCAGCCGAGCGTCCGCAAACGCTATATAGCGCCGAGCCACGGCCACGGCGACAGGCTGCATATTTACGCGCTGCAGGTGCTGAGCGAGATCATCGGCGGCAATACGGGCGTACTCTCCAAGTCGCTGGTGAGGGAGCAGAAAATCGCCGTCTCGGCGGGTGCGTACTACAACTCCGACGGAATCGGTCCCAGCGCGTTCACCTACTTCGCGTCCCCCGCACCCGGCGTTTCCATGGAAAAACTGGAGGCGGCGCTCCAGGTAGAGATCGACAAATTGCTCAAATCGGGTGTAACCGCCGAAGAGGTGGCGCGAGCCAAATCGCGCATGTCGGCCAGCGCCATCTATGCGCGGGATTCCGCCGGTCGCGGGGCGCGGGTATTGGGCGCCGCGCTGGCCACGGGGCAAACCATCGAGGATGTGGAATCGTGGCCCGAACGCATCGAAGCGGTCACCCGGGAGCAGATCAATGAAGCAGCCAAGGCGGTGATGATCGAACGCAACTCGGTCACCGGCCTGCTGCTGGTCAAACGGCCGAGTCAGAGGATGAATCCATGAGCAGAGCACGCCTCGCCTGCACGGGTGCCGCTGTCTTCGTCGCCCTTATATTGACCACGCCATTGGCCCACGCCGCCGTCAAGGTTCAAGAAGTGGTCAGCGCCAAGGGAATCACCGCCTGGCTGGTCGAGGACCACACCAACCCGATCATCTCGGTCAATTTCGCCTTTCGCGGCGGCAGCGCGCTCGACCCGGACGGCAAGGGCGGTGTTGCCAATCTGGTTTCGGCGACCCTCGATGAAGGGGCCGGCGGCATGGACAGCGAAACTTTTCAGCGGCGCCTTGAAGACCTCTCCGTCTCGCTCAGCTTCTCCGCCCGGCTCGACACGTTTTCGGGCCGGATGCGCACCCTCACCCGCAATCGGGACGACGCGTTCGGCTTGCTGAAATTGGCGATCACCCGGCCGCGCTTCGATCCCGAAGCCGTCGAGCGAATTCGCTCCCAGGTGCTGGCCGGCCTCCGCCGGGCGTCGGAAAACCCTCGGCGGCTCGCCAACCGGGCCATGTTCCAAACCATGTTCCCGGACCATCCCTACGGCCGCCACACGGACGGAACCCTCGAGACGGTTCCGGTTATCAAGATCGCCGATCTGAAGGCCTTCGTCGCCCGGCGGCTGGCCCGCGACAACCTCGTCGTCGGGGTGGTCGGTGATATCACGGTGGCGGAATTGAAAACCCTGCTCGATACCACCTTCGGCGAACTTCCCGCGACGGCCGAGCCATGGGAAGTACCGGAGGTCACCGCGGCCGCCACCGGCAGGCAGGTGGTGATCGAGAAGCCGATTCCCCAAAGCGTCATCCGGTTCGGTCATGGGGGAATCAAGCGCGAGGATCCCGATTTTTACGCTGCCTATGTGATGAACTACGTTCTCGGCGGCGGCGGGTTCGAATCCCGGCTCCATGAGGAGGTGCGGGAGAAACGGGGCCTTGCCTATTCCGCCTTCAGCTACCTTTCACCCCTGGATCATTCGGCGCTGATTATCGGCGGCGCGGGAACGGCGAATGCGCAGGCCTCCAAGACCATCGATATCGTGCGCGCCGAGTGGAAGCGCATGGCCGAACAGGGACTGTCCGAGCTCGAACTCGAGGACGCCAAGACATACCTGACCGGATCATACGCCCTGCGATTCGGCTCCAGCCCGCGAATCGCGGCCATGTTGACCGGCCTTCAGCTTGAAAATCTGGGCCGCGACTATTTCGACATCCGCAATTCGCTGATCGAAAAAGTGACCCTCGACGACGCCAATCGGGTTGCAAAGAGCCTGTTGCGCCCGGAAAAGCTGACGCTCGTCGTGGTCGGCCAACCGGAAAATATCTCCGCCAACTGACCGGCCGCTGCCGGCCAAGCCACCCCAAGGGGACGCGCTGGCTGGCCATCGTCCCAAGTGCCAGAGCAGTTTCCAGCCGAATTGGATCAATTTGATGGCGCTCATCGGTTAGCCGGGCAGGCGCGGGCCGAAGTGCGATGTGTGTGCATCGGACGAGGCCCGCAACGCACCCGGGGGACCGGGGAGCGCCACCGAAGGCCGG
>JAJDXO010000041.1 GCA_022823235.1 Rhodospirillales bacterium
GACCACGATGCACGCCGTCTCTTCGTCGAGGTGGGCGGCAAGATCCTCGGGCGCCGAGGGGTCCGGGCTCAGCGCATCGATCCGCAGATCGAGAAACCGGGCATTGGTCTCGGTCACTTCGCGATAATGGGGATGCAGGCCGCCCGACAGCACGACCCGGCTTCGCTTGGTGACCCGGCAGGCCATCATCGCCGCCTCGGCGCAGCCGGTCGACCCGTCGTACAGGGACGCGTTGGCGACATCCATGCCGGTGATCAGGGCGACCTGGGTCTGGAACTCGAACAACGCCTGCAGCGTGCCTTGCGACACCTCCGGCTGATAGGGCGTGTAGGCGGTCAGAAATTCCCCCCGCTGGATCAGATGATCCACCGCCGCCGGCACATGATGCCGGTAGACCCCGCCACCGACGAAAAACGGCGCCGATCCGCCGTCGAGATTTCGGGCGGCCAGCGCCGCCAGATCCCGGCCGACGTCAAGCTCACCGGCATGGAACGGCAGGTCGACAGGCCCTGCGAGGTGCAACCCCTCCGGCACATCCTTGTATAAATCTTCGATGGCCGGCACCCCGATGGCCGCGAGCATCTCGGCCCGGTCGGCGTCGGAGAGCGGCAGGAACCGCATTAATCGAGTTCCGCGGTGTAGGCGTCGTAGGCCGCCTTGTCCATCAGTTCATCCAACTGAGACGCGTCGTTGATCTTGATCTTGAAGAACCAGCCGCCCCCAACGGCATCCTCGTTGACGGTGCCGGGGGCGTCTTCGAGACCGGAATTGACCTCGACGATTTCGCCATCCACCGGGGCGAACACTTCCGAAGCGGCTTTGACCGATTCAACCACCGCCGCTTCCTCACCGCGATTGAACGACTTGCCGACGTCCGGCACCTCGACGAACACCACATCGCCCAGCTGTTCCTGAGCGTATTCGGATATGCCCACGGTCCCGACGTCGCCGTCAACGGCGATCCATTCGTGTTCCTTGGTGAATTTCATGTCGGCCATGAGATTTAACTCCCTGATCTGGACCCGCAGGTCTCTCCCAATGTCACCCTTTGAAGTAGCGCCGCTCGACGAAGGGCAAACTAACCACTGTGGCCGGCAAGGGCTTGCCGCGCACCATGATGTCCACGGGCGTTCCCGCTCCGGCATGTTCACTTTTTACATAGCCCATCGCGACCGGTCCGTCGACGGTCGGCCCGAAGCCGCCGCTGGTGACCTCACCGACGGTCTCGCCGAGCTTGCCGCGGATTTCGGCGTGCGCCCGCACCGGCGCCTTGCCATCCGGTTTCAACCCCACCCGGCGGCGCTCCGGACCATCGGCGATCTGCTGCTGAATCACCGGTGCACCAGGGAATCCGCCCTCTTCGTGGCGTTTGGCGATGGACCACGTGAGCCCCGCTTCCACCGGCGTCGTGGTCTCATCGATATCGTTGCCGTAGAGACAAAGCCCGGCCTCCAGCCGCAGCGTATCCCGTGCGCCCAGTCCAATTGGCATCACCTCGGATTCGGCCAGCAGGGCTTGCGCAATTTCGACGGCCGATTCGCCGGGAATGGATATCTCGTAGCCATCTTCCCCCGTGTAACCGGACCGCGAGACCAGACATTCGGCACCCAGGACGTCGACCGCGGAAATGGTCATGAATTTCATTTCGGCAACGCCTTGCGCATGCCGACCGAGCACCGCCGCCGCCTTCGGCCCCTGAAGCGCAATGAGGGCGCGATCAGCCAGGATTTCGAGCGCGGCATCCGACCCAATACTCCCGGCAATGTGGGCGAAGTCGCTTTCCTTTCTCGACGCATTGACCACCAGGAAGATCGCATCGCCGATTTTGGACGCCATCAGGTCATCCAGAATACCGCCGTGTTCATTGGTCAATTGGGTATAGCGCATGCGGCCCTCGGCCAGCCCCGTTATGTCGCCCGGCACGAGCGTCTCCAGCGCCGCGGCGGCCCCTGCCCCGGTGAGACGTCCCTGACCCATGTGTCCGACATCGAACAATCCGGCGCCGGACCGCGTATGGCGGTGCTCCGCGATGATGCCTGTGTACTGGACGGGCATGTCATAGCCGGCGAACGGCACCATCTTGGCGCCAAGCGACACATGCAGCTCGTGGAGATGCGTCGTTCGGGATGCACCGCCGGACACGGCGCTACCTCCCATCCCCGCCGGCGGCGCTTCGCCGTTCCCGGTTGGCCTTCAGTTGCTCCTCGGTCAGGACGAACCCCAGAAAGATATCGGTATCAGGTGCGCTGCGCCCGCCCGACAGAGGGATGGTCAGCGAGATTTCCCCGTCCTGAACCCGAAGGGTCGAGCGATTTTCCGGAAACAAGACGCGGACGGACATTTCCCGGCGCCCTTCGGGGCTCGGATAGAAATCCGGAATTGCGACAAAGTAATCCAAGTCAAGCGTGCGGCCGGCCGCCGCCGGTCCTCGAGATATGTCCAGCACCGGCCGCATCAGTACTCTGACGTGGGTGAAATTCGGAGAATCACCGATGAACTCGCAGTTGCCGGTAAACCCGACGAGTTTGGATTCGTGGACGATATCCGTGATGTCCCGGCCGGGACCTTCCCGGTACTGGACGATTTCAGCAGCGGCGCCCAGCAACTTGACGGGCGGGCAACCCGGGAGCGGCACCTTCCCGCCAATTCCTAAATCGGCGAGACTCGGCCGGTCGACCTCGCAGGCGGCCAGGGCCGCGGCCAGGACCATCAGTCCGGCTGTCCGCCGAATAATGCGCAACTTCATCTGGCCGGGGGTACTCACGTCGGCGGTCGGCTTCCTAGAGCGAGCTGTGTGTGCCGTCGCAGTAGGGCGGCGTCTTGGTTTGCTTGCAACCGCAGAAAAACACGGTCTGGTCCTTGTCGCTGTCGACCTTCATAGGCGCCATCCCGTGTTCCTTGTGGGAGCCGTTGCAGTAGGGCTGCTTGTCGCTGTAGCCGCACGAGCACCAAAAGTACGCTTGCCCTGCCTCAAGTTCCTGCTTGAACGGGCTTTTTTGAGCTACGACAGGTTCGCTCATCTCGAAGGACCTCCGTTGAGTATTTCTCCGCCGGTTCGGCGGATTTCATGGGTCTGACTTTAATTGAGGCCCCGGGCGCCCACAAGTGCGCTCACAAGTGCGCTCGCGAGTTCGTCCACCGGGGAGGCTTGGGCAACGGTTTTCATAACCCTATTTCTGTTCTAGAAGGCGGGATGGCTGAAACCGACCATGTCGAGTTGTTTACCGACGGCGCCTGCAGCGGCAATCCCGGGCCCGGGGGCTGGGGGGCGATTCTCCGCTTCAATGGGCACGAAAAGGAGCTGTCCGGCGGCGAGCCCGCCACCACCAACAACCGGATGGAAATGACGGCGGTGATCGAGGGCCTGAAGGCGCTGACCCGTTCCTGCCGTGTCGCCGTGTATACCGACAGCACCTATGTCCAGAAGGGCATGACCGAATGGCTCGCCGGCTGGAAGGCCAAGGACTTCAGGGTCAAGGGCGGCGGATACCGCGTCAATCACGAGCTGTGGCGGGAGCTCGACGAGCTGGCGCGGAAGCACGATGTGTCGTGGCACTGGGTCAAGGGTCATGCCGGCCATCCGGAGAACGAGCGGGCGGACGAGTTGGCGCGTAACGGGGCGAAGGCGGCGGCCGACTAGGCGTTCAGCCCTTCGGCTTGTACTTCACCAACGAGGCGACGATGCCCCTGAGCGTCCGGACCTCCTGCTCGGTCAGGCGGGCGCGGCCGAACAGGTTGCGAAGATTGCGCACCATGGTCGGACGCTTCTCCTTGACGTGCAGAAACCCGGACCCGTCGAGCGCGCTCTCCAGGTGCTCATAAAACCCCAGGAGTTCCTCCTTGGTCGCCGGGCGGGCGCCCTTCTTCTCCAGGGGATCGTCCGCCGGATCGAGACCGAGCTTATAGAATTCGTGCGCCACCAAAAGCACCGCCTGGGCGAGATTGAGCGACGAAAATTGCGGATTGAGGGGCGCCATGATGATGGCGTCGGCAAGGGCGATATCGTCGTTCTTGAGCCCCTTGGCCTCGCCGCCGAACAGGATACCGGTGGAAGCCGGATCCTCGGCCATCAGGGGCGCGGCTTCATCCGGTGCATAAACCGGCTTGGTCATGCCGCGCGGCCGGGCGGTGGTGGCATAGACCGCGGTCAGATCGGCAATCGCCGCTTCGGCGGTGTCGAACAGCCGGGCGCCGTTGATCACCTGATCGGCGCCAGACGCGGCGGCGATGGCCTTATCGCTCGGCCAGCCGTCCCGCGGCCGCACCAGCCGCAATTCGGTGAAGCCGCAATTGAGCATGGCCCTTGCGACCATGCCGATATTCTCACCCAGTTGGGGGTCGACGAGGATGATCACCGGGCTTTCGCCGGCCGCGCCCGGCTCGCGCGTGTGGTCGGTCCCCGCCACGGCAGGCTTAAGCGGCGCCGGCGAGCCTGCCGCCGACCGGGGCCTGGTCCCGATAAAGCTTGTAGGTGATGGCGTCGTGGAGCGCATTGTACGACGCGTCGATGATGTTGGTCGAAACCCCCACCGTCGACCAGCGCTTCCCCTGGTCATCGGAGCTCTCGATCATCACCCGGGTCACCGCGCCGGTGGCCTCCGACGGTGTCAGGATGCGCACCTTGTAGTCGACCAGCCGGACGTCAGAGAGCTCGGGGTAATGGGGCACCAGAATGTCGCGGAGCGCCGAATCAAGCGCATTCACCGGACCGTTGCCCTCGGCGACGTTCATGAACGTCTTGCCGTTGAGTTCGGCTTTCACCGTCGCTTCGGAGAGGGTGATCAGCTCGCCCCGGGCATTCCAGCGCCGTTCGTCGATCACCCGGAAGCTGGTCAGCTTGAAATATTCGGGGACCGCGCCAAGCGCCCGGCGGGCCAGCAGCTCGAAGCTGGCCTCGGCGCCGTCATAGGCGTAACCGTCGAATTCCCGCTCTTTGACCACCTCAACCAGCCGCGTCACCTTGGGGTCGCCGTCCTCGATCTCAAGGCCGATGTCGCGGAACATGGCAAGAATGTTGGAGCGGCCCGACTGGTCCGACACCACCACATGGCGGCGATTGCCGATAGCTTCGGGGTCCACGTGCTCGTAGGACTTGGGATCCTTTTCCACCGCCGAGACATGCAGCCCGCCCTTATGGGCGAAGGCACGCTCCCCGACATAGGGGGCCGAGCGGTTGGGCGCCTGATTGAGGCGCTCGTCGAGCAAACGGGAAATGTGGGTGAGCTGCTTGAGACCGTCCTCGGTAATCCCGGTGTCATAACCCATCTTCAGCATCAGATTGGGGATCAGGGTCACGAGATTGGCGTTGCCGCAGCGCTCGCCGAGCCCGTTGAGGGTACCCTGCACCTGCCGCACGCCGGCGCGGACCGCCGCCAGCGAGTTCGCCACCGCGTTGCCGGTGTCGTCGTGACAATGAATGCCCAGATGATCACCGGGCACCACGTCGGTCACCTTGGTGACGATCTCTTCGATCTCGTGGGGCAGCGTGCCGCCCTTGGTGTCGCACAGCACCACCCAGCGCGCGCCCGCATCGTAAGCCGCCTTCACGCAGGCCAGGGCATAGTCCGGATTGTCCTTGTAGCCGTCGAAGAAGTGCTCGGCATCGAATATGGCTTCCCGGCCGATTTCCACCGCATGGGCGATTGAATCGCGGATCATTTCGACGTTCTCGTCCAGCTCCACCTCGAGCGCCACATTGACGTGGAAATCATGGGTCTTGCCGACGATGCAGACGGCGGGGGTACCAGGCTCGGTCAGCGCATTGAGGCCGGGATCGTTGGCCGTTGAGCGCCCCGCCCGGCGGGTCATGCCGAACGCGGTGAGTTTGGCGTTCTTGAATACCGGCGGCTCGCCGAAAAAGGCATCGTCCGTCGGGTTGGCGCCCGGCCAGCCGCCTTCCACATAGTCGATACCCAACGCGTCAAGGTCCGCCGCGATGGCCGCCTTGTCCGCCGAGGAGAAGTCGATTCCCTGGGTCTGCGCGCCGTCACGCAGGGTCGAATCGAATATGTAGATGCGCTTGTCACTCATCTTTCATCTTGGATCCCAATGTGCTGGCCGGCACATCCCGGCCCCAATTGCCGGGAAAGCGCCGGAGAATGCCCAAAAAGCGGCAAAATCACAAGTTTTTCAGTGTCGACCCGCTCCATCCTGGAGATCGACCCGATGATCGGCTGGCCTAGCAGTCGCCTCATTTGGGATATCGCTTGCGGCAATTCCTAGCGGCGAAGGGTCAACTTGTCGCCATCTACCGAATAGCCGGACAGCCGCCCAAGAAAACTCATACCCAGCAGGGAACTCGACAAGGGGGCTTGGTTGACGGAGGCCCGGACGTCACGGAGTGAAATGGGGCCGGCGCTGACCCGGCCCAGGACCACCGGTGCGCCCCGGACCGTCCCATTCGCCGTCCGATAGACCCGGCTGTAATTCAGGCGCGAAGGATCGAGACCCAAACGTTCGGCATCCCGGGGACTGAGGACGACGTCGGAGGCACCGGTATCGACGAGGAACCGGATCGGCACCCCGTCGACCAGGGCTTGAACCGCGAAATGGCCGTCATCCCGGGCCCGCAGCAGCAGCGTCTCGCCCACCGCCTGGCCACGATGGGGCAGCACTTCGGCGCGCACCCGTTCGTAGAGACCCCGCGCCTCGTCCTTGAAGGAAAAGGCCAACAGCAGCACCACGAAGATGGCGCCCCAAACAGCCGCGTGCCCGAACATGATCCCCGGCCGGGCGCGCCACCGGACGATGAGCGACGAGCCGATCAACACGGCGAAACCCAGCGAAGAAACGACGCCGATCTTGGTTCCCTCCTGTGCCCAAATTTCGGGGAATGCCCGCGCGAGGACAAATACAAGGAACGCCAGGCCGCCGCCGCCCGCCGCCAGCCACAACCACAGCGAACCGCGTCCGCCGCCCCGGGGCGGCGGCCGGTTCCACGGGGATCGAGGCAGCGGACTAGCCATCCCTGCTCATATAGCCAGCACAGGGCGGGGCCGCAAATGGAACAAATCTATCCCCGCTTCCAGGTGGTGCCCTGGGCGCCGTCTTCGAGCAGGATGCCGGCCTCGGCCAGCCGGTCGCGGATTTCGTCGGCGCGGGTGAAATTCCTCCCGGCCCGGGCGGCGTCGCGTTCCTCGATCAGCGCATCGACATCTCCGTCCGCGAGGCCCACCGTCCCTTCGGGCTGCCATTTGAACCAATCGTCCGGATCAAGCTGGAGAAGACCGAGGAGGCCGGCACCGGATTGAAGCGCGCCCGCGCCCCCGGTCGTGCCCGACTTGTTCACGGCGCCCGCGGCTTCGTGCAGCGCCGAGATAGCCAGCGGCGTATTGAGGTCGTCGGACAGGGCCTCGACCAGAGCGGATGACGCATCCGCGTCGCCCTCACCGGCCGCTCTTAACGCACCGTACCAGCCGTCCAACTGGCTCTTCGCCTGGGCGAGCCCGTCCGCGGTCCAGTTGATGGGCCGGCGGTAGTGGGTCATCAGCATGGCGAGGCGGATGGTTTCGCCGTGATGCGCCTTCAGCAAATCGTGGACGGCGATGAAGTCGCCCAGGGATTTGGACATCTTCCCGCCCTCCACCTGCAGATGGCCGTTATGCATCCAGTATTTGGCGAAGGTCCCGGCGCCGTGGGAGCAGATGGACTGAGCGATTTCGTTTTCGTGGTGGGGGAAGATCAGATCCTGGCCGCCGCCGTGGATATCGAAATTGATGCCCAAATGCTTTTCAGACATGGCCGAGCATTCCAGGTGCCAGCCGGGCCGCCCGAAGCCCCAGGGGCTGTCCCAGCCGGGCTGGGCGCCGGTGGACGGTTTCCACAGCACGAAGTCGGTCGGGTTTCGCTTGTAGGGCGCGACCTCCACCCGGGACCCGGCGATCAGCTCATCCTGCGAATGACGCGACAGCCGCCCGTAATCGGCCATGGAAGAGACATCGAACAGCACGTGGCCGTCCGCCTCATAGGCATGACCTTTGGCAATCAGATCCTCGGTCAGCGCGATCATCTCCGGGATATGGCCGGTGGCGCGGGGTTCCTCGTCCGGCGGCAGGGCGCCGAGCGCGGCCATGTCCGCTTGAAACGCCTCGGTTGTCCGGGCGGTGATGGAGGCGATCTCCTCACCGCTCTCGTCGGCCGCGGCGATGATCTTGTCGTCGACATCGGTGATGTTGCGGACGTACTTGACGTTGCCGGCGCCAAATTCGCGCCGCAGCAGCCGGTAAAGCACATCGAACACGATCACCGGGCGGGCATTGCCGATATGGGCGTAGTCGTAGACCGTCGGCCCGCACACATACATGCCGACCCGGCCCGGGGTCACCGGTTCCAGGGCCTGCTTCTCGCGGGCCAGGGTGTTGTAGATCCGGATAGTCATTTGGGCGGAGTGTATAGCGGCGCCGGACACCCTGAACAAGGTTGCCGGCCTTTATTCGGCCGCCTTGGCGCCCTTGCTCTTCCTGTGCGCCTCGTAGGCCTTTTGGGAGCTTTCCACCGCGGCGCCAACGTCCTTGCGCATTTCCTCGATATGCCCGGTGCCGAAATCATGGCTGGCGCGGCGGGCATCCAGATTGCCGGTGAAATGCGGCACCACATGGCGGGCAAGCAATTCATAGGAGCGCTTCACGTCGGCAAACGGCGCCCAGTTGTGCGCCAAGGCCAGAAGCTTGCCGAAGCCGCCGGCCGCCGCCTGCATCCGCTCGATCTCGCGAATGGCATCATCCGGCGTTCCGATGATCGCCACCTGGTTGTCCAGCGCGTATTGCTTGGGATCCGGCGTATCGAACGGGATGGGGGTTCC
This sequence comes from Rhodospirillales bacterium, assembly GCA_022823235.1. Lineage (GTDB taxonomy): Bacteria > Pseudomonadota > Alphaproteobacteria > Rhodospirillales > UBA2165 > JAJDXO01. The sequence goes on from JAJDXO010000041.1 coordinate 8,801, forward strand.
GGGCAGGATGGCCTTGGAGTACTCGAACCAATCCAAAAAACCGTGGTCGATGTCGCTGATCGCCTTCTCCCGGGTTTCGGCCAAATGCACCCAGGCGGTGATCCGCCATTGATCGCGCGCGACGGTCCGGCCGTGCTCGGCGGCCGTTTCCTGACAGACCTCCCAGTTCTTGGCGTGATAAGCCATGGCGTCGTCCGACGTGCCGCCGAGGACCAGCAGGCCGGCGCCGTACTTGCCCGCCTCGATGGCCCCGGCAGGGGAACGGATGGACGTCACCGCCATCTCCATCCTGGGCCGGGTATAGGGCTGCATCTGCAGGCGGGCATCCCGGATGGTGAACCAGTCGGTCTCCCGGGTGACCGTTTCGCCTTCGAGCAACGGCACGATGACCTCCAGCGATTCGGCCATCCGCCGGCGCTGGTCCTTGACGTCGATCCCCATGTGATGGGCGTCCGTCGGCAGTGCCCCCGGGCCGACCCCGAACATCGCCCGCCCGCGGGTCAAATGATCCAGCAGCACCATCTCATCGGCGACGATCATCGGGTGGTAATAGGGCAGCGACTTCACCCCGGTACCGAGACGGATGTGCTTGGTGCGCTCGGCGGCCGCCGCGATGAACACCTCGGGCGCCGGGATGATTTCGAACCCACCCGAATGGTGCTCGCCGACCCACACTTCATCGAGGCCCAGCCGGTCGAACCACTCGATCAGCTCCAAATCCCGATGCAGCGCCTGCGTCGGATCCTCGTGAAGAGCATGAAACGGCGCCAGGAAAACGCCGAAACCGAGTGGTTCTGGCATGGCTCCCGCCTGTTATTCCGCGACCAGGGAATTCTCCAGGGTGCCGATGCCTTCGACCTCCATAACGATATGCTCCCCCGGATTGAGGAACTTGCCGGAGGCGCCGGCGACGCCCGCGCAGGTGCCGGTGGCGATGATATCGCCCGGATAGAGGGTCATCTGCGCCGACAGCGCGGCGATCTGTTCAGGTATCTGGAAGATCATCTGTTGGGATGAAGAATCCTGGCGAACGTCGCCCGAAACGGTCGTCTTCATGGAGAGATCGTGGACGTCGGCGATATCGTCCGCCGGCACGAACCACGGGCCCATGGGGGCCGAGCATTCGAAGGATTTGTGGCGCACCCAATCCATGCCGAAGGGCCAGTCGTCCCGTTTGCCGCGCTCGCGGGCCGAAAGGTCGTTCATGATCGTGTAGCCGGCGACGTGGTCCATGGCATCGTCGACCGGGACGTGGCGGCCTTCCTTGCCGATGAACAGGGCGATTTCCACCTCGTAGTCGTACTTTTCCGAATAGGTGGGCGACAGGCGGATATCGTCGCCGGGGCCGATCACCACCGACCCCGACTTGATGAAGAAGAACGGTTCGATCTCATCCTTCTTGATATTGGTATTGCCCATCTCCGCCGCATGGTCCCAATAGTTGGCGCCGGCGCAATAAATTGCGCTGGGGCGCGGCACGGGCGCCAGCAGCCGGGTCTCCGACAGGGGCTGGGAAACACTGCCGTCCGGATTGTCCGAAATGGCCCTGAGGGCAGGCCCTGCGGCGGTCCAATTCTCCAAAACGCCCCCGACACTTGATCCGTTGAAGCCGCCCGCACCGGCCGCCGCCGCCTCGGCGCCCAGATCATAGACCGTGTCGTCGATTACCATGCCGGCGCGGGCCGAGCCGTCGGACGCCTTGTAGGAAGCCAATTTATAGGATGCCATGTCGGGACCTCTCCCCTGTCTAGAAATATTCGTTGCCGGGACTATAGCAACTGGCTCCGGGAAGGAAATCACATGTGGGTGCGGGCCCCTTGCCCGTCCGAGCCGGCGCGGATATATAAGGCGCCCGAACTCAAGGAATTGCCGCCGTGAGCGCTGACAGCAACGATCTCTTTCAGGCCCGCACCTCCGTCGAACAGGTGGAGGAAGGCCATGAGCTCGCGCCCAAGTTCGATGACGAGGGGCTGATCCCGGTGGTCACCACCGACTTCGAGACCGGCGAGCTGTTGATGCACGGCTATATGAATGCCGAGGCGCTGGCAAAAACCATCGAAACCGGCGAGGCCCACTACTGGTCCCGCTCCCGCCGGACCCTCTGGCACAAAGGCGCGACCTCGGGACTCACCCAGCGGGTCGCCGAAATGCGCATCGACGACGACCAGGATGCCGTATGGCTCAAGGTCAACGTGGACGGCAACGGTGCGTCGTGCCATGTGGGCTATCGCTCGTGCTTCTACCGCTCGGTGCCGACGGGCAGCGCGGAAGGACCGCTGACCCTGCGGTACGAAGAGACCGAAAAGGTTTTCGATCCCGAAGACGTCTACGGCGACGCCCCCAACCCGACCAAACTCTAAGCGATGTCCGGGCGGCGCAGGCAGCGAAAGCCCGGCCGCCGCAACGCCATTGCCGCCAGCCTGCGCTCACCCTTGTTCAAGATGAAGCGCGTGAAGGCCAAGCGGGGCAAAGGCTCCTACCGACGGAAACCGAAACACGGCCCGGCCGGGAACGGCGGTTAGACCAATCCGGTAAAGCGGTTGGTAATGGGATAGCGGCGGTCCCGGCCGAATGCACGCGACGTGATCTTGACGCCGGGCGGCGCTTGGCGGCGCTTGTACTCCGCACGATCGAGCATCTGCCACACCCGCCGGACGGTTGCCGGGTCATGACCGCGGGCGACGATTTCGTCCACCGCCCGCTCGCCCTCGATCAGGCACTCGAGAATATCGTCGAGCACGTCGTAGGGCGGCAGGGTGTCCTGATCGGTCTGGCCGGGCTTCAGTTCTGCGGACGGCACCTTGGTGATGATGCGCTCGGGGATCACCCGGCCCGCCGGGCCAAGGGCGCCCGCCGGATGGTGCCGGTTGCGCCAGTCGGAGAGCCGGTAGACGGTGGTCTTGTAGACGTCCTTCAGCACCGAATAGCCGCCGCACATGTCGCCATACAGGGTGGCGTAGCCCACCGACATCTCCGACTTGTTGCCGGTGGTCAGCGCCATGTAGCCGAATTTGTTGGAGATCGCCATGACGATCAGGCCGCGCGAGCGCGCCTGAATATTTTCTTCGGTGGCGTCCGGTTCCGTGTCCTCGAAAATTCCGCTCAGCATTCCGCCGAAGGCGTCCATGGCCGATTCGATCCCGACAGTGTCGTAGCGCAGGCCCAGCAGGTCCGCGCACTCGGCCGCGTCCTCAAGGCTCTCGTTCGAGGTATAAGGCGACGGCATCATCACACAGTGGACCCGCTCGGGCCCAAGGGCATCCACCGCCACGGCCGCCGACAGGGCGGAATCGATGCCGCCGGACAACCCGAGAATGACCCCCGGAAACCGGTTCTTGTTCACGTAGTCCCGCAATCCCAGGGTCACCGCCCGGTAGATGTTCTCGATGGGCGCTTCGCCGTTCGTTGGCGCGGCCATCGCGCCCGGCGCGCATTCCCAGCCGTCCGCGCCCCGCGTCCATTCGGTGAGCACCGTTTGTTCGACCCACGAGTCCGCCTGACATCTAAGGGCCCGGTCGGCGCCGAGCGCGAACGAGGCACCGTCGAATACCAGTTCGTCCTGGCCGCCCACCTGATTGACATACAGCAGCGGCAGGCCGCTCTCGGTCACCCGGGCGACCGCCAGATTCAGCCTCTGATCCGCCTTGTCGACCTCGAAGGGGGAACCGTTGATGACGACGAGAATTTCCGCCCCCGACTCTTCCAGGGTCTCGGTGACGTCGGCCTCCCACATGTCCTCGCACACCATGACGCCGAGCCGGACATCCCGGAACGCGATGGGACCCGGCAAGGGGCCGGCATCGAATACCCGGTCCTCGTCGAACACCCCATACGTGGGCAGCAGGTGCTTATAGCGGCCGGTGGCGATCCCGCCGCCGTCCAGCATCAATGCCGCGTTGTGGAGTTTGTCGCCGTCCCGCCATGGCGTACCGATCAAGAGCGCAGGCCCGCCGTCCGCCGTCTCGGCGGCCAAGGCCTTTACCCCCGCCTCGATCCGGTCGACCAAGGCGGGTTTCCGGACCAGATCTTCCGGCGGATAACCGGAAACCGCCAGCTCGCCGGTGACCAGCAAGTCGGCGCCGGCAGCGGCCGCGTCGGCGCGGGCCCGGCGGATCAGGTCCAGATTGCCGTCGACCGCGCCGACGGTCGGATTGATCTGGCCCACGGCGATGGAAAGTTGATCGGTCATACGGGTTGCATTGTCGAGATTGCCGGGTCCGTACCGCCCTTCGGCGGGGCGTAACATGTAGAGATGGGCCCGTAGCGTGTCAACGCACCCCTGATCGTGGCGGCCATGCCCGGCGGAACGCCTGGAAACAAACCGGTTGAACGGTTACTTCCGAGACATGGCGGGCGGCAAATTGGGCGCCGAGACGACCTTCCGCGAGGCGGTTTGGGGGCCTTAGGAATTCCGCCCCAGCGTGGCCGCCGCCTTACGGTGCGACACCAACAGGCTCGGCACACGTTCCGGATCACCGCGGCCCCAGCCGCATTCCGACGACACGCCATCCACCTTGACGACTTTTCGCGCGGCCGCGAGACGCGCCGCATCCCCGGCCTCGTCCTCGTGGTGGATCAGGCCGAGATAGAGATCGCAACCCGCCGGCAGCTTCAGGTCCGCGAGCGCCGCGAAATAGGCATCGTCCGAGCGGTCCTTGGGCACCGGCAGGTGAATGAACTGCACGGAGCGGTTGACCGAGTCGACGATGCCGTTGGTCATCTCGACCATGTTGGCCGAGTCCCGGGGCTGCACGATGTGTTCGTCCCGGGGGCTGCCGTAGCAGAGATGGTAGCCGAGCTCGGCCGGTTCGGGCACGGCGTCGCCGACCTCGCCCAGCACCCGGAATATCTCCTCCTTGTAGTCGGCCGGCTGGACATCGTAGTAGCCCTCCCACATGAGCACTTCCTGACAAACGTCCCATTGGAAGGCGATGCGGTCGTTGGGAAGCGCGGCACAGATGCGTTCGACGGTTTCCACGACATGCCTGGTGTAAACCTCGATGAAATCGTCCTGGGCGCCGGGGGCGACGTAGTTGTAGCCGGGCGCCAAGGGCGTCGGGATGGAAATCTGAAACTTGGTCCCGGACGGAATTATGCCGTCGTCCTGCAGCTTGCCGAACAACTCGAACGACGCGATGGCTTCGTCGCCGTAGGGCGTATCGAACGTCGCCGCCGAGACGTCGCTCCCGCGCTTGAAGCGATATTGGGGAATTTCCCTGAGCAGCACGCCGTCCCATTGGGTCCATTTGAGCGGCGGCGTGTCGGGGTCCTCCTCCATGTCCGGGTGGTTGGCGAGCATTTCCTGCATGAAGCGAATCCAGCCGATCCGCTCACCGGTTTCGCCATCGGGCAGGCGGGCGAGATGGTCGGGCACCGCACCGGCGACGGTGCGAAAGACGTTCTCCGCATTGTCGAGCGGGATCGACCCCACCAGGTGCACGATGCCGTGTGAATGTGCTGACATTTTGATCTCCCCGGATATTCGTTCGCCGCTGATCGTCTGCCGGACATGTTAGCCGGACCCGCCGCCCGGGCAAGCCCGGCTGATTGCAAGGGTGGGATTCATTTTGCAAGATACGGCTCGAATCCGGACGAATTTCACCAGGAGAGGGAACAGATGGGCCAGTTCGGAATGGGCCAGCCGGTGCCCCGCACCGAGGACCCGAGGCTGCTGACCGGGCGGGGCCAATATGTCAGCGACGTCAGCTTTCCGGACATGGTCTGGGGCTATTCGGTCCGCTCTCCCCATGCCCACGCCAAAGTTACCTCCCTCGACATCTCCGCCGCCGAAGCCGCGCCGGGGGTGCTGAAGGTCTTCACCCACCAGGACATCGAGGCGGCCGGGCTCGGCGTCACCAAGCCGCACTTTCCGCCCCGCAAACGGCCGAAGGACGGATCCGACGTCTACTGGGCGTCCCATCCCGGCCTGATTCCCGCCGGCGGCAAGGTCCGGGTGATCGGCGATCCGGTGGCGTTCGTGGTGGCCGAAACGCTGGCACAGGCGAAGGATGCGGCGGAGCTGGTCGACGTGGGATACGACCCCCTGCCCTCGGTCATCGAGACGGCCAGCGCCACCGATGCGGACGCCCCGCAACTCTGGGAGGACTATCCCGACAACATTTCCAACGTCTTCACTCTCGGCGACAAAGAGGCGGTGGATGCGGCGTTCGGCGGCGCGGCCCACGTCACCGGCCAACGCCTCGTCATCAACCGCATCTCGACCAACGCCATGGAAACCCGCGGCTGCGTCGGCGAATACGATGCGCGGGAGGAACGCTACACCATGTATTGCGACACGCAGTCGCCCCACGCGTCGCGCAGCGCCCTCGCCCGCGAAATCTTCAAGGTGCCGGAAACCCGGGTCCGGGTGGTGTCGCGGGATATCGGCGGCGCGTTCGGCCTGAAGGACGTCCACTTCCCCGAAAACCGGCTTTGCCTGCTTGCCGCCAAGGTGCTCGGCCGCCGGGTCAAGTGGGTGTGCGAGCGCTCGGAAGGCTTTATTTCCGATGACCACGCCCGGGACCAGGTGTGGGACGCGGAGCTGGCGCTCGACGACGCGGGCAACTTTCTCGCGCTCCGCTTCAAGAGCCGCTGCAATCTCGGCGCCTACCTCACCTCGGGCGCCGCCATGGTGCCGACCTTTCTCAACCTCGGCAGCCTGGCGGGCGTCTACACCACGCCGGCGATCCATGTGGAAGTGACCTCGGTTTACACCAACACCCATCCGACCGGCCCCTATCGCGGCGCGGGCCGGCCGGAGGCGGCCTATGTCCTCGAGCGCCTCGTCGATATCGCCGCCCGGGAGACCGGAATCGACAAGGGCGAACTGCGCCGGCGCAACCTCATCCCGGCGGACGCCATGCCGTTCCAGACCGGCCTTGTGTTCAAATACGATACCGGCGAGTTCGAAAAGAACCAGGACATGGCCCTGGAAATGGCGGACATCGCCGGCTTCGAGGCTCGCCGCTTGGAGGCCGAGGCCCGCGGCAGGCTCCGGGGCTACAGCGTCATTCACATGATCGAGAGCGCCGCCGCCCCGCGGCCGGAACAGGCGGAAATCCGGTTCGATGCGGGCGGGACGGTCACGGTTCTGGCCGGGACCAAGTCCAACGGCCAAGGCCACGATACCATGTACAAGATCTTTCTCTCGGACATGCTGGGTATCGACAGCGACGACGTCCGGGTGGTCGATGACGACACCGACCAGGTGACCTTCGGGATCGGCACCATCGGGTCCCGCTCGGCGGTCGCCGGCGGCGGGGCCATGCGCATGGCCGCCGACAAGGTGATCGAAAAGGGAAAGAAAATCGCCGCCCATATGCTGGAGGCGGCGGAGGCCGACATCGAATTCGAGAACGGGAACTTCACCGTCGCCGGCACCGACAAGCAGGCCCACATCCAGGACGTGGCCCGCGCCTCGTTCAACGCCATGGCCATGCCGCCCGGCATGGAGATCGGCCTCTACGAGCGCGCCACCTACACCTCCGAAGCCTCCAGCTTCCCGAACGGCTGTCACATCTGCGAGGTGGAGATCGACCCGGATACGGGACGCACCGAGATCGTCCGCTATGTGGCCGTGGATGACGTCGGCACGGTGGTCAACGCCCTCACCCTCGAAGGCCAGGTCCATGGAGGCATCGTTCAGGGGGCGGGTCAGGCGCTGCTGGAAAACGTCGCCTACGACGGGGAAAGCGGTCAGATGCTGTCCGGTTCCTTCCTCGATTACGCCATGCCGCGGGCCGACGATTTCTGCGCCTTCGAAATCGGCAACAATCCGGTGCCCGCCAAGACCAACCTGCTGGGCATCAAGGGCGCGGGCGAGGCCGGGACCACCGGCGCGCTGCCGGCGGTGATGAACGCCGTCAACCACGCGCTCCAGCCTCTCGGCATCCGGCATCTGGAAATGCCGGCGACGCCCGAGAAGGTGTGGCGCGCCATTCAGGACGCTCAAGCCGCGCAAGCCGCGGCGTAAACGGGAGAGAAGACATGAAATACCTCCACACCATGATCCGCATTTCGGATGTCGACGAGTCCCTCGATTTCTGGTGCGACAAGCTGGGACTGGTGGAACTGCGCCGCCGGGAATCGGAAGCGGGGCGGTTCACGCTGATCTTCCTCGCCGCGCCGGGGGACGAAGAGGCGCAGCTGGAACTCACCTACAACTGGGACCCGGACGAGTATCCGGAGGGCCGGAATTTCGGTCACGTGGCCTACGCCGTCGACGACATCCACGAGACCTGCCGGAAGCTGATGGATTCGGGCGTGACCATCAACCGCCCGCCCCGGGAAGGCAAGATGGCCTTCATCCGCTCACCGGAGAACATCTCCGTCGAACTGCTGCAAAAGGGCGACGCGCTCGAACCCGCCGAGCCGTGGAAATCGATGGAGAATACCGGCCGCTGGTAGGCGGCGGCGCGCCTTAAACCGCTTCCACCGCCTTGACGATGGCCTGACGCAACTTGGCATCGGGCATGGGGCCGGTGGCGGCGTCCATGTTTTCCCAGGCGTGATCGGGCCGGCGGGTCGCCGGGATCGCCACCGTGACCGCCGGGTGGGAAATCACGAACTTCAACAGAAGCTGCGCCCAGGTCCGGGCGCCCAACTCGGCGGCGAAGCCGGGAAGCGGTTCGCCGTCCAGACGGTCGATCAAGCCGCCCCGGCGGAACGGGCGGTTGACGATCACGGCGATGCCCTTGTCGGCGGCCAGCGGCAGCAGCCGGTCCTCCACCTCCAGATCGAGGGGATTGTAGGTGAGCTGCACGAAGTCGAGCCGTTCCGACCTCATCACCCGCTCGAACTCCCGGTGGCCCCGGCCGTGGGACGTGGTGATCCCCACATAGCGGATTTTGCCTTGCTCTTTTCGCCGTCGAAGCTCGGCGAGGTGGGCTTCCCAATTCAGGAGATTGTGCACCTGGAAGAGATCGAACCGGTCCTCGCCCCATAGCCGCTCGGAGTTTTCGATCTGCTTGATGCCGCGGGCCGTAAACGGCGTCCACACCTTGGTGGCCGAAAATACCTTCTCCGGGTTTTTCACCCGCTTCAGGCAATAGCCGATCACCTCTTCGGAGGCGCCGTACATGGGCGATGAATCCAGCATCCCGCCGCCGGCATCGATGAAGGTCTGCAGCACCCGCACCCGCTGGGCCCGCGCGTCCTCGTCGCGTCCGACGTTGAACGTCAGGTAGGACCCCATGCCCATGGCGGGGATGCGCTCGCCGGTCGACGGGATCACCTTGGTGAGCATCGGGGAGGCGTTCCCGGTCAAGGGGAAGCCGCCCGTCAGCAACCCCGCACCCGCGGCGACGCCGGTCAGGAAGCCGCGGCGCGACAGGCCCGGATCATTTCCTTTCATGCCCGGCACCATAGCGAAAACGGCGGGCCATGAGACCCGCCGTTTCGCGATTTCACGGGGATTTGACCCGATTCAGATCGTTGCCGCCACCACCTTGTCGACACCGTTCACATGGCCGTTGGAGCGTTCCTCCTTCAGCCGTTCGGCGATTAGGAAGGTAAGTTCCAGGGCCTGACGCCCGTTGAGGCGCGGATCGCAATGGGTGTGATACCGGTCCGAGAGATCGGCCTCGGTGATCGCCTGGGCGCCGCCGACGCACTCGGTGACGTCCTTGCCGGTGAGTTCCAGATGGACGCCGCCCGGGTGGGTGCCTTCGGCCCGGTGGACGGCAAAGAAGCCCTCCACCTCCCGCAGGATGCGGTCGAAGTGTCGGGTCTTATAGCCGTTGGCTGATTTGATCATGTTGGCGTGCATGGGATCGCAGGACCAGACCACGTGGCGGCCCTCCTCCTTCACCCGGCGCACCAAGGCCGGCAGCACGTCTTCGACCTGGTCGGCGCCCATCCGCGAGATCAGGGTGAGGCGGCCCGGTTCGTTTTCCGGGTTGAGGATGTCGATCAGCCTGATCAGGTAGTCGGGCTCGGTGGTCGGGCCGACCTTCGAGGCGACCGGATTACCGATGCCCTTCAGGAACTCGATTTGCGCGTTCTCCAACTGGCGGGTCCGTTCACCGCACCACAGCAGGTGGGCCGACGTGTCGTACCAGTCGCCGGTGGTGGAATCGACCCGGGTCATGGCCTGCTCGTAGGGCAACAGCAGCGCCTCGTGCGAGGTGAAGAAATCGGTCTCCGAGATCTGCGGCGCGCTCTGGCTGGTCAGGCCGCAGGCCGCCATGAAGGCCAGGGTCTCGTCCAGGCGGTTGGCGAGGTCCGTGTAGCGCTCGCCCAGGGGCGAGTCGGCGACGAAACCCATGTTCCACTGATGCACCCGGTGGAGATCGGCGAACCCGCCCTGGGCAAACGCCCGCACCAGGTTGAGGGTCGAAGCCGACTGATTGTACGCCTGCTCCATACGCCTGGGATCCGGCACCCGGGCCTCGGCGTCGAATTCGATGCCGTTGATGATGTCGCCCCGGTAGCTCGGCAACTCGACGCCGTCGATCGTTTCCGTCGGCGCCGAGCGGGGCTTGGCGAATTGACCGGCCATCCGGCCTACCTTGACCACCGGCAGGGCGGCGCCGAAAGTCAGCACGACGGCCATCTGCAGGATGATCTTGAACAGATCGCGGATGTTGTCGGGATGGAATTCGGCGAAGCTTTCCGCACAGTCGCCGCCCTGGAGCAGAAAAGCCTTTCCCGCCGCAACGTCGGCGAGAGACCGCTTCAGGCGCCGCGCTTCGCCGGCAAAAACCAGCGGCGGATACCCGGAAAGCCGGGCCTCGACGTCGGCGAGTTCCTTGGCGTCCGGATATTCCGGCACCTGTTCGATGGGTTTGCCGCGCCAGCTGTCCGGCGCCCACTTCGCAGCCATTTTCCTATCCCCAGGAAATATTCTTTTCAGAGCGCGGGGTTATACGCCGGAACGCCTCGGAATTCCAGGGAAATAAGGTTGGGCCGCGGAACAACACCCCGCCGCCGAACGAGGGAGAAGGCTATGTGAGAATCCGCTCCAGGGTCGACGGCACGAACAGGTCTTCCGGCTTGAGTTTGCGGTGCGCCACGCCTTGAGCATGGCCGAAGCGCAGGAAGGCCTCGATGGTGGTCCGGTTGGGCTCGAGACCGTACGGGAACACGTCGCCGCCGAACAATTCCCGGGCTTCCAGGGCCGCGTCATAGCCCCACGGGATGGGATAGACCGAGTGCGAGCCCCGCAGCGTCCGTTCGATGGCGTTGCGCTTGGACTGCTCGAACGCCTCGAGTAAATTAACCGCGACCCAGGGGTGTTCGGCCAGCACCTCGTTGCGGACCGCGATTACGTGCATGATGGGAAAGATGCCGGTCTCCTTGAAGTAGGCGATCTCGGCTTTCCTGGAGTCCTTCACCAGCCGCCGTACCCGGCCGTCCCCGTCCCGGAACGGCTTCGGCGGCAGCGCCGTCATGGCGCAATCGATGCCGCCGTTGACCAGCAGCTCGGAGAGGGAATATTCCGTGTCCGGCCGAACCCTGACGCCCTTGGGAAGCTTCACCGGCGACGGCTCGGGTCTGCCCGGCTCGTCGACGCCGGTCTGCACCCACTCGATCGATTTGAGATCGACGCCGCAGCTCTCGGCCAGCCAGCCGCGGGAATAGATGCTGGCGGTCTGGGTCCATTCCGGGATGCCCACCCGCTTGCCCTTCAGGTCCCCGGGCGATTTCAGCTTCGAGCCGCTGGGCACGTAGAAGGAGCCGATCCGGGCGACGCGGGACGGAAACACCGGGATCGCCGTCATGTCGTTGGCGCGGCGCGACACCATGGAGATGTAGCGGCCGAACGACATCTCGGCGATGTCGAAGTCCTCGTAGTTGGCCGCCCTGTGGAAGACGAAGTGCGGCTCCTCGAACAGCATGGGGATGATCTCGATCCCCTTGGCCTTGACCTTGCCTTCGGCCAGGTCCCGGACGTGGTCGTATTCACAAGCGGCAAAGGAAAGAGGGAGGTCGGCCATTCGTTACTCCGCCGCCTGGGCGCGTTCCGGGTCGGGGCGCCTCTCCCGCATGGTGACGAATTCCTCCGCCGCCGAGGGATGGATGCCGGTCGTCGCGTCGAACTGCGCCTTGGTGGCGTCGCACTTGATGGCGACGGCGACGCCCTGGATGATTTCCGGCGCGTCCATGCCCATCATGTGCGCGCCGAGCACCCGGTCGGTGTGGGCGTCGACCACCAGTTTCATGAAAGAGCGCTCGTCCCGGCCCGACAAGGTGTGCACCAACGGCTTGAACCGGGAAACATAGACGTCGATGTCGCCGTAGCGGGCGCGGGCGTCCTCTTCCGGGAGCCCGACCGAACCCACCGGCGGGGTCGAGAACACCGCCGACGGCACGTCGTCGTAGTCGACCGTCAGCGGATTGCCGTTGAAGTGGGTCTCTGCGAACGCCCTTCCCTCCTGGATGGCGACCGGGGTCAGGGCAATGCGGTCGGTGACGTCGCCGACGGCGTAGATGCTCTCGACGGAGGACTGGTTCCACTCATCGACCATCACGGCGCCGTTCCCGGCAAGCTCGACGCCCGCCTCCGCCAGGCCCAGGCCGGCCGTATTGGGCGTTCGGCCGGTGGCGTACATGACGAGGTCGGTCTCGATGATCTCGTTGCCGGCACAGCGGAGCGTGTAGACATCCCCGTCCTTTTCGATGGAGCGGATGACGGTCTCCGAGAGGACCTTGACGCCGCGCTTCTGCATTTCATCGGTCAGGTTCACCCGGATGTCGTGATCGAAGCCCCGAAGGATCGCCTCGGCGCGGATCACCTCCGTGACCTCGACGCCGAGCGCCGCGAAGATGCCGGCGAATTCGACGGCGATATAGCCCCCGCCGACGATCACCATCCGCTTCGGCAACTCCCTGAGTTCCAGCGCCTCGTTGGACGAGATCACATGCTCGATGCCCGGAATGTCCGGCGTCGACGGCCAGCCGCCGACCGCGACCAGTATCTTCCCGGCGGTCATGGACTTGCCGTTCACTTCCACCGTATGGGGATCGGTGACGACGCCCCGCCCGTCGACCACCTCCACATTGTTCTCCCTCAGGATTCGGAGGTAGATGCCGTTCAACCGGTCGAGCTCGGCATTCTTCGTGTCGATCATCCGCGCCCAGTCGTGGGAAGCGCCGTCGACGGACCAGCCGTAATTGACCGCATCCTCCAGATGTTCCGCGTAGTGGGCGCCGTAGACCAGCAGCTTCTTCGGCACGCAGCCGCGCAGCACGCAGGTGCCGCCGACCCGCTCCTCCTCGATGATCGCCGTCCGCGCGCCGTAGCCGCCGGCGAGGCGGGTGCCGCGGACGCCGCCGGAACCGGCGCCGATGGTGATGAGGTCGTAATCGTATTTGGGCATGTAAATCGTTCCCCGGATGAGCGGCGCCAAACTGCGGCAACCGAGCTTTGGATGCAATGTAGTCCATGAATCCTTGACCTTCCAGTAACGGGTAGGGCTATGTAATTGGAATGGAACGAAGAGTCCTGTTCGCCCTAGGAATTGGCCTCGCCGTCCTCGTGGCGGGGAGCGCCATCTATTACTTCGCCGGCCCCGGCGACGGCGCGACGTCGGCGGATGCCTCCGACCCCGCTTTGGTTGCGGAAGGCAGGATCGTCTACGCCGAACATTGCGCCTCCTGCCACGGCAAGAATCTGGAGGGGCAGCCCAACTGGCGGGCGACCTTGCCCGACGGGACCCTTCCCTCCCCGCCCCACGATGAGACGGGCCACACCTGGCATCACCCCGACCAGTTGTTGTTCGATTACACCAAGCTGGGCGGCGAGAAACTGATCCCCGGCAACGATTTCAACAGCGCCATGCCGGGATTCGAGGAAAGTCTGTCCGATCACCAGATCTGGGCCGTGCTGGCATTCATCAAAAGCACCTGGCCGGCGGACGTCCGGCGGCGCCAGGAACTGATCAACCGGCGCAGCGTCAATCAACGGAGCAGCCGATGAGGAAGTCTCCGATCCCGTCCCTGGCCTTCGGCGCGGCGATCCTGTTTGCCGTTCCGGCCAATGCCACCCATCCGGTCGACACGGGAAATCACCGTCAGGTGTCCGTCGGCAAAAAAATCTATTTAGAGAATTGCGCCGAATGCCACGGCGAGACTCTCCGGGGACCGGTCAATCCGGCGAAGTTCCCGAAAAACCTGATCCCGCCGCGGCTCGACGAGCGGGGACACGGTTCCCATCATTCGGATCGGTACATGTTCAACCGGATTTCGGCGGGATCAGAGGACAAGAGCGGCAAGCCGATCAAAGACGGCATGCCGGCTTTCGGGTTCCGCCTCCACGATGCGCAAATCTGGGCGGTGATCTCGTACATCAAGAGCCGATGGCCTGCTTCGCTGCAGCGGAAACAGAACGCCTTGAACCCGGGCCACGGACCGGAAAACAAAAAGACCGGCGAACAGGGCCGCAAATAAGGCCGCAAATAGGATCAGCGGCCCTCGAATCCGGGGATCGGGGTAATGAGCGGCTCCCCGGCGAAGTGGGCGGCGAGGTTCTCCATCGCCGTTTTCCACTGCACCCGGATGGCCTCGCGGGTGACGCCGGCCCGGTGGGGCGAGAAAATTACGTTGTCCATCCGGCGCAGGGCCTCGGGCACACCGGGCTCGCCGTCGACCACGTCCAGTCCCGCGCCGCGGATCGTCCCGGCCTCCAGGGCGGCGATGAGATCGTCGTTGGAAACGATGGAGCCGCGGGCAACGTTGATCAGGTAGCCGGTGGGCCCGAGCGCCGCGAGCACGTCGGCATTCACCATGTGCCTTGTTTCCGGACCTCCGGGCGCCGAGATCACCAGGACGTCCGAGGCGTCGGCCAATTCCGGAAGGCTCGGGTAGTAGGCATAGGGCGCATCGCCCTTGCTCGGCTTGGTGTAGGCCACCTCCGGCCCGAAGGCGGAGGCCAGCCTGGCGATGCGCGAGCCGATACCGCCCAGGCCGACGATCCCGATCCTGCGGCCCCGCAATTCCGGCACCGGCGGCGGGCCGAACTCCGGACCCCAGCGCCCGTCGCGGACGAAGGCGTCCGCCGACCGCAGTTCGCGGACGCACGCCAGCATCAGGGCGATGGCATACTCGGCGACGGCGTCGGCGTTCGCGGCGGGAACGAAGCTCGCCGTCGCACCCAGTTCCCTGAACGCATCCATGGCCATGCTCTGATAGCCGGCGCCCAGATAGGCGAGATGCTCGAGCGATGTCATTTCGCGGATCTGATCCGGGCGCGGCCCGAGGATGGAAATGGCGATCATCGCCCGCGCCCTGGGCCCGGCCTCGGCGAGAAAGGCGTCCCTCTCCGGTCCCATTTCCATGGGCGCCACGTGGAGCGTGTAGTGCTCCTCGAGGAGGGCGAAGAAATCCGCCTCGTGCTCGCTGGCATAGAGAATATCGGGCTTCGGGATGGCCCCTACTCCACCGTATCGTTTGTACGGTGTAATGCAGGGTTTTCCATCGCTGACCTAACCTTCAACTTCACCATCACCTATCGATCCCCTGCCCTAACCGGCAATCACTACTCTTCGTACCAACTATTCCTATTTGATGAGTGATTTTGGGTTTTTTGACCAGCAGATGGGTCTGCTAACTTACCTCTGATCCAGAGTGGACACGCGGGTGTTTATCGCGACTCTGCAAGTCGTCAGTTGGAATGAATAATTTTTGCGGTGTAATATTTTGATTTAGACAATAGATTTTTCACATTAGATTTTTTCTTATACTCAGTATAAAAATAATGATGTAATGGCACCCCTTCAATTAGTAGTGATGACATTATGATCAAAGTAGGTCGGTTAATTTCATTTGCCCTCATATTAAATATCATTCCAACATTGACAGAATCTCCGATTGAAAGAACCCCTAGATTAATTGGTTCATAAACTTTAGCTGCATTTTTATCCCCGAAGTACAGTGAATTTGCTTTATCAAGGATTTTATTTGCCTGATCACCAATTTTCTCCAGAGACAATTTTCCATATTTTTTTGCGAATAAATCGAGGTATTTGTCCGGACTTAATCTCGGATAAACTCTCTCGCTCTTGGGGTTTCCAGTGAGACCGCCAACTACAATTACCCATTCTTCCAATGAGGCATTGACTCCGTTTTTTATTCTCCTTTGGGAATCGCAGTCGATCCACATCGCTAGAAGTTTATTCCCCGATTTTCTCTGTGCTAAGATTTGGTGTTTTCTTAAAACCTGCTCACCGGGACTGTGCCCCAACAAACACAAAGTACTCGGGTATGGGAGGTTCAAGGTTACTTGCCCAAAGCGGGATTGATAAAAATCTGACGCGGAAGTTGTCGAAATATAACTGATACTTCCTAGAAGCACGGCAAGATTCAGGCAGAGTGTTGCGGTCAGTTTTCTCATATGAAAACGGTACCGGATGTCGGAAAGTTAGGAAATACCTATAAATTCTGGTTATCAAACTCACCCCACCACAAAAGCGTTGCCGACTCATTCGTTGGGGGTCATTTATCGCTATTTTTCAGTGGATTATTCGACGGTGACGCTCTTTGCGAGGTTGCGGGGCTGGTCCACGTCGGTGCCCTTGATGACCGCCGTGTGGTAGGCGAGCAGCTGCACCG
Organism: Rhodospirillales bacterium; assembly: GCA_022823235.1. Classification (GTDB taxonomy): domain Bacteria; phylum Pseudomonadota; class Alphaproteobacteria; order Rhodospirillales; family UBA2165; genus JAJDXO01. The sequence goes on from JAJDXO010000041.1 coordinate 25,349, forward strand.
GGATGGCATGGAGGATGGGCGAGACGAACGGATCGACGCTGGGAAGCGCGATGGTCGCCGCCGCGAGATCCCCGAGCTTCCTGGCGCCTTCGGCATCGGAAATGAAGATCACCCGCCCGCCCCGGGCGATGACCTCCTGCATGTTGGATGCCGTCTTGTCGAACAGATCGTCCGACGGGGCGATGACGATGACCGGCACGTTGTCGTCGATCAGCGCGATGGGGCCGTGCTTCATTTCGCCGGCGGCATAGCCCTCGGCGTGGATGTAGCTGATCTCCTTCAGCTTCAACGCGCCTTCCAGCGCGATGGGGTAGCTGGTGCCCCGCCCGAGATAGAGAACGTCCCGGGCATGAGAAACCTCGTAGGCCAGCGATTTCAGGCGCTCGTCGTGATTCAGCACCTCCGCCGCCCGCGACGGCACCTCGGTGAGGGCTTCGGCGAGTTCGGCCTCGCGCGCCTCGCCGATGACGCCGCGGGCGCGGGCCATCACGACGGTCAGGCAGGCGAGCACGGTCAACTGGGTGGTGAACGCCTTGGTCGACGCCACGCCGATTTCCGGGCCGGCATAGGTCGCCAGGACGGCGTCCGATTCCCGGGCGATGGTGCTTTCGGGCACATTGACCACGGAGATCACCGTCTGCCCCTGTTCCTTGGCGTAGCGAAGCGCCGCCAGGGTGTCCGCCGTTTCCCCTGACTGGGAGATGAACAGGGCGAGACCGCCCGCCGGCATGTCCATGGCCCGGTAGCGGAGCTCGGATGCGATATCCGCTTCCACCGGCACCCGGGCGATGCTTTCCAGCCAATATTTGGCGGTCAGCGCGGCGTAGAAGGCGGTGCCGCAGGCCGAGACGGTGACCTTGGTCACGGCGGCCAGATCGACCGGCAATTCGGGCAGGGTGATGGTGCGGTCGGCGGGGTTTAGGAAGCTGTGCAGCGTATCGCCGATCACCTGGGGCTGCTCGTAGATCTCCTTGAGCATGTAGTGGGGATGACCGCCCTTGCCGGTCAGCGCGCCCGATATCTCCACCTTGAAGACGGAGCGTTCCACGTCCGCGCCGTCCGCATCGCGGATACGAACGCCGGTGCCGTTGAGCACCGCCCAATCGCCATCCTCCAGATAGGTGATCCGCCGGGAAAGGTGGGCGAGGCCGAGGGCGTCGGAACCGATAAACATCTCCCCTTCGCCGTAGCCGATGGCCAGCGGCGAGCCGCGCCGCGCCGCAATCATCAGATCCGAATGTCCGGCGAACACCATGCCAAGCGCGAATGCGCCCTCGAGCCGCCGAAGCGTCTCGGCGACGGCGGCCTCCGGCTCCATCCCGTCGTTGAGATACCGGGTGATCAGATGCACCACCACCTCGGTGTCGGTTTCGGACGCGAGGTTCCGGCCCGCCGCGACCAGTTCGTCCCGCAGTTCGCGGAAGTTCTCGATGATGCCGTTGTGCACCACCGCGACCTTCTCCGTGGCATGGGGGTGCGCGTTGACCTCGCTCGGCACGCCGTGGGTGGCCCAGCGGGTGTGGCCGATCCCCGTCGTTCCCCGGATCGGATGGTCTTCGAGAAGCCTTTCCAGATTGGAGAGCTTGCCCTCGGCCCGCCGCCGGTCGATGTGGCCATTGTCCAAAGTGGCGATGCCGGCGGAATCGTAACCGCGGTATTCCAGGCGTTTGAGGCCCTGCAGCAGCAGCGGACCCACCTCGCCTTTCCCGATGATGCCGACGATGCCGCACATGTTCAGTCCGCGGCCCGCCTGGCCGCCCGGTTGAGGGCCGCCCAGTCCTCGATTTGACGTTGTTCGCCGCGCGCCACCGCCAGATTGCCGTCGCCGACATCCTTGGTGATTACGCTGCCGGCTCCGGTGACCGCACCGGCGCCGACCGCGACCGGCGCGATCAGTGACGTGTTGGAACCGATGAACGCCCCCGCGCCGATTTCCGTCCGGTGCTTGAGATAGCCGTCGTAGTTGCAGGTGATGGTGCCCGCCCCGATATTGGCCGCGGGCCCCACGGACGCATCTCCCACATAGGAGAGATGATTGATCTTCGCGCCCTGCCCGACCACCGCGTTCTTGATCTCGACGAAATTGCCGATATGGACATCGGCGCCGATGTCGGCGCCCGGCCGCAACCGGGCAAAGGGCCCGACGATGGCGCCGTCGGACACGCGCGCGCCCTCCAGATGACTGAACGCGCGAATGGTCACATTGTCGCCGACGGTTACCCCCGGCCCGAAGATGACATTTGGCCCGACCGTCACGTCCCGGCCCAGCCTGGTGTCCCAGGAAAAATAGACCGTCGCCGGATCGACGAGCGTGGCGCCGGCATCCATGGCGGCCGACCTGAGCCTCTCCTGAACGACGGCTTCGGCCCGGGCGAGATCGGCGCGGCTGTCGATCCCCATCACCTCTTCGTCCGGCGCTTCCACGTAGGCGCAGGCGGCGCCGTCGGAACGCGCCAGACCGACGATATCGGTCAGATAGTATTCGCCCTTGGCATTGTCGTTCGTCACCCGGTCCAGCAGCGAAAACAGCCGTCCGCGCCCGACCGCCATCACCCCCGCATTGCAAAGCGGGATGGCAAGTTCCGCCGGGCCGGCGTCCCGCGCCTCGACGATCCGGTCCAGTTGATCGCCATCCGAGGTCACAAGCCGCCCGGCATTGCCCGGCTCCCCCGGCCTCTTGCCGACGACGACGACCGCCGGTTCGCCCGCGCCGCGGAGGCGCGCGAGGACCGTGCGGCAGGTGTCGGCGGTGATCAGCGGATCTCCGGCGAACAGGATCAGCGCGTCGCCGCCGAAGTCCGGGAGCGCGCCCCTCGCCGCCAGGACCGCATGACCGGTCCCGAGCCTTTCCGTCTGATAGGCGATGGCGGGGTTCGCGGGATGGGCCGCAATATCATCCTCGTGGGATTCCAGCTCCGGCCCCGATACGACGACGACACGATCGAGGCCCAGCGCCTCGACCGTATCCAGGAGCAGGTACAGCATGGGACGGCCGGCGATCGGGTGCAGGGTCTTGGGCAGCGCCGATTTCATGCGCGTCCCCATGCCGGCGGCGAGAATGATGGCGGCGGTATCGGTCTCGGTCATATCCGTCGAAAATCAAAATGCGCCGGCAGGCGTTAAGCAATTGCGACTCCTGCCCGAATCGCGCGGCGCGACCTTGCCACAGGGGCGGAAATAGGCCAAGTCACTTCGTGTTACGCAACTTTGCATTGCCGGGGATTCATGACCGTTCCCTTCAAGGCCGTCATTTTCGATCTCGACGGCACCCTCGCCGATACCGGCCCGGACCTGCACGCGGCCCTCAACCGGGGACTGGCGCGGGAAGGCAAGCCGGCCCTGACGAACGAACAATCCATGTCCCTGATCGGCGGCGGCGCCGACAAGATGCTGAGAGGCGCATACGATATTCTGGGCGAACCTCTTTCCGATGCAGAGCTGGATCGGATTTTCGACGAGTTCCTGGAGGATTACCGCGCCAATTGCGTGGTCGACACCAAATTTTTTCCGGGTGCGCTGGCGGCGGTGGCGCAACTTCGGGACTGGGCGGTGGTCACCGGTATCTGCACCAACAAGAGATCGTCGCTGACCGGGCCCGTCCTGGAGGGTCTCGGCGCGAACGGCACGTTCGAGCCCGTCGTCTGTTATGACCAGGTCGGCGCCCGAAAGCCCGACCCCGCACCCCTCAATCGGGCCCTCGAGCTCGCCGGCGTGAGCGCCGGGGAGGCCATAATGGTCGGTGATTCGGCAGCCGACATGGGCGCCGCCAGGAACGCCGGGGTGAAATCCATAGCGGTCAGTTTCGGGTACACCGACATTCCGCCCGATCGGTTGGGCGCCGATGCCTTGATCGATCATTTCGACGAGCTGATCCCGACGCTTCGGAAATTCTGAGCACGCTCGATTTTCTTGTTTCCGGCCGTTTGGGCGTCCAGAATAGCCTCATAACATTGGGGAGGATCGGATGCCCGAAGCATCAGGAATTCGCGAGGTCAGCTGGGTCGACGTCAAGGGCGGCGGCCAAATCACCCTCAGCGGAACCACCGCTTATGTCGGTCACACCCTCGGCAGGGAGGCGACTACCGTCATCGATGTGGCCGACCCCAAGAATCCGAAGGTGGTCAAGACCCTCGACTGCAAGCATCAGGGCTGTCATGCCCACAAGGTGCGGATCATGGGCGACCTGATGCTCACCAATTACGAATCCATCGACTATACGGGCGAGACCGAAGCCGGGTTCACGGGCGGGCTCAACATTTTCGACGTGTCCGATCCATTGGACCCCAAACACATCCATTTCTGGGAGACCGCCGGCGACGGCGTCCACCGGTTCACCGTGGATGACCGTTATGCCTACATCTCCCCCACGGCGGAGGGCTATGAAGGCCACATCTGCATGATCCTCGACATGTCCAACCCGACCAGGCCGGAAGAGGTCGGGCGCTGGCATTGGCCCGGCCAGCATGTCGCCGCCGGCGAGGAAGCGGACGTGCCGGTCAAGCGGCTGCGCTGCCATCACCCGATCCGGCGGGGCGACCGGCTCTACGTCAGCTATTGGCATGCGGGCTGGGCGATTCTCGACATCACCGATATGAGCAATCCGAAAGAGGTTTGCCGCTTCTCCACCTTCCCGCCCTTCCCCTGCCCGACCCACACCTGCCTGCCGTTTCCGGAGAAAATTCAGGGCATGGACATCATGCTGGTGGCGGACGAGGACGTGGCGCGGCCGGCGGATGCGGGACCCGCTTTCGCCTGGGTGATCGACATCACCGACGAGGAGAACCCCATCCCCATCTCCAGCTACCAGGTCGAGGGATTGGGCAGCCGCGAGCCGACCCCGGTGCGGAGCGGGTGTCATCAGCCGGTGGAAGAAGTGCGCGGCACCGAAATTCCGTTCGCCTGGTTCGCCCAGGGGCTGCGGGTCGTCGACTTCGCCAACCCCCACGCGCCCAGGGAGGTTGCCTACTTCGTGCCCGACAAACCGCCGGGATGCGATGAAGTGCTCTCTAACGACGTCTATGAGGACGACCGGCGGCTGATCTATCTGATGGACCGGGACCGGGGCCTGCACATCCTGGAGCGCACGTAGGGTCTGTACTCGATTAGGGGTTTTCCTTTTTGCGCCCCCCTCACCCTGTACCCTCTCGTCACTTACTCTCAAATCGTCATCACCGGGCTTGACCCGGTGATCCACGCCTGGCGGCAGGCGATACACGTGGATGGCCGGGTCTGGGCCCGGCCATGACGTAGTCGTTTTATGCCTCACCGCCGCAACACTCATATGGCGACTCAATTGAGTCCGGACCCTAGAATAGCTTCCGGCCGATTGGCCGGGCGGCGGACAGCCAGCCGACCGCTGAATTGAACCGCCGGCCCCGCTCCCCTACCCTTTCGCGGGGGAGCAGGGAAAGATATGGCGGACGACGCCTGGAAGAGCTTCGACTATGTGATCGTCGGCGGCGGCTCGGCGGGCTGCGTGCTGGCCAACCGGCTGAGCGAAGATCCGTCCAACTCGGTCTGCCTGTTGGAGGCCGGGCCGCCCGATCGCAGCCCGTTCATTCATGTTCCGCTCGGCCTCCTGCGCGGCATGAGCGATCCCAAGATCAACTGGCTTTTCTTCTCCGAGCCCCAGGCACACGCCAAGAACCGGCCGATCTTCCTGCCCAGAGGGAAAACCCTCGGCGGATCCAGCGCCATCAACGGCATGGTCTACATCCGCGGCAATCAGCGCGACTACGACGAATGGGCGGAACTCGGCAACCCCGGATGGGCGTGGCGCGACGTCCTGCCCTATTTCAGGAAGTCCGAAAACAATGAACATTTCGACGGCGGGCTTCACGGCACCGGCGGTGAGCTCAACGTCAAGTATCTGGAGACGCCGAACCCGCTGAACGAACTGTGGACGAGCGCCGCGGAAAAGCTGCAGTACAAGCGCTCGGCCGATTTCAACGGCGAGACCCAGGAGGGCTTCGGAACCTATCAGGTAACCCAGAAAAACGGACGCCGGGCGTCCACGGCGGTGGCCTTTCTCAAGCCGGTGCGGCGGCGCAAGAACCTCGAAGTGATCACCGATGCCGCGGTGGCGCGGGTGCTGCTCGACGGCGGACGAGCGACCGGCGTCGAACTGATCAACGGTGAGCGGCGGATCGATGCCCGGAAGGAAGTGATCCTCTCGGCGGGTGCGTTGGCCTCGCCGAAGATACTTCTGCAGTCCGGGATCGGGCCCGGCGGCGAGCTTTCAAAAATCGGCATCGGCGTCGTCCATGATCTCCCGGGCGTGGGCAAGAACCTGCAGGATCATATTTCGGCGGCCGCCCACTACCGAACCCGCAGCCGGCTCGGCTATGGCCTGTCGGCGGCGGCGCTGCCGTCCGTCGCCTGGTCCGGAATTCAATACTTTCTGCGGCGGCGGGGCATGCTCGCCAGCAATATGGTCGAGGCCGGGGGGTTCTGGAAATCCGACCCGGCGGTCGTTCGGCCGGACATCCAGTTCATCTTCGTCCCCGGCTACCGCGAGCCGCCGCCCCGGATGGTCGGCTACGGCCACGGCTATCTCGTCAATGCGGTGCTGCTGCGTCCCGAAAGCCGGGGGGAGATCACGGTTGCCGACAAGGACCCGTCGAAACCGCCGGTGGTGCAGCCCCGGTTCTTCAGCGAGAGCCGGGACCTGGAACTTCTGTTCAAGGGATTCCAGGAAGTCCGCCGCATCGCCACCAGCGAGACCTTCCGGCATCTGACGCCGGAGGAGTTCCTGCCCCAACCCGCGGTGAAAACGGATGACGATGTCCGGGACTATATCCGGGGATACGCCGGAACCATCTTTCACCCCGTCGGCACATGCAGGATGGGGACCGACGACAGGAGCGTCGTCGACCCCGAACTTCGGGTCAAAGGGATCGGCGGGCTGCGGGTGGTCGACGCCTCCATCATGCCCCGCATCGTCGGCGGAAACACCAATGCGCCGACCATCATGATCGCCGAGAAGGCGGCCGACATGATCCTCGGCAAACCGGCCGCCGGCTGAACAAACGCCGATTCAGCCCCACACCTTGTTGGCGGTGATGGTCTCCACCTCGCCGCCCCGGCCGACCAGCAATTCATCCACCAGCCCCAGAAACAGGCCCGTCTCGACCACGCCGGGGATGCCCTTCAAGACCCCGTCCAGCGCCCGCGGATCGGCGATGGACCCGTAGGCGCAATCCAAGACCAGATTGCCGTTGTCGGTGCGGTAATCGCCGCCGCCCGATTGGCGCACCCGCGGCGGCGCGCCGGTTTGCGCGATCATGTCCAGCACGTACTCATGGCCGAAGGGGACGACCTCGACCGGCAGATCGAAGGCGCCCAGCGTCTTCACCCGTTTCGACGAATCGATGATGATCACCCGCCGCTCGGCGGCCGTCAGAACGATCTTTTCCCGGAGCAGCGCGCCGCCGCCGCCCTTGATCATATGGAATTCGGCGCTGACCTCATCGGCGCCGTCGACCGCCACATCCAGCTTGTTCACGTCGTCGAAGCCGGCAACCTCGATCCCCCGGGACATCATCTGCTCCGCCGAGTCCCCGGAGGTCGGGATCCCGCGGACCGAGAGACCTTCGTCCCTGACCCGGTCGCCGAGCGCGTCGATGAAATACCTTACCGTCGAGCCGGTGCCGACGCCGATGGCCATTCCCGATGCCACGTAGCCCGCCGCCGCGCGTCCGGCCGCGCGCTTCTCTCTATCCGCGTCTGTCACCCGAGCCCCCGAACGTGGTTTCCACGGCTCAGCCATAGCATACGGCCGGGGCAAACAAAACGGGGCGGCGCGCTTCGCACCGCCCCGGCAAGTCATGTGGCAATGACTCGGAAGAAACGAACTCAGTTGCCGCCCTGGCCCTGTCCTTGGCCTTGTCCGGGCCCGCGGCGGTCTCCGCGCCGGCCGTCTCCCCGGCCACCGCGATTTCCGAACCGGCTCCGCAGGTCGTCCCGGGTGATGGCGCCGTCGCCGTCGTTGTCCATGCGGCGCACCATGCGCGAGAACCGTTCGGAGAACTCTTCCAGGGTAACCTCGGCATTGCCGTCGTCGTCATGACGCTGGAAGGCATCGACCATGCGCTCGCGCATCACCGCGAGCCACAGGTTCTGGTATTCCTGAAGGGTCAGCTTGCCGTCTTTGTTGGCGTCGTGCTCGTCGAACTGGCCCTTGCGGAAGGCATCGATTTCGGCCTGGGTAATCTTACCGTCTTCGTTGGCATCGAAGGTCTCGAACATCCGCCCGCCGCGGAATCCGCCGCGCGGTCCGCCCCGAAATCCTCCACGCGGTCCGCCACGGCCGCGGAAATGAGCGCGCCGGTGCATCCCGTCGTGCCGACGGGCCTCCCCGGCGGTACCGGACACAATCGCATTGGCATTGGTGACGCCCGCCGCCGGCGTACCGGCATCGGAAACGGAAACATAGGCGAAGCCTGCCGAAACCACCGCCACCGCGCCGGCCAACAGGGAGAGTCTGAGGGACTTTTTCATCGCTAACCTCTTTTGCAAGAATGTTGATTTCAAATGGCGATTGGGGACCGGTCCTCGCACGCGTCGTCAATTCCCCAAACGCGGGGAGGGACGTTTTTCCGTCGAATTATTTTCCCGCCCCGCCGAAGCGGGCGCGGGGAATGTCTCCTGCGTCCCTGCGAAATGCGCCGGGGTCATGGTCCGGGCCGCCCTCGCTTGACAGACCTGGCACGCACCACTTATATGCCCGTCCCCATCCCCGGAGCGGGCGCGTAGCTCAGCGGGAGAGCACCGTCTTCACACGGCGGGGGTCGCTGGTTCAATCCCAGCCGCGCCCACCATTCCTTTCAGTCACTTGGCTCAAATGTTCTGCGAACATCCGCCGGCGTTCGGAGCGACCCGGCCCTCCGGCGGCGGTCCGCTAATGGGCCAGGATCTGGCTCAGGAACAGCTGGGTGCGGTCGTGCTGCGGGTTGTCGAAGAACTCGTTGGGCTCATTCACTTCGATCACCTCGCCGCCGTCCATGAAGATCACCCGGTTGGCCACCGTTTTCGCGAAGCCCATCTCATGAGTCACGACGAGCATGGTCATGCCGGTCTCGGCGAGTTCGATCATGGTGTCCAGCACTTCCTTGATCATCTCGGGATCGAGGGCCGAGGTCGGCTCGTCGAACAGCATGATCTTGGGGCTCATGCACAGCGACCGGGCGATGGCGACGCGCTGCTGCTGGCCGCCCGAGAGCTGACCCGGGAACTTGTCCGCCTGTTCGGGAATCTGGACCCGTTCCAGATACATCATCGCCGTCTCCTCCGCCTCGGCCCGCGGCACCTTGCGGACGTACTGAGGCGCCAGGCAGAGATTGTCGAGCACGGTCAGGTGGGGGAACAGGTTGAAGTGCTGGAAGCACATGCCGACCTCACGGCGGATCTGCTCGATGTGCTTGAGGTCGTTGGTGAGCTCCACCCCGTCCACGATGATCCGTCCCCGCTGATGTTCTTCCAGCCGGTTGATGCAGCGGATCACGGTCGACTTCCCGGACCCGGACGGCCCGCAGATGACGATCCGCTCGCCGGCGCCGACATTGAGATTGATGTTCTTGAGGACATGAAACTCGCCGAACCACTTGTTGACGTCGATCATCCGGATAATGCCGTCCGATCCGTTGTCTTGTGACGCTGCCGCTTCATCCATGGGTTTTCTCCAGCCCTGAAGGGTTATCGATTATGCCCGGTGTCCAGTTTGCGTTCCAGCGCCTGGCTGTAGCGGGACATGCCGAAGCAGAAGATCCAGTAGACGAACGCGGCGAAGAAAAAGCCCTCCGCCGCCACGTTCTGCCACGCGGGATCGATGATCGCCGACTGCACGCCGCCCAGCACCTCGAACAGGCCGATGATCAACACCAACGTGGTGTCCTTGAACAGCGCGATGAAGGTGTTGACGATGCCGGGGATCACCAGCTTGAGGGCCTGGGGCAGGATGACCAGCCACATGGAGCGCCAATAGCCGAGGCCCAATGCCGCCGCGGCTTCGTACTGACCCCTGGGAATCGCCTGCAGGCCGCCCCGGACCACCTCCGCCATGTAGGCCGACTGGAACATGGTGATGCCGATCAGCGCCCGGAGCAGTTTGTTGAAGTTGGTGCCCTCGGGCAGGAACAGGGGCAGCATCACCGACGCCATGAACAGCACCGAAATGAGCGGCACGCCGCGCCACAGCTCGATGAAGGCCACGCAGATGGTCCGGATGACGGGCATTTCCGAGCGCCGGCCGAGGGCCAGCAATATGCCGATGGGCAGCGCCGCGACGATGCCCACATAGGACAGCACCAAGGTGAGCATCAGCCCGCCCCACTTGTCCGTATCGACGAACTCGAGACCGAAGGCGCCGCCGAGCAGCAACACGCCGGAGACCACCGGGTAGGCGGTCAGGAAGATCCAGCCGAGCGCCTTCTTGTAAGGCGCATTCTCGAAGAACTGCGGGAAAATGAGCGCCGCCAGCAGGATGAACATGACGTTTACCCGCCACTGCTCGGCGTCCGGGTAGAAGCCATAGATGAAGAAGTTGAACCTGTCCTTGACGAAGACCCAGCACGCGCCGTCACCGTCGCAGGCCGATTGGTCATTGCCGGCGAGGTCGGCGCTGAAAATCCCCCAATCCAGTATCTGCCAGAGGAAGTAGACGGTGACGAGCGTCAGAACGACGGTGAAGACGGAACTCAGCCACGTCGAGAACAGATTGCTGCGCGCCCAGCCGACGGCGCCGACGGTGGACGCGGGCGGCGGGAGATTTGGGGAGGGTTGCCAAGCCGTCGTCATCGTTCCACCAATGCCATTCGCCTGTTGTAGATATTCATCACCAGGGAAATCAGCAGGCTGATGGTCAGGTAGACCGCCATGGTCATGGCGACGATCTCAACCGCCTGTCCGGTCTGGTTGAGTGTCGTCCCCATGAAAACCGCCACCAGATCCGGATAGCCGATGGCCGTCGCCAGCGACGAGTTTTTGGTCAAATTCAGGTACTGGCTGGTCAGCGGCGGGATGATCACCCGCATGGCCTGGGGGATAACCACCAACTGCAGTGTCTGGCTGTTCTTCAGCCCCAGCGCGCGGGAGGCCTCGGTCTGACCATGGCTCACGGCCAGGATGCCGGCGCGCACGATTTCGGCGATGAACGCGGCCGTGTACATGGTCAGGGCCCACAGCAGCGCCATCAGCTCCGGGATGACGCTGGCCCCGCCGGCGAGCCGGAAGCGCTGCAGCTCGGCGAACTCGAAGCTCAGCGGCGCGCCCATGGCCAGGAACGCCAGGAGCGGCAGGCCGATGATCAACCCGATCGAGACATAAATGACCGGGAACAGCTGACCCGTCCGGTCGAGCCGTTGCCTGGCCCATTTTCTCAGGCAGACGATCGCGGCGACGGCGACGATCAATGCGATCCAGACGAGGCCGAACCCGTCGCCGAAAATGGGTTTCGGAAAAAAGAAGCCCCGGTTGTTGAGATAGAACGCGTCACCAACCGTGATGCTCTGGCGGATGCCGGGCAGCGCCTGAAGCACCGCGATGTACCAGAAGAAAATCTGCAACAGCAGGGGAATGTTGCGGACGACTTCGACATAAACCGTCGCCAATTTGGCGATCACCCAGTTGTTGGACAGCCGCGCGACACCGAGGACGAATCCGAGAACGGTCGCCAAAATGATCCCCAGGAAAGCGACCAGGACCGTATTGAGCAGACCGACGACGAAAGTCCTGCCATAGGAGTTGCTCTCGTCGTAGGGAATAAGACTCATCAGGATGCCGAACCCGGCGGCCCGGTCGAGGAAGGCGAAACCGGTGGAGATGCCCCGCCTTTCCATATTGGCGAGGGTGTTGTTGAGAATGGTCCAGAAGAACCACCCCAACACGACCAGCGCCAGAACCTGGAAGACGATCGAGCGGACCGCTGGGTCATTCCAAGGCGGCGGCTTCGATGGTTGTGAACCGCCTCCGGATGTCGGTTGGTCGGCCATCGATCAGTCTTTTCTTAAGTTGGTGCCCCCGAAGACCGGAAAGTGAAAACCCCTGAGACCAGTGGCCTCAGGGGTTTCCCGTTCCGTTTAGCGGATCGGCGGTGCGTAGAGGATGCCGCCTTGGTTCCACAGCGCGTTCAGGCCCCGGGAAATCTTCAGCGGCGAGCCGGCGCCGACATTGCGCTCGAAGATCTCGGCATAGTTGCCGACCTGCTTGAGAATCCGGTAGGCCCAGTCGTTATCGAGGCCGAGCTTCTTGCCCATGTCACCCGTACCGATGACGAGGCGGGCGACCGCCGGATTCTTATCGGACTTCTTGGCATCGACGTTCTTGGAGGAGACGCCGAGCTCTTCGGCATTGATCATCGCGTTCAGCGTCCATTTGACGATGTTGAACCACTGGTCGTCGCCCTGACGGACCACGGGGCCAAGCGGCTCCTTGGAGATAACCTCGGGCAGCACAACCGTGTTGGCGGCATTCTTGATTTTGGTGCGCAGCGCATAGAGCTGTGACTGATCGGAGGTCAGCACGTCGCAGCGGTTGGCCTCGAAACCGGCCAAGGTCTGCTCGGAGGTGTCGAAAACGACGGCCTTGTACTGCATCTTGTTGAACCGGAAATAGTCGGCGAGGTTCAACTCCGTCGTCGTCCCGGCTTGAATGCAGACCGCCGCGCCGTCCAATTCCTTGGCGCTCTTGACGCCGAGGCTCTTGGTGACCAGGAAGCCCTGACCGTCGTAGTAATGGACGCCGGCAAAGTTCAGACCGAGCGACGTGTCGCGGGTATGCGTCCAGGTCGTGTTCCGGGCGAGAACATCGATTTCGCCCGATTGCAGAGCCGTGAAACGCTCTTTCGCGGTCAGCGGGGTATACTTGACCTTGCCGGCATCGCCCAGAACGGCCGCCGCGATAGCACGGCAAACATCAACATCAATGCCGTTCCAGTTCTTGTTGGCATCCGGAGCCGAGAAGCCGGGAAGCCCCGTACTCACACCGCATGATAGGACGCCCTTGGATTTGACGTCGTCCAAGGTCGCCGCTTGAGCGGCGCCGGCGACGAGTGCAGCTACCGCCGCAGCGGCAACGAGAATAGGCGTGGATTTCATGATGATCCTCCGTGGTCGATTGGGACTGACTTGCGTTTTGTTTGGAACCGGACCTGATTCCTTCAAACGCAGTGTGAGACAGGACTGACAAACTAGTCAATTGTAAATCCGAGATAAAATCGCAACGGTGCAATGTGGGCTCAACGAAACGGTCACCGGGCGATTCGGGCAGCCGGGGAGCGTGGTTGGCGCCATGGTCATCGTCATGGGCCGGTCACGCACGTTTTACCCGTCGCGGCTTAGCATTCGGCGCCGATGGCCTTACATATAGGACAAGGCCGGCGACGCCTCCCGGCGTTGCGGCCGTGGAAATTAATCGCGAGGAACGGGTTGATGATCTTGTCGACCGCCGGAACGAAGTTCGGCGCTTTCGCGCTCTCCGCCGCCGTCATCGCTTTTTCAGCGGCCTCGGCGCCGGCCCGCGCAGCCGATGGACCCAAGCTCGAAGGCCACATGGAGGTATTCCAGGTTACACCCGGCGCCCGGCCCGGGCCCGAGACCACCTGGAAAGACGGCAACGGCAAGACGGTTTCGTTGAAGGATTTCGACGGCAAGGTCGTCCTGGTGAATTTTTGGGCCACCTGGTGCGCGCCGTGCGTACGCGAACTGCCCTCGATCGACCGCCTGGCGGCAAGTCTGGACGGCGAAGAGTTCAAAGTCGTGGCGATCAGTATCGATCGGGGCGGCAAACCGGTGGCACGTAAGATGCTGCGGCGGCTGAAGCTCAAAAACCTGGACCTCTATCTGGACCGGGAGAACACCGCCGTACGCGAGTTCGGAGTCCGGCAGATGCCGACCACCTATGTCTTCGACCGCAAGGGCCGCGAAGTCGGCAAACTGGAAGGCGCCGCGGAGTGGGATGAGCCGGAAGCGGTCTCCTTGGTCAGATACTTCATCGACAATCCGAATCACGGCGACAATCCGCCGGGCGGTTAATCGGCGCTGCTCGTTTGCGCGTCGCGGGGCTTTGGCCGCCGGTTACGCAACCAGCGGACCGTCATATTCCGTTGAGTCTTGACCCGATCCCTCCGAGGCAGCACCTTAGGCGTGCACCGTTCAGGGGGGCCGACAGGCAACGGATTTAGATGACGGGACGACAATTTCTCAGCCGTCCCCGGCCGAAATATCACACATATATTTGACCAAATTCTTTTTTGGGAGGAACGCTCATGCCCAACAGACAGGTTGTACCCGGGGTAAATCACTTCGATAAGGACAAGGCGACGCCCGGCTTTACGCTGTTCACGCCGCTCGGCCTGCCGAACACCTACGTGATCGATATGAACGGCAAGGTGGTCCACTCCTGGGACTTGCCGTCCGATGTCGGCAACTACGCCTACCTGTTGGAAAACGGAAACCTACTCGTCGCGTTGCGCACCAAAGAGGGGCCACAGAGGCTGCCCGCCAAGGGCGGTCATCTGGTCGAGTACGATTGGGACGGCAACATTGTCTGGGAGCATGTGGACAGCGGCCAGCACCATGATTTCCGGCGTTTGGACAACGGCAATACCATCTATGCCGGCTGGCGCCTGCTGACGGACGAACAGGCCGCGCGGGTGCAAGGCGGCCAGCCCGGCACGGAACATGAGGACGGAATTTATGCCGATACGGTGATCGAAGTGTCGCCCGAAGGCGAAACCGTTTGGGAATGGTTCGCCGGCACCGACATGGACATGGAAAAGTGGCACATCCATCCCGGATTGGTTCGACGGGAGTATGGCCACGCCAACACGGTCGCCCCCACCAACGACGGCAACATCATCTTCAATCAGCGCTATACCTGCGTGATGGCGATCATCAACAGGCAGACCAAGGAATTCGACTGGGCGCTCCAGGACTATGAATTTGGTCAACAGCACGATGTCCAGATGCTGCCCAACGGCAACATCCTGTTTTTTGCCAACGGCGCGATCCCGGTCGGCTACCACGGCCCCGAGGTCGGCTCCCGTGTCGTTGAACTCGATCCCAAAACCAACGAAATCGTCTGGGAATATTTAGGCGACCCGCCGCGCTCGTTCTTCAGCTGGTTTATCAGCGGCTGCCAGCGGCTGCCCAACGGCAACACGCTGATCTGCGAAGGCCTGTGGGGGCGCCTCTTCGAGGTTACCCCTGAAAAGGAGATCGTTTGGGATTACACGAGCCCGTTCTTCGTCGAGTACGACCACCCGGCCTACAAGAACAACAACGTGGTCTTCAGGTGCTACCGCTACGCAGCGGATTCGCCGCAAATCCAGGGACGCCTCGGAGACCCGATGTAGCCAGGACCGGCGTGGGGCCGTTCCTTTCGGCCCCGCCTTGACAGCCGAAGCCTATCTGGGCTTAAACCAAAGCAACAGAAACAATAAGGCTTTGCCTACGGGACGGCTTCGGTCTCGCCAAATCAAAAAACAACACCCGTCGCCCTACGGAACTGGGACAAAAATCTTTTTGGGGATGGCATGCGCGACCAACGGTTGATTGCCCTCGAGGGCGGTCATGGATTCTGAAACCTCGGCTTCACCGCTGCTGGAAGTCGTCGATCTATATACGCATTTCGATACACCGCGTGGCGTGGCCCACGCCGTGGACGGCGTCTCGTTTCGTCTGGAGCGCGGACGTACGCTCGGGATCGTCGGTGAATCCGGCTCGGGCAAAAGCGTGCTCTCCCGCACCATCATCGACATCCTGGCAAAGGACGGATCGGTCCTGAACCAGGGTGAAGTCCGGTTCGAGGGGCGAGACCTGATGGCGTTGCCGGAAAAAGACATGCGGGAGATCAGGGGCCGCGAAATCGCCATGGTGTTTCAGGACCCCATGTCGTCCCTGAATCCGGTCAAGAAAATCGGCAAACAGATCACCGAGGTCCTGGTCAAGCGCTTGGGCATGCCGGGCGCGGAGGCCAAACGGCGCGCCGTTGAGTTAATCGAGTCGGTCGGTATTCCCGACGCCGCCCAACAGCTCGATCGCTTCCCCATGCACCTGTCGGGCGGCATGCGTCAGCGCGTCGCCATCGCCATTGCGCTCGCCGGCGAGCCCAAACTGCTGATCGCCGACGAACCGACCACGGCGCTTGACGTGACCATTCAGGCGCAAATCCTCGACCTTTTGCGCCATCAGCAGGTCGAACGCAACATGGCGGTGATCCTGATTTCCCACGATCTCGGTATCGTCGCCCAATATACGGACGATGTCGCCGTCATGTATGCCGGTCAAATCGTCGAGAGCTGTTCCACCGAGGAACTGATCCGGCGGCCGCGGATGCCCTATACCGAGGCTTTGATGAATTCCGCACCCAACCTCGCGGACCCGCCCCACACGCGTCTCGACGCGATTCCGGGCCTGCCGCCGAACCTGCTGCGGGTGCCCGGGGGATGCCGCTTCGCCGAACGCTGCCCCTATGCAGCCGAAAAGTGTTCGGCGGAAATGCCCGCCCTCACCCACGATGACGATCCCAGCCACATCTACGCCTGCTGGTATCCCCTCGAAATCAAGGAGGCGGTTAGCGCATGAACGCACTCAACGCCCTCCTGTCCATCGAGGACATGACCGTCGAATACACCAACCAGGGACAGCGGTTCGCGGCGATCTCCGACATCACCATCGATATCGCCGAAGGCGAAACTCTCGGCCTTGTCGGCGAATCCGGCTGCGGCAAGTCGACCACCGGGCGGGCGATTATTCAGCTGCCGGCGCCGACCATGGGCAAGGTGACCTTCGAGGGCCGGGACCTCAGCGAACTCAATCATGAGGAAATGCGGCAGGTCCGCCGCCGGCTGCAGATCATTTTTCAGGACCCGGTCTCCTCGCTCAATCCGCGGCGGAAGGTAAAGGATATCGTCGCCGAACCCCTGGTGATTGCCGGGATGAAGGATGCGACGGAACGGGAGCGCCGGGTCCGGGAGGTGCTCGAGGCCGTCGGCGTCGACCCCGATACGGCCATGGACCGGCGCCCGCACCAATTTTCCGGCGGGCAATGCCAGCGCATCTGCATCGCCCGGGCGCTGATCATGGAACCCAAGCTCATCGTCTGCGACGAACCGGTGTCCGCCCTCGACGTGAGCGTGCAGGCGCAGATTCTCAACCTCCTGGAGGATATGAAGGAACGCTACGGACTGACCCTGCTGTTCATCAGCCATGATCTGGCGGTGGTCAAGAACATCAGCGACCGGGTTGCGGTGATGTATCTGGGCAAATTCTGCGAGCTCGCCGATTCGGCGCGCATCTATGAGGCGCCGGCTCACCCGTATACCGCGGGCCTGATGGCGACCATCCCCGATCTTTCGACCATCGGCGCGGATGCGGGGCCCGCATTGATCGGTGAAATCCCCTCGCCTCTCAACCCGCCGAGCGGCTGCCGTTTCCGGACCCGGTGCCCGCATGCCCAGGAGCGCTGCGCCGCGGAGGAGCCTGAATTCCGCCAGATCGAGAGCGGCCATCATGTCGCCTGTCACTTCCCGCTGACGGAACAGGGAAGCTGACGCCTTGGCCTATTTGCGGCTCAAGACCCTCCACCTGATTCCGGTCTTCTTCCTGGTGACGTTCGCCAGTTTCATGATGCTCGACCTGCTGCCGGGCGACACCGTCGATGCGATCCTCAGTGATGCGGATACCGGCGAAATCGGCTCGGTTGAGGCCCGCGAGGCGCTGAGAAAGGAGCTCAATCTCGACAAACCGCTTATCGTCCGCTACGCGCTTTGGCTCGGCAACATGGTGCAGGGGGATCTCGGCCGGTCATATGTGACCACCCAGCCGGTCACCGAGGCTCTGGTGCAGCGAATCCCGGTTTCCCTCGAACTGATGATCATGTCGCAGATCCTCGCCATCGCCATGGCCATCCCCATTGGAATCTATTCGGGCTACCACGGCGGCAGTACGGTCGATCGGGGCATATCGGCGTTCGCCTTCGGTGTTCTGTCGGTCCCGGTGTTCGTCGCCGGAACGGTTTATATCTGGATATTCGCTATCGAACTTGGCTGGTTGCCATCGTCCGGCCACACCGACTTTTCCGAGGACCCGTGGGGCAATATCAAGGGGTTCATCCTGCCCGCCCTGACCCTGGCGACCATCGAGTTTCCGATCCTCATGCGGGTGTTGCGGGTCGACGTGATCTCGACGCTGCAGGAAGACTACATCGCGCTGGCCAAGTCCAAGGGAATGACCACCTGGTACATTCTCTTCCACCACGCGCTGCGGCCGTCTTCGTTCACCTTCGTCACCTTGTTGGGTCTGCAAATTGGCCAGTTGATTACCGGCACGGTGGTCATCGAAACCCTGTTCAGCATACCGGGGGTCGGCAAGCTGCTGATCGATTCCGTGGACACCCGGGATGAAATCATGGTCCAGGGGGTGATCACGTTCATCGCCATCGTCTATGTCGTGGTGAATCTGCTGGTCGATTTGCTCTACGCGGTCCTCGACCCGCGCGTGGCACGGCGGGCGTAGGAGGCGAAAATGGCAAACGGCACATCTTCGTCACTCTTCGCACGCCTCTGGCCATTCGGCAACCGGGAAGAAATCGTCAGCGCCCGCATCGAAGATCAACGCCGGCTCGGCGTGATCTTTTGGCTCGCCACTTCGTGGATCCTGCTCATCCTGGCCGCCACCATCTCTACCAATTTCCTGCCGTTCCTCGATCCGCTCGAACAGGACTACGCGGCGGTCAATGAACGCTGGGGTGCGCAATACTGGGTGGGCACCGACCATCTGGGCCGCGATATGTTCTCGCGGCTGATCCATGGCGCCGGCATTTCGTTCCGCGTTGCCTTCACCTCGCCGTTCATCGGCATGGCCATCGGGCTTACGCTCGGCATGTGCGCCGGCTATTTCCGCGGCAAGGTGGATTCCGGCGTCAGTATCCTCATCGACAGTATCCTGGCCTTCCCGAACATCGTTCTCGCCATCGCGGTGCTGTTCTTCGCCGGTCCGACGATCATCAATCTGGTGCTGGTCATCGCCTTCTATACGATCCCGCAGTTCACCCGGGTGGCGCGGGCCAATACCCTGCTGTATGCCCAGCGGGAGTTCGTTGTCGCCGCGCGGGCCCAGGGCGCCTCGCACCTGCGTATCCTGCTGCGCGAACTACTGCCCAACGTGATGGTTCCCGTCGCCGCCTACTCGCTGCTGGTGATGTCGTTCACCATCGTGCTCGAGGGAACCTTGTCGTTCCTCGGCGTCGGCATTCCGCCCCCCACGCCGACCTGGGGCCGGATGATTTCCGAGGGCCTGGACGAGCTGTCGGAGAATCCGTTTATCTCCATGTACCCGTCGCTGTTCATGTTCCTGACCATCCTGTCGCTCAATCTGATGGGCGACCGGCTCAGGACCATGACCGACGTAAAGGCCTCGAGCCTGTAAGCCGTGAATCGCAGGCCGGCTCAGCCGGCGTCCGGCTGGTTCTTCGGGTGCGCCCGTTCGAAGGCGGGCAGCGCGTTGCACGCTTCCTCGATCCTGAGCAGGTTGGGGTAGGCCGAGATATCCATATTGATGCGGCGGGCGTTGAACATCTGCGGGATCAGGCAGATATCCGCCATGGTCGGGGTGTCCCCGTGGCTGAATGTTGCGCCGCCGGCCAGCATCGTCTCGTAGGCGGCGAATCCCCTGTTGATCCAGTGTTCCTGCCAAGTCTGGCCGTGGTCCTGCGTGAGACCGAAATCCTCGACGATATATTTGCGGACCCTGAGATTGTTCAGCGGATGAATATCGCAGGCAACGATCTGCGACAGGGAACGGACCCGGGCACGCCCCGCCGGATCGGCCGGCAGGATCGGATGGTCGGGATATGCCTCCTCCAAATATTCCATGATCGCCATGGACTGGGCGAGGGTCACGTCGCCGTCGATGATCGCCGGCACCAGTTGCTGCGGATTAAGCTTCGTGTACTCCTCGGTGAACTGGTGTCCGCCATCCTTGGTCAGGTGGATGGCCACCAGCTCGTAATCCAGGTCCTTGAGATTCAGGGCGATCCGAGCCCGGTAGGCGGCGCTCGATTGAAAATAACCGTAGAGCCGGATCATCGGGGCGGCCTAAAGGTCGAGAACCAGGCGCTCGCCCGGCAAAGCGCGGGAAACGCAAATCTGCATCTTGGTATTGGTCGCCTTTTCGTCGTCGGTGAGACACTCGTCCCGGTGATCCACGTTGCCGGAAACCAGTCCGGTTTCGCAGGTGCCGCACCAGCCCTCCTCGCACACATAGACCGTATCGACCCCCTCGTCGCGAAGCACTTCCAGGATCGTCCGGTCAGCGGGGATGGTGAATACCTGGCCGGAACTCTTGAGCTCGACCTCGAAGGGTTGATCGCCCTCCTCGTGGACCGGCGCGGCGGCGCCGCTGGCGGCGCTGGAGAACAACTCGAAGTGCACGGAGCCGTCCGACCAATGGGAAGCTGCTTCGCGGGCGGCATTCAGCAGGCCGCCGGGACCGCAGATATAGACATGCGCGCCCTCCGGCTGGTCCTTCAGTACGTCATCCAGCCTGATGCCGTCGGCCGGATTTCCGCCGTCGTGGTGGAAGGTCAGGTTGCCGCCGAATACCTCCTTCACGTCGTCCATGAAGGCCGTGCCCTCGGGCGTTTTGGTGCAGTAGTGGAGATGGAAATCGGCGCCGATCGATTTGAGCCGGTAGCCCATGGCCAGCATGGGCGTGATTCCGATGCCGCCGGCGATCAGCAGATGGCTTTCGGCGCTCTCAACCAGCGGAAAGTCGTTCAAGGGCCCCCGGGCCTCCATGATATCGCCGACCGACAATTCGTCATGCATCCATCTGGATCCGCCGGAGCCGCCCTCTTCGCGGAGAATACCGGTGATGTATCGGGCGGTTTCGCCGGGGCTGTTCGCCAGCGAATATGAACGCCAGAGATCGTTGCCGGTGTGAACGTCGATATGCGCGCCGGCTTCGAAGGCCGGCAGGTCACCGCCTCCCTC
Source organism: Rhodospirillales bacterium (assembly GCA_022823235.1). Taxonomy (GTDB): domain Bacteria; phylum Pseudomonadota; class Alphaproteobacteria; order Rhodospirillales; family UBA2165; genus JAJDXO01. The sequence goes on from JAJDXO010000041.1 coordinate 46,338, forward strand.
GTCGACGAACGTGAATTGCTTGATCTCCGAGGTCAGGTCCCGGATGTCGGTGACCTTGAGCTTGAGGTCCATTTGTGCGTTCCCAAGTACTTGGCGCGGAGCCGCGCCGGTTTGGTTTTGCCGGTCGAGCGGACGTTAGTATACCCAACAATTCCAGGGGTCAACGGGTGACTCCCCGCGTGTCCGGTTCAGGACGGTGAGCACCGGAAGCATGCCGTTTGCGCCGCCCGGATTCATCGGCTAACTATGCCGGACGCAGGACAGCACGGAGTGGACCATCCGGTCCAGGGATCCCATGAGCGAGGCCTTTATTTGCGATGCCATCCGCACCCCCATCGGACGTTATGGAGGCGCGTTGTCCCCGGTTCGGACCGACGATCTGGCGGCTATTCCCATCGCCGCGCTAATGGAGCGCAATCCGGATGTGGACTGGAATTCGGTCGACGACGTGATTTACGGCTGCGTCAACCAGGCGGGCGAGGACAATCGAAATGTCGGACGCATGGCCCTGCTGCTCGCCGGTATGCCGGAAAGCGTACCCGGTGCGACGGTCAACCGGCTTTGCGGCTCGGGGATGAACGCGGTCGGCAGCGCCGCTCAGGCGATCAAGACCGGCGAGGCGGATCTGATGGTCGCGGGCGGCGTCGAGAGCATGTCCCGCTCGCCCTTCGTCATGCCCAAGGCAGGCGCGGCGTTCTCGCGCCAGGCGGAAATTTACGACACCACCATCGGCTGGCGTTTCCCCAACCCGAAGATGGAACAGGCGTACGGACTCGATTCCATGGGCGAGACCGCCGAGAACGTCGCCGAGGAGCATCAGGTCTCCCGGGACGATCAGGATGCCTTCGCCGCCCGCTCCCAGGAGAAGACCGTTGCCGCCCAGGCGGACGGACGCCTGGCCGAGGAGACGGTTCCCGTCACCATCCCTCAGCGGCGCGGCGATCCGATCGTCGTCGACCTGGACGAACACCCCCGTGCCGGCACCACGGCGGAAAAATTGGGCACGCTTCGGGCGGCCTTCCGGGAGGGCGGCTCGGTAACGGCCGGCAACTCGTCGGGCGTGAATGACGGCGCCTGCGCCCTGGTGCTTGCATCCGAGCAGGGCGCCAAGGATCACGGCCTCACGCCCAAGGCGCGCGTGCTCGGCATGGCGTCCGTAGGCGTGCCGCCCCGGACAATGGGCATGGGACCGGCCCCCGCATCGGCCAAGCTGATGGACCGGCTCGGCCTCAAGATCGGCGACTTCGACGTCATCGAACTCAACGAGGCCTTCGCCGCCCAAGCATTGGCGGTGCTTCGCGAGCTCGGCGTCGAGGACGACGACCCGCGGGTGAACCCCCAGGGCGGCGCCATCGCCCTCGGCCATCCCCTGGGCGCCAGCGGCGCGCGGCTGGTGACGACGGCCATGTATCAGTTGCTCAGGAGCGGCGGCGGCAAGGCGCTCTGCACCATGTGCGTCGGCGTCGGCCAGGGCATCGCGGTGGCGATCGAGCGGGTATGAAGCCGGCCATCCCGGCCATGGCGCCGATCACCGAGGCGGCCCTCAGAGTACCCTTGACCGGCCTAGGTCATGTGGCACAATCGGCCCGCAATTCAGCCAAGAATAGTGTGGATTAAACACCCCTCCAATTTCCAGCCGACCTTCTGAAGACTGAACGAGTGTGGCCTCGGCGCGCCGGCGCCGGGATGATGGGAGACAGATTTCTATGACGGCCCGATTCGCCATCGTGGGTTCCGGCCCCGCCGGTATGTACGCCGCCGATGCCTTGCTTAAACTTTATGACGATTGCCGGATTGACGTCTACGAACGCTTTCCTTCCCCTTTCGGGCTGATCCGCTTCGGCGTCGCCCCCGACCATTTCAAGACCCGCAACACGGCGCGCCAGTTTTGGCGGACGCTCGAAATGGAGGATGTCGGCTATTTCGGAAACGTGGAGGTCGGCCGGGATGTCTCGCTGGACGAACTGCAGGAGCACTACGACGCGGTCATTCTGGCCGTCGGCGCCTACAACGACCGCAAGCTGGGAATCCCCGGCGAAGATCTGAAGGGTGTCTATGGCGCATGCGCGTTCGTCGGCTGGTACAACAGTCACCCCGATTACCGCGATCTGGACCCGCTGCTGGACGGTAAAGGCGTCGCGGTCATCGGCATCGGCAACGTGGCGCTGGACGTCTGCCGGGTGCTCGCCAAGACCCCGGCGGAAATGGTGGAGTCGGACATTGCCGCCCATGCGGCCGAAGCCATCGAGGCGGCGAACTACACCGGCCTGCACATGTTCGGCCGCCGCGGCCCCAATGAGGCCGGCTTCACGCCCAAGGAACTTGGCGAAATCCGCGAGCTGGAACGCTGCCAAGTGATCGTCGATCCGGCCCAATTGCCGGGCGAAGTCCCGGACACGTTCGAGGCCCGCGAAAAAGGCGTCAAGGAGAAGAACCTCAAGATTCTGAATGAGCTGGCGGCCCAGAACAAACCGGACCTCCCGATCAAAATGAACCTCCAATTCTACGCCTCACCCAAGGAAATTCTCGGCGGCGACCGGGTCGAAGGCATCCGGCTCGAACGCACCGAGGTCGTCGACGGCCGCGCCGTCGCCACCGGCGAAACCTTCGATGTACCGGTTGGCGCCGTGGTCACCGCCATCGGCTATCACACCGTGCCGCCGGGAGATCTGGATATGAACGGCGGCCAGGTCGCCAATGAGAACGGCCACGTCAGGGACAACCTCTACGTGGTTGGGTGGGCCAAGCGGGGCCCGACGGGAACCATCCCCACCAATGGACCGGACTCCCGGGAGGTCGCCGACGTGATTTCAGAGCGGGTCACGGCTTCGGGCAAAGGCGGCGGTGAGGCTGTCCGGGCGCTGCTGGCCGAACGCAATGCCCGGATCGTCAGCTTTCCCGACTGGATGAAGGTGGCCGAGGCCGAGATTGCCCGGGCCACCGGCGGTCACCCGCGAGAAAGGTTTCCGACCGTGGAAGAGATGCTCGCCGTCCTTGACGGCTGATACGCCGGCGGGCTTGGATCGCCCATGGAGTGGTATTACCTCGCCGTGCTCGGCCTGTCCCTCGCTTACGATCAGCGCCGGGTCCTTGTGGTCGAGAACAAGACCCAGGCCTATCTCGGTCCCTATCCCGATTTGTTCAGCTTTCTCGCCCGGTTTTGCGGCGGGGCGGTGATCGCCATGCTGATCGCCGGCTTTTTCGTCGGGCGTTGGTGGTGGCCGCTGGTCGCCATGGCCCTCGGCACGTTCACCAATCTCTACGGGCGGATCGCCGTCCCCGACGATTGGCGCTGGCTGGCCTCCTTCACCGCCGCCGCCGTGGGCATCGGCGCCAGCGTCATAGTCGTCCTTAACTCTTAGCGCCGTCCGAGAACCAGCGTCGCCCAATCGTCAATGACAATGCGCCGGACCGGAAACAGACCCAGCCGCCGATGGGCCGCGAGCACCCGCGCGGCATCCCGGATCACCAGTCCGGAGAGGATTGCGGTGCCGCCCGGCGCCAGATGACGCGCCAGATCCCCCGCCATCCGGGTCAACGGACGGGCGAGGATGTTGGCCAAAATCAAATCGTATGAATTTCGGCGGACCGGCGCGGCCCGATAGCCCCGGGATACGACGCTCTCGACCTGGTTCCCGACACCGTTCCGGGCGAAATTCGCGGCGGCGATTTCGACGGCTTCGGGATCCATGTCGGCGGCGACGATTTTCCTGGCCTCCCGCCACCGCTTCGCCGCCGCCAGCGCCAATATCCCCGACCCGCATCCCATATCCAGGACTTGGCGCGGGGCGGTGCCGCGCATGGCATCCAGCGCCAATAGGCAGCCCCGTGTGGAGCCGTGATCGCCGGTCCCGAAGGCCGCACCCGGCGGAATCCGGAGGCCGATCATCCCGGCCGGCACGGTTCCCTCGTAATGGGCGCCGTAGACGAAATACCGCCCGGCGGCGAGCGGCGGAAATTCCTTCAGATTGTCGACCACCCAGTCGCGCACCCGGATTTGGGCGATGTCGATTTCCGGGGTCTCCAGTTGCGCGGCGTCCGCCGCGGCGGCGACCGCTTGATGGATGGCCGCCTCGTTCGGCGGGCCGGATGCAAATCCGGTGATCACCGCTACGGCGAGCATCCCGTCTTCGTCGTGGGTCCAAGTAATGGAATCGAGGTGGGGTTCGAGGGCCGTGACGATGCCCTCGGCGGCCTCGGGCGGTGCGGAAATCCGGACCCGGAAAATGTGCTCGGGCGTTGCCAACGGGCGATCGGTCAGGCGGGTTCGACGAAGCTGTCGATGACTTTCTTGGCGCCCGCCTTGTCGAAGACCACTTCGAGCTTGTTGCCGTCCCGGGCTTCCACCCGGCCGTAACCGAACTTCTGATGAAACACCCGCGCCCCTTCCTCGAACCGGGAGTCGCCCTCGGCGGTATCGATCTCCCAAGCCTCGCCCTCCAGGATCACACCGTCCCGCCGGCGCGGGGTGCGGCCGGTCCGCTGAAACGAGAACGTCCGCGGCGTTTCCCGCAATACCGGGCGGCCTTGAGCGCCGTAGAGCCCGCTTTCCGCCATGGCGTCCACATGTTCCTCGGGCAACTCGTCGATGAACCGGGACGGCAGGGCGCTTTGCCACTGATTGTAGATGCGCCGGTTGGCGGCATAGGTGACATGCGCCTTCCGGCGGGCGCGGGTAAGGCCCACGTAGGCCAGGCGGCGCTCTTCCTCGAGGCCCTTCAGGCCCTCTTCGTCGAGGGAACGCTTATGGGGAAACAACCCCTCCTCCCAGCCGGGCAGGAACACCGTATCGAATTCCAAACCCTTGGCCGCATGGAGGGTCATCAGGCTGAGCTTCTCGCCGGTGGCGTTGTCGTTGTTCTCCATCACCAGACTGACGTGCTCCAGGAAATCCTGCAGGTTCTCGAAATTTTCGAGGACGGAAACCAACTCCTCCAAGTTCTCGAGCCGTCCCGGCGCTTCGGGCGAGCTGTCCTTGATCCACATCTCGGTGTAGCCGCTTTCGGCCAGCACCATGGCGGCCAGTTCGGCGAGATTGAGGGCGCCCAAATGGGCGCGCCAGCGCTCGAAATCGGTAATCAGCGCGGCCAGCGTCGTCCGCGCCTTGGGCCGCAGATCGTCGGTCTCGTTGATACTCCGGCAGGCGTCATGAAGGGACACCAACCGGCGCCGCGCCAGCCGGTGGATCGATTGCAGCGTCGCGGGCCCAATACCTCGCTTCGGCAGGTTGACGATCCGTTCGAAGGCCAGGTCGTCGTCCGGGCCGACCATCACCCGGAAGTACGCGATGACATCCAGGATCTCCCGGCGCTCGTAGAACCGCGGGCCGCCGATGATCCGGTAGGGAATCCCAAGGGTGATCAGCCGCTCTTCGAACTCGCGGGTCTGGAAACCCGCGCGCACCAGGACCGCCATCTGTTCCAGCGAATGGCCGTCGCGCTGTTTGGCTTCCACTTCGCCGCAGACAACCCGCGCTTCCTCCTCGCCGTCCCACACGCCCTGGACGCCGACCTTGTCGCCCGCATCGATCCCGGCCCACAGGGTCTTGCCGAGCCGTCCTTCGTTGTGGGCAATCAGGCCGGAGGCGGCGCCCAATATGTGCGGCGTCGAGCGGTAATTGCGCTCCAGGCGGATCACCTCCGCACCCGGAAAGTCCTTCTCGAATCTCAGGATGTTGCCGACCTCGGCGCCGCGCCAGGAATAGATGGACTGGTCGTCGTCGCCGACGCAACACAGGTTCTTGTGGGACCGGGCAAGCAGCCGCAGCCAGAGATACTGGGCCACATTGGCGTCCTGGTATTCGTCCACCAGCAGATAACGGAACCGGTTCTGATAATCCTTCAGAATGTCCGGGTGCTCGGTGAACAGGGTCAAATTGTGGAGCAGCAGGTCGCCGAAATCGGCCGCGTTGAGGGTGCGAAGCCGGTCCTGATACGCGGCATAGAGCTGCAACAGACGCCCGTCTGCCATGGCGCCGCCTTCTTCCTCCGACACCCTTTCCGGCGGCAGGCCGCGATCCTTCCAGCGCTGGATGACGCCCAGCAGCATCCGGGCCGGCCACTTCCTGTCGTCGATATGGCGGCCTTCCATCACCTGCTTCAACAGCCGCAACTGGTCGTCCGCACCAAGAATGATGAAGTTGGGTTTGAGGCCGACGGCCTCGGCGTGGCTCCGGAGAATTCGCGCCGCCAGGGCATGGAACGTCCCCAGCCGCCATCCCTCCACCGGACGGCCGGTCATCGCGGCGACCAGGTCTTTCATTTCCCGGGCGGCGTTGTTGGTGAACGTGACGGCGACGATCTCCCAGGGCCGCGCCAGACCGGTCATCAGGATGTGGGCGAACCGGGTCGTCAGCACCCGGGTCTTGCCGGTGCCGGCGCCGGCAAGCACCAGGACCGGACCTTCGGTCGCCTCCACGGCGCGCCGCTGTTCCTCGTTCAGGCCCTTGAAGTAGGGCGGCTCGGCGGTTAGGGCGCGTGACCCGGACGGGGCCGGCGGGGCGGGCGCCGGTTCACTGCGGTCGAAAGCGTCGGACATGCCCCCGTTATATCACGCCGGGTCCGGCGACTCAGTCCAAAACCGCCGGCTGCGCGGGCGCCGCCCCCGGACCGAGGGGATTCGGTCACGTTTGTGTGTTGAGCCGAACATAGGCTTTGACTCGCTTCCGGCGTAGGATCACTGTTGAAGCCTGGGGCGATTCGTTTCCGTTTCGAGGGTACGGACTATGACCTTACGGCGCGCGCCTGCTCTGTTCACCATGCTGATTTTGGCGGCGGCCCTTGTGCTCCCGCGGTCCGCTGCCGCCCAATCCGGCAACCAGGCGGGCGAACTGCTCAACGCCATCGTCAACGTGAAGGCGGAAGTCCCGGCGAATGCACGGACCGCCCGGTTCCTCGGAACCGAACGGCAGGGCAGCGGCGTCGTCGTCGACGGCAACGGCCTGGTGCTGACCATCGGCTATCTGATTCTGGAAGCATCGGGGGCGGTCGTCACCGGCGCCGACGGCAACCAAATTCCCGCCGGCATCGTGGCCTACGATCATGAAACCGGCTTCGGCCTTATCAAGGCGCGGCGGCCTCTCGGCGTCGAACCCATCAGGTTCGGGCGGTCGGCGGAGCTGAACGTGACGGATCAGGTTCTGATCGTCAGCCGGGGCGGCGCGCGGCCCATATCGACGGCGCAAGTCGTCTCCCGCCGGCCGTTCGCCGGCGCCTGGGAGTACCTGCTTGAAAAGGCCATATTCACGTCGCCGCCCCATGCCTTCCACAGCGGCGCCGCGTTGCTCGGCCCGGACGGAAAACTGCTGGGAATCGGATCCCTGTTCGTCGGCGACTCCTCGGGCCTCGGCCATCCGCTGCCGGGCAACATGTTCGTGCCCATCGACGAGCTGAAGCCGGTGCTCGCCGATTTGCTGTCGAAGGGCCGCCGCGCGGGACCCTACCGGCCCTGGATCGGCGCCAACACCCAGGAACTCCACAGCCGGGTTATCGTGTCAAGGGTAAGCCCCGGCGGTCCGGCGGCCGGCGCCGGCATCGAGCCGGGCGATTTGATTCTCGGCGTCGGCGGAAAGCCGGTCTCCGGTCAGGCGGATTACTTCCGCAAGCTCTGGAATGGCTGGGAGGCCGGCGACACGGTGCCGCTCAACGTGCTGCGCAGGGGCGCCGCCAGCCTGACATCCGAGAAAATCGACGTCAGGTCGATGGACCGCTACGACTGGCTGCGGATGGACAACAGCCTGTAGGGTCAGGCCTTGATTAGGCGATTTCCATTATGCGCCCCCACCCCCTCACCCTAACCCTCTCCCCCTGAAGAAGGGGGAGAGGGAACTTGATGCGGCAACGCGGCTACTCCCTCTCCCTCCCTGAGGGAGAGGGTCGGGGTGAGGGTGATATCGCCGCAACATGCGTAAGGCGGCTTAATCGAGTCCGGACCCTAAATTCCCGATTGGTGCTCTTCGTCCCGCGCTTCGACCAGCGCGCGGTTATAGGCGACCATCACTTCGGTCTCGTGCAGCGTCCCCTGGAACTTCATCGATGTGTGGTCGTCGACGACGGCGATGTAATGCTCGCCCGAATCCCGGATCAGCTTGTTCGCCGTCTGGAGGTCGTCGTCGAGATCGATGACCGGCGGGTGCAGCCGCGCGACATCGCCCGCGTTGATCAGATTGTCCATGTCGAGGTCGGATTCGAAGGCGATATCATGGAGATCGTGCAGGGTGATGGTGCCGAACAGCTCCCCGTCCTCCTTGAGCACGAACAGTTCTCCCGTCGGCGATTCCTGTAGCAGGTGGCGGATTTCGGCGATGCCGGCGGACACCGGAACGGTCTCGCTCTCCTTGGTCATTACGGTGCTGACCTTGATGGAGCGCAACAGCGCGGCTTCGAACCCGCCCTTGAGGTCGAGACCGGCCCGCTCGAGCTGCCAGCTGAAGAAGGATCGGCCGTTGAACTGCTGCACCATCACCGTCGAGATGACCACGGCGACCATCACCGCAATGGTCAGGGGGTAGTTGTCGGTCAGCTCGAAAACGATCAGGGTCGTCGAGATGGGGGCGCCGAGCACGGCCGCGGCCACCGCGCCCATGCCGATGATGGTATAGGCGCCGGGGCCGGAGGAGAGGTCGGGAAAGATGCTGGTGGCGACGATGCCGTAGGCCCCGCCCAGCATGGCCCCGACCATCAGCGACGGCGTGAAGATGCCGCCGCCGAACCCGCCGCCGAGACTGAGCGCGGTCGCGACTATCTTGGCGAACACCAGGGCGATGAGGAACTGCAGCGGAATAATGGTCTGCATGGCGTCGTTGGTCGCCGCGTATCCCACGCCCAGCACCTGGGGAAACACCAAGGCGATCAGCCCGACCAGGAATCCGGCGATGGCCGGGTGGGTCCAGGTGGGGCCGGGCAGCTTCTTGAACTGATCTTCGGCCACCATCACCGAGCGCATCAGAATGATGGCCGTAATTCCGCTGGCAATGCCCAGGCCGATGACGGCGGGGAACTCCCAGATCGACACCAGCGACTGCTCGAAGACGCTGAATGCCGGAAAGTCGCCGAAATAGGCGCGGGCGAATATGGTCCCGACCACGCTCGCGATAACGATCGGCGCGAAGGCGCTGAGGGCAAAATGGCCGACCACCACCTCGTGGGCGAACAAGGCGCCGGCGATGGGGGCGTTGAACGACGCGGCGACCGCGGCGGCCGCGCCGCAGCCCAGCAGGGCGCGCGACAGGGATCGCGTCAGGTGCAATCGCCGGGCGACCCAGGCGCCCAAGGTGGCGCCCAGGTGGATGGCCGGACCTTCCCGGCCGACCGACGCCCCCGAACCGATCGAAACGACGCTCGCCACCGCCGCCCCGAAGCCTTCGCGAATGGTCATGCGTCCGCCGCGGAGCGCGCTCGCCTCGATGACCTTGGCGACGCTTTGCGGCTTTTTCTCGGGCATGACCCAGTAAATGAACAATCCGACGATCAGCCCGCCGGCCGTGGGCACCAGCAGGACGACCCACCAGGCCAGGTCGGAGGCCATGGAAAAGATGCTTTCCTCGGGTGAGCCGAAGCCGATGGTCTGGACCCAATCGATGCCTTCGCGGATCAGGATGGTGCCGATGCCGGCCAACGCGCCGACGACGACGGCCAGCACCACGAGAATGAGCTGATCGTTCCTGATGATCCGGCGTGCCCGCATGAGCAGCCGGCTAGGCCGCAATTGGCGTCCGAACATTCCTCAATCGAATCAACGGATTACGAACAATACAGTAATACGCGCCCGGGCCGCGGACTGCAACATGGTGTGCGCCGGTCGTACGGCCGGAAGCGCCTTTATGGTTTGGGTAAGATCGGGATAGCCGTTGCGGAAGAAAAGGAACCGGACGGTAAAATTGTATTTCGGTTTTCAACACCATCGCGAATTCCAATTAACCGCAAAACCCGTCCGGTTGATGGGGCGGCGGGGTGCCGTTAGGGTTGCGGACAGACAGCAAAGGTGAGCCCGCATGGTCAACCCGGCGCAGCGCCTGGCAACCAACGCCGACGGCGAGTTTTTCGTCGATTCGTCCTGTATCGACTGCGAAGCCTGCCGGTGGGTGGCGCCGGACAGTTTCGACGGTGACGGGGCGTACTCCCGGGTCTACAGGCAGCCCGACGACGACGGCCAGGTCCGGCAGGCATTGATGGCATTGCTGACCTGTCCCGTCTCGGCCATCGGCAGCAAGAGCAAACACGACATGTCGGCCGCCAAGGCGGCGTTCCCCGAGCATCTGGCGGACGGGGTCTATTACTGCGGCTATCACTCGAGCGCGTCCTACGGCGCGTCCAGCTATTTCATCCGCCGGCCTCACGGAAACGTGCTGGTCGATTCTCCCCGGTTCGCCCGCGACCTGGTCAATCGGCTGGAGGCGCTGGGCGGCGTCGACATCATGTTCCTGAGCCACCGGGACGACGTCGCCGACCATCAGAAGTTCGCCGATTATTTCGGCTGCCGGCGCATCATGCACGCAGACGACATGGGCGGCGGAACCCGGATGTTCGAACAGCCGGTCGACGGCGCCGATCCCGTCGCCCTCGGCGACGACCTGCTGATGATTCCCGTGCCCGGCCACACCCGGGGATCGGCCTGTCTGCTCTTTGGGGAACGCTTCCTGTTCACCGGCGATCATCTGTGGTGGAGCCCCGACCAGGAGCGCCTCCGCGCCGGCCGGCGGGTGTGCTGGTACGACTGGCGGACCCAGATCCAATCCATGGAACGCCTCAGGGACTACCGGTTTTCCTGGGTTCTGCCGGGCCATGGCTGGCGCCATGAGGTTGGCGCGGCGGACACGCCCGCGGCGCTCGACGAATGCATCGCCTGGATGAAGTCGGTCGCCTAATTGTTGTTGATCTCCGATGAGATCGCCGGCCCCCCTTGAAGGGTCTGCAGAACGACGCAATAGCGCTCGGTCAGCTTCAGCAGCGTCGCGAGCCGATCCGGCGCGGCATCGGTTTTCAGGTCAAAGAACAGGCGAATATGGGTGAACCCGACCGGCGCGGTCTTGTCGACGCCCAGGGTGCCGCGAAAATCGAGGTCGCCCTCGGCCCGGACCGCGCCGGACTCGATAGGGATTTCCATCGCCGTCGCCACCGCCGTCATGGTGACCCCGGCGCACGCCGCCAGGGTTTGCAGCAGCATATCGCCGGAACAGGCCCAGCTCCCGTCTCCGCCCGCCGCCGGATGAAGCCCGGCATCGGCAACACCGAAACCCATATCGACCCGGCAGGAAAGATTTTCGGGCGCCAGTACGCCTTCGCCATGCAGGACCCGCATGGCCGCCCCCGGTTCATCCCTGTATTTGGCTTTCAATGGGGACTGGCGTTCTCTCAGTTGCTGGGCGTTCATCGGTAACCTCCCGGGATTTTGAGCGGCGGGAGGGATTAATAGCCGCTCTATCGGGCGTAGCCAAGATTTGGCGCCAACCACTTCTCGGCCTGCTCCACCGGGACGCCGCGCCGCGCCGCGTAATCCTCGACCTGGTCCCTGGAGAGCCGGCCGATACCGAAATATTCCGCTTCCGGATGGGCAAAATAATAGCCCGAGACGGATGCCGCCGGCATCATGGCGAAACTTTCCGTGAGTGAAATGCCGATCCGGTCCTCGGCGGACAGCAGCTCGAACAACTGCGGTTTGATGGAGTGATCGGGGCAGGCCGGATAGCCGGGGGCGGGCCGGATACCGCGGTACTTTTCCTTGATCAACTCCGGGTTGGTGAGCGCGCCCCGCGCCTCGTAGCCCCAGAACTCCTGGCGCACCCGTTCGTGCATGCGCTCGGCGAAGGCCTCCGCCAAGCGGTCGGCGAGCGCCTTCAGCAGGATGGCGTTGTAGTCGTCATTGGCGTCTTCGAAGGCCGCGACATGCGCCTCGATGCCGATCCCCGTCGTGACCGCGAAAGCGCCGATATAGTCGTCGATCCCCGAGCCCTTCCGGGCAATGAAATCGGCCAGGGAAAAATTGGCGCGGCCGGAGCCCTTCTCCATTTGCTGACGCAGCATCGGCACCACGGCCCGGACCTGCTCCCGATCGCCGTCCTGGTAAATCTCGATGTCATCGCCCACCGCATTCGCCGGGAAGAATCCGATCACCCCCTTGGCGGTCAGCCATTTCTCTCCCACCAGCCGCTGCAGCATGACTTGGGCATCCTTGTACAGGGACTGGGCCGCCTCGCCGACCACCGGGTCGTCGAGGATACGCGGGTAGGTCCCGGCGAGCTCCCAACTCCGGAAAAACGGCGTCCAGTCGATCCGCGTCGTAAGCTCCGCGAGATCGAAATCCTCGAAAACCCGGAGACCAAGCCGGCCCGGCACCGGGGGTTCATAGCCCGACCAGGACAGTTTGGCATGGTTGGCCCGGGCGTCCCCGATCGACAGCCCCCGGTCCGTCCTGTCGCGGGCCGCATGACGGTCGCGAACGTCCTCGTACTCGGCCGCGATCCCCGCCAGAAAGTCGCCGCGCAGGCTGTCGCTCAAAAGACTGCCGGTGACGCCGACGGCGCGGGAGGCGTCCACGACATGCACGGTGGGTCCGTCATATTCCGGCCCGATCTTGACCGCTGTGTGAACCTTGGACGTCGTCGCCCCGCCGATCAGCAGCGGCAGCTTGAACCCGTCCCGGCCGAGTTCGCGCGCCACCGAGGACATCTCCTCGAGTGACGGGGTAATCAGCCCCGACAGCCCGATGACGTCGACATCTTCCGCCTTCGCGGATTCCAGTATTTTCTCGTAGGGGACCATCACCCCGAGATCGATGATTTCGTAGCCATTGCACTGCAGCACCACGCCGACGATGTTCTTTCCGATGTCGTGAACGTCGCCCTTTACGGTGGCCAGCAGGATCCTGCCCTTGCTGCGCGGGCCGCCGCCTCTTTCGTCTTCGATGAACGGGATCAGGTAGGCGACGGCCTGCTTCATCACCCGGGCGCTCTTCACCACCTGGGGCAGAAACATCTGCCCGGACCCGAACAAGTCGCCGACGATATTCATTCCATCCATCAGCGGGCCCTCGATCACCTCGATGGGCCGCGCCGCGGCTTGGCGGGCTTCTTCGGTGTCTTCCGCGATGAAATCCGAGATGCCCTTCACCAGGGCGTGGGCGAGGCGGGACTCCACCGGTTCGTCCCGCCACGAATGGTCTTCCTCTTGGGATTTGACCTGGCTCTCGACCTCCGAGGCGACTTCGAGCAGCCGTTCGGTGGCATCATCGCGGCGATTCAGGATGACATCCTCTACGCGCTCCCGCAAATCTTCGGGAATATCCGCGTACACCGCCAACTGTCCGGCATTGACGATGCCCATGTCGAGACCGGCATTGACCGCATGATACAGGAACACGGCGTGCATGGCCTCGCGAACCGGATTGTTGCCCCGAAAAGAAAACGACACGTTGCTGACCCCGCCGCTGGTCATGGCGCCCGGCAGCGTCTCCTTGATGCCGGCAACCGCCTTTATGAAATCGGCGGAGAAGTTCCGGTGTTCCTCGATCCCCGTGGCGACGGGAAAAATATTGGCATCGAAGATGATGTCGTGGGCGGGAAAGCCGATATCGTCGACCAGCAGCCGGTAGGACCGGGTGCAGATTTCCACCATCCGGTCATGGGTGTCGGCCTGGCCTTGCTCATCGAATGCCATGACGATGACCGCCGCGCCATACTTCAGGATCTCGCGGGCCTGTTCGAGGAACGGTTCGTCGCCCTCTTTCAGACTGATGGAATTGACCACGCACTTACCCTGGAGGCACTTGAGTCCGGCCTGGATGACCGGCCAACGGGAAGAATCGATCATCACCGGCACCCGGCAGATGTCCGGTTCGGTGGCCGCCAGCTTCAAAAACCGCGTCATGGCGGCCTCGGAATCCAGCATCGCCTCATCCATGTTGACATCGATGACCTGCGCGCCGTTCTCCACCTGTTGGCGGGCGACCTCGAGGGCGGTGGCATAATCCTCCTCGACGATGAGCTTCCTGAACCGGGCCGACCCGGCCACGTTGGTCCGTTCGCCCACATTGACGAAGCCGGTTACGTCACCAAAGTCGAGAGGCTCCAACCCGCTCAAGCTGCAGCGTGCCGACTTCTCGGGCACCTCGCGCGGCGCGAGCCCCGCCATCGCGTCCGCCAATTGGCGGATATGTTCGGGGGTGGTGCCGCAACAACCGCCGACGATATTGACCAAGCCGTCTTCGGCGAATTCCCGCAGCATCGCGGACATATGCGCCGGCGTGTCGTCGTATCCCCCGAAGGCATTGGGCAACCCCGCATTGGGGTGAATGCTGACCGGCACGTCGGCCACCGCGGCCAGGGATTGGATGTGAGGCCGAAGCTGGTCGACGCCGAGCGCGCAGTTCAGGCCGACCGCCAGGGGATTGGCATGAGCCACCGACGTCCAGAAGGCCTCCGGGGTCTGGCCCGAGAGCGTGCGGCCCGACGCATCGGTAATGGTGCCGGAAACGATCAGGGGAATTTCCGCCCCGCGCGACTCGAATACGGAATGGATCGCGTATATGGCCGCCTTGCAGTTGAGCGTGTCGAAGACCGTTTCGACCAGCAGGATGTCGGCGCCGCCCTCGATCAGGCCGGTCGCCGATTCCGTATAGATGCGAACCAGTTCGTCGAACGAGATATTGCGGAATCCGGGATCGTTCACATCAGGGGAGATGGACGCCGTCCTGTTCGTCGGGCCGAGCACGCCGGCGACGAAACGCGGCCGGGTTCCGTCGGCCGCCTCGGCCTTGTCGGCGGCTAGCCGGGCGAGGCGGGCCCCTTCGCGGTTGAGTTCCGGAACCACGTCCTCCATGCCGTAGTCGGCCTCGGCGACGGCCGTCGAGTTGAACGTGTTGGCCTTGAGGATGTCCGCGCCGGCTTCCAGGTACGATTCGTGGATGTTCCCGATGAATGCCGGCTGGGTGAGATTGAGGAGATCGTTGTTGCCCCGTTGGGGATGGGCATGATCGGCAAACCGTTCGCCGCGAAACTCCTCCTCGTCGAATTTTCGGGCCTGGATCATGGTCCCCATGGCCCCATCCATGACCAGGATGCGCTCGGACAGCAGTTGCTTGAGACGCACTGTGCGTTCCGCCGGCACCGCCTCGGACCGCCCCCTCGCCTGGTCGATCATCGCCGCGGTCATGCCCGCGCCTCCGCGGCGGGCGGGCCGGCCCGGGCTCGCATGCCCAG
The DNA here is from genome assembly GCA_022823235.1 of Rhodospirillales bacterium. Classification (GTDB taxonomy): domain Bacteria; phylum Pseudomonadota; class Alphaproteobacteria; order Rhodospirillales; family UBA2165; genus JAJDXO01. The sequence goes on from JAJDXO010000041.1 coordinate 61,531, forward strand.
GATGTGGCAAATGGCGAATGTCAGGTCCGCCCGGTTGAGCGTATAAAAGTGAAAATCGGCCACCCCTTCCGCCGCCAGGGCCCGGCATTGCTCGGCGGCGACCGTCGCGGCAATGAGCTTGCGGGTTTCCGGATCATCGTCCATGCCATCGAACAGGTCCGCCATCCAGGACGGAACGGCAGCGCCGCACATGGCGCTGAACCGGCAAACCTGTGCGTAGTTGGTCACCGGCAGGATGCCCGGGACGATGGGTACGTCAATGCCGGCCGCGCGCGCCCGGTCGACGAACCGGAAGTAACAATCGACGTCGAAAAAGAACTGGGTGATGGCGCGGCCGGCGCCTGCATCCACCTTGCGCTTCAGATTATCGAGATCGGCATCGGCACTGGCGGCTTCGGGATGGGTTTCCGGGTAGGCGGCGACGCTGATCTCAAAATCGGCGACTTTCCTCAGGCCCGCCACAAGATCGGCTGCATAAACAAAGCCGTCGGGATGGGGCGTGTAGCTGTCCTCTCCTTCCGGCGGGTCACCGCGCAGCGCGACGATATGTTTGATACCCGCCGCCCAATAGTCCCGGGCCACCTCCTCTACTTCCTCCCGGCTCGCCCCGACACACGTAAGGTGGGCGGCGGCCCGCATGCCGCGCTCGTGGGTGATCCGCCGGACGATGTCGTGGGTGCGGGACCGGGTCGAGCCGCCGGCGCCATAGGTCACGGAAACGAAGGCGGGATTGAGCGGCTGAAGCCGGTCCACGGTCTGCCACAGGGAGGCTTCCGCCTTTTCGGTCTTTGGGGGAAAGAACTCGAAGGATACGTTGAGCGGAAATTGCGGCGCGGCGGCAATTGTCGGGAGGGTGCGAGGGTTTTCAGGCATCGGCCCCGACCCCCGCCCGCGCGCTTATGGTGAGTGGCGCGTTGTCCTCCGCATGTCGGCCACCGGCTTTGTCACCGTGCCAAACCACGACGGTTAGCCTGCCCCCGGTGAGGTGGGCCACCGGACCGGCATTCAGTCCGGATTGGCGTGCCCATTCGGCAAACTCCTCGTCCGCGAAGCCCAGGCGCCGGTGCTGATGGCGGTCACGCAATTCCTCGAGATCGTGGGGTGCGAAATCGACGACGACGATCCTTCCGCCGGGACGCAAGACCCGCTCGGCTTCGGCGATCACCCGTTCGGGCTCGCCCGCATAGTGAAGGACCTGATGGATGGTGATGAGATCGAAGCTGTCATCAGGATAGGGCAGCATGTACATGTTGCCGTGCCGGACGCGGCAATGGGCCGCTTCCCGGCTATCAAGGTTGGACCGTGCGATTGCCAGCATTTCATGGGACAGGTCCACACCTTCCGCTTCGTCGAAATAGGGCCCCAAAAGCTCCAACATCCGGCCCGTCCCGGTGCCGATATCCAACAGGCTTCCGCGGTTGCCGCGATCCGCCAGATCCGTAATCGCCGCCTCCACGGTTTGTTCCTCGACATGAAGCGACCGCAGCCGGTGCCAATCCCCGGCGACCTGCTTGAAGTAGGCCGCCGCCGCGGACAGCCGGTCCGCCTTAACCAGCGCCAGCCGCGCGCGATCCGATTGAAATTGAGCGTCGTCTTCGGGAATCAGCTCCAGCAGCCGTTCGATCAGTCCGCCCGACAGTTCGGATGCTGGCACCCGATAGAATACCCAGCTGCCCTCGCGCATCCGCTCAAGCAGCCCCGCATCGGTCAAGACCTTTAGATGCCGAGACACCCGGGGCTGGCTTTGGCCGACGATATGGACCAGTTCGCTGACCGTCAGGTCGCTATCGGCGCACAAAACCAGAAGCCGCAAGCGGGTGTGCTCGGCCGCGGCACGCAGGCATCGTAAGAGGTCGTCCATAGCGGCATCTCAACTTCGAAAAGATATATGATCGTATAAAGATATCTTTATATTTATCAAGTACCGATTCGGGCAATTGAACAACTCTATTTTACCGCGATTTCCGGTAGATACCCGGCCTCGGTGCCGCTCGGCTGTTCGCCGGTCTGTTCGGCTCCAATGACCAACGCGGGAAGCGTTCGAAAACGGTATGAATTCCATGGGCTTAGGGTAAGGTGTGACATACTCGCCACAGGCCTGTTCCCTCCACCAATTGGGGGACTTCCGCCACTGGCGTATTCCATATCTCTATGATATCGACACGGTTGTGGTTTCGACGTCACATAGTTGGTGCGAACCTTGGTGGCCGGTCTCGGTTACGGGTTTGATTCGCTACCCCTCGATACGAGATTGTCTATGAGGCGTCGGCGTGGATTTGGCTTCTCTCCGCGCTCGGCGGCGGTGGGTCAACTTGGAGATCGGTGGAATTAGGCGAAATGACGGGCCCGGGTAACGTAATGGAGTTCGTTCGGCGCGCCGCCATGGTCTTCGCGGTTGCCGTCCTGGCGGGGTGCGCCGCCGCACCGGCCAACGACCCCGAAGCCCTCGCCGAATACCAAGAGATAAACGACCCTGGCGAACGGGTGAACCGGGCCATATTCGGCTTCAACCAGGGCCTCGACAAGGCGGTCATTAAGCCGGTGACCGGCGCTTATCGCGCAGTTGCGCCTGGCCCCGTCCGCCGGTCGGTACATAACTTCCTGGAGAATCTGGGTTCGCCGGTTACCTTCTTCAACGACATCCTCCAGGGTGAGTTCAAACGGGCGATGACCACAGCCGGACGGTTCGTGATCAACTCCACGGCCGGATTGCTTGGTTTGTTCGACCAAGCGACGCCCAGCGGCCTTGAACGTCACCGGGAAGACTTCGGGCAGACCCTCGCGGTCTGGGGATTTGAGGAAGGCCCCTACCTGATGCTGCCGGTCCTGGGCCCCTCCAACTACCGGGACACCATCGGCTTTGTGGTCGATACGCTGATGGATCCCCTGAGCCTTTGGGCCAATAACACCGGCCGCGAGTACGTCGCCTACTCTCGCACCGGCGCTGCCGGCATCGACACCCGTGATCAGCTCTGGGATGTGCTGGACGACCTCGAGAAAAGCTCCATCGATTTCTATGCCGCCATTCGCAGTCTCTACCGGCAGCGGCGTGCCGACGAAATCAAGAACGGCGCGGAACCCGACGCCGATCCGGCGCCCGGATTTGGCGGCGACTTCGAAATCGCGGATCCCGGCGCCAAGAAGTAATCCCGACGGGTTCCTCACCCTACCTCATTCCGCAAGACACAAGGGTCGGGGTCAGGGGGGACGCAAGAACGGGAAACCCCCAATTGAGTTCGGGCTCTAGTCGCGGGTGAGCGGCTTATATTTGATCCGGTGCGGCTGATTGGCCTTCTCGCCGAGACGCCGCTGCCGGTCGGCTTCGTAATCCTCGTAGTTGCCTTCGAACCAGACCACCTCGCTGTTGCCCTCGAAGGCCAGGATATGGGTGGCGATACGGTCGAGGAACCAGCGGTCATGGCTGATCACCGCCGCGCAGCCCGGAAACTCCAGGAGGCCCTGTTCCAAGGCGCGCAGGGTTTCCACATCAAGATCGTTGGTCGGCTCATCCAGCAGAATCACATTGGCGCCGGACTTCAGCACCTTGGCGAGGTGCACCCGATTGCGTTCGCCGCCGGAAAGCCGGTCGACCTTCTTTTGCTGGTCGGGGCCCCGGAAATTGAATTGCCCGACATAGGCCCGGCTCTGGATCTTGCGGCTGCCGAGATCAACTTCGGCCTCGCCCTCGGAAATCTCTTCCCAGACCGTGTTGTCGTCATTGAGGGCATCGCGGGACTGATCGACGTAGCCGAGCGCGACCGTGTCGCCGAGCCGGATGGAACCGCCATCCGGCTCCTCCTCGCCGGAAATCATCCGGAACAACGTCGTCTTGCCGGCACCGTTGGGTCCGATGATGCCGACGATACCGCCGGGCGGCAGCTTGAAACTCAGATCGTCGATCAGCAGGTGATTGCCGTAGCCCTTGCGAAGATCGGCCGCCTCGATGACCAGATCGCCCAGCCGGGGACCTTCGGGGATGATGATCTGAGCGGTGTCGGGATTTCGTTCCGCCGCCTGCGCCCGCAACGCCTCGAAGGCCTGGATTCGGGCCTTGGACTTGGCCTGCCGCGCCCGCGGCGATTGGCGAATCCATTCCAGCTCGTGGGCAAGGGTCCGCTGGCGGGCCTTTTCCTGCTTCTCTTCAAGGGCCAGGCGTTGCTGTTTCTGCTCGAGCCATGACGAATAATTGCCTTCGTACGGGATGCCCCGTCCCCGGTCGACCTCCAGGATCCACCCCGCCACATTATCGAGGAAGTAGCGGTCATGGGTGACGGCGACCACCGTGCCTTCGTACTCCTGCAGATGAAGCTCCAGCCAACCCACGGATTCGGCGTCCAGGTGGTTGGTCGGCTCATCGAGCAGGAGAAGATCCGGCTTCTGCAGCAACAGGCGGCACAGCGCCACGCGCCGGCGCTCGCCGCCCGAAAGTTTGGTCACATCGGCATCGCCCGGCGGGCAGCGGAGCGCATCCATGGCGATTTCCACGGTGCGCTCGATTTCCCATCCGTTGACCGCGTCGATCTTCTCCTGCAACTCTCCCTGCTCGGCGAGCAGGGCATTCATTTCGTCATCCTCCATGGGCTCGGCGAATTTTTCGGATATTTCGTTGAACCGGGCGATCAGCCTGGTGGTTTCGCCAAGTCCTTCGACCACGTTCTCCTCGACGGTCTTGTCCGGATCCAGTCCCGGCTCCTGGGGCAGGTATCCGACCGTCGCGCCGTCGGCCGCCCAGGCTTCACCGTTAAATTCCCTATCGATCCCGGCCATGATCTTGAGCAGGGTCGATTTGCCGGCGCCATTGACGCCGAGCACCCCGATTTTCGCACCGGGAAAAAACGACAGCGAGACATCCTTGACCAATTCCCGCCCCCCGGGCAGGACCTTGGTCAGCTGTTTCATCACATAGACATATTGGTAGGAGGCCATGGAATTTCCGCGGTCCGAGTTGTCGTGGACCGGGCTCTTTTAGCCCTGCCCCGGGCGTGAATCAAACCTCGACGACGGCGCCTATTTGCGTGCCGGGAACGGATCGGCATAGGCCGGGTCGGTCAGAAACGCCTCATCGGTCAGGCTCTCCAGAAACGCGATCAAATGGCGAATTTCGTTCTCGCCGATCTCAAATCCGCGGACCAGGGAGCTCCGGCCCGGGGCGCCTCCGGGGCGTCCGGCGGCGGCATAGAGTTCGATCACCCCGCGCAGGGTTTCGACGCTGCCGTCATGCATGTACGGCGCGGTGACGGCGACATTGCGCAAACTGGGCGTGCGGAACCGGCCGCGATCTTCCGCCCGGCCGGTCACCGCCGCCAATCCCGGATCATCCGGATCACCGAGCCCGGTGTTGTGAAACGCCGCCTCGTCAAAGGCCAGCCGCCGGTCCCGATGCGTGTCGGTGAAGTGCAGTCCGCCATGGCACTGAAAACATTGCAGGCGTTCCGAGAAAAACAGGTCGGCGCCGGCCCGGGCAGCAGGCAAAATGGCCCGCCGGTCACCGGCCCGAAACCGGTCGTAGGCGGAGCGGGCGGATATCAGCGTGCGTTGAAATTCGGCCACGGCGGCGGCCATCTGTTTCAACCGGTCTCCACCGGCACCGAAGGCCGCATCGAACATTCGCCGGTAGGTTTCGTCCCGCCGGAACAGCCGGCGCAGTTGATCCTCCCGCCCGTTCATCCCCATTTCCGGCGGATCGGCGCCAAATAGCGGCCGCAGCAACTGGTCCTCCAATCTGCGGACATCGGGATTGGCCCAAAGGAGTACGGGCCGGTAGGCCACGTTTGCAAGGCTGGGGGCGTTCCGCCGAAGCCGATCGCCGTGGACACCGACCGATACGCCGCGCGGGTCCGAAAACGCCCGGTCCTGGCGATGACACGTTGCGCACGATACGTTCCCGGTCGCCGACAGCCGGGTGTCGTAGAACAGCCGCCGGCCAAGCTCGGCCTTCCCGGGCGACAGCCGCTCCCAGCCGGCTGGGGGCGGCAGCCATTCGGGCAGGTCGGGAACGGGACCCGTGGCGCGCGCCGGTGCGGTCTCGGTCAACAGCCAGACAAGGCCGGCAATCAGGGGAACGAACGGCTTCATGGCGGAAGCCTAGAGCAGTTTCCGGCCGAATTGGATCAATTTGACCGGGATTAGTTCGTCCTGGCGTCGATGGCGTAGCCGCCGCCGCGGACCGTGCGGATGAGGTCGGCCTCTTCCGCTCCGTTCAAGGCCTTGCGCAGGCGGCGAATATGGACGTCGACGGTACGTTCCTCGACGTAGACATCCCGGCCCCAGACCGCGTCCAGAAGCTGCTCGCGGGAAAATACCCGGGTGGGGCGTTCCAACAACACCCGCAGCAGCCGGTATTCGGTCGGGCCCAGATGGATCGACCGTCCTTCGCGGCGCACCTTGTGGGCGGCGAGGTCCATCTCGACGCCGCCATAATTAAGCACCTCTTCGGCCAGCGCCGGGCGGGTACGCCGGATAACGGCGCGCGCGCGGGCCACCAATTCGTTGGGCGAAAACGGCTTGACCACGTAGTCGTCGGCGCCGGCATCGAGACCGCGAATCCGGTCGCCTTCCTCGCCGCGGGCCGTCAGCATGATGATCGGTGACGCCCGGGTTTTCCGCCGCTCCCGGATCATCCGGCAAACCTCGATCCCCGACAGGCCGGGCAGCATCCAATCGAGCACGATCAGGTCGGGGCTTTCCTCCTCGACCATGATCAGGGCTTCCTCGCCGTCCATCGTGGTCAGCGTATCGAAACCGGCGCTCTGAAAGTTGTATCGCAGCACCTCCGCGAGAGGCGGTTCATCTTCAACGATCAGGACCAGGGGTTTCACATTCAACCTCGCGTCAGCCGTTGGACCCGCCGCCCGTTTCGACGACGGTGAAGCTCGAGCTGTCTCCCTTGGGCCGGTCGTCGGACGGGAAGGTCCCGTGGACCATGAAGTGAATCTGCTCGGCGATGCTGGTTACGTGATCACCGATCCGTTCGACATTCTTGGCGATGAACAGAAGGTGTGTGCAGGTTCCTATCTTCCGCGGATCTTCCATCATGTAGGTCAGGAGTTCCCGGAACAGGCTGGAGTGGATCTGGTCCACCTCCTCGTCCCGGCGGCGAACGTCCTCCGCCTTGTCGGCGTCGCGGGCCACATAGGCATCGAGCACGTTCTTGATCATCCCCTGAACCACGCCGCCCATCCGGGCGATGGTATTTACCGAAGACCCGATGGTCGGGGTCTTGGCCAGCGTCATGGTCCGCTTGGAAATGTTTTTGGCGTAGTCTCCGATCCGTTCGATATTGGATGCGATTTTCAATGCCGTGATCACCACGCGAAGGTCGTCGGCCATGGGCTGACGGAGGGCGACAACCTGTACCGCGAGTTTGTCCACCTCGGCCTCCAGATCGTCGATTTTCCGGTCATCGGCGACGATCCGATTGGCGGTTTCGGTATCGAACCGGATTAAGGCATCGATGGAGTCGGCGAGATGCGCTTCGGCAAGCCCCCCCATCTCGGCGATCAGGTTGTCCAGCCTTTCCAGGTCCTCGTCGTAGCTGCTGACGATATGTTCGTCATTCATCGGCCAAACTCCTGCGTGTCCGTCAACCAATTCGCCCGGTGATGTAGGCCTTGGTCCGGTCGTCATCGGGGTTCGTGAAGATGTGCTCGGTGTCGCCCTGCTCGACCAGGTTGCCGAGATGAAAGAATGCCGTTCTCTGCGACACCCTGGCGGCCTGCTGCATGGAGTGGGTCACGATGACGATGGTGTAGTTCTGCCGCAGCTCGTCGATCAATTCCTCGATCTTGGCGGTGGCAATGGGATCGAGAGCCGAGCACGGCTCGTCCATCAAGATAACCTCAGGCGATACGGCAATGGCCCGGGCAATGCACAGCCGCTGCTGTTGGCCGCCGGAGAGTCCCGTGCCGGGTTCGGCGAGACGGTCCTTTACCTCCTCCCAAAGACCCGCCGACCGAAGGCTGCCTTCGACAATTGCGTCGAGTTCGCCGCCGCGAGAGGCCATGCCGTGAATGCGGGGTCCATAGGCGATATTGTCGTAAATGGACTTCGGAAACGGATTCGGTTTCTGGAACACCATGCCCACCCGTGCCCGCAGTTCCACGGGATCGACATCTCTCGAGTAGATGTCACGGCCATCCATGATGATGGAACCGACAACCCTGCATGAATCGATGGTGTCATTCATTCGGTTGAGGCATCGGATAAAGGTCGACTTTCCGCAACCCGACGGACCAATGAGCGAGGTGACCTGATTAACCTTGAAATCGATATTCACGTCGCGGAGCGCATTCGCTTCTCCGTAAAAGACGCCAACATCCCTGGCCGACACCTTCGTTTCCTCGGTGACCGCTGGTTCATCGTTCACTGGTGAGTCCAGAGCCATCGCCATGTTTTCCATTCTACCAACGCCTCTCGAATTTCTTTCTTAGTAAAATTGCCGCAAGATTCATAGCGACCAGAAACACGAGCAGTACAAGCGTTGCCGCGGACGTACGCTCGACAAACGCTCTCTCCGGCGCATCGGCCCAAAGAAATACCTGCACGGGGAGAACGGTGGACGCGTCCGTGATGCTTCCGGGTATATCGACAATGAAGGCGACCATGCCGATCATCAGCAAGGGCGCCGTTTCTCCCAACGCGCGCGCCATGCCGATGATCGTTCCGGTCAACATGCCCGGCAGCGCCAAGGGAAGCACGTGATGCGCGACCGTCTGCATGTGGCTTGCTCCGACACCCAGTGCGGCTTCCCTGATCGAAGGCGGAACGGCCATGATGGCCGAACGGCTGGCGATGATGATCGTCGGCAGGGTCATCAGGGCCAGCACGATGCCGCCGACGAGCGGCGCCGAGCGGGGCAGCTCGAAGAAGTTCAGGAACACGGCAAGGCCCAACAATCCGAAGACAATGGAGGGGACGGCCGCGAGGTTGTTGATATTGACCTCGATAATGTCGGTCCATTTGTTCTTGGGTGCGAATTCCTCGAGATAGACCGCGGCCGACACCCCGACCGGAAAAACCAGGACAAGGGTAACCGCGAGGGTCAGAAATGACCCGACGAGCGCCCCCAAAATACCCGCCTGCTCGGGCTCGCGGCTGTCGGCGGCAGTGAAGAAGGTCGTGTTGAATCGCCGTGATACGAGCTGCTGTTCGTCCAATCGGTCATACCAACCCAGACTCTTGTCGTTTACCCGGCGATTGGATTCCGGCACATCCCGGTCGATGAACCCCTTGGTGAGCATGTCGATGTCGGCGCCCGCCTTCAGCCAGACCTGCCGGGTCGTGCCGATCACCGACGGGTCGTCCCGCGCCATCCGCATCAATTGGAAATCGATCTCGGAACTGAATATGCGGTAGAGCTGCCGCCGGTCCCGGCGGCTGGTCACCTCCGGGAACATCTTCCGGATTGCGCCTCTTGCAATACCCCGGAAATTGGCCTGCGAAATGACCTCCGGGTCATTGGTGTCGTCCGGATCGATCACCTCGCGGTCAAATGTCACCTCGACCAATATGTGGGTTTGAACAAACGCCGAGTAACCCTTCGAGACAATCACAACCATCAGCAGCGCGAGCATGAATATCGCCACCGCAATGGCAACCAGGCCATACAGGCGAAACCTGCGCTCGGCGGCGTAGCGGCGGCTTATGCGCTCCGGGGAAAGATCGGGTTTCAGCGCCCGGATATCGACAACCTGATCAGTCATATTTTTCCCGGTACTTGCGCACCACCGTCAGCGCGATCACGTTGAGGATGAGGGTGACGACGAAGAGCACCAGACCGAGGGCGAACGCCGCCAATGTCTTGGCGCTGTCAAACTCCTGGTCGCCGACGAGCAGGGTAACGATCTGCACGGTAACGGTGGTTACGGCTTCCAACGGATTCGCCGTGAGGTTGGCCGACAGGCCGGCCGCCATGACTACGATCATCGTCTCGCCGATCGCCCGGCTGACGGCCAGGAGGATGCTGCCGACGATTCCCGGCAACGCGGCCGGAATGACCACCTGCTTGACGGTCTCCGATCTGGTTGCGCCGACGGCATAAGCACCATCACGCAGCGACTGCGGCACGGCATTTATGATGTCGTCCGATAGGGACGAGACGAAGGGTATGATCATGATCCCCATGACCAACCCGGCCGCCAGCGCGCTCTCGGATGCGACGGAAAGGCCGACGCTATCGCCAAAGTCGCGAATAAAGGGACCGACGGTGAGCGCCGCGAAAAATCCGTATACGACCGTTGGAACGCCGGCGAGTATCTCAAGCAAGGGCTTCACGATGCCTCGAACCTTGGGCGTCGCATACTCCGCCATATAGATCGCCGACATCAGACCGACCGGCACGGCGACGAGCATGGAGATCATCGTAATCAGCAGCGTGCCGGTAAAAATCGGCACCGCGCCAAAGGCGCCGGTCGAGCCGACCTGGTCCGCCCGCAATGCGGTCTGGGGGCTCCAGTGAAGACCAAACAGGAACTCCAGGGCCGAGACTTTGGCAAAGAAGCGCATGGCTTCGAACATCAGGGACAGAACGATGCCGATGGTCGTCAAAATCGCGATGGTGGAGCAGATGACCAGCATAATCCTGATCATTCGCTCGACACTGTGCCGGCTGCGGAATCGGGCGGAAATTTGACGCTTCGCCAGCGCCAATCCCACGCCACCGGCAATCAGCACAAGAACGACCTGAAGCCCGGTGCTCACCAGACTCAAATTGGAATATTGCCGGGCGGCGGCAATCTTATACGGATCGATATCCGCCCCTTGCCGGGTGCCGGCGGCGATATTTGCGATCTCGTTCAGAAGCAACTCCAGCTGAGATTTGGGGAGCGCCTGCTGCTCGGTCGGCAGCGAAGTGACAAGTATGCCGTTGATAATCGTGGTTTCGAAGATCAGCCAGGCAAAGACGATGATCACGACGGGAACAAGGCACCAAAGCGCGACATAAGCGCCGTGATATTCCGGTAGGGAATGAAGCCGGCGGCGTTCGCCGTTCACGGTGCCGAGGGCCCGGCGGCGGCCAATCTGATAACCGTATGCCGTCAAACCGAGGATCGCGATTAGAAGAATAACGGTGTTCACGTCCTAGTCCCCGATCCCCGGCGCTTGGGGCAATGTACGCATTTCGCTGGGCGGTAAATTTTCTTGTACGATTTCCGGGTCGCACCCGGGTTTGGATGAAGTGCGGGGCGGCGACACCTTGCCCGTCACCGCCCCGAAGTCCGCTACATGCTCAGCGGCGCGAGGCCACGCGCGCTGGTCATGACTTTCTTGCGGTCGGCGTCGGGAAGCGGGATCAGGCCCTTGTCGACCAGATATCCGTCCGGCCCCCAGGCCTTCTCGGAGGTGAACTCGTTCACGTACTCCTTGATGCCGGGGATCGCACCGACGTGCTGTTGCTTGACGTAGAAGAACAGGGAGCGGGAAACGGCGTACTTGCCCGACGCAATGTTGTCGAAAGTCGGTTGAACGCCGTCAACGCGGGCGCCCTGAATCTTGTCGGAGTTCTGATCGAGGAAGCTGAACCCGAAGATGCCGACCGCGGCGGGGTTGGCTTCGAGCTTCTGAACGATCAGGTTGTCGTTTTCACCGGCCTCGACGAAGGCGCCGTCCTCGCGAATGGCGTGGCACTTCTTCTTGGCCAGGCCGAGGGCCTTGGCGGCCGGGACGGCCTTGCAGCCGCCTTCCATGGCCAATTCCACGAACGCGTCGCGGGTACCGGAGGTCGGGGGCGGGCCGAGAACCTCGATTTTGGTCTTCGGCAGGCTCTTGTCGATGTCGCTCCAGTTCTTGTAGGGGTTGTCTACCAGCTTGCCGTTCCGCGGAACCTTGTGGGCCAGGGCCAGGAAGATCTGGGCCTTGGTCAGGCTCATCGGCCGGGCCTTCTTGGAACTGCCGAGAACGATGCCGTCAAAGCCGACCTTCACCTCGGTGATGCCGATGCCGGCCGCCTTACACTTCTCGAACTCGGACTTCTTGATCCGGCGGGACGCGTTGGTGATGTCTGGATGGTTGACGCCGATACCGGCGCAGAACAGCTTCATGCCGCCGCCTGAACCGGTGCTCTCGACAACCGGGGTCTTAAACTTCGCCGACTTGCCGAAGGCTTCGGCGACGGCCGCCGAGAACGGGAAAACCGTGGACGAACCGACAATGCGAATCTGATCCCGGGCTTCCGCTGCACCCGCGAAGGCGACCGTCACGGCCGCGGCGGCGAGTACGAAGGACTTCCTCATCATAATAGACACTCTCCTGTGAGATCCTGTGATCGAACGGTCAATGGCGTTTCACGCCTGATGAGCCGCGACTCTAGGAACCGGCCGAGCATCTTTTATGACATTGTCATTACAATTTTATGACACTCCCAACCCATATATTTCAATAGGTTGCGACGGTTAACCCTGGGCTGATCGTGGTTCTGATTCGATGGGGAGATGCACCGTGAACGTGGCGCCCTCACCGACCTCGCTCCGGATCGCCAAATGACCCCGGTGACGGTTGACGATGTGCTTGACGATCGCCAGCCCGAGACCGGTCCCGCCCAACTCCCGGGAGCGCCCTTTGTCGACCCGATAAAACCGTTCCGTAAGGCGGGCCAGGTGTTCCTGCGCGATCCCGCCGCCCTCGTCGGTAACGGCGATGGACAGGCCGGGTTCCCGTGATCCCGGGACCGGGACCGCCGGGGTAACCCTGACGTTCACGACCGTTCCCCGCCGGCCGTATTTGACGGCGTTGTCGAACAGGTTGTGAAAAACCTGCACCAGCTCGTCGTGGTCGCCGATGACCGGCGGCAGGTTCGCGGCGCAATCCACCTTGATCATCATGTTCTTTTCTTCGGCGCGCAGCGTCAGCATTTCCGCCGTCGACCGAAGCACCATACCGATATCCAGCATATCGCCGGGGCGCACATGCTCCATGGTTTCGACCCGGGACAGCGACAGCAGGTCATCGATCAGCCGGGACATGCGCCGGGCTTCCTCGGCCATCATCGCAAGAAACTTTTCCCGTGCACCCTCGTCGTCGGCCGCCGGGCCCCGTAACGTCTCGATGAAGCCGACGAGCGATGAGATGGGTGAGCGCAATTCGTGGCTGACATTGGCGATGAAGTCGGCCCGCATTTCCTCGGCCGCCCGGGCGCCGGTGACATCTTCGAAAATCAGCATGGCCGCCGCCGCCTCGTCGTCCAGGGCCAAGGCGCGGACCAGGAAGCTCCGTTGCACCGGGGACGGAACCGAAATATCCACGGTCAGGCTTCTGCCCGTCCCGATCACCCGGTCGGCAATCTCGAGGACCGCCGGGTGCCGGAACGACAATGCCAGATCGCGCCCGGCGAACCGCCCGCTCAGCACGTCGCCCGCGGCGGTATTGGCGAACAGCACCTCCCGCCGCCGGTTGAGCAAAATAACCGGGTCGGGAAATTGATCGAGGATGACCGTGTCGGGCGTCGGCCCGTGCGCGGTCGGCTGCTGTATGTCCTGATCGGCCACGCGTGGCTCCGTGGATAGCGGCCGGCTCCGCGATTCGTGCGCGGAATCGCCCACTTTTAGCGCTTTATGGCCAATTGAGCAAAATCAGATGACGATTGATAGAGTACGGCGGCCCTCCATGCCGAAGGGCCGCCGTCCGTTCATCGGGGTCGACCGGCTACTTGCCGGGATCGGGAACGTACCGGAGATACGGGAGCGGCGCGTTCCAGCCGTCCGGGTACTTCTCTTTCGCCTGTTCGTCGGAGATGGCCGGCAGAATCACGACGTCTTCTCCGGGATTCCAGTTGACCGGCGTCGCAACCTGCTCCTTCGCCGTCAGTTGAATGGAATCCAGCAGGCGCAGAATTTCGTCGAAGTTCCGTCCCGAACTCATCGGATAGGTGAACGTCGCCTTGATCTTCTTGTCGGGCCCGATGATGAACACGGATCGCGCCGTGGCGTTGTCGGCGGCCGTCCGGCCTTCCGAAGTGTCTCCGGTGTCCGCCGGCAGCATGTCATACGCCTTGACCACCTTGAGCTCGGGATCGCCGACCAGGGGATAATTGAGTTCATTGCCCTGGGAACTCTTGATGTCCTCGGACCACTTCTCATGCTCGGCGACGCCGTCGACGCTTATACCGATGATCTTGCAGCCGCGCTTTTCGAATTCGGGTCTCAGTCCGGCCATATAGCCGAGTTCGGTGGTGCAGATCGGCGTGAAGTCCTTGGGGTGCGAGAACAAGATCGCCCAGCCCGATCCGATCCAGTCGTGGAAATCGATCGTGCCTTCCGTCGATTCGGCCGTGAAATCCGGCGCTTCGTCATTGATTCTGAGTGCCATGGGTCCCTCCGGGGTGCTTGGTTTGGCTGAATTATAGGCCGCGCGGCCATGCACGGCATCAAAAAATCTGTTTGGTCGCCGCGTTTGCGAACACCTCCGCCGATGACGCCGCGATGCCGATGTCCGACCGCTGGTGGGCGGACAGGCGCTCAACCTCCAGGACGATCCGGCGCTCGGCGTTGCGCTCGAGGATGAAGCGGATACCGTCGACCACGCCGGCGGCGAACCGCTTGATATCGTCGATCGTCAGCCGCAGGCCATTGCTCAAATGCCGGTAGCGCGCGTAGTCCCGGGCGGAATCCGGGTCCAGCCGCAGGGCCGGGAGGCCGGCGAGACTCAGCCGGCCGGCATCGATGGAAGCGTCTTTCGACAGGGCGTTCATGGTAGACTCTCTTTCTTTTTGATTGTCATTGCCGTTACGGGGGATATAGCCGAAAAGTTCAACAGTTCGAGCCGCTTGCGAGTCATTTCTGCCTTGCAGAAAATGCATGGCTCGTCGAATTCGGGCGGAAATCCGGGATGGTTGCGAAGCCACGCCAATGGGGTAAGCTTCTCATCATGAGCAACGACGACAAGGTTCCAGGCGGTGGTCCGAGCGCTCATTCGGACACTTTCGCCGCCGACAGTCTGCCGCCCGAGGAGCTGTGGCCGGACTTCGAATATTCGCTCCCCGAACTCGCCGCCTACCCGGACCGGATCAACGTCGCCAAGGTCCTGCTCGACGATCAGGTCGCCGCGGGCAAAGGCGGCAATCCCGTCCTGCACCTGGCCGAGGAGACGTGGACGTACGCCGGACTGCAAAAGCGCGTCAATCAAATTGCCCGGGTGCTGGCCGAGGATCACGGCCTGGTTCCCGGCAACCGGGTGCTGCTGCGCGGCGCCAACACGCCCATGCTGGTCGCCTGCTGGTTTGCCGTCCTGAAAGCCGGCGGCATTTGCGTCACCACCATGCCGCTGCTGCGCGCCCGGGAGTTGATCTACACCATGGATCGGGGAGGCGTCACCCATGCGCTCTGCGAGGCCGGCCTGTCGGACGAAATGGAGGAAGCCGCCGCCGGCTGGCCGGAGCTCAAACACCTCGCGTTCTTTTCCCCGGCCGGCGACGGCGCGGGTTCCCTCGAGACCGCCATGGAGAGCAAACCCTCGGATTTCGAGGCGGTGGACACCTCGGCCGGCGATGTCGCCCTGATCGCCTTTACGTCCGGGTCCACCGGCGGGGCGAAAGGCACCATGCATTTCCATCGGGACGTGCTCGCCACCTGCGATTGCTTTCCCCGCCATATCGGCAAGATCGGGGAAACCGACGTCGTGACCGGAACCCCGCCGCTGGCGTTCACTTTCGGTCTCGGGGGCCTGACGGTATTTCCCATGCGCTACGGCGCCTCGACCCGCTTCCTCACCGCACCGGCGCCCGATGAGGTGCTGGACACCATCCAGCGCTACGGCGTGACACAGATCTACACCGCGCCGACCGCCTACCGGGCGATGGCCGACTTGTGGGGCAAATACGATATTTCATCGCTGCGTCAGGGAATTTCGGCGGGAGAGACATTGCCCAAGGCGACGTGGGAAGCCTTCAGGGACGCCACCGGCATCCGGCTGATCGACGGCCTCGGCGCCACCGAGATGTTCCATATTTTCGTGTCCGAGACCCCCGGCAACATGCGGGCCGGCTTTACCGGCCGCGCGATTCCCGGTTACCGGGCCAAGGTGGTCGGCGACGACGGAAACGAGGCGCCGCCGGGCACGCCGGGCCAACTCGCGGTCAAGGGCCCCACCGGCTGCCGCTACATCAACGACATCGAGCGGCAGAAAATGTACGTGAAGGACGGCTGGAACTATCCCGGCGACGTCTATGAAATGAGCGACGATGGCTACTTCCGCTACGTGGCGCGGGGCGACGATATGATCATTTCGTCCGGCTACAACATTTCCGGCCCGGAGGTGGAGGCGATGCTGCTCGAACACCCGGCGGTCGCCGAGTGCGCCGTCGTCGCTTCGCCGGATCCCGACCGCACCAACATCGTCAAGGCGTTCATCGTGCCGCGGCCCGGCACCGAGACCGGCGAGGCGTTGAGCGCCGAACTGCAGGATTTCGTCAAGAACGGGATCGCGCCCTACAAGTACCCCCGCGCCGTGGAGTACATCGACGAACTGCCCAAGACCCAGACCGGCAAGGTCCAGCGCTTCGTGCTTAGGCAGCGGGAATGGGAGAAGAGCTAGACTCCCCGCACCCTCTTCCTTGGGAAAAACGCCTGCCAGGGATCGAATTCGCCCACCGGAACGTCGATGAGCACCGGGGCCGGGCGGCTGACGGCCTCCCGAAGCGCGGCGGTGAGCCCGGCCGGTCCCTCGGCCCGCATGGCCTCCATTCCGAAGACCCCCGCCAACTCGACGAAATCGGGGTTTTCCAAATCGCACGCGATGTAGGCTTCATCGTAGTTGAGTTTCTGGTAGCGGCGGACGCTGCCGTAGCCGCCGTCGGTTAGCACCACGACAATCAGGTTGATCCCGTTCTGGACCGCGGTCGCCAACTCCTGAACATTGAACATGAACCCGCCGTCACCGGTGATGCAGACCACGGGCCGGTCGGGGTGCGCCACCTTGGCGCCGAGCGCGGTTGGAAACGCGTAGCCGAGATTGCCCTGGTACCCCTGGCGGATGACGGTGCCCGGCTCATGCACCGGAAATCCCCACCATGCGTGATAGCCGACCTGGGTGATATCGAAGGCGACAAAGGCATTGTCCGGCAGGCCGGCCCGGATGGCGGCCGTCAGCGCGTGCTGGCCGGACATCCTGTCGGCCATCGCCGCCTCGGCCTCGGCCTTGAGTCGCAAGAGGTCGTCTCGGTTCCACCCCGACGACCCATCGCCGGCCAGGGCGTGATTGAGCCGCGCCAGGACTTGCTTGGCGTCGGCCGACAAATGAACGTCCGCGGTCCAGGGCTCGGCCGACTGGCGGGGATCGACGTCGATCCGGATGAGTTTCAGATCGTCGTCGTAACCCCAGTCGAACAATGGCTGCATGAGCCGCGTGCCGACGGCCAGCACGACATCGACCTCAGACCAGATTTCGTGACCCGAGATCAGGGTGTGCGCGAGCTCGTGCCGGGTATCCAGCACGCCGATCCCGTTCTGGGTCATGATCACCGGCGCTTTGAGCCGTTCGGCGAGCGTCCGGACCTCCCGCGCCGCGCCGAACGCACCGCCGCCCGCATAGATGACCGGCCGCTTGGCCGCGGCGAGGAGCGATGCCGCGGCCGCCACGGAGTCATCATCCAATACGGCCCCGGCAATCGCCACATCGAACTCGTCGAAGTCCACCTCGCCTTCGGCGGCCAGCACGTCGGGCGCCACCTCCACGACGACCGGTCCCTGACGGCCCGACAGCGCCGTTCCAATGGCATCCGAGACGACGTCCGGCACCTCCGCCGGGTCGGTGATCGGGAGCTGCTCCTTGGTCACGGACCTGAGCGCCCCCATCTGATCGGTCACTTCGTGGAGGATGCCGTAGCCCTTGCCGATAAACCGGCTCGGGATTTGGCCGGTGATGCACAGCACCGGCGTGTTGCATCCGAAGGCGGTGGCGAGCGCCGCGCCGGCGTTCAGCAGGCCCGGCCCGGGCACCACGGCGCAGACACCCAGCTTGCCCGTGGTCTGGGCGTAGCCGGACGCCATATAGGCGCAGGCCTGCTCGTGCCGGGGATTGATCAGCCGGATGTGATCGCGGGCGTGGTATAAGGCGTTGAACAGCTCGTCCATCTGCACGCCCGGCAGTCCGAACACCGTTTCAACGCCGTGCCGGCGCAGGCACGCGACGATCGCCCGCGCGGCGGTGAGTGTTTTACTGTCGGACATCTCCCCCCTAGCACCCCGCTTCCTGCATCCGATCATGGCAGGGAACATTGCGCGCACCAAGCGCCGCTGCGTTTCTCCGGCCCCAATGCCCCGCTATAGTGGTACACGGCAGAGACAGGCAGCGGGAGAGAACGGCATGCAGAAACTGCGTTTAGTGGAACCGGAAGGCGGCAACCTGATCGCCGCCGGCGCCAATAAGCTCAACATCATGGTCGGCGCCGGCGATACGGGCGGGTCGTTCGAGCTCATCGAAGAGACCTGTCAGCCGGGTTTCGTCTCCCGCATGCACAAACACGACACGCGCTCCCAGACCTTTTACATCATCGAAGGCTCCGCCGAGGTGACCGTCGGAGCAAAATTCTTCGCCGCCGAACAGGGCGCCTGCGTCCATGTGCCGCCGGGCGTCCCCCACCAGATCGAATCCGAGGGCGGGATGAAGATGCTGATGATCTTCTCGCCGGGCGGCATGGAGGCGTTGTTTCAGGCGGTCGAAGACCTGACGCCCGAGCAGAAGGCCGATCCGGAATTCACCAAGGCCCTCTCCGCGTCTCACGACACCATCATGATGGATAGCGAGAGCAAGGGCACGGTCCTGGGGTAGACGGCGATGAACGGACAATCCCCCATCCGCATCGGCATGGTGCTGTTCCCGAAGTTGACCCAGCTCGACCTCACCGGCCCCTACGAGGTGCTG
Organism: Rhodospirillales bacterium; assembly: GCA_022823235.1. Taxonomy (GTDB): domain Bacteria; phylum Pseudomonadota; class Alphaproteobacteria; order Rhodospirillales; family UBA2165; genus JAJDXO01. The sequence continues at coordinate 80,383 of JAJDXO010000041.1, forward strand.
AACGCCAGTCCCCGCACCCGGATCGATCTCCTGTGGCACCGGTTGGAGCCCATCGAGGCACAGGGCGGCCTGATCCTGACGCCGAGCGCGACGTTCGAGGATTACGGCCGGCCGGATGTGCTCTTCGTCCCCGGCGGCCCCGGCGTCCTGGATGCGATGGACGACGAGCCGCTGCTCGATTTCATCCGGGGCACGGCCGGCCACGCCCGATACGTTACGGCGGTGTGCACCGGCTCGCTGGTACTTGCCGCGGCGGGGCTGCTCGTCGGCAGGCGCGCGACCTGCCACTGGAGTTCCATTCATCTGCTGGAACTCATGGGCGCGACGCCGGTAAACGAGCGTGTCGTCGAGGACGGAAAGTTCATCTCCGGCGGCGGCGTGACGTCGGGCATCGATTTCGGGCTGGTGCTGGCTTCCCGGCTGTTGGGCGAGGATGCCGCCCGGCGCATCCAGTTGCTGCTGGAATACGATCCGGCGCCCCCGTTCGAAGGCGGCCACCCGGACCCCGCACCGGCGGAGACCGTCGACGCGGTCACCGGGCTGATGTCCGAGGTTATCGAAAAACGCCGCCAGGCGGCCGAACGCATCGCCCGGGAACGGCTGAAACTGTAGCCCGCGGCGGCGGCCTAACCGTCCACCAGAATGGCGCGGAAATCATTGACGTTGGTCCGGGTGGGTCCGGTCATGACCAGATCATCGAGCCCGGCGAAAAAATCGTACGAATTGTGATCCCGGAGATACCGGGCGGGGTTCATGCCCTTTCGCCCGGCCCGGACCAGGGTATCCGGGCCGACGAGGGCGCCGGCATTGTCTTCACTGCCGTCGATTCCGTCGGTATCCGCCGCCAGCGCGTGGACCGGCCGTTCTCCGCCGAGCGCTTCCGCCAAGGCAAGCGCATATTCGGCGTTGGGGCCGCCGCGGCCCCGTTTGTCCAGGGTTACGGTCAATTCACCCCCCGACAGTATGATCGTGCCGGCCTCCGCCCCGAGGGCCATTTGCGCGTGCTCCCGGCCGACCTCGCGCGCCTCTCCCTCGATCCGGTCGCCGAGGGAAATCACATCGTATCCGGCGGCCCGCGCCAACGCCGCGGCCGCCTCGATGGAGGCGGACGGCGCGGCAATAATCCTCGTCTCGGCACGATCGAATACCGGATCGCCCGGCTTGGGCGTCTCGTCCGCTTCCTCTTCGAGAATCTTGATCGATGCCGCGGGCAGTTTGATGTCGTAGCGCTCGACATGGGCACGGGCATCGGCGTAGGTGGTGGGATCCGGCACCGTGGGTCCGGACGCGATGGTCGAGAGGTCGTCGCCGACCACATCCGATATCACCATGGTATGAACCGGCGCGCCGCCGGACGCGGCGGCAAGCCGCCCGCCCTTGATCTTCGACAGATGCTTCCGGATGCAGTTCATGGCCTCGATGGGCGCCCCGGAATTCAGCAGCGCCCCATTGACGGCCTGTTTGTCCGCCAGCGTGAGGCCGTCCGCCGGCAGGGTCAGCAGGGCGGACCCGCCGCCCGATATCAGCACCAGAAGCAGATCGTCCGGCCCCGCCTGTCCGGCGATTTCGATGATCCGCCGGGCCGCAGCCAGCCCGGCCCGGTCCGGGACCGGATGAGAGGCGCAGGCAATTTCGATTTGGTCGCAGTCGGCCTCGAAGCCATACCGCGTCACGACCAGGCCCGATATCGCGCCGGACCAGTTTCGTTCCACCGCCCGCGCCATGGCGGCGGATGCCTTCCCTGCGCCTACGACATATGTCCGGCCGGTCGGCGGTTCGGGCAGATTGGCGGGCACGCAGGCGGCGGGCTGGGCAACCTCGACGGCCCGATGAAATAGATTCAGAAGGATTGAACGCGGATCCGCCATATCTGCCCGTGACTTGGCTCCATTCAAGCGGACAAAGCCAGCCAGGCCCGCCGGGCCGGCGACCGCCGACGCTCAGGATCACAGAACCGCCCGGGAAAGTGAAGCCGGCCGCTCCACGGGCGACCGCTACCGCGCGGCGGAGCGCGTTCGGACAATCTGATACCCGGGCCGCCAAACGTAGCGCACCGGTGCGCTGAACATGTGCACCAGCCGGGTAAACGGGAAGATCAGGAAGATGGTCAATCCAAGCAGCAGGTGAAGCTTGAAGATGGGATGCGCCCCGGCAACCAGATCGGCGGCATCGGGGTTGAAGGTGAAGATGCCCTGCGCCCAGGCCATGAACTTGAGCATCTCGCTGCCGTCCAGGTGGCCCATGGAAAGCGGGATGGTCGCCAGGCCGAGCACCAACTGCACCCATAACAGGATGATCACCGCATGATCTCCGAATGTGGAGGTGGCGCGAATCCGGGCATCGAACAGGCGCCGGTGGATGAGCATGGTCGCGCCGATCAACGCCGTGAGCCCGGCAATACCGCCGGCGACGATCGCCAGTATCTGCTTGGCGCCGTGGGATATGCCAAGCGCGTCAAAGACCTCGATCGGGGTCAGGAGGCCGAAGAGGTGACCGAAGAAAACCACCAGGACACCGAGGTGGAAGAGCACCGATCCCCAAATCAGCTGGCGGCGGCGAAGAAGCTGGCTCGATCCGGACCGCCAGGTGTAAGGCTCACGGTCGTAACGAATGATGGAGCCGAGGATGAACACCGCGAGAGCGATATAGGGGTATATCCCGAAAGCGAGCGTATTTAGGAAATTTTCCATTCGCCGTCTCCTCAGTTGACCGGGTTGCCGCCCGGACGTTCTCCGCCGCAGGCCGGACCGCGGCTCTCGATGCCCTGCCCGGCCGAGTCGGGGCCGAACTGGACGGCTTCCTCTTCCCAGATTTCGTCAAGCGCCTCGAGGTCATCGGGGTCGTCTTCGGGCTGCGACAGCAGTTCCGCGACCACCAGTTCGTTGGGCTCCGTCGCGGCAAGCGCCTCCAGCACCTGGAACACGGGCGCATAGACGGTGCCGCGTTTCCGGTGGCGCTGATGGAGGGTGGCGAGGACGTCCACCGGTTCGGCCAACAGCGCGCGCGCCTCGCCGGCCGGCAGGGTCGACAGGAATTCGAGGAACAGGGGCAAATAGTCGGGGAGCTCCCTGGCCGACAGCTCGAGGCCATGCCGCTCGTACAGCAGGCCCAGATCGACCATCGCCTGCCCGCGGTCCCGGCTTTCGCCCCAAACGTGCTCGAACAGGTGCAGGGACAGGGACCGGGTGCGGTCGAACAGCATCACGTAGCGTTCCTGCATGTCGATCAGATCGCCGGCAGCCAATTCGTCGATGAAGGACAACAGCGCCCTGCGGCCGTTGGACGGCAGTTCGGCGGCATCCTTCACGACAGTCCGCATGGCCGGCGCGGCCTCCGCGATTTCCGCGGTCGGATAGCTGAGAAGCGCCGACAGTACTTTGTAAATCCGGCTCATTATCCGCGCTCCTTTTCCAGGGCATCGATCGGGGTCAGATGCCGCTTGGGTGTGTTGCCGAACAGGTTCGCGGTGCTGGTGCCGCCGGAGCAGCCATTGCCGAAACTGAACCCGCAGCCGCCGCGCAAATCGTACGCATCCTCGGTGACCTCGCGGTGCGAGGTGGGAATGACAAAGCGGTCCTCGTAATTCGCGATGGCCATCACGTGGTACATGTCTTCGATCTGCCGGGGCGTCAGGCGGACCCGCTCCGCCATCGAGATATCCGGTTCGCCTCTGATTTTCTTGGTCCGCATATAGGCCCGCATGGCCAGCATGCGTTCCAGGGCAAGGACGACCGGCTCCTCCTCGCCGGCGGTCAGCAGGTTGGCGAGATACTTCACCGGAATGCGCAGCGAGCGCACGTCGGGAATCTCGTTCTCGAGATCAACCAAGCCCGAATTGGCCGCCGACTGGATGGGCGACAGGGGCGGCACGTACCACACCATGGGCAGCGTCCGGTATTCGGGATGCAGCGGAAAGGCGACCTTCCAGTCCATGGCCATCCTGTAGACCGGCGAGGCCTGCGCCGCCGTCAGCCAGGCCTCGGGCACACCGTCCTTGCGCGCCTGAGACCGCACCTCGGGATCGTCGGGGTCGAGAAAGACACCCAACTGCGCTTCGTAGAGGTCGGCCGTGCTTTCCGTCGCCGCCGCCTTTTCGATGCCGTCGGCGTCATAGAGCACCACGCCCAGGTAGCGGATGCGGCCGACGCAGGTCTCGGAACACACCGTCGGCTCGCCGGCCTCGATGCGCGGATAGCAGAAGGTGCACTTCTCGGATTTTCCGGTCGACCAGTTGTAATAGATCTTCTTGTAGGGGCAGCCCGACACGCACATTCGCCAGCCCCGGCACTTTTCCTGATCGATGAGCACGACCCCGTCTTCCTCGCGCTTGTAGATGGCGCCAGAGGGACATGCCGCGACACAGGTCGGGTTGAGGCAGTGCTCGCACAGCCGCGGCAGATACATCATGAAGGTGTTCTCGAACTCGCCGTAGATGGATTTTTCGATCTCGTCGAAGTTCTTGTCCGCCGACCGTTTGGAAAACTCGCCGCCGAGAATCTCCTCCCAGTTGGGTCCCCATTCGATCTTCTCCATCCGTTCGCCGGTGATCGCCGAACGCGGCCGGGCCGTCGGAGTCGCTTCCAGTTCGGGGGCGGTTTGCAGGTGCTCGTAATCGAAGTCGAACGGTTCGTAATAGTCGTCGATCTCGGGCAGGTCAGGATTGCCGAAAATCTTGGCGAGGATCTGCCATTTATTGCCCATCTTGGGGTGGATCTTGCCGCCGCCGGTGCGCGTCCATCCGCCGTTCCATTTGTCCTGGTTCTCCCATTCCCTGGGATAACCGACGCCGGGCTTGGTCTCGACATTGTTGAACCAGGCGTATTCCATGCCTTCGCGGTTGGTCCACACGTTCTTGCAGGTCACCGAACAGGTGTGGCAGCCGATGCACTTGTCGAGATTGAGCACCATTCCGATTTGCGCGCGGATTTTCATCAGACGATCTCCTCGGCATCGGGCGCCGGGCGCTCGAGCCAATCAATGTTTTCCATTTTGCGGACAATGACGAACTCGTCCCGGTTGGAGCCGACGGTGCCGTAGTAATTGAAGCCGTACGACTGCTGGGCGTACCCGCCGATCATATGGGTGGGCTTGACGATGGCGCGGGTCACCGAATTGTGGATGCCGCCCCGGTTGCCCGTCGTCTCCGCGCCAGGCGTATTAATGGTCTTCTCCTGGGCGTGGTACATGAAGACGGTGCCCTCCCGCATCCGCTGGGAGACCACCGCCCGCGCCGTCAACGCGCCGTTGACGTTGTAGGCCTCGACCCAGTCGTTATCCTCGATCCCCGCCTTCCGGGCGTCGACCTCGGAAATCCAAACCACCGGCCCGCCCCGATTGAGGGTCAGCATCAGCAGATTGTCGGTATAGGTCGAGTGGATGCCCCATTTCTGGTGCGGGGTGATGAAGTTCAGGACCACCTGGTCGTTGCCGTTCGGTTTCTCGTCGATGATCGGTTTGACCGTCTTGAGATCGACCGGCGGACGGTAGACGCAAAGCGCTTCGCCGAACGCCCGCATCCACAAATGATCCTGATAGAGCTGCTGCCGTCCGGAGAGGGTCCGCCACGGAATCAGCTCGTGGACGTTGGTGTAGCCCGCGTTGTAGCAGACCTTCTCCGATTCCAGGCCCGACCAGGTGGGCGACGAGATGATCTTCCGGGGCTGCGCGACCACGTCCCGGAACCGGATCTTCTCATCCTCCTTGGGAGCGGCGAGGTGGGCGTGGTCGCGTCCGGTGTTCCTGGACAATGCCTCCCACGCCTTCACGGCAACCTCGCCGTTGGTTTCGGGCGCCAGCATGAGGATCACCTCGGTGGCGTCGATGTCGCTTTCGATCCGGGGCATGCCCTTGGTCGGACCCTCCTCGGTCACGACCCCATTGAGCTCCGCCAGGTTCTCCACCTCGCGGTCGGTGTTCCAGTTGATCCCCTTGCCGCCGTTGCCCAACTCGGTCATCAGGGGTCCGAGCGCCGTAAACCGCTTGTAGAGGTTCGGATAGTCCCGCTCGATCACGGCGATTTGGGGCATGGTCTTGCCGGGGATTGGATCAACCTCACCCTTCTTCCATTCCTTCACGTCGAGGGCCTGGGCGATCTCCGCCGGCGTGTCGTGCTGGATCGGCACCATGACCACGTCCTTCTCGACCCCCAGGACCTCGGGCGAAACCTCGGAGAATTTCTCCGCGATCCCCTTGTAGATGTCCCAATCCGAACGGCATTCCCAAACCGGATCCACCGCGCCGGTCAACGGATGGATGAACGGATGCATGTCGGAGGTATTGAGGTCGTTTTTTTCGTACCAGGTGGCCGTCGGCAGAACGATGTCCGAATAGACGCAGGTGGTGGACATCCGGAAGTCGAGGGTCACGAGAAGATCCAGTTTTCCTTCCGGCGCTTCGTCGTGCCAGGTCACATCGTCGGGTTTGGCGCCCCCCTGTTCGCCGAGGTCCTTGTTCATCACCCCGTGGGACGTTCCGAGCAGATGCTTGAGGAAATATTCGTGCCCCTTGCCCGACGACCCCAACAGGTTGGACCGCCAGACGAAGAGATTGCGGGGCCAGTTGGCGGGATCGTCCGGGTCCTCGCAGGACATCTGCAATTCGCCCGAACGCAGGGCATCGACCACGTACTCCTTCGGCTCCTTGCCGGCCTTGGCGGCCTCATCGGCGATGGTGAGCGGATTGCGCTTTAGCTGGGGCGCCGACGGCAGCCAGCCCATGCGCTCGGCGCGGACGTTGTAGTCGATCAGCGCCCCGTCCCACGGTCCCTCGGGCGCCGTCGGGGAGATGATTTCGTCGACGCCCAAGGTCTCGTAGCGCCACTGGTCCGTGTGCGCATACCAGAAGGACGTGGAGTTCATATGCCGGGGCGGGCGCCCCCAATCGAGGGCGAAGGCCAATGGCAGCCAGCCGGTCTGGGGCCGGAGCTTTTCCTGCCCCACATAGTGGGACCAGCCGCCCCCGGACTGGCCGACGCACCCGCACATCACCAACAGATTGATGATGCCCCGGTAGTTCATGTCCATGTGGTACCAGTGGTTGAGACCCGCCCCGAGGATGACCATGGACTTGCCGTTGGTCTTCTCGGCATTGCCGGCAAAGGCGCGGGCGACCGAGATGATCTGCTCCGCCGGAACGCCGGTGATCGCTTCCGCCCAGGCCGGCGTGTAGGGAACGTCGTCCTCGTAGCCGGTGGCGACATGTGGGCCCCCGAGGCCCCGGTCGAGACCGTAGTTGGCGACAAACAGGTCGAACACGGTTGCGACCAGCGCCTTGCCGTCCTTGAGCGCGACCTCTTTCACCGGCAGCCGGCGATAGAGCACGTCCGGATGGTCGGTGCCCTTGAACACGTCGTGTTCGCGATTGCCGAAATAGGGGAAACCAACCTCGATTACGTCATCGTGGTCCTCGTCCATGATGAAGGTCAGGCTCAGTTGGGTATCCCGCCCGGCCGCATCCTTTTCCTCCAGGTTCCACTTGCCCGGTTCATCCCAGCGGAAGCCGACCGAGCCTCGGGGCACCACGGGCTCCCCGCTCTTTGCGTCGACGCCAACGGTCTTCCAGTCGGCGTTGGCCGTCTCGCCCAGGCCATCGGCGAAGTCGGATGCCCGGAGCATCCGGTCGGGCACGTAGCGGCCGTCCTTTTCAACCAGCCGCACCAGCATGGGCATGTCGGTGTACTGACGGACGTAATCCTCGAAGTACCGCGTTTGACGATCGATATGGAACTCGCGCAGGATGACGTGTCCCATGGCCATGGCGAGGGCCGAATCGGTGCCTTGCTTGGGATGCAGCCACAAATCGGCGAACTTGGACGCCTCCGAGTAATCCGGGCAGACGACCACCGATTGGGTGCCGTTGTACCTGGCCTCGGTATAGAAGTGGGCGTCGGGGGTTCGGGTCTGCGGGACGTTGGACCCCCACAGCATGAGGAACCCGGAATTGTACCAGTCCGCGCTTTCGGGAACGTCGGTCTGCTCACCCCAGGTCTGCGGCGAGGCCGGCGGCAGATCGCAGTACCAGTCGTAAAACGACATGCAGACGCCGCCCATGAGAGACAGGTACCGCGATCCCGCGGCGTAGGAGACCATGGACATGGCCGGGATCGGCGAGAAGCCGATCACCCGGTCGGGTCCGTGGGTTTTCGCCGTATAGGCATTTGCCGCGGCGATGATCTCGTTCACCTCATCCCACGATGAGCGGACGAACCCGCCGAGGCCGCGCTTTTTCGTATAGGCGGCGCGCTTCTCCGGGTTCTCGACAATGGATGCCCACGCGGCCACGGGGGTTTGGACCGCGCGGGCTTCGCGCCACAGCTTGACCAGCCGCGAGCGGACAAGCGGGTATTTCACCCTGTTGCCGGAATAGAGGTACCAGGAGTAGCTGGCCCCCCGGGAACAGCCGCGAGGCTCGTGGTTGGGCAGGTCCGGGCGGGTGCGGGGATAGTCGGTCTGCTGGGTCTCCCAGGTCACGATGCCGCCCTTCACATAGATCTTCCAGGAACACGAGCCCGTGCAGTTGGCGCCGTGGGTGGAACGGACGATCTTGTCATGCTGCCAACGGCTTCGGTATCCGTCCTCCCAATCCCGATTTTCGCGGCGGGTCACCCCGTGACCATCGGCGAACTTGCCGACGTTGGCCGGTTTGAAGAAGTTCAGTCGGTCCAGAAGATGGCTCATGGTTTATCTCCTTCCTCCGCTCAGCACGGAACCGGTGCGCTGCGCCGGGTGTAATAGAACCAGGTGATGACCACACAGACGGCGTAGAACGTCATGAACACCCAGAGCGCGAGCTCCGGGCCGCCGGAGAGCGTGATGGACGTGCCATACGCCTTGGGAATGAAGAACGCGCCATAGGCCGCGATGGCCGAGGTGAAGGCGATGATCGCCGCCGACTCCCGGTCGGCCTGCCGCCGGAACCCGGTTCCCTGCAACTCGGGCATCAGCCGGCCGACCTCCTGGCCCATGATCATCGGGATCATCTGGAAGGTGGAGGCGTTGCCGACGCCGGTGGCAAAGAACAGCACCATGAACATGGCGAAAAAGCCCCAGAAGGCGCCCGGCGTCTCCTTGATGCCGAGGAAGAACAACACCCCGGCAACGGCCAGAATCATCACCAGAAACGTCCAGAAGGTAACCCGTCCGCCGCCATACTTGTCCGACACCCATCCGGTGGCGGCCCGGCTGAGCGCGCCGATCAGCGGTCCCAGGAACACGAACTGCAACGAGTTGACGTCTGGGAATTGGGTCTTCGCGAGAAGCGGAAATCCCGCCGAATAGCCGATGAACGAACCGAAGGTCCCGGTGTACAGAACGCACATGATCCAGTTGTGCTTCCGTTTGAAGATGATCGACTGCTCCTTGAACGAGGCGCGGGCGCTTTCGATGTTGTCCATTCCGAACCAGGCGGCGATGGACGTGATCAGAAGGAACGGCACCCAAACGAAGCCGGCATTCTGCAGCCACAGCTTAGTCCCGTCGGCGGCGGTCTGCGGCTCGCCGCCCATGGCGCCGAACACGCCGGCGGTGATGACCAGCGGCACGACGAACTGCATGACGCTCACGCCGGCGTTGCCGAGCCCGGCGTTCATCGCCAGCGCATGGCCCTTTTCCGATTTGGGATAGAAGAAGCTGATATTGGCCATCGACGAGGCGAAGTTGCCGCCGCCCAGTCCGCAGAGCAGGGCGAGCGCCAGGAACAGCACATAGGGCGTGTCGGGATTCTGCACGGCGAAGCCGATGCCCACCGCCGGGATCAGGAGGGAGGCCGTGGACAGCGCCGTCCACAGCCGGCCGCCGAATATGGGCACCATGAAGGAATAGAAAATGCGGAGTGTCGCACCGGACAGACCCGGCAGCGCGGCGAGCCAGAACAGCTGGTTGGTGTTGTACGCAAAACCGATGGACGGCAGCTTGGCAACCACCACGCTCCACACCAGCCACACCGAAAAGGCCAGGAGCAGGCACGGGATGGATATCCAGAGATTCTTGGACGCGATCCTATGGCCGGAGGATTTCCAGAATTCCGGATCGTCGGGCCGCCAATCGGTCAGCGTATGTCCCTGCCGTCCCCCGGTCCGGTCTGTTGTGCTCATCTCGTCTGCTCCTCCATGCGTTGGCGGGCGCCGTCCGGATTACTGCGCCGGAGTGGGCCGGCTGGCCGGACCGGAAGGCGGAGCTCCCGGCTCGGTGCCCCGCGGCCCCAGCGCGCCCTCGTGCTCCGGCCGGTGGACGTGAGCGAGCTCGGGAAGTTGCGGCAGGCTGGCGCGCTGCGTCACCGTGGCCTTCTTCTCCATGTGCAGGATGGCGCCGTGCATCCAGACGAACGCGGTGGCGACCAAAATGAACAGCAGCATGAAGCAGCTGGTCCAGACGCCGGTAAGGTCATTCATCATGCCGAAGGCGATGGGCAGCACGAAACCGCCGAGGCCGCCGATCATGCCGACAAGGCCGCCTACCGATCCCACATGGTCGGGATAGTAGACCGGGATATGCTTATAGACCGCCGCCTTGCCGAGGCTCATGAAGAACCCAAGGACAAACACCAGTGCGACGAACGGGACCAAATTCATCGTGATGGTGAAGCCGATGGGGCCCTCGATCCCCCGCACGACATAGTCGGTGTCCGGATAGGACAGCAGGAAGCAGCACACCGCCGAGACGCCGAATGTCCAGTACATGACCGTCCGGGCGCCGTATTTGTCGGAAAGGTGACCGCCGTAGGCCCGGAAGATACTCGCCGGCACCGAATAGAACGCCGCCAGGATACCGGCCGTCTTGATGTCCAGTCCGTAGACGCCGACCAAGTAGCGCGGCAGCCAGAGGGCCAGCGCGACGAAGGCCCCGAAAACGAAGAAATAGTAGATCGCGAAGCGCCAGACCTGTTGATACTTTAGCGGTTCGAGCTGCAGAAAAGCGCTTCGGGCCTTTTCCCCTTGCTGCTTCCGCGACGCGAGCTCCGGGTCGTCGTCGGTGGTGAACCAGAACACGACCGCCATGACCACCAGGGCGGCGGCCCACACCTGGGCGACCATCTCCCACCCGAACGCCACAAGGACGAAGGGCGCGGTAAACTTGGTGACCGCCGCACCGACGTTGCCGGCGCCGAAAATGCCGAGGGCGGTTCCCTGCTTGTCGGGCGGGTACCATTTGGAAACGTAGGCAATACCGACGGCAAACGAGCCGCCGGCCAGTCCTACGCCCAAGGCGGCCACGAGCATGAGCTCGTAGGTCGTCGCGAAGGACAGCAGGAAGGTGGCCACGGCCGCGGCCACCATCGTGAGGACATAAACGATCCGGCCGCCATATTGATCGGTCCAGATGCCCAGGAAAATCCGGCTGAGGGAGCCGGTCAGGATCGGCGTGCCGACAAGCAAACCGAATTCCGTGTCGGACAGCCCAAGGTCCTGTTTGATCTTCACGCCGATGATGGAAAAGATGGTCCACACCGCGAAACACACGGTGAAAGCCAGCGTGCTCATCCCGAGAATACGGTTCTGTGTCGGGCGGCTCACCCCATCCAGTTCATTCATCGCCTTACCTCTCAATGACGCCATCAGCGGGCTGAACGGATCGACGTTGAACGAAACGGGACGAGATGGGCTTGACGGCGGTCAAGGATCTGGGCTGCCGGCGACGAAACAAGTGTCGCCGAAGCAAATGTCCGGTTGCCGATTGATCGAGCTGTTGTGACCGGTTCGGTTTTCTGAAAAGCTGTTTGACAATTATCAAGAGGCCGCTTGCCGCGTATGGGGGAGGCACAGGTTGCGACCAGATGATTTGCCGGTGATTCGGGAGCTTGAGCTGTTCGCCGGGATGGCCGGGGACAACTTCGAGGAAGTCATGCGGCCGGCGTACCTGCAACGGTTCCCGCCGCAGGTCGAACTCATCGCCGAGGGAGACGCCGCCGACTTTCTCCATGTGGTGGTCGAAGGCAGCGTTGAATTGTTTGCCCATGACAACGGCCGCGAAACGACACTGGCCATCATTCATCCGGTGGCCACGTTTATCCTCGCCGCCGTACTCCGCGATGCGCCCTATCTCATGTCGGCACGGACACTGGCCCCGTCGCGAATTCTCATGATCCCCTCGGAAAATGTCCGCGCGGTCTTTGAACGCGACGCCGAGTTCGCGCGGTCAATCGTTCAGGAACTGTCGATCCGTTATCGCGACATGGCGAAATCGCTGAAGAACCAAAAGCTGCGCACCTCGGTGGAACGGCTCGCCAACTATCTGCTCCGTGAATATGAGGAACAGGGAACGACCGGCATCGTCAATCTCGCAATCGACAAGAAGACGCTTGCCGCCCTGCTCGGCATGACCCCGGAAAATCTGTCGAGGGCGTTCAACACGCTGGCGCCCTACGGCGTGATCGTGGACGGCGCCAAGATCAGCCTGACGAAAGTGCCGGATCTTCGCCAGCTGGCGAAGCCCAACCCGCTCACCGACGATCCGGGCACCTGAACCTGGATTTAATCTCGGAGATATTTTGGGGTGGAGGCGGTAAATTCCGTTACCATCCCTGGGGGAGGAAGCAGGCGTGACATTATTGGCGGTCGATATCGGCGGCACTTAAATGGAGTAGCATTTTCGGATATCTGGACAGGAGCCGCCTGGAGATACATTTGGAACGCAACAGACGACATTTCTTGAATTATTGCTTATTGCACAATGACTTCCGACCATATCGACACCCCTTGAACCCCACCATCAGCTACGGTACAAGACACCGGAGTATGACCCCGGTCGCTTGCGATACGCTTACGCTTACGGCGTATAGGAAACCGGCAAGCGGCCGGGGCAACCAGAACAGTTCTCAAACAGGGGTATCGCATGGCCAAGCTCAAGTACCGCACCATCTCCAAACGCACCGTCGAAGCGCTCTCGGTAGAGGACCGCGACGCGGTCTTCTGGGACGACCGCATTCCCGGCTTCGGGGTGAGGGTCTATCCGAGCGGGTCGAAGGTGTATGTGGTCCAGACCCGGCACCGGGGGAAGTCGCAGCGGGTGACGCTCGGGCGTCACGGGGTGATCACCGCGGATGCGGCGAGGAAGAAGGCGGCCGAGACCATCAACCGCATCAAGAGCGGCGAGAACCCGGTGGAGCGGGGCTCGGTAACGGTGGCCGAGCTTGCCGCACGCTATCTGGATGAGCACGTCGACGTGCGCTGCAAGGAGAGCACGCAACGGATGTACCGCAGCGTGGTGAGGCGCTTCATCGTGCCGTCCTACGGCGGCGTGGCGGTGGAGGACGTGGAGCGCAAGCACATCAACGCCCTTCACCTCGATCTCCGCCACATCCCCTATCAGGCGAACCGGGCGCTGGAGATCGGCAGCAAGCTGTTCAACCTCGCCGAGGAGTGGAAGGTGCGCACCGGCGGCAACCCCTGCAAGTACGTACGCAAGTATCCGGAGAAGAAGCGCGAGCGGTTCCTGACCGAGGCGGAGTTCCGGCACCTGGGCGCGGTGCTGAACGAAATGGAGGCGGAGGGACGGCTGCCGGTCTACCCGGCGGCGGCGATCCGGCTGCTGATGCTGACGGGGTGCCGACGGAATGAGATCGTCGAACTTCAGTGGAAGCACGTGGACCTCACGTCGGGCGAATTGAAGCTTCCGGACTCGAAGACCGGTGCGCGTCTGGTGCCGCTGTCGCCGGCGGCGGCGCGGGTACTGGCGGAGCTGCCGCGCATACCGGGCAACCCGTGGGTGATACCGGGCACGAAGAACCCCGGCAAGCCCCTGCCCGACCTCAACCACTACTGGGATGGGGTGCGGGCGGCGGCGGACCTGGCCGAGGTGCGGCTTCATGACCTTCGCCACTCGTTCGCGTCCAGGGCGCTGGCGCTCGGGGAGTCGCTGTCGATGATTGGCAAGCTGCTCGGTCACAACAAGATCGAGACGACTTCGAGGTATGCGCATCTGGCGCGGGATTCGATCAAGGCATCCTCGGCCCGGGTGGCCGACAGCATCGAGTCGGACATTTTCGACCGGCCCCGGGCACGCGCGACCGAGTCGGCCTGACCGGCGACGGGATCGATATGTGGTCCATCGAACGCCTGCAACAGGCACTCGCCAAGGGCTCCCTGTGGCCCTAGGGTCGACCGGCGAAACGACGCTTGTGTTGTGCGGAAAACATGCGCGAACGCGGAGCCATGATTCGCCATGGCTGCGCCGACATGGCGGCGGCACCCGGATTTCGAACTTGATCGTTCGGTGCGTCTCAGTATGAACAGTCCGAGGCAGCTACACTTCGATCACTTCATCAACCAACTACATCTCAACTTCACTTTGGCAAATAGAGGCGCATGGCCGCAACGCTGACTTGGCTCGACCTGACGGCAAGCGACCGGGACAGAATGCGACAGGTCCTGGATCTCTTCAAGGAGCAGGGCACCGTCGACGAGATGGGCCTCGGCCGCCTGCGCGATGCGCTTTCCGAAGCCCTGTTTCCCGGCACCTCGACAATTCAAACCCGACTGCGCTATGTGCTGTTCGTGCCTTGGATATATCGGCAGCTCGAAGCCAGGAGGGTCGACTCTTCCAGCGTGTCGGCGCAATTGCGCAAAGCGGAGCTCGAACTTATCGGGCCGCTTCTCGAGAACGGCAGGTCACAGGGCGTAATCGGTGAACGCGCGCGTGGATCTCTGGCCCGGCAACCCAGCTCGGTATACTGGACCGCGCTCGTGCGCTGGGGCCTGTTCCTGCACGAACGTCCCCAAGGTTGGTACCACGCCCACTTCACCAGCCTCCTGCACGGCCCCACCGCGGAAGATGCGGCGGACGACCCTGGCATCATCCTCGCGCGTCAACCGAACTGGCATCCTCGCTTGCCCGATCCTCCGAAAGCATTCCCCGATGAAGCGTTCTTTGACCTGACCCGGGAGGAGGCGGTGTTTCTCCAGGGGCGTATCGAGGAGCGCTGCGCGGGCACCCTGCTTGCCTGGCTTGCCCGAGAAAGATCGGACGCTCCGACGGACGGTTGCTTTTGGGACGACCGCGCCGCAACGCACGCCCCAGCCGGGCTGAGGGACACGATAGAACTCTCTCGCCGGTTCTCCCTCCATGTCGAGGGCATGCCGCTGCTCTACAATCTGTTGCTTGCGGAACGGTTCCGCTCCGAACATGGCGGCGGTGAGGAAAGGGTCGAACAATACCGGCAGGAAATCGACGAATGGGCGACTCGCGAACTCGAAGAAGCTTCATTCGATCCGGCCGAGCTATGGACGTTTGCCGCCTCCCGCCAGCTCCTCGTACCTCCTTTGCGCCATTTCGTGGAAGCCTGGACGTCGCGACTCTCGGATATCGGCTCCGCCGCGATCGCCGACGATCGCACTTTGCGCAGCCTGATCGAAAGTCGCGAATGCCATCTCAAGGGTCCGAGGGCGCGCCTGCACAACCCGGCCCGGCTCCTTGATTGGAGTGGCGAAGTCGGAGTCGGCCGAATGAACTTCCGCTGGCACCGGGTTCGTCAGATGCTGCTCGACCTGCATGAAGGACTTGCAGCCTGATGCTGTCACCCGACTCCAGGACCGTCGCCTTCGACCTGCTTCGCCCGCCAGCCGGCTACGACCTCGATTTCGCCTTACTGACGACCTACACCCTCGACCTGGAGGCGTTGCTCGCGTTGCCTTTGGGTATTGTCGCGCGGGTGGACAATGGGCTGGAGGAACTGCTCGCAGATCCCCTTCTCCTTCTCGAGGCCTTGCGCCGGGCGGGTGAACGAATCCACGTCTTCGTGGATCGGGCCGGTATCGCCATCCCCCGCCAGAGGCGTGAGCTCTATACAATGCTGGAGCAGAGCGTGCATCCCGTGCGCGCGCCAGGCAGTGGAGCTTTCCACCCAAAGGTCTGGCTGCTGCGCTTCATCTCTGAAGACGGAGAGATTCTGATACGTGTCGCAGTCCTGTCGCGGAACCTCACTTTCGACCGTTCGTGGGATATCGCACTCGCAACAGAAGCTTCGCCAATGCCCAGGCAACGAACTGCCGGGAGCCGCCCTCTCGCGGAGTTCGTCCGACGCCTTCCGAAACTTTGCGCTAAACCACCGAAACCTTCCGTGCTCGACAAGATACAGGTGCTTGCCAACGAGGTCTCTCGCACCCGTTTTCCAGCCCCCGACGGGTTTTTCGACGACCCGGTCGCCTTCCACGTCCTCGGTATGGGCGGGCGAGAGGCGACCAGTCGGCTGTGGCAGCCGATTTCCGGCGGATACGACATGATCGCCGTTGCTCCCTTCGTCGGAAGTATGGCGCTGAATTCGGTCGCCGGGATGGGCGAGGGCCAGCGCATGCTGGTAAGCTCCCGGGAAGAGCTGGACAAGTTGCCCAACTGCGTGCTGGAGGGCTGGAATCGCGTCTGCGTGATCTCGGATGCCGCTCTCGACGAGATGGAGGACGACAACGTCAGCAGACCTTCCGGCCTGCATGCCAAGTTCATTGCGGTAGAGCACGGCTGGGACGTCACTTGGCTGGTGGGGTCCGCAAACCTGACCTTTGCCGCATTCTCCGGCAGGAACGTCGAGGTCATGGCCGCCCTGAGCGCCCGCAAGGGTCGCCGCAACGGTAACAGCGGATATGGCATCGGGCGCTTCCTGGAGTCTGGATTCGAGACGCTCTGTGAGCCATATCGACGCGGCGAGCCCGAGGCCGGTTCGGCCGAGATAGCGGAGGCGCTCAAAAGACTCGAGGCTGCCCGGGACGAGCTTCTCGATGCCGACCTCACGGTCGTCTGCTCTCCATCCAGCGAGAATTGGACGTGGGGCCTTGAAGGTTTCCTCCCCCACCCGGCGTCCGATGTAGATGTCAAGGCTTGGCCGATCTCGTTGGCCGAGGAACAGGCCCTCACCCTTGAACTCCCCTTGGTCTGGACCCTGCCGATCGAACGGCTCACCCGGCTCGTTGCCTTCCGTCTGCATGTCTCCGTGCCGGGAGTCGACGACATCGCCCTCACGCTCAGCCTTCCCGTCGAGGGCATGCCTGAAGACCGCCTGCACCATGTTCTCAGAAGCCTGATCGGCGATGCAGAGCGCTTCATGGCCTTTCTCCGCGCGCTGCTGGGCGGCCTTGATGGCATGATCCAGTGGGCGCACGGCGGCGATGCCAACGTCGACGCCGCGTCCTGGGCAACCGTGCCGGGCGAAGGGACTCTTCTCGAGGGGTTAGTGCGCACTGCCTCCCGCGATCCCGGCCGCCTGGAGCCGGTGCGGCGCCTGATAGAGGAATTCCGCAGCACCGAGGAAGGCCGGCGCATCGTCCCGGATGACTTCCTCGAGATCTGGAGCGCGGTGGAGGAAGTCCTGCGCGAGGACGGCCGCTCATGATCCGGCCTCGCCCCAAAGAAATCCTGAAACCACTGAAACCTTTCCAGCGTCGCACCGTCGACCACGCCTTCCGCCGCCTGTTCCTGGATGCGGACAGCACGTCCCGCTTCCTCGTCGCCGACGAGGTGGGCCTGGGAAAGACGCTGGTCGCGCGCGGCATCATCGCCAGAACCATCGATCACCTATGGGAGGACGTCGATCGGATCGACATCGTCTACATATGCAGCAATGCGGGCATCGCCCGCGCCAATCTCCCGAAGCTCCAGATCGGGGGCGCCAACGAGCGCTCGTTCGCGCTGGCGACCCGTCTCACCATGCTGGCAACTGAGCTGGCGCCCGGAGACGACGGGCCGGGCTTCATGGAGAACAAGCTGAACTTCGTCAGCTTCACACCCGGCACTTCGTTCGAGATGGGCCATTCGGGCGGCCAACGACGAGAGCGGGAAGTCCTGTTTCATCTCCTAGCACCGCATGTCAAGCGTAGCACGCCCTTGATGAACCTCCTGCAAGGTTGGGTGACGAAGACGGATGCCTGGCGCAGAGGGCTCGACGCGGAACTCCCCATCGAGCCCACAATTCGACGAGAATTTGATGAGGAATTCGAGAAGCGAGTCGACCTGCACCGCAAACTGCGCGATCTCCTCGATAACTCGTTCCATCGCTACCGGCGCCACTGGCCCGATGAGGCAAGATGTGGGCGCGACGAGGTGATCGGCGAACTGCGGCGGTTGCTCGCGGCGGTCTGCATCCACGCCCTTGAGCCGGACCTGGTCATTCTGGACGAGTTCCAGCGGTTCAAACCCTTAATCGAAACCAGGGAAGACCGTCGCAGTGAGGCCGCCGAGCTCGCCCAATCCCTGTTCCAGACCAAGGCGCATGACGGCCGCCCCGTTCCGACCCTCCTTCTCTCGGCAACGCCGTACAAGCTCTATACGACAGACGCCGAGATCGAGCAGGAGGACCACTACGAGGACTTCCTGGCCACGACACGGTTCCTGTTCGGCGTTCAGGAATCCCGTGTGGAGACCCTGGCCAGCGGTCTCGCCCGGTTTGCCAATGCCCTCAAGCGGGCGACACCGGACGACAGAGATTCGCTTCAAGTGGCCGCCAACGCAAAGACCGGCGTCGAGAACGCGCTTCGATCAGTGATGGCCAGGACCGAGAGGGTTACCGCCAGCGACGAGCGGGACGCCATGTTGAGGGAGCCCGAAGTCAGGCTGTCGCTCAAGCCGGCTGACGTACGCCAGTATCTCGCCGCAGACGCGCTGTTCGAAGCCGTCGGCGACCGGGACCCGATGCCGTTCTGGAAGTCGGCACCCTATCTTGTCCATTTCATGCGCGGTTATAAGCTCAACGAGCGCCTTGATGAGATGCTCGAGCTTTCGCCTTCCAAGGTTGCCGCCGTACTGCGATCGCATCGCAAGTCATTCCTGTCGGCCGAGACCTTGCACCAATGGTTGGAGCTTGATCCCGCGCACCCCAAGATGCGGGAGATGGTGAGCGATCAACTCGACCGCGGCGTCTGGCGATTACTGTGGGTCCCGCCGACTTTGCCCTACTGGCCGCTCGAAGGTCCTTTCCAAGACAAGACCGGGGTAACCAAGACACTGCTGTTCTCCGCCTGGAACGTCGTGCCGGACGTCGTCAGCGCCGTCCTCAGCTACGAGGCCGAACGACGCATGACTGGAGGCCGGATCCGCACCTACATGGACCCGGCAAGGCAGCAGGTCCCCTTGCTGCGCCTTACCCAGTCCGCGGCACAAATCCGGTCTCGCCACCGTCTTCTGCTGCTTCTACTGCCATGCCTGCAGTTGGCCGACCGGGCACATCCCCTGAACGCTCCACCAGGGCACGATCGTCGAGAGTGGGTTCACGACTCTGTCGAAACCCTTCTGTCAGCTCCGGGTCTCCCGGACCCCCAGGACGGCCCCGTCGATGACCGTTGGGAATGGGCGGCGCCGCTGCTTCTCGACCCCGAACTGCGGACCTTCCTGGAGGCATGGCGTGACGAAGACATTCCGGCAATCAAAGGCGACGAGTCCCTGCCGAGACCGAATCCCGAACTGTTCGGCGCCTATGTCGACGACCTACTCGATCTACCGCTCGACCAACTCGGGCGTCGTCCGCCCGACCTCGCCGATCTCCTGACGGAGGTCGCTCTGGGCGCCCCCGCGATCCTGGCCCTGCGCAGTCTCAATGTTTCGACTGACCTGCCGGCTGACACCCGTCGTCGGCTGGCCGTCACCATCGCCGATGCGTTCTGGAGCCTGTTCAACCAGCCGGCGGTGATTTCGCTTCTGCGCCAGCTCTCCGTCGGAAAGAAGGCTGCGCGCGACGACAAGGCTTATTGGCGGCTGGTTCTGGAATATTGCCGCCAGGGGAATCTCCAGGCCGTGCTCGACGAGCAGTGGCACCTGCTGTGGGAGCAGCATGCCTGGTCCGAGTCCGCTGACGCTGCCGAGGTGGCGACGGAATGCGTCAAGACGCTTGTAAACGTGGTGCAACCCGTGAGGTCGCGGGTTCACGGCCGTTTTCTCGAAACCCGCGACACCGATCAGGTCGACCCGGAACAAATCCGCATCCGCACCGTGTTTGCCCTTCGCTTCGGCCATCTGCGCGCGGAAAACGACGAGAACATCAGCGAGGATATGGTTCGAGCCGCGTTCAACAGCCCGTTCCGGCCCTTGGTGCTCACCAGCACCTCGATCGGGCAGGAGGGGCTGGATTTTCATCCCTGGTGCCACCGCTTGGTGCACTGGAACCTGCCAGGTAATCCGGTCGACCTCGAACAGCGTGAGGGTCGTGTCCACCGCTACAAGGGCCATGCCGTCCGGCGCAACGTCGCCGCCGTGCATGGCGAAGCCGCGCTCGCATCGTGGCAGCCGGGCAACGACCTCTGGGCACTGATATTCCAAGCCGCAGATCGGGCTGCACGCAAGGCCGGGGATTCCGATCTGGTTCCCTACTGGATCGCTTCCGGAAATTACCGAGTGGAGCGCCATGTGCCGCTGCTGCCTTATGCGAGGGAGGTCGAAGCCTTCCGACGCCTAAAACGGCAGCTTGCCGCTTATCGCGTCGTCTTCGGCCAGCCGCGACAGCAGGAACTGGTTGCTCTGCTCGAACGGGCTGATTTTTCGGACGTTCAACTCAGAGAGTTGATAATCGATCTATCTCCGCCAGACGCAGCAGATGGGCGTCCAGTTCAATGATAACCACAATTCGTGATGGGCATCGCTTCTATGTTGACTGTTTCGCGGAGGCCAAGAGAGATGCGGGACCCACCGTCACCGCCGCATGGCGCGCCCGGTCGGGCGTCTCCGAGAACTCAAATGCCGCCCCCGGCCCCTCTTCGACCGACGCCGGGCTCGGCACCGTAAGCGCGAGCGGAGGACAGAGCGCGCGCTCGTCCGCCATGCACACCGACTCCGATGCGCCGCACGCTGGCAAATTGGCCGGCGCGAGCGTTACCGCCGCGTTCCCGTTGGGCGCCAGCGTCAGCTCGAAGCGCGGGTTCAACCCGGCCGCCGCCGAAACAAACGCGTTGTAGCTCGGAGGATTTTCTACTTCGACATCCCGTCACTATGAAGGTTCCCCCTATCCGCCACCGACTCCTTCCGGCGCGTTCAGCTTTGGGAGAAAGATAGGGCGGGGATGCTGAAACTCGTTCCATGCTTCGACGAAGAACGGGATCAGCTCCTTATAGGCGTGTCTGAAGTAGGCGTCGTTTCTCAAGACGTAGTTTTCATGGAATTGCAATTCTGGGCCGGGTTCCGGCTCCAGTGAAACACCTCGGATCGTGGAAACAATGTTGGGGATGGCGGCACCTCCGACGCGGTGGTGGCTCCGCACGCCCGGCCGGGGAGGCGGCAGGTAGGTCTGAAATCCCTGTATGCCCGTGAAGCCCGCAATCACGGTTACGGGAGATGTAACGTCGAGTTGTTCCTTCGCGAATCGGAGGTACTTGCTCAATGCGAGCGCAAAGGCATCCTCGAAGAATCGGACTACATGGTGCGGGGATCGCAAATCGGGGAAATCCAAGTGCTTAAGCTCTTCAGCCTCGAAGTCGACGCGCCGGGATTGAAGCCAGTAATTGTCTATTCCCCAGATTTCGCCCTCCCTGGTCACTTGGACAATATAGTCGGCGGCAATTCGATCAGGGTCGCCGGACTCGATCACAACAGCTCCCCATTCGTTGCCCATGCGCCGGCGCCGACTTTGCCCCGGGCTCCAGAAGGGCGTCAGCGGCATGTTGTCGAGCATTTCAAGAATCTGAAGAGGGTCGAAGGGCCCTCCCAGCCCGGCGGGAACAACCCTCAGGAAGGCTCGCGGCCCGTCATTCCATACGACCGGCGTGGGTTCCGGGTGGTCCCTGGCCGGAGGCAGTACTCCCAGGACATCGCCCTCCTTGAGAAAATTCGATACACCGGAGCCTGATTGCGGCGAAGCGAGGGAGGAACCGTCCTCCCGCGAGACCTCAAGCGCGGTCCGGATTGCGTCTTCGAAATATCTGGTAAGATTGCGTTTGACGGAGTTCCGTTCGTCCGCCTCCACATCCTCGCCCAGGTTGAAACAATGCGGCCAACGGGTATGGCGGATGTTGAAGGGCAGCGTCGTCTCCGTGGGCGGCCCATAGGCCTCATTCATGACCGCCACGATTCTCTCGTGACCGAGCTTTGCAAGCGCCCAGCCGTACTCGATCAGAACGTTTGCGTTCGGGATCGGTCGGTTCCCCTCGGTCAGGCCGCAGAACGTCAGATCGGGAACGAACACCGAGCATTCCTCGATCTTCCTGAAGATGGTGTCGGCAACAGGCGGGCTGCCGGGGATGCCTTTGGTGTCCTTGTCGAGTTCCAGGTCTCGCAACGGCGCGTAAATCTCGTTCTTCTCTTCGCCGTGATTTCGTATCGCCTGCGCCAGGGCATCCTCAATGAAACCCCGATTGGTCTTGTTCGGGCGATCGCTCTGCCAGGAATAAAAGATCTTGTCGGGCATGTTCTCTCCTGGATTCCGTCAGTTGCTGCTACGATGCGGCAAGTACGGCAAGTTTGGAGTCGATACCAGGTCCGGCACTCACTAACCCGATTGCTCAGCCCGGTTCAGCCTGTCTGCCGGCCCTTCAATGTTATCGGTGAACAACGCCTATAGCGCCATGGCGTCTCACCGCACGCCGCCCAGCTCCGCAATCGCCAGATTCAGATATCTGTTGATCCCGACAAAATCACCTTCACCGCCAAGCCGCCTCCGAAGTGATCCGACCCAGAAGTTGCTCCATCACGCTGTTGACCTCCCGCTGCCTCAGCACCCGCGCTTCGCGCTGATTGGCCTCATCACCCGCGCCCAGTTCGAACAGGGCCACTGCTACCGGACCGTCCCTCCGGTACCCCTCGACTTCGTCGTCCCCGGCGAACCGATTGCGAAGAATCGACAGGCAGTCCCGGATCACCTCGCCATGTTCACCCTCCAAGGCCTTGTGGAACATCTGCGCAGCACCGTCCAGGCCTTCTTCAGCGTGTTCAATGCAATAGACCAGGTCATGGGCGTCTTTCCGCTCGAAGCGCTGATCAAAGGCCAAAGCCTTCAGGCAAGTGAAGCTCACCAAGTCGGCGTGCCTCACCACTTCAACGGCGTTTCCCGCGCCGCCAAGGAGCTCTGCCCGAATCTCCGCGACCTGATGCATTTCAAAGACGATGGACGAATGCGGGATGTTGAGCGCGGAAATATTCCCTTCCGTGGGTAGAGGCTCAACCCTGCCACCAGCGATCTCTGGCGCGTCGGCGAGCAGTTCGACCACCATCAGCGCGCCGTTTTCGGTGCGAGTCTGCCACCGCCATGAGAGCCTCTGGCCTCTTTCGTTCGTCGACCGCTCGAACCTCATCGCTCGCAGGTTCTCCTCGAGCGTGTGATAGCCCGCGGTGTCGGCCAGGAGCTGCAAGTCGATGACGATGTCCACATCGAGGGTGCCGGCGTGAGCCGGCACTTCCGGTGGCCGAGCCGCCACAAGGTATCTGGGCGTCAGTCCGCCTACCAGAAACACGGACTCCTTCCACGGACCCAGTCCCCGCAGCAAGGTTACGAGGACACGCTCGCATTCGACCGTGTACCGATCGCTGTAGCCGTCGAACGTCGCGGGCTTCACCATCAGAAGCCGATCCTTTCGCTCCGCAGGTGCTCGGCCATTTCCCTGGAGCGGCCCTCGCTTCGCATCAGGTCAAGGTAGACCTGCACGGTACTTGCCAGCCAGACCCCGTTCACGGACTCGCGAAACAGCAACTCGCCCGGTGACTTGACCTCGATGACCGCAAGGTTCGCGCCTTGGTCAACAACTCGAGCATCCAGTGCACCGAGAGTCCGATCCGCTGCCGGGCTGGCCAGTAACCGACAACGCACCTGGGAAACAGTCGACAGAAACGGCGCGTACCATTGGCCTGCCGCTTCGTGAGTGATCGCGTACTCAGCCTTGCTCTCTGCGCAGGCCTCGGCGAACTGCTCCACTAGCCCTTCCGCGCGCGCCGACGGCACGAAGTAGCGCCGCATGGACACCGGTCGCATCATCGCCAACTGATTCACCCATGCATCCAGCAAAGCGCTAGGCTGTTGAAGATGGCGTTCCTTTCCCGGCCCCTGTCCACGCGACACCACCCATTCGAATTTCTCCAGTTCCGTCAGCACCTGCGAGGCGGTCGCGGGCGATACCCGGGCCTGGTTGGCGATCTCCTTCACCCCGAACCAGTCTCGATTCCGCATCAGGACAGCATGCAGCACTTGCGCACGACGACTCGAAAACATGGAACGGATGGACCGCGACAGGCTTTTCGGGGTCGGTTTGTCCACATACACATAGATGTTTCCGGCGGGAAGAAACAGGCTGCCGCCGCTATCGTAGTAGCCAACCCGCTCCTCCCTCAGGAACTCCTTGGCTCCAGGTGAAATCGATTGGGCGATCAGGAAGGGCACCGCCTCCCGTGCTTCCGCATCCTCAAACCATTTACGTACAAGTTCCTGTAGCTGCCAAAGCAACTGCCGCACGTCACGGGGATATACCTCTTTTTTAACTTGGATAAGCAAGGTGGCCGCCTTCCCTCCCACCCGGAGGTCCACCTGTGCGTCATGTTCTTGATCGGGGCCGCCTAGGCGTTCAATCTCACACAACTCCGCCTGCACCTCGGGCAGCTCCCGTAGGACCTCCAGGAACCCATCAACCAGCCGTTCTTCCATTACGTCCGAACTGATCATCAGCATACTCGCCCATTTTACTGAACAGTAAATTTACCCACATTAGAAAATATTCAAGAAATTATCAATATTTACTGCGCAGCGAACAATGCAGACGAAACCCCAACGTCGCGTAGTCCGCCGTCCGGCGAAGGCGTTTCACCTGCACCCGCATCCTAAGCGTCCGCCTCAAGCCGACGATGTGCCATTCCCAGTCCGCGCCGTTCGTCGCCTCGAATTGCTTCGGGAAGGTGCGGACACGGACGTGCTCCGGATGCCACCGCCTGATCTCCAGAAGATTGGTCTCGGTGATGGTCTCCTCCCCGTAGCTAACCCAGACTTCGTCGCGGTGCGAGAACCCGAGATTGCGCGACGTCGCATCGCCTAGGTCGAGGAAGGTGCGTGTGAGGTCAGGCGTCAACGCACTTCCTCCTCACTCCCGTCCTCTCCCACGTTCTCCGACGCATTCCAATCCTCCGGCATACCCTCGCGCAGCATTTTGAACAGGGACCTCCGAGCGATGTCGAAGCCATCGCAAAACGCCGCGTGAACTCTCTCCGGCGTCAGCTTGTGCAACCGGTTGTGAACGATGTCCGATCGCACACCATAGAGTTCCCTCACAGCATCCTTGATTTCCTGCTCGCTTGTCGCATCGCTTGCCAAAAATCTCGCCGCGCGGTTACGCAACTTGCGTCCGATGTTGCCCTCGTCCAGCACATACATTCGCTCCAGCGACATCGCGACATCCAGAACCCTGTCGGCCACCGCGAACCGCCCGTCCCTGGCAAGCGCCTCCGACAGCCGCGTAACGATCGGCGCCATCCTCTCGTAGCGTGCGCTCGTGCGGTTGTGGAACGCCTCAAGCGTTTGTTCCAGTGCTTCTTGGCCCATCGCCGGACACTCGGCAAGGCCGTCGACGCCCTGAGCCGACCAGCTCTGGTAGAACCCCGGGCTTTGTTCCTCCCGGCCCAGAAGCCGGCCAGCCGAAGCGTCGGTGCGGTTTGACAACTTGACGAGCGGTGCGACACGCGTAGTGTGACTAACTGCCAGCAGATCCAATAATGCCGCCGCATCAGGGAAAAATGTCGGCGGCGGCGGTCCCACCGGACCGTTCAAACTGCTTCTTTGCCGGAATTCGGGTCGCCAGCGGAACGGCCGGGCGACCGCGCCCACCGCTCGCCAGTCGTGGAATCCCGCGAATGACGGAGCGAAGTCCCAGACCGTCTCCTCGTCCACGAACCGCAGCACTTCTTCGTACGGAAGGAGCACCATCCCGTCCTCAACCTCGATTCTTTCGGACAGGGTAAGGCCATGGAACAACAACATGTCACACGCCACGTCGAGACTTCCGAGTGCCTCTGTTTCCGCCCCGTCTCCGAGCGGCGAGAGAAATGCGTTCAACTCTCGGAGAGCCCTCCGGAACCCGTCATCCGGCAGCTCCGCGGCCCGCGCCATCAGCCCGGAAATCAGCGTTCCCGCATAGATATCCCCGTCGGAACCGAGGATATCCATCGAGAATCGATTGTCGCCGATCAAGCGGCCCGTTACGGCGACCCTCGCGAGCGTCGGATGGGCCAGCAGCGCGTGCCGCACCGGATCCAGCACCGCGCGCAAGGGCGCGTAGTGCTCTTCCAAATTCCAGGGCCTGCAGTCGCGAACCTCGTCGTAGAGCAGACGCAGATCGTCGAGCGGGAAAGGCGGAGGTTTGCCATCCCTCAATTTGATTACGCGCGGATACCGTTCCTGATATTCGTGAAGATAGGATTCCTGCACCTGCGTAAGCGCGGGAAGCAATTGCACCAAGCGCTCGATCCAAGCCTCTGAGTCGAATTCTGCCGAGGTCACGCCCTCGACCTCTTGCCGGCAGCCGATCCCCTTCGTGCAGCAAGCTTGCGCCGGATACGCACCGCGCCCGAGCTTCCCTTACTGATTTCGAACCCGCCCGACTCCTCGACCAGGGTGCTCAGGTTCCGGCAACCGTAGCTGCGCGGGTCGAAGTCGGGCACCAAGGCCAGGATTCTCTTGCCTACATCGCTCAGGTTCGCCCAGCCGTCGTCGTCGGAGCCCTCGATCGCCGTCGCGATGATCTTCACGGCCTTAGAGGGCCGCTCCGTTCCTTTTCCGGTATTCTCTTCGCCGCTATCCTTATCCGTACCCGCTTCCGTCAGGTTCTCGACATAGATGAAGCGGTTGCAGGCGTTGCGGAAGGCCTCGACTGCCTTGCGCTCGCCGAAGCCATATACTTCAAGCCCCTCCTCGCGCAGGCGCTGGGCGAGGCGCGTGAAGTCGCTGTCCGAACTGACCAGCACGACCCCGTCGAGCGTGCGTTTGTACATGAGGTCCATGGCGTCGATCACCAGCGCAATGTCGGAGGCGTTCTTGCCCTTCGAATTGCTGCGCTGCTGGTGCTGGAGGATCGCCAGGGACTGGATCGCCTTGTTCCAGCCGGAGAGGCGGGAACCCGAAAAGTCCCCGTAGATACGCCGCACGTTGGCTTCGCCCAGCTTAACGATCTCGTCGAAGATCGCCTGGGCGTGCTTCGCGCTGGTGTTATCGGCGTCGATCAAAACCGCGAGGCTCTTCGTTTCCCGGGCTTCAGGCATTGGCTCTCCTTGCAGGTGCCCCTTCCCGGGGGTCAGCCCGCGCTGCATGTGGATCAAGGTCGCCGGTGGTACTTACGGCCTGGCCGCCGCTCGCGCAATGCCTTGCCAGCCATTCCGTTTGCCGGACCGCAATTCTCGTCCGATTCCCGTTATAGACGATGAGGTTCCGCAGAGCAGTGGCGCCCGCTGACGGTTATCGCAACGAGATCGGACTCGACATCGCGCCGGAAGGACTTCACATCGGGTGCGTCACAACCGATAAACTGGGGAGAGAATCCTAAGGAGGAATCAATGGGTAATCCGCAGCACTATAGTTTGGAACTACCTTCGCGCTGCCTTCAACTGGTGAACGAGCTGTGGCCACTGGTCGAGAAAATTCCGCGACGCGACGCCCCGGACCTGGGCCCCTTGACGTCAACATTCTTGATTTCGATTTCCTTTCCTATGATCACGATTCCAGTGGAGCGAATTCAGCGAGCGAGAAATGGCGGAGACGAGGCGTACGCCAACGACCGAGAGCTTGATAAACAAGTCACGGCCGCATTCGACGCAGTGTTAAACGGGGCGCTGAAAGATGCGCCCTTCTACGTATCCGGCCATTGGCGATTTGCTTCTGAGTCCGAAACACTGCCTATCAATATCGCAGATGGCGTTCCTGAATTTATCTCTGACAAATTGAACGAGGAAGACGCCGAAGCCGCGGCCAGCGAGATGAACGCCTCCCAATGGGTTAGCATAATTCGAAATTCGCTTGCCCATGGAGGAGTAGCATACTTAGACAACGCCGGCCGGAGTTCCTTCGGGACCCCGATAAAAATGTATGCATTCGTTAGCGGCACGTACGATCAAGAAGGGTGCAAGTGGCCAGCTCCACTCAAGGGCCTGTACTTCCTTCGAATTGGAGAGGACCAATACCGCGAATTTCTGAACAGATGGGTAGGTTGGCTAGGCGACATTGGCATGCATCGAGGGATGTCCGCAGCTTAATCGTGGTTTAGTCAGGTCTGGTAAAATTAAATCCAAACCATGACCCCAACGCACTCCACCTGAGTTGATGAGAGCGTGTCCGGTCGGTATCGGACTTATAGACGGGAATACCGTGGGTCCGGCATAAATTTGCCCCGCCATTCCGATCCGCATCAGGGGCGCTTGGGACCCGCTTCCCAACACGGATCGAGAGGTTTCGACGCAGCGGTTGCCTAAAGTCCTCTCATGTCGAGCGTGAAGGGTATGGGCGGGGATTCCCAATTTTAGCATTGGAATAAAATTTTCCTGCCCTTTTCGTTACAAGGAATACGTTGCATATTGAGGGGAGAAGGGTTATTGTTTCTCTCGATATGTAACGAAATGGAGGGATTGATGGCTCCAAGAGCAGCTTACGGGGACTCACCTTTGTCGCCTGCGGAACGAGTGCGGAGAAGCCGTTGGGCCAACAGGGTCGAAGACACAGCCGATAGGCTCCTAGACTTACTTAACCAGTCTCCCGACCCACTACCGCGCAACCCTCAAATCCCCCCAGAGCTAACTGATAAACTAAAGCCGTTTGTCGTTGAGATCGAAAACGAAACATCCGGGCATTCAGTTGTAACCCGGATCCTCTCTCCAGGAAATGGAAACCAATCCGCAAACAAGAAAATTGCGATGACATTTGTATCCAAATATTTTGACGCGAAGCAAATTGATACTCGTACTGTCGAAACTTGTGACTATGGGACCTGTCATGTCGCTGCATTCACTCACGAGAAGGGTGCGATGATCAATGCTCCCAACCGCGGCAGCGGTAAATTTGGAAGTCGCCCATGGCATTCGAGGGATCACTTCATAATGTTTCGAGACGTTGGAGATGGATCATGCATTGTTTATGTCTCCAGGATTGAGCCGCTATTTGATAAACGCACTATCGGTCGGGCGGGAGTATCATGGGAAGACGTTGAAATGCTGTGTACGGATTGTTTTCCAATTAGCGCTGAAGAGGTCCTCAGGGTCCTGGACTCAACAGACTAGACGGTAGCTGTTATTTCGATGTCGACCATTTTCACAACTGGCCGAATACCTCTGGAAATTTTTGCGCCTGCTTCAGCAATGGCTCATCGTATCTAATCGCAATACTGCGAAATCCGTGGTTCTCCAACGCAGAACGCAATTCCATGTCTTTGGCGCTCTGTGTGTCCTCGTCGTGCGCGGGACCATCGACAAATATACAAACACCCGGCCTACCGTCCCGCTCATAAAAGAAGTCGGTTTGCACCGCGATTGAGTCGCTTGGCCGGTGTTGGGCGAGATCCGGGAGTTTGGCTCCCGCTTCATATAGTGTATCCAAAAATTCGCGTTCCAGAGATGATGCGGGGTCGATCCGTTCGAGAAGCCATTCATATTGCTCATCTGGCGACCTCCCGGCCCCCTCGGCCTGAACGTCTGAGCGAGACAAGGTCAGCAAAAAATCGGCAACAACAAACCGGTCTAGAAACTTGTGATCTAACTGGTTGGAATAGCTGAGGAGACAGTCGTAGCATGCCGCTGAACACCGGCTGTTCCACTCTGGTTCCGGTTCTCCGGTATCTGGATCGAAATGCAGAACTGACAACGCACGCCGCGCCAGCAATTTCATGACGTCTGGATCATCAACCAAACGCTCCCAAATCCCGATGCCGCCCTCCGCGGCTTCCCAAAATAAGATGCGTCTATGTTCTCCCCGGCCGATTATCTCTACGGCTATCTCCTGCTCTTCGACCTGGTATTCGATCTGCATCGCACGTTGAATCGCGTAAGCGAATGACCGCAAAAACCCCTCGAAATTTTCCTCGGGAAGCTCACAGGTCATGAGCCCGATGTTCTTTATGTCTCGAACGAACGGAGTGATCCCGGCAATGGGCGCCGAAAAGGGGGAGTCGCTATCGAAATCATCCAGTTCCGCTCTGGCAAGCCACCTACCAGTGGCTTGGTCGATCGTAAATCCCGATGGCTCCGATGAACGACGCCACCCATGGTTGATCCGCCATAGCTCGGCGTTAGGAACATTTGTAAGAGAGACTAGGGGTTCATCTGCCCCGGTACGGCACCAACTTATTCGCCGACCGCCGACCCCATCCACCTGGCGATAGTGGGTGGTAACGTTATACCCCTCTCGAACCCTCTCTTCCTCTTCCGATGATATTCGGACGTAACGAGACAGCCGAACGGCTGGTTGCTCCAAGAGCTTTTGAGGAAACTCACAACTCGACGCATCCAATCGGGTTCCGCAATTGGTGCACAAGTCGACGGAGGAGGCTTCATCTGGGTGGATATAATTGCATTCCAAACATGTCTTGGCATGGCGCAACTGCTCCTCGAAACCTCCCACAGGCATCACGCAAGAGGATACTCGATGCTTGCGGCCCTCGTGATAGACCGTGTTACCGGGCCCAAACTCTGAGAGTGCGAGGAAACGAGGCCTGACGATAGTGTGAGTCTTATTTGTCGAGGAAACCAGCGCCCGCACCGGCAGCCTTGGGAAGTTGTAGCCGGGAATGAAGCCTTCGCTTGCCAGGTAGCGGTACGTGTAAAAATCCGACTCGGACTGCTGCCCCATGTTAAGTAGCAGCTCGATCTCCCGCCGAGAGGTTTCCTGGATTCTTCTCGCCCGCTCTCTCTCCTCCCGGTCTCGACTTCGATCTTCAATTCGCCGCGCGTCATCACGTTGTTCACAGGTGGACCGGTAGAGAGAACGCCAGCGTTCAAACGCAGCATCGAAATCAGTTGGTGCGTCTCGAACGAATTCCTTGATCCAGTCATCGCTAAGCCAGTCAGGCCTGGCCACCTCGTGCTCCACCGACTGCGCCAAATTCTGACAAACACTAATTATGGAGGCCGTCATCGTGTCTGATGAAGCTGCTGCTGCTTGTATTTCGGGTAGGAGTGGCAATGCAGCTTCATTGAGGTCCAAAACATCACCAATAGAGCTTTCCAGTCCCAATCCTGTTTCCCTCAGCCATACCGAGTGCAAATGGGCCTCTACGAGTTCACGGTTCGACAGGTCCAGCCTCGGCGGGGCGACCGCACCGGCGATCATCTCAACCTTGTTCCGATACTGGTACTGGTCGTGGGAGTTGCCTTGGCTTGCGAACGCCATGACTAGTGCGGGCCGTCCTCCCCGACCTGCACGCCCGCTTCGCTGTGCATAGTTAGCCGGTGTCGGCGGGATGTTCCGCATGTGGACCACCGAGAGATCGCTGATATCGATACCCAGTTCCATTGTGGGCGAACAACAAAGGACTGAGATTTTTCCCACCCGAAATTCCCGCTCCCGAGCCTCTCTATCGTCCGCTGCAACTTGGCCGGTATGTTCGGAGGCGGAGAGACGCGACAACGAACGCGCGCCCTCGGTATAGAGCTTCACAAAATGTTGGTTCGGCGGCCGCGCGGTAAGGTCATCCCGGATAAGATGAAGCGATTTGCCTCTGACGGGATCCGGTCCGGGCGGAGAACCATCTCCTGGTTGCCAGATCAGGGCAGTATCCATGATCTGGATTGAATATGGTTGTCCGCGTACTTCATGAACGGTCAGAATCTGGCCGCGAAGCGCTTCAACAATTCCCCTGACTAAATCGTCAGTCAGTTCAGCACCCAGGTTTTCGTCGATATTCCAAGTCCTGCGAGACCTCAGATAGCGCCCGATTGCCGAGCGCCAGCCAAGCCGCATGGCGATATTCCGATCGCCTCTTCGTTGCTCTATCTCCGGTAGGAGCGCGACGGCGCCTCGGCGAAGCCGGTCGCGTTCGTCGAGTCCCCAGGGCTCGCGAAAGTCATTGCTTAATCGATTGACGAGGCTTCGGGTGTGGTTCTCCTCAAGGCAATTGGCTCGAATGACCAAAACGCTGCGAAGGTGATTCAGGATTGCCTTCAAGATCCGGAAACGAAGCCCGCGTTCGGCAGAATTCATCATGGGAACCGCGGACCAGGTATCGTCGTCATCCGCAATCGCACTTAGTCCGTCGTACTCGACGGTCATGAGCCCGCATTGTTCGAGGTTCGGCTGTGCAACCCTCCACGCCCTGGCCAGATCCTCGAATGCCCGGTACTCGAACAGATCTATCATGCCGCTGCGGGCTCGCTCATATCCCGGCCCGCCATCCACAGGCTCACGCATGAAAAGCTCGGGGGCAGGGTCGAGAGCATCGAAAATCGCAGCCCCGACCTGATCACCGGTCAACTGTCCGCGCTGATTAAGCGCAGCAACCAGCGCGTGCCGCAAAAGTACCACTTGCGTAAAGTCGTTGAGGTGACCGGCCTGTAGCGCGGCATCTTGGCGGTTGTCGGTAAAACTCAGCAACTTCTCGGCATCCGCCGGTACCTGTTCGTCCTCTCGAAGGCCTGTCACCGCAGCGGCGCCGACAACCGTAGTCGCGGTCGAACGGCCTGTTTGGCTCAATGTCACCAGTTTCGTGAACTCGCTTCGCTGCCGGAGGTCGTATGAAGCTCGGCACCGCAGACACATCATTAGCGGCCTCGGCGTCCACCACGCCGCGTTCCCGCTCGCCGTTTCAACACGCGACACACTTCCGTCTGCCTCGATCCACATCTGCTGCGGCAAATGCGGTTGATAACGTTCTTTCACCCGAGGGCCGCTCTTTCGCCACTCAAGCCAGTTGTCCGGCAGCTCCTCTTCTCCCGGGTTCCATAACTGGCCATCCTCGAGCGCCACGTAGCCGGCTTCACCGTCCATATCCTCATCGGATGCATTGAGGAGCGGCGAGCGTGGCGTCAAACGCTCATTCTGATTTTCAGTCGTCAGCGTTGCTAGGTAGTACTCTTGTCCGCATTCGCGGCAAAAGGATAAGGGAAATAGGACTTCCCGTTCTTCGCCTTCACCCGATGCGTAAAACTGGGCTTCGGTGGTGAGTTGACGCTCGTTCTGATCTCCAATAGTCGCAAATACGCTGGAGCCGGAAGAGAGGAATTGATGAATCCGAAAGGCGAAGGCAGGCTCCCCGCTTTCGAGGCGAACTCTACTCGCGGCATCAATGGCCGCCCTGAGTTTTGACTCACAGAATTCAGCGTCCAGACCAGACGCAGCCGACAACTGGCCGACCCCATCGGCAAAACTGATCGGCCGTCTACGAACCAACCGGTCGTCCTGTTGATCAAGTCCAAAAGTTGCCTCGGCCCAGCTGATTAGAGGATGGCCGGTTACCTGATCGGCAACCTCTGACGGCGGATCCATCTCAACCGCTGCCGCGATATCATTCGATTCGACAGGTGGTTCCACGGACGCGATCCGTTGGAGCGTCTCGTCGACCACGTTGCCATCGGGGATTGTGACGCCGAACAGTCGCCCCCCGACCTCGGCGATTTTGCTTCGACGGGCGTTCCTGTCCCCCTCCGATACCAATGTCGCCGAGGTCCCGACACACAAAAGATCGTCCCGGTCCGCGCGTTGTCGTAGGCGGCGCATCAGCATGGCGACGTCGGCGCCTTGCCGACCCCGGTAAACATGGATCTCATCCATAGTGAGAAACGCAAGATCTCGGGTTGCCTGCTGAACCAGCACTCGGTCATAGGGCCGGATCAGCATATATTCGAGCATCACGTAGTTGGTCAGCAGGATATGCGGAGGATTGTTGAGGAGTTGCTCACGCGCCTCGCGCTGGACATCACCGGTGTACTTGCCGAACGTGATGGGACAGTCGTCGGGCCAATTCCGCTCTCGAAACTGCTCCAGGGCCTCCAACTGGCTGTTGACCAGCGCGTTCATGGGATAGACGACAATTGCCCTCACCGCCGCGCGTTCAGGTTCATTCCGAAAAATGTGATCCACAATTGGGATCATGTAGGTGAGGCTCTTTCCCGACCCGGTCCCTGTCGAGACGATATAAGGCTCCCGCCTGCGAGCGGCGGCCAGGGCCTCTTCCTGGTGTCGGTGAAGGCGCAAGTCTTCCCCAAAGTACCGCGCTGTTTCAGAGGTGATCTCGCCCGCCCGGGACAACTCGCCAAGCGTTCTCCCGCTGGCGTAAGCGGGATTTAGCTGGAGAACGGCGTCAGGCCAAAGTTCGCCTTTCTCGAGATGTTCATTGACGAACTGCTCAATTCGAGGGTCGAGAATATTGATAAAACTCTCGACGTAGCTCCTGTAGTCGCCAACAACCTTCTCCCGGAGATCAAAGACGTCGAAGGGCATGCGAGCTACGCCTGAGTACTAACGTGCAATGCGAACATAGGCTGCTTGTTCTCGGGCCTTTCCACCCGGTCACCGAACTTCTCCAGTACACCTCGACTAATCCGCTCAATGCGATCCGCTGCACGCACAATATTGCTAACACTGATCTTCGCCCAGTCCGCGGACGTGATCAGATTCGCCAGGTACTCGGAGGATTTGGTCCGAATCCCAAGCCGTTGACAGACGACGTACGCGGTTGCTTCGGCTTCGAACTCCCGCTGGGGATGCGTCAATTCGCCGCTGCGGCTGGGCCACCAAGGGCGATACTTCTTGCCCTGCGCTTTTGTAGGAGTTGCCGGTACACCCAAATGCCCACAAAAAATATGGCCGAGCTCGTGCGCGAGAGTTGCGAAAGTCGCGGCCGGCTGCTGACGGCGATCAACGCGCACCACGAAGGAGGATGGCGTTCCTTCTCCGACCAAGGTCTCACCGTCACCTCCACCGTGGACCCGCGTCGCAAATCCCGCATAGCTGGACCCCAAGTCGTCCCGTTGGATCAAAATTCCCTCTTCCTCGAGGAAGGCCTTGCTGAGTTCACCCAAGCAGGCCAAGTTGAATACCCGATCACCCAATTCGCTCACGCCGAATGGATCGTGAATCCGTAGACGGGGATGATCCGGACCCGTCGTATCCGCCAGTTCATAGACGAATTTAACCGGGCCAAACGGGTGAAGGATCACAATCGGTCTGGCTCCCGGCAGAATCGTACGCTGAAAATGGTCTCGCCATTCCTTCGGCGTCGCGATGGCAATCGCGCCGGGACGCTGTACCGAAATCAGGAATGCGTTCCAAAGCTTGTGCCGGCGTATGGAAACAATTTGATCGATCAGCTGCTTGAACTCGCTGGCCCCTTTAACGCTCAGCGCCTGCTGAAACAGGCTGTCGATCGTATCTGCCGACAGCTCGAAATTGGACGACGCCGAGTTGGTCGCAATGCCATCCGAAACGGCAGTCAACTCGTGCTCTTGGGTCATGTTAGCTGCCATCCAATACCGTGACCCCAAATAGGCTGGCGCCCCGGCGGGGCCGGCCGACCAACACTCGGCCTATCAACACCCGTACAATAGCAGTAACAAATCAAGTCTCGCACTCCGCCGGATCAAATCCCCGCGCCCGCAACCGGCGTCGCGCAGTTTCAAGTTCCTGTGGCGTGAAAAGAGGCTGAAATCTCTTTTTCAGCACGTTGCATTCAACCGATAGATCAAGTCTTTCTTCGAGATGGAGCTCGGTTAACCCGTGGTGGTCCTTGGAATCAGCCAGGAGTTTGCGCGCCGCGCCACTGCCGCCGCGCCCGTGCAGCAATTGTAGAAGGTAAGTCGCGTTGTATCCCAGATCGTCCTTGCATTCTCGATAGGATGCAAACAGCGCCTCCTGAAATTCTCTTTCTAGATCTGCCACTTTTTCCCCGTTTGAATCCACCTCGCTTGCGAAGCCGACTACGCCGCTTGATCCGTCGCCGGATCGAGGATCGCTTTGAGCCGCACCAAAATATCCTCGAAAGCTGCGAAGTTCTCGTGCGTGCGGCGTTCGGCCGATGTCACCCAGTCGGCGAACGCCACCTTGAACTCTGAATCGGGTGCCTGGAGGTAGAACAAGGCATTATCTTCCGTGGTGAGGGCTGGCAGCGCCTGCAGCATCCGTTGCGCCACCTCCGGGTTATGGGTGAGGTCGGCATGGGCGCCGGGCGCGAGCCCAAACGAACCCTCTTCCATTGCCCGGCGTCGCAATGCGGCCGAAAAGCAGGACTCGATTGTAAACGGCCAGCAGTTCCTGGGAACTTGATAATCCGCCATCGCATCAAGGAACTCCTCGGTCGGTTTGAGCAGGCACCAATTGACCCCGTTGGTTTGCTGTTTCCAGACGGCGCCTTTGTGCAGATTTCCATCGTTCCAGAGGGCGCGGCCGTCAGCGTCGTTGTCTGCAAGGGCGCATACGACGCGATCGCCGATGAGTTCCAGAAGCGCCTTCCCGCGTGTCGCCAACCCGCCCATTTGCGTGGTGCCGCCGGCGGACTTGAACTCCAGGGGGAATTCCTCGTCGGGGTAAAACACCGACCACGCGGCGGAGAGAATTTTGATGTCGGTTTCGCCCTCGACGAAGAGCACCGGTTGCTTCGGTTGAGCCTGCTCGATCTGGACTGTAACGCTGTCGAAATCCGCGCCGCCGGACCGCCCGTCGGCGACGGCCTCGGCAATCGATGCAATACTCTCCCGCGCCGCAAGTTCGTCCTTGTCGAAGGTGCCATCCTCGGCAAACCGGTCCCAAGCCTCCAGCACCAATCGCCGGGTAAGATATTCGCCGAATTCTCGCGTCTCCCTCTCTTTCAGCACGCGAAAGGTTTCAGTCGGATAATCAATTCCCAAGATACTTGCAGGGTCGAGAATAAATTCAAGCTCTTCACGTGTTAAGCCGTATAGATAGGCGATGTAAGCATCTAATTCTGCACGGACCTTCTGTCGCTTCCCGTAGTCCCACCTAGTAATTCGACTGTTGAATCCTGCGTCAGAAGCGAAACTCTTCAGACTCTCTGTCGTGCAGCTTAAGCCTACTACCCTGTCCGAGATAAACTGTATGTCGTGATCAGCAAATTCCTCGGGCGGCAACACCGCCAACTGCTTGACAACAAACTGCGACAGACTCGTGCCAGAGATTTTTTGCCTAGCCACATAGTCGACGACCAGGGAGTTAAGGCATCCCAATAGGACTGAAACCTTTTGGGGCAACTCATCGGATAAGATGAGAATTATCTTGTGCCCTACAGCACTCTTGGGAATCGCTGAGGAAACAAAGGTACGCTCATTGGTGGCGTTGGTAATTTCACGCCATCCCAATAGCCAATTTCTTGCCCAACCCCGAGGGTCGATGCGCTCTGATACAAATTTCTCTTCCACCCAATAACGTGGAGAAGTATCGAATTGGATATCGCCTAGTTGTGCCTGAGTTGGATGAGGAATCTCTCGTGGATCGGCATCCGTTGTTAGATCCACGTCTGCAAAGTCACCATATCGATGGTCATACTGGTGTATCATCTTGGCTTCATAAAGCGGCAACCAAATCTGGTCTCCTAACTTGAAGCGGTTTCCACATTCATTGGCTTCGTCATCAACCAGATCTTCGCGACTAGCGAACTTGTCGCTGTCGTTCGCCATATGAAACATCGTAAAAAACTGAACACCCCAAGGGTTTATCGGTTCGTCTGCGGAATCTCGATAGAGGACTCCGGCCCCAGAGTATATTTTTTGGCACAACTCAGCGTCTGCCCTGCTTCGAAACAGAGGGCATGTTTCTGAATTAGGATTAATTTCTTTGAAGTCTTGGGCCGAAAGTTTATACCTCCTTCGCTCGTCCTCGAGTTGGGCGGGTTGTGTAAGAAATGACGCTAGCTGCGCCTCTGAACATTTTGGTCCGATAACAAGTAACGAGAATCGAACCCTGAAATAGACGTCCGAGAACAGCCTCTCTCTGTTCTCAAAGTCAAACAAACTTACTAGACGCTCGTTGGATACCAGAGAGGCGAAGTATTTGCTGGTTGTGATATCAGTGCCTATTCCAGTTGGAACAATTATCCCCGCCCTGCCCAAATCCTTTGCAAAGGACGAGAACGTCTCCGAAAAGATTGAGTAGGTGTTCAAATCGCCTATACCAGTAAGTGCAAATCGACCAGAGCTACGGCAAAATTCCGTCTGTGCTTCTGCCGATCGTTTTGCGATCAGATATGAGGTTGCTAGATCACGTTTGTCAGCAGGGGCAGCTTCCTCGAACAAAGCTTTGATCAACCTTTTCCTTGCTGCGGCATTGGGAGCATTAGCAATCTCAGATTCCCGCGTTGAAAAAAACTCCTTCTCCTGGAGCTTTAATCTTTCCCAAGGCGGGTTTCCCAACATCACATCGAACCCACCCGCGACAAATACTTCTGGGAACTCCAAAGGCCAGTGAAAAAAACCGCCGTCCAACGCCAAATCCACGGCATACGCAGCCATTCGGTTAGGGGGCGCGTGGCCCGCCCGCGCTTCACGAACAATTTCCGTCGTCGGCACGGTTTCTTGGCCCGAACCTGTAGTCGGCACTTTCTTGGCAAAGAAGGCTGCACACCACAGATCACAGGAAAGCTTCAGTAGATGCCCGGCAGAGTCTTTTGCGTGAAGTCGTCGATAGCGTTCTTCCTTGGCATGCACGTCATCGGGCGAAGTCTCCGGGGCGCCCGCTAATGCGGCCTGCGCTATCGCCAAACCCTTTGTCACCTCAGTTGGATCAATCTCTACCAAACTGATTAGAGTTCTTTGACCATCACGCTCTTCCCTATTTCTACGCTTAAGATCATTAGCCGTATCTCGATCGTCGCCAGTGAGTGCCTTATAGGCCCCGTCGGGAATTCCCTGATCGAGCACCGCTAGATCCGCAACCCCTATAAGAGAGTTTCCGTGCTTGATCCGGTGATCGAGGAACGAGAGTGGCATGCCAACGGTATGGCCCTCGATCCAAAGAGCCACCTTACAAAGATCAACGGCAAGCGGGTTCATATCGACCGCGTAGATACAGTGCGCGATCACATCGCGAACCGCCTTCCGGTATTCACTCGGTGTCGGTTCTGCCTCTCCGGAGCGGACCCGCGCAAGCTCACGGCCGAGGCGGCGAGCGGCAGCCAGCAGGAAATGGCCCGAACCGCTGGCCGGGTCGCAAACGCTCATTCCCAGAACAGCCTGTTCTTTGGCGTCCTTGCCGTCGGCGGCCGCGAGCCGATCGGCGAGGACCGGCTCCAGCGCGCTCTTAATCAATTCGGCGACCAAGGCCGGCGGCGTATAATAGGACCCGGTGGATTTGCGTTCGCTGCCCTTAACCAGGTGGAACTTCCACGGATCCCGGACCACCTGCGGGTGATAATCCAGCAAACTCTCATAGACGGAGCCGAACTCCTCCACGTCGAGCGCGGAATAATTGACGCGGCGGCGAACACCGCGGCGCCGGCGTCCCTCCTGTTCCTCGAAGGTCGAGATCGCGTGGATGGCCCGAAGCAAATCAAGGTTTTGAATGCCGGCCAGCTCGAGTTCACGACATGCGTCCGTACCGAACAGCTCGCCATTCAGCGGTGTCAGGCCCAGCCGATCCGCATCTTCGGTTTTCCGGAACAACCGGAAGGTGACTTTAAGCGACTCCCAAAGATCCGGCTGCGCGTCGTCGATGACCCGTGCCTCGGCCCGATCTCTCAGGCGGGAGACCGAATACCATCTCAGATAGGCATCGTGTTTGCTTTGATTGGCGTGGCCGGGAAGCAGAAGCAGTTTCCGTTCTTCCGCCACCATCAAGAAGAGCAGCCGATAGATCAGGCGCAGCAGCTGCCTGTAAAATTGTAAGTCGGTTATCCGGCCGCTCTCGATGGCGTTCCGGAGGTCCCCGCTACTCTCGTGCGCGAGGAAACCCGTTCCCAGAATTTCGAGCGCGAGTTCGACGCCGTCTCGCAGTTTGTCCCGGACACGGCCGCCCTCTTCGATTCCGAGTTGATGATAGTGCTCCAGGTAACATTCGTGGTTGTCGTCAATACCTCTGGGCAACCTTGAACGGTGACAGAGCCGCCAAAGGACGGAGAAATCCGCATAGAGGTCCTGTTCGAAAATGGCTTCGAGGTCGAACTCAATGTATGTGGGTTTTGCTATCCGCTGGGTATTGCGCAGCAACCGAAGCAGCCGGCCGTTTGTGACGACCCCCCACAAACAATCGGATCGGTTCAGGTACTCCTGGACCAATGCGTGGGGACTGCGGCGGCCGTTCCCCGTATCCAAATCATCGTCGAAGGCCACGATGTGAACCGGCGGCGCATCCTCGTTGTCTTCGGGACGATGGGAGATGGTGAAATTTTCGCCGCCGACCACCGCGCCGGACTGCTGATACGCAAGATCGAACGACAAGATGGAGAACAGCGGCACCATCCAAAGATTGCGGGTTGGTCCGGTCGTACCACCGTCCTCCCGCTCCCGACGGTGCGCAAAGGTTTTCCACTGGGCTCCGGAATCGGAGAATGCCGTTTGGATTTCATCCAGGACCCGGACGCCGTCGATCCCGAAGTCGACAGCGGTCTGACCCGGAATTTCATCCGGCTTCGCGCCAAGCCGGTCAAGAATATCGGCGGAGAGCAAGCCGCCCTCGACGGTGATCGCCGGGTACGCCATCAACTGCTCCCGCCCGGCAGAAGGACGAAACACCCGAGAATATCCGGCGGGACCTTGGGGTCGATGGCCAATGCGCCGGCACCGGACATGGCCCGCAAGCGTTCATGGGCCTGTTCCAGTTCCGATTGGCGCCAATCAAGAATGGGCCGGAACCACTGCGGATCGGCGTCGAGCATAGACAGCGCCCAGGAGACCTCCGTGGCTCTCTCCGCATCCCACAGGTTTGCCACCGCCTCCGCCCTCTCGACCAGCGCCCGCGGTTCAGCGTCCAGAGGCTCAAGCCATTCGGGCTTGCCGTCCGCAGCGGTGAACGCGGCGAGCACCACCTCCTCGGCAAACTCCTGCCGTTGCTCCTCGGCGAAAAGGTAACGAAACCTGAGCAAAAGGATCGCGGTCCGGATGCCGACCGCCGAGGTGACCATCGCCCCCGCCCGGGCAAGTCCCGGGCGAGACTTGTTGGCAAACGCATCTCCAAGGACCGAATCGCAGACGCGTTCCACCAGAGGGTGGGTTCGTCCGATATAGAGAGAATTTTCATCCTTGAGACGATCAAACGTGATATCGACTCCATCGCCTTCCGCGAGGAACTCACCGAGCTTGCCCCTGAGTTCGCCCGTACTCAGCCGAAAAGTCGCAGCATCGCTCTCCCGCAGACTGCCGCCAAACCGCTGAACGGCGTCGCCAAGAAACCGCTGAACCGCCACCGAATCACCGAGCACATGATCCGTGGCCTTAATTTCTTTATCGACCTCGTTTGGTTGAACGCCCGACTGCGCGAAAAACCCGCGTTGCTCCTGCTCCCGGTTTGCGGCCTCGTCCCAGGATCCGTGGAGCAGCCCGACGTGTTCCTCGCCCAAACCCAGGTCCAATTGCTGCGGCCCGCCCGTACCTCGAAGCAATACCGTGTCGACGATGGTGGAGATCACTTCGTCGGAATTCAGCGGCGCCGGCACCGCAATACCCAATCGATCTCGGATTTCCCGGGCCTTTCTGACCAACACCTCGAGCACGACCTGATCTACATCGTTGTTGCGTCCCCAAATCAGGGTGGTGCGAACCTCGGGCTTGATTTGGCCGTACCGATCAACGCGGCCTTCACGCTGTTCCAGCCGATTGGGGTTCCAGGGCAGGTCGTAGTGCACAACCGCATCGAAATGCTCCTGCAGATTTATGCCTTCGCTCAGGCAATCGGTAGCAATAAGCACGCGACAGTCGTGCTCGACAAGCTCGTCAATTCTTGCCCGCCGCTCCTCATCACCTATCTCCCCGGTGACCGTTTGGTATCGGATTCGTAACCCCCTGACCTTTACCAGCTCCGGTAGCTGTTTCGCGAGATAGTGAGCGGTCGGGATAAAGCGGCAGAAAATGATTGGGCGAAATCCATCCCTTAGCAGCTGTTTCACTTTTTCGGCGAGCCCGACCAGCTTCGTATCCTTCTCGGGGCCCATCAGTGCCTCCGCCCGCCGGCGGAACTCCCTTAGGCGACGACGTTCCGAGGCCGACCAATTTGCATTTTCATCATCAAACGGCGCGGTGGGAGCGTAGTCGATGGAGCTGGCATCCCCCAGCGCGTCTAGCACTTGTGGGGACAGCTGTTCGTCTATCTCTTCGGCCGAAGGGTTTTGAGCCTCTTCATCTGTTTGTTCCTCCAACCGTCGTTGACGGTTCTCGAGAACAGTCACCGCCGTTTGAGGGCTGGAGAGCAGGCACCTTAAGAGGGCAATCGCAGCCCAATGCCTAACTCTTTGCTGGGGCTCTCTTATCGCTGCGTCGGTTTGGACTGCCTCGCGGCAATACTGAAGAACGTCGACGAACAACTGCCGATACTCTTCGTGGAGGTCATAGATGCCCTCGTCGTTTACTCTGTCCGGAAACGGCGTATCGGTGCCCAAC
Organism: Rhodospirillales bacterium; assembly: GCA_022823235.1. Taxonomy (GTDB): domain Bacteria; phylum Pseudomonadota; class Alphaproteobacteria; order Rhodospirillales; family UBA2165; genus JAJDXO01. The sequence goes on from JAJDXO010000041.1 coordinate 122,760, forward strand.
CAATCTTCGACGTCGCTCCGCTTCCGTTGAACAAGATGCGGAACCAGTTTGTCCTGCTGAACTCCCCGGCGGCTCGCTCCCGTATCGAATTCGCCATTGAGCAGGCCGAGAAGCGACCGGAAGCTCTCGTCAACGCCGCTATGTGGCGTCGCCGTTACCAGAATTATGTGGCGTTCAGGATCGGCGGCGAGTTCGCGTAGCAGCTCGTACCGCTGATGGACCACCGTCGTCTTGTCACCCGGTGGCCGCGCGGCCATATGCGCCTCATCGACGATGATGATGTCCGGGGCATCGGCGAGAAACAGGGGCTTGTGACGCTGAGACTTTACATAGTCGATACTGGCGACCAGGTGAGGGTAGTGGGCGTAAACGGACTGGTCGGACCTTGGCAGCGCCCGTTCCAAACGAAGAAAATTGGCCGGCTGGATCCGCGCCGTATCGATAACGAATTTTTCCCTTAGCTCCCGCTCCCACTGGTCTGCGAGGTGCGCGGGACACAATACCCCGAGGCGTTTTCCAATACCGCGATCGAGGAGTTCGCGCGCAATCATCCCTGCTTCGATGGTCTTGCCCACCCCCACATCGTCAGCAATCAGGAGACGCACGGGGTCCAGCCGCAGCGCCATAATCAGAGGTACAAATTGGTAGGGACGCGGGACGACGGAGATGCGGCCCAAAGACCGAAATGGGGCGGCGCCGGATCGGAGAGACAGGCGGGCGGCATCGAATAATGCCATGACGCCGGAGGCATCGCCGCAAGCGTTGGGGTTCGGCCAATCGAATTGTGCTGGTTTTACCTGGTTCCCTTCAAGGGGAAGAAACACGCCTTCTTCAGCTTCCTGGGCGCTGGTAAGCGGCCGGAGCCGGAGGACATCTTGGTCATCGTTGGGGAGGACAATCCAGTCCCTTCCCCGCACCGCAACGAGAGATCCTGGCGTGAAGTCCGTCACGAAAGTTTGCTTCTCTGATTTGCTGCCCAAAAAGCGGCTGTCATTCCCTTCTCAACCAGCTCAACCTCACCACGATTGTCGGGGCCGGTGATCCGACCGCCAAAACTCTTCCTATCCCGCAATAATCCGGACCAAATCTTGTGTTCTATCGGCAAGTTCTCTTCACCCCTTTTGCCGGTTGCTGGTACGAGAGTTTCATTCCTCCGAACCGCTGTCACGCGGCTTTTTCCGCCAGGATCTCCGTCAAAACGTAGTGCCTAAATCGCCCCATCATCGTACCGCCCTACACCGAATCATCGGAAAACGGAATCACGATCTCAATTCTCAAGCAACAGAGACTTTATTGACGGTATCGACCCATAGCAGCTGTTCGTAGGACAGCCACTCTTTGTTCGATGTCATGGTATGCTAGGTATGAAACCTGAATGACGGGTTGGGTCTGACGTTGTCAGACATTTCAGTCATCAGTTCACCAACCCTCTTTGCAAATAACAGTGTTACGGGCAATTTAGTAACCCCATCACTGGAATTCCAGTTCATCTTAGAGAGTGCCAATATTTCACTTGCACGGGCTTCTATGTTGGTCGGCCCCGAGCTACCAATTTGTAGCGGAGCAGGGATGTGTGCGCCGGGAAATTCATCCCACCAAGGCACATACCCGCTAGTGAAAAGGTAGTGATCATCTCCCGACCGAAACAACGTTCCTCGCCAGGGCTCCTCCGTACCCTTCCTGACCATTCGGAAGGAAGTATTCCTTAACCAGACCAAGTCGCACTGCGGCACTACACCCTCTGCCGCGGCCCGAAAGCCGGTCTCTTCCTCGGACTGATAAAGAGAAGTTTTGTGAACGACCACTCTCTTGGGGTTAACGCCGGTGCGATGCTGGTACCCGGCCAGCACTTCCTGCATTAACCCCTTGGCCTGTTTTTCATTTAAGTATGGCTGCCGATCAATTCGCTGGTCGTGGTCAATATGTGCTCCTTGAAGGCAAAACGGTTCATGGTCAGTTGAAAAAGCCTGCGCAACGCTCGCGTAGACCAAATGCCCACTTCGTTTTTTCAGATGATGGAATGAGATACCCACAAAGCAAACGCCTTCTGGCAATCCTGCCGGACGCCACGGAAGGCCACCTGATTTGTAGTAAAGCGCAGTGCAGAAGTTCCATGATCTCGTCGCAAAACTGTGTCCGATGCCGTCATCCCGTTCGATTGTCCCCCTTCTTAGCACCTGAATCGGCACGGGATTGTCGTGGGAGTGTATTCTGGCCTTGAGAGCACGATAAAAGGTTCGAAACAGCAAATCTTCCGCAGCTGTCCTCAAAGCCTCGGCTTGCACAATTTCCTCTTCGGTCGGCTCAAACAATCCCAGTTGGTCGCTCTCTTCCTCACGCTTCAAAGTCTCCAAAGCGTTGCGTTCTTCATGGGACAGTCCGGGATTCTCAACGCGTAGATCGCCGAGTTCATCTGGTATGCATACGACAACACAATCAGGTCTTACATCACCAAATAGGCTCGTGATGGGACCGTCATAGATGTCGACAAGTTCCTCAAATTCACGGTTCGAAATCCGTGGCCGATGGAGATGCTCAAAACGCGCTCTATCCACGTTGCGGATAAATCTGTCTTCTATGCAAAGCTCAATCCCAAAGGCTTGCGCAATACCCGGCCAATCTCGAAAGCGACGAGCATTCTTTTCTTTCGCTGGCTTGAACGCTGATAGTCCCTGGATCCAGTCGATCGCAGCGCGAATGTCATCGGCAAGTCCCACTATAGCAACTTGAACCGGACGAACTCCGCGATTGTCTACGGGACCCGCCGTTGCCAGAGCACGGCGAGGGTCTACATCCTGCATTCGATTCCCGAAGAGGAGATTCGGTTCAGGCAGACATCTTATTTGAATCGGAATCGTCATCGTCCAACAAGCCCTCCTCCGGAATTTCAATTGTTAGAAAGCTCCCCTCAAGAAGCAAATCGGTTACGTGCTCGTGACCCAAACTAATGACCTGTAATCCATTTGATAGGAATCGACCCCAGAAGGTTAAGTCAGCTCGGACACTATCATTCCGGTCATACTTAATTCTTCGCGTCGCTCTTGAGGTGCGCAGGTAACTTGGCAATGGGGTTTTGGCATCACGTCCAGTAAACATGTAGAAAGGCTTTATCCGAATGCCCCATTTGCCGCCAAGACGCACAATTTCATAGGCAATACCTTCGTTCTCGAACCACGCCTTGGGTTCGTCGCCTCTCTGCTTTACCACCTCATGAGAAATCGCTTTGCGTCGAGGTGTATCGTAGAGAAGCAGACGCGGACTGCCATCCTCTCCAACAAAATAAGCCCTCCGATTAGTCCTTTTGTTCGGCTCTAGGATAAAGCCTCCAGGCATGATCTTCGTAAGGTACTGCTCGAAATGCTTTCTTAGCAGCCATGACAAAACGCGGCACAGGTCCTCATCTTCTTCGACCTCCTGACGTGGCGTGGCCCGGACCTCCCTCTCCGTCATTACGGGTCTGAAGATGGAATCGATAAGGGCGGGAGACGCGAACGACCATAGCTCGTCTCCTCTGACCAATAACGTACCAGCCTCATCAAGTGGAACCAATTTTGCTATCTCAGGAAGCCGACCCGCTACCTTCACCCGCGTGACGCTGCTTGGAAGACATGCAAACGGCAGTACGTTGAGAACATATGTACCAATGGGTCTGGATCGCCGCGCTACTGCAACACCATCTCCGGACGATTGTGGCTGATACAGTTCTGCTCTGAAGCCCTCATTGCCCGGTGGAACCAGAAAAACAGCATCGCCGTCGATCTCTCGTGAGCACTTTACGACATCAGACAATCCGGTACCGGCACGTTCCATCTTACTTAGCCCATAAAATACGTCGCAGATGGAACGATTCCTGGGTAAAGATAATTCTTGAACCGGAGCAAAGTGTCCGTCGTCCGCAATTTTGAGCTCGTCCAAAATTATCTCTGGCGGACGACCAGCGTTCGAAAACACAATTCGATTGTTTGTTTCCACCTCGATTCGAGAGGGGCGTTCATCAGCGTATTCGCGGTGGACCAGTAGATTGGTTACGAGCTCTATCAACGCCTGGATGTCGTATGCCCTCCTTTCTTCGTGATGGCCTCGCCCTTTGACTTTGAGTCTTCCGTTGACGTCTTTCTGTTCTACCCACTCGATCAGCTTATCGCGCTGATGGATCAAATTGCCTGATATTACCTGGCGCTTCTTACCATCAATAGTGAGGGTAACCACTGAATGCGGGAAAAACTTCTGCGGGTCCTTTCCGAAGAGTAGGATTGCGGCGACTGTAGGAACCTCGGTGCCTGATTTGATACGTAACAACCCCAATTCAACTAAAAATGACCTTAGTGTGCTCGCGGTAACCTCCGGGAGGCCCAGCTTCTCCGAGTATTGCTTCGCCACGATGAGCGCCAAGTCATGATCCAGGTCAGCCAAACTAGAGTTTGGAGCAACCCGATCATCGTACCCTTGGTCGGATCGCGATGCCGGACTGCCTAATGTCCGTTGTTGCCGATCAAGACTGCTATCCAAGTCGGCCAGCAATTCATCAAAACCTGATATTTCCAGCAGCCTAAAGTTGCCTTTAAGTCTGTCCTGAAGCTTGTGAACATTTGGATGCAGTTTCTCCCCTGCGCGATGACACCAGAACACACCCTTCTTAAATGCAAGATCACGAGATGCGTCCAAAAGCCCTTCCATGATTGATGGCTCAGCACCACGGTAACCGACGACAATTAGAGGCGTTGAGTGCAATAGCGGCCCAATCTGGCTTACTAAATGTGGATCGAGGGAAGCCGTTTCCTCTGCGAGCGCTTTATCGGTGTATTGTTCGGCTTTCCCGTGAAGCCACACGATCTGAGCACGATTGAATAGGTCAAACTCTCTGAAATCATTTGGCCCACGATTCACTTCAGCTATGTACCGGATATGTGGTCTTTTTTCGTTTAGCGCCTGAGGCAAACATTCGTCAAAGTTTGTTGTTAGTACCGTTCCTATGAGGCCACGAAATACGAGTTCGGCCAGGTGTCTGTATCCACTCCCGAGATCCTCCAGCGGGTTGATCAATTCAAGCAGCACTCTTTGCCGATACGCCCGTGGCTGGAGCAAGTTCTTTACAACCAGCGGGAAGTTCTCTGCTAGCGACTCCTCGCCCTCGATAAACCACTCGTGTCGCTTTAGCCAATCCAACCACTCAGACGTCTTCACCATTTCTGGTGTGATGCCTGGTTCCGCCACCCGCTCGGCGTACACCTGCCTTGCAATTCGCTTCACACTTTCCGCGGCTAGCGGAATTCCGGATGAGTAGGAGGCTCCCGCTCCTAGCAATAGCGTCGGTCGCGCATCGTTTTCTGGTGAAAGCACACTCGTGAGTTCACGTACCGTCCCTCGATGACTCATCTAACTCATCTCAGTTGTTGTTTTCAGCTTCTGCCTCGCAATTGTACCTGAATCCCTCGTCAGAACAATACATGAACATAATTTTGTGGAGTCTCAATAGCTTCCCCGGAGCGAGTCTGCTACCAGGGACTCAAGAATTGCCAGTACTGAGACGAATCGCTGACCGCTAACTGCTAAACGTGTTGAGAATGGTAGGCGAGCGATGAGCGTGCCAATTGGTTTCACCGTTCGAAAACCACCGACTACAGACAGTTAACGCGCTTACGGCTGAGTTGTAGCGTCTGCTTACTGGCAACCGGCGCCAATTTGCGCCGGCCGGCCAGGCTCCGTCCAGACCTCTACCGCACCTACGCGACGCTTGAGCGGCGCATCAGCCACACCCTGGCGCCGACGCGCCGGCCGCTTCCGGGAGTGACGGACCTTCCCTTGATCACCGGCGGCGATTCCGACGAGCTGACCGGCCCGATTAACACCCGACCGCACACACTGGCCTGGCGACCGCTCCCCGCTTGGCGCCCCGGCCGCTAGCCTTACAACACGACGAGGAAAGGGCCGCCGAGGTCCCGGTGAGTCCGGACACCCGGAGGGGGTGTCCGCGCCGCATTTCCGCCATCCGGAGGCCGCCCATGACCCTTCCCGATACCATCTCCGCCGACTACACCCTGCGCCCGAGCGAACTCTCCGAGGTCCTCGCCCTCCTGGTCGAGGCCCGCCAGCCGACCATGGTGTGGGGCCCCCCGGGAGCAGCTAAATCCATGATCGCTCGCCAGGTCGCCGCGGCCGCCAACCGCGAGTATGTCGACGTCCGGGCGCTGCTGCTCGATCCCGTCGATCTGAGGGGCATCCCCTGGCGCGACGGCGCCGACCGCACCCGCTGGGCGCCGCCTGTGTTCTTGCCGCCGTCGGACGATCCCGGCCAATGGCTCATCAACCTGGAAGAACTGCCCTCCGCGGTGCCCATGGTACAGGCGGCTCTGTATCAGCTCTTCCTGGAGCGTAAATGCGGCGAATACGAGCTGCCCGAGGGCGCATCCCTGATCGCCTGCGGCAACCGGGAGACCGACCGGGGCGTGGTACACCGCATGCCGGCGCCCCTCGGCAACCGGTTGGTCCATCTCGAGATCCGGGTCGACGCCAGGGACTGGTGCGCCTGGGGGGCGGCCAACGGGATTGCGCCGGAGGTGTTGTTCTTCATCGAGTTGGAGCCGGAGCTGCTTCACCGGTTCGACGCCCAGTCGAAGGAGCATGCCTTCCCGAGCCCCCGGAGCTGGGAATTCGCGTCCAACATCGTCAAGAACCGCAACGGTCTCGATGCGGAGGTCGAGCGGGCCCTGTTCCGGGGCACGGTGGGCGAGGCCGCGGCGGTGGAGTTCACGTCGTTTCTGAAGGTGTGGCGCGAACTGCCCCATCCCAGGGCCGTCCTCGACGATCCGGAGAACGCCGACGTCCCTGAGAACGCCAGCACGCTGATGGCGCTCTGCGGCTCCCTCTACCGCATGGCGTCCGACGTCAACATGGACGCCATCGTCACCTACGCCACCCGGCTCCGCCGCGAGGTCGGGGAATCCCTGGTCGGCGCCTGCGTGCGCCGCGAGCCCGGCCTCCAACGCTCGCCCGCCTTCATCCGCTGGGCGGCCGCCAAGACCCGGTGACGGAGAACGCCGTGACCCGGCGCATCCTGCACTGCCCGGCGGGGGATGCCCCGCCGCGCGGCTGCGCCCTGCGGGCTTCGAGCCTCGACGCGGCCAGGTGCACGCCCACCACCATACTTGACGTCCCCCTGTGGACGCTCCGCCAACCCCAGAGGAGGAACTAATGGACCTCAACCGCGACGCCATGCTGGTCGGCCTACACATCGCCGCCTGGTCCGGCCGGCTCTACGACCGCCAGGCGAGCGACCACGTCGCCGTCGCCCACGACGCCTCGACCGGCGCCGGGCGCTACAACAAGCGCCTGTTGCCCAAGGCCGCCTTCGCCGCCCTCACCGCCACCATGAGCGAGGCCCGTACGAAGCACTACGCCAACAGCCTGCCCTGGGACGACAAGGGCGCCCGGCTGCTCACCGTCGCCAACTATGAGCACTATACGGAGATGATGGACGGGCTCCGGGAGCGGGTGGTGCGCCAGCGCGCCCGCTTCATCGAGGACTACGACGATTATATCGACCAAGCCCGGCTCGATCTGGGGAAGCTCTTCCGCATCGGGGACTACCCCTCCAAGGAAGCCCTCCAGGGCAAGTTCGCCATCCGCTACCGCATTACGCCGGTGCCGGACGCGGACCATTTCATCGCCCGGCTCGCCTCCGACGACACCGAGCGGGTGAAGCGCGACATCGAGCGACATGTGGAGGAACAGCTCCACGGCGCGGTGGGCGACCTCTACCGCCGATTCGGCGAGGCCGTCGAGCGGGTCTCCGAGCGGCTGCGCGAGGACGACGAGGGCAAGCCGCTGGTGTTCCGGGACACCATGATCTCGAACATCCGCGACCTGGTGGACGTGGCGCCCCGGCTCAACATATTCGGCGACCATAACCTGGCGCAACTCTGCGAGCAGGTGAAGGAGAAGATCGCTGGCGTCGAGCCGGACGCGCTCAGGCCCTCCAAGACCTTCGATCCCGTGGCCCGCGCGCAAGTCAAGCGCGATGCGGACGAGTTATCGGAGAAGTTCGCGGGGTATTTCGGGGGGCGGCCCGAAGAACCCGTCGAAGAACCCGGCGCCGAGCCGGTGGGGGAGGCCGCCTGATGGCCGGCCGCGCGCTCGATGAGTCGGCGATCCGCGTCAGCGACTGCGTGACGGAGCTGCTGCGCAAGCAGCCCTTCTTCGGGAGCCTCGTTCTCAGGCTGCCGCTCCGACCCGATCCGACCCGCGAGACCCTGGCGACGGACGGCCATGAGATCCGCTATTCGCCCCGCTGGGTGGCGGAGACCGAGGCCCACCTGATCGAGACCGCCATGGCGCGGGTGGTGATGGCCTGCGCCCTCAAACATCACACGCGGCGGGGCGAGCGGGACCCCGAGCGCTGGCAGATGGCGTCGCAGCTTGTCACCCATGCGCTTATCCGCGATGCCGGGTTCACGCTGCCGCCCGACGCCGAAGCCTGGGACGATCTCACCGTCGAGCAGGCATACGACCGCCTGCCGGAGCCCCGGGACGATTCCGGGGACGACGGCGACGCTCCCTCGAATGCCGCCGGCGCCGGCGCGTCCGCCGCTGCCCAATCGTCGCCGGACGGCGGTGACGGCGATGCCGGCGGGCCGGCCGGTTCCGCCGGCGGCGGGGACGTCCGGGACCAAAACGGCGGCGATAGTAGCCCGGACGCTGAAGACGGCGACGGCCAAGGCCGGGACGGCAAGGACCGGGGCGACGACGGTCAAGGAGACGGCGGCCCATCCGATGTGCCGCCGAGCTGCGATCCCTCCGGCACCGGCGAGGTCATGGACGCCGGCGCGCGGGCAAGCGAGGACGGCGATGCGTCCGAGACCCCACTGGACATTTCCGCCGAGGAACAGGCCTGGGACGAGGCCATGCACCAGGCCCTCAACATCGCCAAGGCCGAAGGCAAGGTCCCGGGCCGCATCGAGGAAACGGTCAAGGGTGCCCATGCGGGCACGCTCGACTGGCGCACCCTGCTGCGCCGCTACATGACCGACGCGGCGAAGAGCGACTATTCCTGGAGCCTGCCCAACCGGCGCTTCATCGATTCCGGCCTCTATCTCCCCTCGATCCGCTCAGAGGGGATGGAGACCGTCGCTGTCATCATCGACACGTCGGGCTCGCTGCCGGCGGCGACCCTGGCCGAGTTCTGGGCCGAACTGCGCGGGGCCGCGGCCGAGATCGGACCCGAGAGCGTCGTCGTGCTCCAGGTCGACGCCGCCGTGCAGGACGCGGCGGCCTACGCGCCCGACGACCTTCCCGAAGAGATCATGATCAAGGGGCGGGGCGGCACCGACTTCCGCCCCGGCTTCGAATGGCTCGACGAACAGGGCATCCAGCCCGCCGTCTGCCTCTACTTCACCGACATGAAGTGCTCCGACTACCCCGAGGCGGAGCCGCCCTTCCCGATCATATGGTGCAATTGGTCCGAACAGCCGGAGGACCGGAACCGGGAGCCCTGGGGCGAGCGCATCGATATTGCCGCCTGATCCCCGCCGGAGGAGCGCTACGCCCCTCGTCCACTCGGCATGCCATGCCCTTCAATCGAGCTGCAATCAGACTCAACTTCAGCGCAGGAGGTTACGCATATCCAACGTTCTTTTCCCCGGATCATCAACTTTAAGGCACTCAAGCCAAGTAGCGTCAAGACTGCGGCCCTCTCACTGGGATTCTTGCCTCAGTCATGCCGCATCCAGAGACGATGTCCGATTCTCCGAGCCCGTGCCTCCTACTGCCTCTCGAAGCGGTTTCACCACACACCTTTTCCAAGCTCGCCGCATTCGACTCTCCACCTCGGCCTGAAGTTGATCGTGATCGTCGAACCACTCCTCAAGCTTCAAAGCGACCCCTTCCCTATATCCGCTGCCGCGGCCGTACAAGTCCTCGCAAGCCTCCCAGAGATCATCTGCGGACGAGAGTTTTGGCTTATAGACCACTACCGCGTGGTGCCGAGCAGCTTTCACGAAATCCGACTCCCACCCGTCCACATCCTCCAGGACTTGTTCCAGAAACCGGTGGGCACTCCTGAAGGATGAGTCAGCCAGTTTGTTCTCGATGAACTCCCGTAGACCGTCCATTGCTGGACCACATCGACGCTTTGCGTCTGCTGAAGCCCCGTCTCCCAAATATTGATAAACGTTGAAGTTCCAAAAACTCCCGGCCCGGCGGGTCGCCGCCCAAACACTTCTTGCGTGCCGATCATGGACCGCTTGAAACAGCCTCAGCCAAGTTGGCTTTGCATCTTTCTTCAGATTCTTGTGGCGGTCCGCAAAGATTCGAAGCTCCCTGTTCACATCCTCCAGCGTCGCCAAGGCTTCCGCCTCCTCGACATTTCGGAGCATTTCATCAACTGCACGAATCGTTGCCCTCGCACCCTCGGAACGAGCGGCACGCAACTCCTCGATCTTCGACACCAGGAACTCGGTCAGGTCCGACGGTTGGTCGTAAGCGGCATCGAACACCGCTAGGCTGATACCTCTCAAGTTGAGGCGCTCAAGCGCGTCTTCTACATGACCTGACTTAATCTCGTATCCGTCATGGGGGTCTTCGACGCTGTCGCCGGAATCGTAGCGCATCGAAAGCCCGCATCCCGCCCTCGCTAGTACCAACACTGAGGCTCGACTGAAAAGCGTGGAATCCGCTTCCGTCTCGGTAACGTGCTTCAGCAAATCCTGAAGCGAGACGTCCGGCGCGCTTCCCCAACTCGAACACAGCACCGTCAGCACGCGCGGGTTCTTCAGGTATTTAACGAGATCGGGACGAATCGCGGATACCTCAACACCTCTGGTATCAATCAACGAGATGCTATACGGCGTCCCCGAGACGAGCGAGAACGGCACAGTAATCGTAATCCTTCCGGGCAAGGAAAAGTCCGCATGCCTACCGTTGTTGATGGCCGTAAACGTCTCCTTCAACCACGCACGCCCAGCAGCATCGTCGCTTCCTTCAAACTCGATCGTCCGGCGCGTCCGACGCCAGAGCGTCAACAGCGCAGCGATTTCCGCCTTGAACTCTTCAAGCGTGGCCGTCTCCGCGCCAATCTCAGCGAAGGGGTCCACCGGAGCCGGTTCTCCCTTCTTCCGCGTCGGACGCGGAAGCCCCGCCATGTTACGAAGCGCACGCTCTATCTCTTCCGACGGACGGTAGTCGATCTTCGGCATTACCGAACCGTCTTCCACGTCCTTCCCGTGAATCGAACGGCAAAGTTCGGCGACCAGTCGATACACCTCCTCGTCCGGCAGGGCTTCAACATCAATGGCAAAGCCTTTGCCTTGTTGCACGCAAACTTCACAAAGCGTTGTCCGCCCGCCACCAGTATCCAGCATCATTCCCCTGAGGCTATCGGCCGACTCCTGCTCGGTCGCCAGACCGGCCTGCCGACACAAGGCGGTTGTTTTTCCTACTCCGATATCGCCGATGTACGCGATCTTGTGGTCGAGACCGACCAGGAATTCTGCAAATTCTTCAAGACGTCTAAACAGCAGACCGGTTTGTCCGGCCAGCACCAGCGGCATCGACTGGCTCTCGCGAAAGTCCTGAAGCCGCTGCAATGCCTCCTCAATCTCAACTAGCACTTCCAGGTTGGGATGCTTCAGTGATGGACATGAGAGATGCTTCCACTCCACCTTTAGGATTCCGGCCAGCTTCAACGCCTGCTCCGAACCTAGAGCCTGCAAATATCGCTCGAAATCCTTGACCTCCCCCTTGCCTTCCCCACCTTCAAGCCGAGAAATCTGGCTCTGGTGCACGTTGAGGCGCTGTGCCATCTCCTTCTGGGTAATGCCTGCCTCATCACGAGCTTCGGCAACAGCTGTTCCAACGTCTGTATGAACCATAGATTTTTCTCCATGCGAAATTTAATTCGCATTTATGCAAAAATATTGAGCATGATGTCAATATATTGTGAGCATATTTTTCATTATCCGTCCTATGGCTCCCGTACTCCATGTCCTACCAAGAACACGACTCCGGTCAGGCCGACCCCTCATCAGCGTTCCATCACCGCAAATCCGCACGCATAGCAACCGGTTGCTCTCTGCCATGCAGCGGCCTTGGATTCGAAGGGATCGGGACCGGCACACCCCCATGAACGCGCCAGCACCCGCGCCCTTCCGTTCCGTCGCTCCCATCCCGCCTCCGCCTCCCGCTCTTGCCCGCAACGCCCCCAAGAGCCGGAGCGGGGCGGCGGTCCGGGCAGGCGCGGACGGGCCGGCGGGAGCCGTTTCCGGCCCCGCTTCCGTTTAATTCCACTCATCACCAAGGGAGGTTCGCATGAACTTCATCACCCCCGGGCCCGGACCGGTCATCCGGGAGATTCCGCTTTCCAGTCTCATCCTCGCGCTGGAGAACGTCCGCAAGACCCCGCCCGACGGCTGCGCCGACGCTTCCCTCAAGGCCTCCATCGCCGCCCTCGGCCTGCTCGAGAACCTGATCGTCCGGCCGGATCCCGGAACGGGGGAGCCTGCCCCGGCCCAAGAGCCGGGGGGCGCCGCCTCAAGGCCATGCAGGCGCTCGTCGAGGACGGCGTGTTCGATGCCGATCACCCGGTGCCCTGCCAGGTCAGGCGCGGGGACGACGAGACCGCCGAGCTCTCCCTCGCCGAGAACGTCATGCGCGTCGCCATGCACCCGGCCGACCAGGTGGTCGCGTTCTCCGATCTCGCCCGGGCCGGCCAGTCGGTCGCGGCAATCGCGGCCCGTTTCGGCGCCTCCGAGCGCACCGTCGAGCAGCGTCTCCGCCTCGGCAACGCCGCGCCGGAGCTGCTGGACGCCTACCGGGCCGACGAGATCGACCTCGAAGTGCTGAAGGCCTTCGCCGTCACCGCCGATCACGAGCGCCAGATGGCGGTCTGGGAGCAGGTCTCCGGACAGGATTACCGCTCCTCGGCCTGGCAGGTGAAGCGCCTGCTGACCGAGGAGCGCGTGCCGGGGGCTTCCGCGATCGCCCGCTTCGTCGGGATCGAAGATTACGAGGCCGCCGGCGGTGCGGTCATGCGCGACCTGTTCGCCGACGAAGACGAGCACGGCGTCTGGTTGGAGGACCCGGTGCTGCTGGAGAAGCTGGCGATGGAGAAGCTCCAAACCGCCGCCGACGAGTTGGCGACCCGCTGGAAGTGGGCAATCCCCATGGTCGAGGCCGCGTGGAACCACACCGCCTCATACGGTCGGATCGAGCCACAGCCGGGCGCGCCGACGGACGAGGAGCAGGCCGAGATCGCGAAGCTGGAGACCCGCCACGACGAGCTCAACAGCCTCGGCGAAGACGACTGGACCGAGGAGCTTGTCGCCGAAGCGGAGGCCATCGAGGCCCGCCTCGACGAGATCGAGGGCGGCGTCGAGGCCCGCGCGGTGTTCCGGCGCGAAGATTTTTCGATGGCGGGCTGCATCGTCACCATCGGCAATAACGGCGCGCACCAGGTGATCCAGGGACTGGTGAGGCCCGAGGACATGCCGAACCGGACGGAAACCGGCGACGCCGGCGCCCGGGCCGGCAACGGCCACGACCCGGATGCCGCGGACCATGGCGTCCACACCGCCGGCCCGGCCGTCTCCCAGCCCATGGCGCCGCCGAAGGATCCCCAATCCGAGGCCCGCAAGGAGGCCGGCGTCGGCATCGGGCTCGCCGACGATTTGCGCGCGATCCGCACCGCGCTGGTCAAGGCGCATCTCGCAGGCGACTTCGAGGCCGCCTTCGACCTCATGCTGTTCCAGATGGGCCGCGCGGTGTTCGCGCGGGGCTACCACGACAACGCCCTCGACATCGAGGTCAAGGAAACCCCGGACCGGCCCATGACCCGCAAGAACGAAGCGGAGTTCGCCGGCTGGTCGCCGGGCGAGGCCATGCTGGAAGACCGCTCGCACCTGTCGTTCGACTGGCTGGAGATCGAGGACGACGGCGTCTCCTTCGCGGCGCTCAGGGCATTGCCCCGGGCCGAGAAGGAGGCGCTGTTCGCGGCCTGCGCCGCCCGCACGGTGAAGGGCCAGCTCGCCTTCGAGCCCCAGGCGCGGCCCGAGCTCGAAGCCACGGTGGCGAGGCTCGATATCGACTTCGCGGCCCATGTCCGCCCGACGGCGGCCATGCTGTGGTCGCGGATCAACAAGAGCAAGGTCCTCGACGTCGCCCGGACGGTGTTCGGCCTCAACTGGGCGTCGGCGCGGTCCAAGTACAAGAAGCCCGAGCTCGCCCAAGCCATGGAGACCGCCTTCGCCGCCGGCGACCCGCCCGTCGGCGTGACCGCCGCGATGCACGCCAAGGCCCTCGATTGGACGCCGCCCGGCTTCGCCGCATTCGACACGGGCGGCACGGCCGATGACGCCGATGACACGGCGGCGGAAGCCGCCGGGACCGACCCGGTCGAAACGCAGGCCGGCGAGCCCGAGTCTAAAGAACCGGTCGCCGATTCCGGCACCGATCCGGCGGAGGCATCGTCCGCCTCCAACGGCAACGGCCATGCGACGGAAGCCGCTCCCGAACCGGAACCCTCGGACGGCGCGGCGGCGAGTGCCGGCAACGGCTCCACCGAACCGGGCGACCCCGCCCCGGACGCCGATGCTGGTGATACCGGAGAGGCTGATCCCGATCCGACCAGTGCGGGCGTGCCCGACGGCATCGGGGCGGCCGCCCCGGTCAACGGGCACGGCGCGGACCCGGATCCGGTGGATATCCCCGGGTTCCTCCGGCGCGTCCAGTAGGCGGCCGCAAACCCCGCCAAGACGCCCCGCCGGCGCAACATTGCCGGCGGGGCGTTTCCATTTTCGCAATCCAATGGAGGTCCGTTCATGAACCGGACGATCCGCGCCCGCATCCACGAGACCGCCGTGAAGCGGGTCACCCGCATCTACGCCGCCACCATGGCCGACATCTTCGCCGAGACCCTGCAGAACAGCCGCCGCGCCGGAGCCACGCTGGTGCGGATTTCGGTTTCCGCGCCCACCGCCCAATCGGACCAAATCGCCGCCACGGTCGGCGAGACGCCGCTTATCGTCACCGTCGCCGACGACGGCGCCGGCATCAACGATCCCGCCGTCCTGCTGAGCTTCGGCGAGAACGGCTGGGACGGCGACCTCGTCCGCCGCGAGGACGCCGCCGGCTTCGGCTTCGCCAGCCTTGCGCGGCGCAACTGCGCCGTCTCGTCCAGGCCGCGTTCACCGGACGGGGAGACGTTGCCCGGCTGGCGCGTCGAGCTGGAACCGGCGCATTTTCTGGGCGAAGCCGAGGCAGAGGTGCATGCCGACGACGAGGCCCCGCACCCCTGCGGGACCGCGGTTTCGTTCGAGGCAGCTGAAGCCACCGCCGTCAGGACCGCCGCGGAGTACGCCGCCCGGCACTTCCCGTTGCCGGTCGTGTTCCAGGACCGCACCCAAGACGATACCGCCGACCCGGAGGAACTGCCCCGCCAGGCCTTCCTCGACGGCACGGTCCATGCGGAGCAATGGCGGGGCCTCGTCTTCGGGATCTTCAACAACCGCCGCAACGGCTACAGGGATCCCGATCTCAACTTCTTCGGCCTCACCCTGTCCACCGGGCTGCCCAAGGTCGAGACCGTCCACGGTCCCACCTGGAGCGTGCTCGCCGACGTGGAAGACTGCCCCGATCTCGAGCTGGTCCTGCCGGCCCGCAAGGAGGCGGTCGAGAACGGTTTCCTCGAGGAGATGCGCGATGCCTCCCGTCTCGCAATCTACCGCGCCATGGCGGCCGATCCCTCGCCGCGTCCCGCCTTCGAGGACCGCGAGAGGGCGCGCGCCGGCGGCATCCATATCGCGCCGCCGCCGGCCGTGCTGCGGCCCTGGCAACCCTCGGTCGCCGACTGCAACGACTGGCGCGATCCGCCGAAGCTCGCCGCCGCGGGCGGGCACGCCCTGGTCATGGACTGCGACCCGGAACCCCCGGACGCGCAGGCGCTGTGGCGCGCCGCCGAGCGGGAGGGCGTCGCATCCCGCCTGTTCGAGGCCGACCGAAGACTCGAGGGGTACGACTGGTACGATCGCCTCGACCGGGTGACCGGTATCGCGGCCCATGTCGTGCTGAACGGCAAGACATATGCGCTCGAAGACGCCCCGCTGCCGGAGCGGACGGGGCCCAACGCAACGGCGTTGCCGCCCAGGCCCGAAGCGGTCCGCATCGAACTCGCCGTCCGGGCGGCCCGCGGCCCGGCGCCCGCGCTTGTTCTGGACACCGATCTCGCCTTCGCGGGCGAGGCCTGGAGCTGGCTCCATGACGCCCTGCCGCTGGTCACGGAAGACAGTACGCTCCAGCCCCGCGAACTGGCTCAGCTGCTCCGCGACGGCTTCTTCTCGCCATCGGACGATGCGGACGCGGACAGCTACGATACCCAGCGCGGCCGCTTCGACGAGGACGCCCTGCACCTGGCGACCCGGCTGCTGCTCAGCGACGACGAGGCCTGCCGCGCCTCCATCGCCGAGGTCGTCCGGCGCGAGCTCATGTGGCTCGCGCCGGGGGACCGCACCGTCGACATCCGCATCCGCCGGCCGGATGTGACCGTGACCCTCGCCGACATGGAGAGCGCGTCGTGAACCGGTCCTGATCCGGTCTGCTCCGGCTCATGCCGTCCGCCCGCACGGTCACAATCGCTGTCACCAGCGGCCATGGTTCAGTCGAGTTCGGTCCGCCCGGTCCAGTGCCTGAGGACCCTGCCCACTGACCCGGCGCGCCGCTTCCGTTCCACACCATTGGAGGACTTCGCCATGCCCGATTCCGTACCCGGCTTCCATGAGATGCCGCTGTTCGACGCACCCGCCGGGCCCGCGTCCGTCCGGCAGGCCGGGGACCGCCCCGAGAAAGTCGTTCGCCTCCAGGACCGCTTTCTGCGCGCCGGGCGCGAGGCGGTTGACGACCGAGAACTGCTGGAACTGCTGCTTTCCGCACGCCCTTCGGTGGACGATGCCGGGACGCTTGCCCGGAAACTGCTCGACCTGTTCGGCACGGCGCCCCGGGTCCTCGCCGCCCGGGCGGACCGGCTGCGCGCCGTGCCGGGCCTCTCGGAAGACGCCGTCGCCGCCCTCAAGGCCGCCGAAGCCCTCGGCATCCGCATGGCGAGGGCGGAGGTTCCGGACAAAGTGCGCCCGTCGCTCCGCAGCTACGACAAGGTGATCGAGTACTGCCGGACCCTCGCCGGCCACCGGGAGGTCGAGCAGTTTCACGTCCTTTATCTCAACCGCAGGAATCTCCTTCTCGCCGACGAGTGCCACCAGCGCGGCACCGTCTCCCACACCCCGGCCTATCCCCGGGAGATCTGCGTGCGGGCGCTGGAGGTTCAGGCCACCGCGGTCATTGCCGTCCACAACCACCCGTCGGGTTGTCCCGAGCCGTCCAGCGCCGACATCGACATGACGCAGCAAATCAGGGACGCGCTGAAGACCATCGAGGTCGTCCTGCACGACCACATCATTGTAACCCCGGCGGACTCAGTGAGCTTCAAGGACCGAGGGCTTCTCTGACCGGCCCGCAGCGACCGCTTCCCTCTCTCACCCGCAAGGAGCCCGGCCATGCCAGATCCCGGCAACGCCAACCCGTTCGATCCCGTCACCTCCACCTACACCCGCGCACAGGCGATCGAGGACGGCGTCCTCGTCGACGTCTCCGACACCGCGCGGGAGGCGGGGTTCAACATCCCCGTCGCGGTTACGCGTACCGTGTGGGAACGCATCGTCGCCGTTCCCGAGGGATACCGGGGTTTCCAGGACGAGAGCGGACGGTTGTGGGACGTCCTCTGGATGGCGCGCCACTACGCGCTCCGCGCTTCGAACAGCGACCGGGTCACCATGTCCGTACTGGTGCGCGATATCCGGAAGGACCTCCGCGACAGCCACCGGCCGCCCCGCAAACACCGCCCCATCATGGCGATCGGTGGCGGCGACCAAGGCGAGGCCGTGATTACCATAATGTTCCCGGAGGACGATTGAGCGCGGCCCGGTCCGGTCGACGCCGCCGGGCTTCAGCCGTCCGCGCCGTCCGATTTTCCGCCCTGCCTCGGCCCGCCCCAGGGGTCCGGCGTGCCGTGGCCCGTCCCGCGCCGCTTGCCGAAGCAGCGCAGTTCGCACAACTCCATATGGGCCACTATGGCCCGCGCGACGGGTTTGAGCCGGTCTTGGTCGCCGGGCCGGCGCTTCCTGGGCCACAGGCGCTCCGCCTTGCGCAGCGCCATCTCCACGGTGAACAGCAGGTCGTCCCGGGTAATCGGGCGGTCGTAATCGTCGTCCATGGGCCCGACACTGCCACAGGAACATTACAAGAACAACATGACAGCACCCCACCGCCGCGGGTAACGTGGTCCTCATGTGTGGCCGCTTCTCAAACCGGTTGACCTGGCAAGAGCTGCACGAGCAGCTCGACCTGATCGGTCCGCCCCTCAACCTCAGGCCCCGCTACAACGTGGCGCCGAGCCAGGACGTGGCCGTAGCCCGCGCCGCCAAGGAGGGCCGCACGCTCTCCATGCTGCGGTGGGGTCTGATACCCCCCTGGGCCAAAGACCCGGCGATCGGCCATAAGCTCATCAACGCCCGGTCCGAGACGGCCGCCGAGAAGCCGTCCTTTCGGTCGGCCTTCCGCCGGCGCCGCTGCCTGATCCCGGCGGACGGCTTCTACGAATGGCAGGGCCGTGGCGGGACCCGCCAGCCCTGGCTGTTCGGCCTCCGGGACGGCGAACCCCTGGTCTTCGCGGGCCTGTGGGAATGCTGGACGGTGCCGGAGGGCGCGGCGCTCACCGGATCCCTCGCCGAACGCAGCCCCGGCGACGCGGTCGAGACCTGCACGATCCTCACCACCGCCGCCAACGAGACGGTGTCCCCGGTGCACGGCCGCATGCCGGTCATCCTGCCGGCGGACGCCTGGGATGACTGGCTCGCCGGCGACGAGGTTCCGCTCGCCCCGTACCCGGCGGACCATATGACGGCCCATCCGGTGAGCACCCACGTCAACCGCCCGGCCAACGACGATCCGCGCTGCATCGAACCCATTGACCTGAGCTGACCCCGGCCCGCCGTCGGCTTGAACTCCCCGCTGAAGCCGGCGGCGGCAGGGGCTCGCGTCGGTGTTCCGTCTCCCTTCTTCACGCAATTCTCCGCCCGGAGTCCGGCCAGCCGGAGCCGGGCGGGCCGGCGAGCGGTCGCGGGAGGGCCCGCCCAGCGCCGGATTTTCCGCCATGCCCTCCGCCACGACCGTTCCAACCCGGAGACCACCCATGCTCCACCGGATCACCGGCCGCGCCACCAAGTGCGGCCCCTCCGCCATATCCGCCATCGCCGGCGTCCCGACCCACGAGGCCGCCGGCATCATCCGCCGCCTGTTCGACCGGCCCTCGGTCAATGGCGTCTTCATGGACGAGCTCGCCGCCGCGCTCGAAGAGTTCGGCTGGACGCCCGACTACGCGATCCACCATCCGAACTACCGCAACCGCTCCTACGCGCGCCGGGCGGACGTCTGGGAGCGCATATTCGCGGACGTTCCCTTCGACGAGCGCGCCATCACGCTCGGCACGTTTCTGGACCCCGCGCCGTCGGGGACGTGGGCGGTTTTGGCCGGCAATCACTTCGTGGCCTATGCGGACGGCTTCGTCGCGGATTCCGGAGCTTGGCTCTCGCGCAAACCGGCCCCGTGGACCCGCGCCAATCCGGGCCACGGCCGCGCCGCGCTTCGCCGCGTCCGGGAAGCCGTCCGGTTCGTGCGCGTCGCCGGCGGCGGCAATCCCCGCAACCCCCGTCCCGAGGAGGGCTGATCATGCCTCAAATTATCGAGACCACGGTCTACACCATCGACGAGTTATCAGGCTCGGCGAAAGAAATGGCCCGCGCCTGGTATCGCCAGTCCTGCCTCGATTACGAGTGGTACGACTTCGTCTTCGAGGATTTTCAGGCGATCTGCGGCATATTCGGCGTGACCCTCGCCACCAGCCCCGTCTGCCTCTATGGCGGCGGAACCCGCGACAAGCCGCGGATTTACTGGTCCGGTTTCAGCAGCCAGGGCGACGGCGCGAGCTTCGCCGGCTCGTATGCCCACGCCAAGGGAGCGGCCAGGGCCATCCGCGCCCATGCGCCAGGGGATGACGAACTGCACCGCATCGCGGACGTTCTGCAAGCGGTTCAGAAGCGTAATTCTTGGCAGGTCCACGCAAACATCCGGCAACAGGGCCGCTACTGCCACGAATACACCATGTCCATCGACGTCGTGCGGGACAGCCCCACATGGCAGTCGCCGACGGACGATGCCGAGGACACGGTGACCGAAGCCATGCGCGATCTCGCCCGCTGGCTCTACCGCCGGCTCGAGGCCGAATACGAACACCTGACCTCGGACGAAGTGGTCGACGAGGCCATGGAGGTCAACGGCTACACGTTCTCGGCCGAGGGAAACCGGTTCGGCTGACGAGACGCATTGGTTGGACTTCACCCCGCCAATTGTGGACTTTCGTCACGCTGTAGGCGCTCTTCGCTCTCCACGCGTTCGTCGCTGACCCATCGTTGACAGCGCTGTACTCCTTCTGGCAATCCATCGGCGCTCGCGCCAAATAAACCCAGAGATTCCCATGCCCGACCTATACACCATCAACATTCACCTGCAGGAACGGCTCGAACAGGACTGGCGCGACGAAGTCCGCGCGCCCGAGGCCGCGCGGTGGCTCGACGAAGCCAGCCTTTTGAAAAACCACAACAACGGCCTGCCGTTGCGCAGATTGCTGCGCGCCGGGCGTATCGCAGGCCAGCAGCAGCGCCCCAACCGGAAGAACGGCGCATGGTTCATTCGTCGCCTCGCGGCATCCCGCGACCCCGGCGCGATCCGCAAGGCCCGCGAACGCTTGCGCCGCTGTCTCCCCATCGACCGCGATGCCCTGCCGCCTGACTGGCCGGTGAACCAAGGGCCTACGGACTTCTGGCAGGAACTGGGCAAGACGGTCGCGGCGTTCGGCTACCTGGAGCACATTCTGGCATCCGCCTGCCACTCGCTCCTCGCGACGGGCGAGAGGGCGGCCGCGCATCTCAAATCAAACGACCATGAAGCCATGCGCCGGTGGACCAAGCGGCTCCTTAACTCCCGCACCGACACCTTGTACCCCCTCACCCGCGAACTCGACCGGGTCTTGACCGAAGCCGGCGTGGTTCCCAGCGCCGTTCGCGAGGATATCGTTGCACGCCTGAATGAGCTCCGGCCCTGGCGCAACGCCCTCTGCCACGGCGCATGGCTCAGCGTCGCAGAAGACGGCTCCGGGCGCCTTGAGCACGTTTTCAGGTACGAAGGCATTCCCGCCGGATTCGAGCATCGGAACGTTAACGTGGAGCGCCTGTCCGACGTACGCACCCGCACGGTCGATATCGCCATTCGCATCGCCGAAGCCGCCTCCGTCGCCGGGCCCACCTACACCCACATGGGCGGCACCGGCTACGCCCTCGCCACCGTCATGCCGCGCATGTACGAACCGCACAACGCCCCTCCCGAACCGGACCTGCTGGACGCGGCTCGGCGCGCGATCGAGCGCGATGACACGCTTAGCAAGGCGGTGCTCACCCGGCGCCTCGCGGCGCTCGGTTACGAGAACGCACCGACCAAAACGGAATAGCGGAGCCTCGCGGCCTCCTCGGCCGGCCGAGCCGCCGGGCGTCACCGTCGGGCCTCTCCGCGGCGACTTGCCGACGCAGCGCATCCCGTAGAGTTCGATGTGGTCCACCACGGCCTTGGCAACCGGTTTTAGGCGGTCGTGATCGGCGGCAGGTGCCTTCTCGGCCATGGCTTGCTCGCCTTGCACAGCGCAATTTCGACGGTGCTCGGCAATTCTTCCCATGAAACCGGGCCGCCCTGTTTTTCGTTCATCGGCTGATTCATCGCCTGAAATCGATTTGAGAATGTCAGCTGCCACCGGCAATGCTGCGGCCGACTTCGCCGCAGCCGTACTTATCCGCATTCAGGCCTGAGCGCCCTCCGCGACTCCTCTGGCACAGCCCGGGCGGAGCGTCCACCGTTTCAGCGGCCAATTTCCTCAATCTTCAGGTCTCCGCGCCCTGCACCAGCGGAAGTCCGGCCAGCCGGCCCGGGGCAGTCCGGCGAGGTTGGCGCGGGAGGACTCGCGCCGCGACCCAGCCCGGCGACGGCATCATGACCCGCGGGCTCCACAGCGAAAGGAGGTGATCCAACATCTCGCGCCGCGTCCGGGCGGTACTTCCTCCCATCCGCCCGGGCGTCCGCGCGCTCCCATGAGGAGAAAGAGGTTACGGGGAGACGATTTCAAACCGAAAGGAGACCGGCATGAGCCGTAAATTCCCCGACCGCGGCGGCTGCGGACCAGAACACGATATCCGCCGGCGCGCCAGCCGGCTCATCGGTTAGTCCCATGACCCGCTCCATCATCCGCCGCGCCGACGCCGACCTGAAGCACGCCTGGCTCGCGCGCTTCCAGGCCCTGCCGCCGTCCGCCCGCCACGCTCTGCGGCTGGCCCTCCTCGACCTGCGCAGGGACGCGCAATACCGCGCCGAGCACCAGTGGCGCCAGCACAAGGGCCCCATGGCCTGCTATTGGCGGGCCGTCGGCGTCTACGCGGGCCATATCGCCCGCGCGCTTCGCTGATCCGCCTGCCCGAGCCGGTCAATAACGGCGCGGGCTCCGCAAGCGCTCCCACACTTTCCCGAACCCATCCGCCGCCAGCGCCCGGCCCGGGTTTCCCTGGCGCGCCCCGCGCCGGCGGGAGTCCGGTCAGCCGGCCGGGGGCAGTCCGGCGGGGCCGCGCGGGAGAACTCGCGCCATCCACCGCCCGCCACCCTTCCAGCACGGAGACCGCCCATGCTCGACGCCCCGCAGGCGCCGGACGCCCTCGCACGTCCGCCCGTTCCCGCACCCGCCATCAATCCGACCGCCGAACCGGCCTGCCCCGTCCCGGGCGACGCCCTGTTCGCCGCGGCCCAGACCCTGCTGCCGGTCCTGGAGGCGGGCCGGCCCCTCGACGCCGCGACCCTCCGGGACGCCATGACGGAGGCATTCGGCGCGACCGACGCCGAGGGCGCCTGGGTCTGGAAGGACGCCTACGAGGCCGCCGAAGCCGCCGTCGTCTTGTTCATGCGGCGCTACGGCCGGGCCATGCGCCTCAATGCCGGCGCCGGTGCGGACGGGCCCCGCCGCATGCTGGCCATGCTGGAAGCCGTCGCCGCGCTGGAGCCCTCGCACACCCGGCGGTCCGAGGAGCAGGTCCGCCTCCAGCAGTTCTCGACCCCGCTGCCGCTCGCATACGCCGCGCTGCGGGCCGCCGCGATCCGGCCGGGCGACGTCGTGCTGGAGCCCTCCGCCGGCACCGGCATGCTGGCCGTGATGGCCCGGTGCGCGATGGGCGACTCCGCCGACAGCAATCTCCATCTCAACGAATACGCCCGGACGAGAGCTCGGCTCCTGACGCGGCTGTTCCCGGAGGCGGTGGTCACCGCGTTCAACGCCGAGACCATCGCCGACCGGCTGCGCGGCGTCCGGCCCACCGTGGTGCTGATGAACCCGCCGTTCTCGGCGACGCCGGGCGTGGACCGCATCACCCGCGATGCCGACCTCCGCCATGTCCGCTCCGCCGCCTCCATGCTGCCGCCCGGCGGACGGCTGGTGACCATCACGTCGGCCCGGTGCGCGCCGGGCGATATCGTCGACCGTGTGGACGGGTTCGATCCGGGCGGCCCCCCGGCCCGCTGCATCTTCACAATGGCCATCGACGGCCGCGCCTATGCCCGCCGCGGCACCGGCTTCGACACCCGCCTCACCGTGCTGGAGCGGGGCGTTGGACCCGCCGTGGAGCTGGACGGAACGGCCCGCGCCGAAAACGCCCGCGAACTGCTCGACGCCGTCATCGCGCGGGTGCCGCCGCGCCGGGAGATCGGACCCGCGCCGGCCCCGGCCGGTCCCGCCCGCGACCTGTTCGGCAAGCCGGTCGCGCCGAAGCCCGCCAAGCAGCGGGGCCACCGGCCCGCACCGGCCCCCGAGACCCGGCAGGCCCATGACTGGGGGCCGGTCGCGGAGCTCGCCGTGGAGACCGGCCCGGCCGAACCCGCCGCTACGGATGCCGATACGTCCGCCGACATCGGTCCCTACGCCCCCTGGCGTCCGGGCGCGGCGCGGGTAACCGGCGCGGTCGAGCATCCGACGCCCCTGGTCCAGTCCGCCGCCATGGCCGCCGTGCCCCATCCGGCGCCGGCTTGGCGGCCCATGCTGCCCGAGCGGGTGGTGACGGACGGCCTGCTGTCCGACGCCCAGCTCGAGAGCGTCGTGCTGGCGGGCGAGGCCCATTCCCGGCATCTCGCGGCGGAGTACCAGATCGGCTCGGGGTGGGAGACCGTCCACCGCTGCCGAGAGGATGGCGAATACGGCAATGACGACGGGGAGGAACTCGATACGTCCTTCGTCACCGAGGACGGCGAGACGCTTTCCGAGCCGGTGCGCTTCCGCCGGGGCTGGATGCTGGGCGACGGCACGGGCTGCGGCAAGGGACGCCAGGTGGCCGCCGTCATCCTCGACAACCGCCTGCGGGGCCGCAAACGCGCGCTCTGGCTCAGCCAGTCCGACAAGCTGCTGGAGGATGCGCGGCGCGACTGGACGGCGCTGGGCGGGCTGGAGAGCGATGTCATCCCCTTGGGCAGCTTCCGCCAGGGGATGGAGATCCCCCTCGACGAGGGGATCCTCTTCGCCACCTACGCGACGCTCCGCTCGCCGTCCCGCCAGGGGAAGCCCTCGCGGCTGGAACAGATCGTCGAATGGCTCGCGGGCTCATTGGACGAAGAGGACCGCCACGCCTTCGACGGCGTCGTGGTGTTCGACGAGGCCCACGCCATGGCCAATGCCGCCGGGTCCAAGTCCGACCGCGGCGAGACCAAGCCCTCCCAGCAAGGGCGAGCGGGGCTCAGGCTTCAGAACGCCCTGCCGGACGCCCGCATCGCCTATGTGTCCGCCACCGGCGCCACCACGGTGCCGGGATTGGCCTATGCGGGCCGCCTGGGACTGTGGGGTGCCGGGGAGACGCCCTTCGAGACGAGGCCCGAGTTCGTCTCCGCCATGGAGGCGGGCGGCGTCGCCGCCATGGAGGTGGTGGCGAGGGATCTGAAGGCCCTCGGACTCTACCAGGCCAGGGCCTTGGCCTATGACGGGATCGAGGTCGACATCCTGGAACACCCGCTCACCCCTGAGCAGCGGCGCATCTACGACGCCTATGCGGTCGCCTTCAAGGTGATCCACCGGAATATCGAGGCCGCTCTCGAGGCGACCGGCATCGTCCAGGGCGAGGATACGCTGAACAAGAATGCCAAATCGGCCGCCCTCAGCGCCTTCGAGGGGACCAAGCAGCGCTTCTTCGGCCACCTGCTCACCGGCATGAAGTGCCCGTCCACCATCCGCGCCATCGAGGCCGATCTGGAAGCCGGCCGGTCGGCCGTGGTGCAGCTGGTCTCCACCGGCGAAGCCCTGATGGAGCGCCGCATCGCAGAGGTTCCGGCGTCCGAGTGGGACGACCTCAATATCGACCTCACGCCCCGGGATGCCATCCTCTCCTACCTGTTGCACGCGTTTCCGGTGCAGCTCCAGGAGCCGTTCACCGACGATGCCGGCAATCTCTTGAGCCGGCCCGCCAGGGACGCCGGCGGCAACCCCGTCATCTGCAAGGAGGCCGAGGACCGCCGCGACAAGCTGATCGGGAAGCTGGCGGCTCTCCCGCCGGTGCCGACGGCCCTCGACCAGATCGTGCAGCACTTCGGCCACGAGGCCGTCGCGGAGGTCACGGGCCGGTCCCGGCGCGTGGTGAGGATTACGGACGCCAAGGGCGAGCGCCTCTCGCTCCGCGGCCGGCCCGCCTCCGCCAACCTCGCCGAGACCGCCGCCTTCATGGACGGCGAAAAGCGCATCCTCGTATTCTCCATGGCGGGCGGCACCGGCAGGAGCTACCACGCCGATCTTTCATGCGGGAACACGGAGCGGCGCATCCACTACCTGCTGGAGCCCGGCTGGCGCGCCGACCAGGCGATCCAGGGCCTCGGACGCACCCACCGCACCCATCAGGCCTCCGCGCCCCTGTTCCGGCCCGTCACCACCGACGTGAAGGGCGAGCGGCGCTTCATCGCCACCATCGCCCGCCGTCTCGACAGCCTGGGCGCCATCACGCGGGGGCAGCGGGACAGCCAGACCGCCATGGGCGGCAGCAACGCCGCGCTCTTCCGCGAAAGCGACAACCTGGAGAGCATCTATGCAAAGGCGGCATTGCGCCAGTTCTACGGCGCGCTCTGGCGGGGCTCCATCGAGGGCTGGACCCTGGACCGCTTCGAGGCGGCCACCGGGCTCAAGCTCACCTGGGAAGGCAGTCTCAAGGAGGACCTGCCGCCCATGCCCAGGTTTTTGAACCGGTTGCTGGCGCTGCCCATCGCCGAGCAGAACCAGCTCTTCGCCGAACTGGAGGCGCGCATCGCCGCCAACATCGAGCAGGCCATCGAGGCCGGCAGCTACGAGGTCGGCGTCGAGACCGTGACCGCCGACTCGCTCATTATCGCCGGCCGGGAGACCCTCTTCGAGCATCCGGGCACCGGGGCGGCGACCGAACTGGTCGAGATCGTGCGGCGCGACCGGCTGGTGCCGCTCACCGCCGATGCCGCGCTGGAGACCGGGAACCGCGATCCGGGACCCGACGGCAGGCCGCGCCTCGCCGTCAATGCCCGTTCGAAGCGCGCCGCGGTGGTGCTGCCCGCCGCATCCCGCATGCTGGACGACGGCGGGGTGACGGAGCGGGTGCGGCTGATCCGTCCCGCCGCCGCCGAGACCATGGCCCGGGCCGAACTGGACGCCTCCAACTGGCGCCCGGCCGGCGAGGACCGGTGGCGCGGCGTTTGGGACGCCGAGATCGCCGGCCTGCCATCCCACCGGGAGTCCCGCTTCTGGCTCGCCTCCGGGCTGCTGTTGCCGGTCTGGGACCGGCTGCCGGCCGAGAACATGCGGGTCAGGCGGCTCACGTCCGACGACGGCATATCCCTCATCGGGCGGGTGCTGGATGCCGAGCAGGTGCGGACCGTGCGCGCGGGCTTCGGCCTCGACGGCGGTCCCGCCATGACCGGCGCGGAGGCCTTTGCGGCGGTGATGGAGCGGGGCAATGCGCTATCCCTCGCCAACGGCTGGCGGCTTGCCCGAAGAAGCCTCATGGGCGCCGACCGCATCGAGATCGAGGGCCCGGCGGATACCGACATGGACGCGCTGAAACGCATGGGGTGCACGGTCGAGATCGTCTCGTTCCGGGCGCGGATATTTACACCCAATGCCGGCGTTATGGAACGCATCCTGGAGCGCTGGCCGCCCGCCGCGTGACTCCCGGCCCATTAACCCGTTCAATGCCCGGCCGGGATACGTATGGCCGGCCGGGCGGCGGCGGTCGCCGCCGCAACCGAAGGAGAACCCCATGACCGCGCAGACCCTGCCGGACGAGCCGAACTTCTGTTTCGCGCCGGCCTACGACATCGAGACCGAGGTGCAGCAGATCAGAATTGTGATCGAGGGCCTCGCCGGGCATGTCCCCACCGCGCTGATCGCGCTTGATCTGGACGATGCCCTCGGCATCTGCGACAAGCTGAACCGTCGGCTCGGTTACGACCGGGAGGCCTGGACCGCCATGGCGGCGGCCTCCATGCACGCCGAGAACGGCGATCCGGAAACGGGGGCTTGCCATTGAGGCCCGTTCAGTGCTCCGCGGCCGGCTCGCCGCCCGTTGGTTCCGCACCGTTGACACGCGGGCGCCAGCCGTCCATATCGTTCACGGAACCCCTGAATTGCCGGCCCCGTTGCGGGCGGCGGACCCTATGGCCACCATCCGGTGGCCATAGCCACTTTCAGGAACAGGAGGAGAGTCTGCTTCATCGACGAGCCGGGGGACCTCGGAGCGCCCGCCCATCCGCCGGCACAAGTTCGCCGAACGGCACTACCGTGACACCCATCGTGGAGGCTGACGACATGGAATCCAACGACACCCCCGTCGAGCGCGGGAGCGGCAACGTCTTCGCCGATCTCGACCTCCCCGATGCCGACGCGCATCTGGTCAAGGCCGAACTCGTCAGCCGCATCGAGGATATCGTCAGCCAACGCGGCATCACCCAGACCGAGGCCGCGCGGCTGCTCGGGCTCTCCCAGCCCGACGTCTCCCGGCTGCTGCGCGGCGACTTCCGCGAATACTCGCTTGAGCGCCTGTTCCGCCTGCTGACCACCCTCGGCCGGGACGTGGAGATCGTCATCCGCCAGCCGCGCTCGGCCGACGGGGGCAAGCTCCGCATCGCCGCCCCCGAACCCGCCTGACCGCGTCCGTGTGTCCTGAAGCCGTCCTATCGCTCGATTCCTTGCTCCGCGGCCGGCCCGGCGTTGTCCGGACCCATCCGGCGTGGCGTTTGCGTTATATGTTGCGTTTGCGTCGTTCATGCGCCATTATTCATCCAGGCGAAGGAGACCCGTAAATGGAACCGAAGACAGCAACGGCGTACGGCATACCGAGCGAACGCGATGCGGCGCTCGCCGGGCAGGCGGGGCGGGCGCTGGAGGCCCTGACCGACGGCACGCAGCCCGTATCGGCCCGCTTCGGAGACCGGACCGTCGATCTCCCGGCCCCGGCGGTGCGGCTGCTCCGGGAAGTTCTTGACCGGATGGCCGACGGCAAGGGCGTTGCCCTCACGCCGCTTCATGCCGAGCTGACCACCCGGCAGGCGGCCGAGCTCCTGCAGGTCTCGCGGACGCACCTGGTCCAGCTACTCGACGAGGGCCGGATACCCTACCGCATGGTCGGCTCCCACCGCCGCGTCCGCGCCGAGGACATTCTCGCCTTCCGGCGCGAGACGGAGGTCCGCCGCCGCGAGGCGCTCGACGAACTGACCGCGCGCGACCAGGAACTCGGCCTGCAATAAGCGATGGCCCCTCCGACGGCGCTGCTCGACGCCAATGTCCTATATCCGGCCGGTCTTCGCGACCTGCTGCTGCGACTCGCCGACCGTTATCTGTACGCACCGCTCTGGACCGCCGACATCCATGCCGAGTGGATGAGCAGCCTCCTGGCCGACCGCCCCGATATCGACGCGAGCGTGCTGGAGCGGACCCGCGCGGTCATGGACGGCCATTTCCCCGATGCGGTCGTGACCGGATACGAGACTCTCGCCGCCACCCTCGACCTGCCGGACCCCGGCGACCGCCATGTGCTGGCGGCGGCGATCCACGGGGGAGCGGACGTGATCGTGACCGGTAATCTGGGGGATTTTCCCGCCGAGCGCCTGGCGCCTCACAAGATTGCGGCGCACCATCCCGACGCCTTCATCGCCGGGCTGTTCGAAGCCGACCCCGAAACCGCCCTCGAAGCCGTGCGCGGCCGCCGGGCGGCGCTTCGCAATCCGCCCCGGCCGGCGGGCGATTACCTTGCCGCCCTCGAACGTCTCGAGCTGACACGCACCGTATCCCTGCTGCGAAGACACGAAACGGCGATCTGACCGGCCCGGCCATCCGTATCGCCGGCCCCCCTTCCTACCGCGCTGCCGGCCCGGCGTCCGCCGCAATCAGGCACGTCGCGCCAGCCACCACGAGGCAGCCCACACCGGCAGGCTGAGCACCACCGCGTAGATGGCGATCGCGACCGGTCCGAGCAGCCCCGCCACTACCGACGCGGCCACGCTGACAGCGCCCAGGCCGATCCCGGCGATCCAGGCGGCGCGCCGGTAGCGCAGGCGCCAGAGCCGCCGGCAACCGAGCGCCAGCGGCAGGCCGCAGGGAGCCAGCACCGCCAGCGACGACAGCGCCGTGACCGCCGATGCGGCCCATATCCCGGGTTCCGGCATCGCACCAGCCTCCGGGAGGAACCGGACCGCCGCCTGCGCCGCGACACCGGCCGGGAGCCACAGCAATGCGAGCGGCCAGAACCCGTTTCGCGCAATCCATCCCCGCCCTTCCATGCCGTAACGATGCATCGGACGGGAGAGCCGTTCAAGCGGGGCCGAACCGCATGTCGTCATGGAGTCGGAGACGAGCGTGCGGGAAGTGAAGCCGTTGACCGAGAGGGAGTCGCGGCAGTCGCAAACGGGGAGATCGGACATGGCGACATTGACCTATGCGGGGATCGGGGCGCGGGCGACGCCGGTGGCCGTATTGGCGAATATGACGGTGATGGCGGGATGGCTGGCCCGAACCGGCTGGCATCTGTCTTCCGGCGGGGCGGACGGGGCCGACAGCGCGTTCGCGGCGGGGGCGCCGGCCGGACGGAGGACCATCTGGCTGCCGTGGCGGGGCTATAACGGGCATCGGGGACCAGACTGCCGGGTGCTGCCGGCGGCGGCGATGACGGCGTGCATGGAGATCGCGGCGCCCCTGCATCCGGCGTGGGAGCGGTGTTCGCCGGCCGTCCGCAAGCTGCATGCCAGAAACGCGGCGGTGCTGCTTGGCGAGACGCTGGACCGGCCGGTCGATGCGGTCGTGTGCTGGACGGCCGGCGGACGGGACCAGGGCGGTACGGGCATGGGTATCCGCATCGCCGAGGCAAACCACATCCCGGTGCTGAATCTGGGGTCCATGTCGCCGCGTGCCGTTTGCGAACGCCTGGCCGAGATCCGCCGCGTCCTCCATCCGTCCTAGAGGAAGAGAGAAGCGCCTGCCGGGCGAGTGTCCGGCAGGGCGGAGGGAGTGGGTCTCCCGCGCCGATGCCGGGCAGGGCAACGGCAGAGGAGTTTGCCATGTTTGATCCCGATACATCCCAAGATCTCTTGAATGACAGCGATTTGATGGCCGAGGTCGGCATTGACCGTCACACCGTCCGCGAACTCGCCGACGACGACCGCGCGATCCGCTGTCCCGACCGGGGCGCGGTCTATCCCGCATACGGTTTTGCGAGCCTCTCACCGGAACCGGCGTCGCCACTCCCCCCGGCGGATTAGAGTTGAAGGAGGGCTTGAAGAGGTTGAACGGTCGGGGGTTCGGGAGAGTGATCCCGGCCCCGGCCGTTCGGAACCCATCGTAATCATCCAGACCTGAAGGAGTATCGTTAT
>JAJDXO010000032.1 GCA_022823235.1 Rhodospirillales bacterium
CGGACGACGTGCTTCAGGGCGGGACCAGCGCCGACACGATGACCGGCGGGACCGGCGCCGACACCTTCGTGTTCGGCGAGGAGAGCGGCGCCGACACGATCACCGACTTCAGCGCGGCCCAGGGCGACAAGATCGACCTGACCGCCTTCACCGCCTCGATCACTTGGCAGCAATTGCAGGCGTCGATGTCGGCGGTCGTGGACGATCCCAACACGCCGGAGACCGAGTCGGGCACGGTTATCGACCTGACCGCCTTCGGCGGCGGAACGATCACGCTTGAGGGTGTCGCGCTCACCGATCTGACCGCGGACATGTTCGTTCTCGACGACTACGCCGGCGGCGCCGGCGACGACACCATCGAGGGCACGTTCCGCGACGATACGCTGACCGGCGGGGACGGCGCCGACACCTTCGTGTTCGGCCCGGACAGCGGCGCCGACACGATCACCGATTTCACCGCCGGCGCCGACAAGATCGACCTCAGCGCCTTTACCAACATTACGTCGCTCGGCGACCTGCGTGGCTTCCAGGCCGGCGACGACGCGGTGATCTTCCTCGGTTTCAACGGCGGGGGCTCGATCACGCTGTTGGGGGTCCAGCTGGGCGATCTCAGCGCGTCCGACTTCATCCTCTACCAGGACGAGTACACCGGCGCCGAAGGCGACGACATCCTGACGGGCGGGGCGGGCGACGACACGATCACCGGCTTGGCCGGCGACGACACGCTGACCGGCGGCGAAGGCGCCGACACCTTCGTCTTCGCCTCGGGCCACGGGAACGACACGATCACCGATTTCACCGACGGCGAAGACACAATCGACCTGAGCGCGTTCACGGGCATCAACGGGTTCGGCGACCTGACCGTCGTGCAGAATGGGAACGATACCGTGATCACGGTCCCGGGCGGCGGCACCATTACGCTGCAGGGCTTCACGTCCACCGATCTCGACGCGACGGACTTCACGTTCCACGACGACGGTCAGCAGGACGGCATGTAGGCGGCAGCGCGCCGTTCGACCCGACGGAGATGCGTGGGCCCGGTCTCGATGCCCCGATGGACGGGGAGGAAACGGACGGGCGATGACGCCGCGAAATAGTATTTTCTGAAGCATTCCCAATGGTATATTGTGGCGATCATGAACGTTCGTTGCGGAGTACCTTGAAAACAGGGGAGACTCGGACATGGCCACACTTACGTCCACAACCGAAGACGAAACTCTGACTGGCACCGCGGATGCGGATGTCTTTGTGTTTGTCCAGGGACACGGGGACGACACGATCACGAACTTCCAACTCGGCGCGGACAGCATAGACCTTTCGGAATTCGGCCAGGAGATCTCCTGGGAAGAACTGAGCGGCGCGATCACGACCGTCGAAGATCCCAACAATCCGGGCACGGTCACCGGCGTTGTCATCGACCTCACCGCGTGGGGCGGCGGCACCATCACCCTGACCGGTGTGACGTCTGTCGATGATCTGACCGAGGACATGTTCACGATGCCGACTCCCACGGTTCACCAGGGCGGTGACGGTTTCGACTGGTTCAGCGGTGGAGTCGGCATGGACGTGATGAATGGCGGCGGTGACGGCGACATTCTCAGTGGCGGCGGCGGAAACGACACGCTCAACGGCGAAGGGGGCAAGGACCTTCTACTGGGCGGCAACGGCAACGACATCCTCATCGGCGGAGCCGACGACGACCTCCTCGACGGCGGGCGCGGCGACGACATTCTCGACGGTGGTGACGGCAACGACACGCTCAACGGTGGGGCCGGCAACGACACCCTCATCGGCGGAGCCGGCGACGACATCCTGTGGGGCGACTATTGCCATCGACAGGGAGAGGATACGTTCGTCTTCGCCGAGGGCCACGGCAACGACACGATCGGCGACTTCGAGACGACCGTGGACAAGATCGACCTGACTGGCTTCGCCGCCTCGATCACTTGGCAGCAGTTGCAGGCGTCGATGTCGGCGGTCGAGGACGATCCCAGCACGACCGACGTCGACGAGACGGCCACGGTCATCGACCTGACCGCCTTCGGCGGCGGAACGATCACGCTCAAGGGCGTCGCGTCGACCGACCTGACCGCGGACATGTTCATTCTCGACGACTACGCCGGCGGCGACGGCGACGATACCATCGAGGGCACGTTCCGCGACGACACCATGACCGGCGGCGGCGGCGGCGACACCTTCGTGTTCGACGAGACCTCCGGGAACGACACGATCACCGACTTCAGCACGACCGAGGGCGACCAGATCGACCTGACCGCCTTCACGGCCTCGGTCACCTGGCAGCAATTGCAGGAGGCGATGTCGGCGGTCGAGGACGACCCCAACACGCGGGAGACCGAGTCGGGCACCATCATCGACCTGACCGCCTTCGGCGGCGGAACGATCACGCTTGAGGGCGTCACGTCGGCCGATCTCACCCAGAATATGTTCGTTCTCGACGACTTCGCCGGCGGCGACGGCGACGACACCATCGAGGGCACGTCCCGCGACGACACGATCACCGGCGGGGACGGCGACGATACGATGACCGGCAACGAAGGCGCAGACACCTTCGTCTTCGCCTCGGGCCACGGCGACGACACCATCACCGACTTCACCGATGGCGAAGACACGATCGACCTGAGCGCGTTCACGGCCATCACCGGGTTCGGCGACCTGACCGTTGAGCAGGACGGGGACGATACCGTGATCACGGTCCCGGGCGGCGGCACCATCACGCTGCAGGGTTTCACGTCGGCCGACCTCGATGCGGCGGACTTCACGTTCCACGAAGAAGCGCAGCAGGACGGCATGTAGGCGATGAATTGACGGCTGCGGTCCCTCTCCCCTGGCAGGAGAGGGTTGCGGAGGCTTGGCGAGCTTGCGAGCCTTAGCCGTAGCTGGGTGAGGGGGGATTTTCTTTTGGCCCTCGCCCCCTTGCCCCGGCGCCCGCCCGGGCTAAATGAAGTGGCGGCTGCCGACCGAAGGCCGGAGGCCCGCCATGCAATTTTGTACGAACCATTTGGGGGGTGCCGCCCGAACGGGTGTCATCAAATGTCCATGAATGTCCATGAATGTCCATGTCCCCGAAAACAGTCATTTTTTGGGAATTGAATGATTTCAACAACTTACCGATATGCGCCTGGTGCATGGCTCGCGCCCCGAGATACCCGTGGGGGGACCGGTCCCGGCCGGCGCCATGAATCAATTTGACAGCCCAGGGGTTTAGGGCCATTTTCCAATTGCGTTTGCAGTACGTTGTCCGCACGAAACCAAGGGTTTCCTCGAGCCGCGCCGGTCCGGCGCCGGATGGGATGAATGAGTAAATCGCGCCCAAGTTTCACCGTCTACCTGGCTCAGCCGCGCGGCTTTTGCGCGGGCGTTGAGCGCGCCATCGAAATCGTCGAACGGGCCCTCAAGCGGTTCGGCCCGCCGGTCTATGTCCGCCACGAGATCGTGCACAACAAGCGGGTCGTCGATACGCTTCGCGAAAAGGGGGCCGTCTTCGTCGAGGAGGTCTCCGACATTCCGGACGGCGCCGTCACCATTCTGAGCGCGCACGGCACGTCGACGGCGGTCGAAAACGAAGCCCTGGACCGGGACCTGCCGGTCATCGACGCCACATGCCCCCTGGTTTCGAAAGTCCACAAGGAAGGGCAAAACCACGCCATGCGCGGGCGGGACGTGGTGCTCGTCGGACACGAAGGCCACCCGGAGGTCGAAGGGACCCAGGGGCGCATTCCCGGCGGCGTGCACCTGGTCACCTCCATCGAGGACATCGATACCCTGGAGGTCGCCGACCCCGGGAAACTCGCCTACGTGACCCAAACCACCTTGAGCGTCGACGATACCCGCGACATCATCGAGGCGCTGAAGCTGAAGTTTCCGGCGATCGTCGGGCCCGACGTCCGCGACATCTGCTACGCCACCTAGAACCGCCAGCAGGCCGTGCGCGACATCGTCAGGGATGTGGACCTGCTGCTTGTCGTCGGCGCGCAAAACAGTTCCAACTCGAACCGGCTGCGGGAAATCGGCTCGGAGACGGGCGTTCCCAGCTATCTCATCGACGATGCGACGTCCCTCGACCCGAACTGGCTGTTGGGCGTGAAGACCATCGGGATTACCGCCGGCGCCTCGGCGCCGGAGGAACTGGTTCAGGAGCTGATCGACCGGCTGTCCGAGCTGGGCGATATCGATTTGCAGCCGGTCAGCGGCGTGGAAGAGACCATCCAATTCAAACTGCCGCCGTTGCTGGCGAACGACTCCGCGGCCGAAAACCCGCGGGCGGCGGGGTAGGGACCCGCCCAATCAAAAATAGGATGCGACGGCGATGCCGAGCTTCTCCAGCTTGGACAGCCGGACCGGCGCCCTGGGCGGGCGCCATCCCCGCTGCCGGAGACGCTCGAACGAACGGCGGTAGACCCGCATCATGATCTTCGCCGCCCGGACGCGCCCGGCATCGCAATGGCGGAGCGCGAATTCGGCCTCGCGGTACCGGCTGGCGGCCAGTTGGGAAATTTCCTCGAGGACCGCCGGCAGATTCGGATGCCCGGCAATCGCGGATGCGTCGCCGTCCCCGATGCTGGCGCGCGACAGCATTGATTTCGGGATGTAGACGCGGTCCCGGCCGGCGTCCTCGTCGATGTCCCGGAGAATGTTGGTCAGCTGCAGCGCATCGCCCAGGGTCCGGGCCAGCCTCAGTCCCATGGGGCCGGTCTCGCCGAAGACCGCGACCGACAGCCTGCCGACGGCGCAGGCCACCCGGTCGCAATAGACGAACAACTCGGCGAGATCGTCGATCCTCAACCGGTCCGCCGAATCCATTTCCATGCCGTCGATGACGTCGGCGAGATCCCGGCGGGCCAGCGGATATCTCTTCGCCGCATCGGCAAGGGCGATCCCGATCGGCGTCGCCGGCCGGCCCTCGAACGCTTCCTGGATTTCCGCCCGCCACTCGTTCAGCGCGGACCGTTTTTCGAATTCGGAACCCGCATCGTCGGCAATGTCGTCGACCACCCGGCAGAACGCATAGATGGCGAACATGGCGTTTCTCTGTTCGGCGGGCATGAGACGCATGGCCCAGTAGAACGAACTTCCGGATTTCCTTACCAGGCCGGCGATGTCGGCGGCTTCGGCTTCGGGGCTCATGGCGCCGCTCTATCGGACCGGGGTTCTCGGCGCGATGACGCCGCCAAGGAAGCAGGCCGCGTATTCCGCCTTGCTCAGCGCGACCCGGGCCGCCAGCGGATCCCGCCGGCGAAGCTTGTCCGCCAGCCTCCGGGCGATTCGGACGATGACCGCGGATTCCCTGCGCAAACGGCCGTCCTTCAGGACCAGGGGGAGTTCCGCCGCCGGATCGAACAGCGGGGCGGCCTCGTCGAGCACCCTGTCGATCAGCCGGCGTCCCGGATCGGAGAGCCGCCGGTCGAGCAGGGAGTTGACGTGCAGGCCGGCGGCGTCGAACCAGGGCGCGGGAATGTAGACCCGGTCGAGGAGCAAGTAGTCCTCCTTGCAGTCCTGCAGATGGTTCAGGACCTGGAGAAGATTGCACAGCGCATCCGACTGGCGGTAGCCGGCCGGGTCCTCCCCGTGCAGATCCAGGAGATAGCGGCCGACCGGCGCCGCCGACCGGTTGCAGTAGTCGATCAGGTCGTCCCAGTCCCGGTAGCGGCGCTTGGTTGCGTCCTGTTTGAAGGCCGATACGAGGTCCAGGCAGTGCCGGCCGGTCACCGCCGTCTCCAGGAGGCTGTCCCGCATAAGCAATGCCGTCTCGAAACCGGCCCGTTGCTCGCCGCTTTGCAGGACGTCGGCAAAGCCGTCGAGGCGCTCGAGTTTTTCTTCGGGCCGCAGGGTGGGCGAGTCCGCGATGTCGTCGATGGCCCGCGCAAACCTGTAGAATTTCGCGATGTGCGGTCTGAGATGCGCCGGCAAAAGCCAAGACCCCACGGGAAAATTCTCATAGGCGGCGTCCTTGCCCGACGGCGCCTCGGGGCCGGCATGCGAACCGCCGCCGATTCCGGGCGTTGAAGCACTTGTCGCGGGTGTATCATCCATAGCGGGCGCGGCGATCCAGGTTGGCAGAACCTCTCCGGAAGGGTAGGTATAGGTTAGACTATCAGACGTTATGCTGAAATTAAGGCAGAAGCGCAAATGAACGAGATGCCGGACGGGACTTCCCCGGCGGCCGGTGCGGCCCCAAGGCGCGCCTCGTTGCCCGTGGACGTCGATGGCGTGATCATCGGCGGTACTTCTCCGATCGTCGTCCAGTCCATGACCAATACCGATACGGCCGATGCCGCCGCGACCGCCGAACAGGTGGCGGCGCTGGCAGAGGCGGGGTCCGAAGTGGTGCGGATTACCGTCAACACCGAGGAAGCGGCGCGCGAAGTCCCGAGGATCCGGGAAATACTGGATGTCCGGGGGGAGAGCGTTCCGCTGGTGGGCGATTTTCATTACAACGGCCACACGCTGCTGACCAAATATCCCGAGTGCGCGCAGGCCCTCGCCAAGTACCGGATCAATCCGGGCAACGTGGGTTTCAAGGAAAAGCGGGATGTCCAGTTCACGACGATGATCGAGAAGGCTATCGAGTTCGGCAAACCCGTCCGGATCGGCGTGAACTGGGGCAGTCTGGATGCGGATTTGATGGCGCGCCTGATGGACGAGAATGCCGAACGGCCCAACCCGAAGGATTCGCAGGAGGTTCTCCGGGAGGCATTGGTCGCCTCGGCCCTGGAAAGCGCGGCGCTGGCGACGGATATCGGGCTGCCGGCAAATCGCATCATCCTTTCGTGCAAGGTATCGAACGTTCAGGATCTGATCGCCGTCTACGGCGATCTGGCGGCGCGGTGCGGCTACGCGCTTCATCTCGGCCTGACCGAGGCCGGCATGGGGTCCAAGGGGATCGTCGCTTCCACCGCGGCGCTGGCGGTGCTCCTGCAGCGGGGGATCGGAGACACCATCCGGATTTCACTGACGCCCGAGCCCGGCGGCGACAGGACCAGGGAGGCCATCGTCGCGCAGGAGATTCTGCAGTCGTTGGGTCTGCGCTCGTTCGTGCCCCAGATCGTCGCGTGCCCGGGCTGCGGCCGGACGACCAGCACCGTGTTCCAGGAACTGGCGGAGGAAATCCAGACCTATGTCCGCGACAAGATGCCGGTGTGGAGCAAGTCCTTCGAAGGCGTCGAGACCATGCAGGTGGCGGTCATGGGGTGTATCGTCAACGGCCCCGGCGAAAGCAAGCACGCCAATATCGGCATCAGCCTTCCCGGCACCGGCGAGCAGCCGGCGGCGCCGGTTTTCGTCGACGGCGAGAAGACCGTCACGCTTCGAGGCGCCAATATCGGCGACGAATTCAAGGCAATCGTCGACCAATATGTCGCCGACAGATATCCGCCGCGGGAAGCCGGCTGATACGCTGGACAGTCCCCCGGGAATTCTCTATACACCCCCGTCCGGTGGCGGCCCCGGCGCCGCTCCCGGAGCAAATGCCCGGATGCCCAGGTAGCTCAGTTGGTAGAGCACATGACTGAAAATCATGGTGTCGGTGGTTCGATTCCGCCCCTGGGCACCACCTTTACTACACTTTTCGGCGCGGAATCCTCTTGATTGCATTCTCCGGTAATTTCGAGGATGTCCGCTAAGCTTCCAAAAACCTCAATTTCTGTCTCTCCGCGTCGTTGACCGGGATAGACCACTATGCGACCGACGGCGACGCGGCCGGCGTTTCGCATTTCGGCCGCTTGATTGCATTGCAATCAAGCGTATAATGAAGCCCCTGCAGGAATGGAAAACCGGACAATGGCGAGCATTACGATCCGCAACCTCGACGACGACGTGAAGACCCGCCTACGGGTGCGCGCGGCGGACAACGGGCGCTCCATGGAGGAGGAGGCGCGGCTCATCCTGCGCGATGCCGTCGGGCGCAGGAAGCCCCCCCAAAACCTCGCCAGCGCCATCCGCGCCCGGATCGCGCCTCTCGGCGGCGTGGATCTGGAATTGCCCCCTCGAGAGCCCGGACGAGAGCCGCCGTCCTTCGATTGAGGCGGTCGCCGTGTTCCTCCTAGACACGAACGTAGTGTCCGAACTCCTGCGCCCGTCCCCCGCGCCTGTTGTCGAGACCTGGGTTGGGGGCCGCCCGGCAACGGACCTGTATTTCTCGGCAATCGGCGAGGCGGAGCTTCATTATGGCGTCGCAATTCTGCCTGCCGGACGGCGACGGGCCGCGCTTGCCGCTGCCATCGA
Source organism: Rhodospirillales bacterium (assembly GCA_022823235.1). Classification (GTDB taxonomy): domain Bacteria; phylum Pseudomonadota; class Alphaproteobacteria; order Rhodospirillales; family UBA2165; genus JAJDXO01. The sequence goes on from JAJDXO010000032.1 coordinate 8,242, forward strand.
GACAATCCTGCGCGAGGACTTTGTGGATCGAATTCTTCCTTTCGACAGCGACGCCGCCCGGCAATATGCGGACATCGCTGCCGAGCGCCGTTCCGCCGGTCGCCCCTTCGCGCCGGCGGACTGTCAGATCGCGGCGATCGCCCGCTCCCGCGGCATGGCGGTGGCAACACGCAACGTCCGGGACTTCGAGGGCATTGAGATCGTAGTCGTCGATCCCTGGACGGCGGCATGAGCGGCACGACGGCGGACGCTGGATTGTGGGTTCCCGATGGTGGAAGGACGATCACCGACACAATGCCCGGAAACTGGAGGGACCCGCGAGCGGGCAGGCGTCCTCCGTGCGGCTGACGGCGTCCAGCACCTATGAGGCCCGCGACACGGATCGTCAGCGCGCAAACAGGACCCTGGCTGTACATTCTTTGGCAAAAACAAATGGTTGCAGCGAATCAGATCGAGATGATCAGAGATTGTCGGTCTCGGTGGTTGCGAGCCCCCGCAACCACCTTTACCGAACTCTCGTAACCATCAAGTTCCGGGCCTTGGTCCGGGAGGCCCGGCATGTTTGCGATCGCGCCAACCAGCTCGACCTGGAAGCCATCGGGCGGCGGCGGGACGACGACGACTCTTTCCACCAAGTGCCTTGGAACAGCAAGAGCCTCGTCCTTGATCGTCGGGTCACTCAATGAATCATGGAGCGAGATGACCTTGCGGCGATAGAGCTCCGGACGGTTGGGGCGGAACTCAGGCAATGGCGGTGGACTTTCGTCGAGCATTAGTTCCAACTCATGTTTTCGGGTTTCCACGTCTTCCAGTTTGGCCCTTAGTCCCTGCGTCCCGGGCCCATCGGCTATACGCTCCGCGAGTTGCAAACCTCCCGACAATGTAAAATCCCAGACATTCAATTCGGCCGCGCGCGGATAGTTTCTCACTTGCCGCATCGGGTGGAGCTTGGTGAGGCATTGTACGGATTACCGTCAGAGGAAAGATCAATGGCAGATGAGAAAAAAGCGACGTTCGACGCCGGCCTGATCGGCCTCGGCAATATGGGCCAGGGGCTCGGCAAGAATATTCTGGAGAACGGCTTTTCGCTGGTCGTGCAGGACCTGAACCCATCTGCCGTGTCCCGGCTGGAAGAGCGCGGGGCGGTTGGCGCCATCGATCTGAAGAGCTTGATGAGCCAGACCGACATCGTGATGACCTGCCTTCCCAGCATGAGTTCCATCGAAACGGTTTACGAGTCTCCGGACGGGATCATCGCCAATGTCCGGCCCGGCATGGTGGTTGTCGACTTCTCGACCAGCAATCCGGAACTGACCCGCCGGTACGGTGCGATGTTGGAAGGGAAGGGCGCCCAACTCATCGACACGCCCATGCTCCGAAATCCGCAGGCGGCTTTCGACGGGACGCTGCAGCTCCTGGTTTCCGGTCCGGACGACGCGATTGAGCGCTCGAAGCCCTTGCTTGAGGCCGTTTCCGAGGAATTGATCCCTTCGGGAGACCTGGGCAACGGCCACGCGATCAAGTTGATCAACAACGCGGTCACCATCGCGAACGGCGCGATCCTTTGCGAGACGTTTACCGTCGCCCGAAAGATGGGTATCGATCTGAACACCCTCAACCAGGTCATGGGCGTGAGCTTCGCCGCCAGCAAAAAGCTTCCCGATACGGCCCGGCGCCTAATTGAAGACGACCATAAGAATACGTTCTCGATCGATGTGTCGCTGAAGGATATCGATCTGTTCACCAAGCTCTCCCTGGAACTTGGCGCACTGACCCCGATTGCGGAAGCGACGCGCGATCTGTTCCGGATGGCTTCGCAATTCGGCTACGGCGACGATCACAATACCCGTGTGGGCAGCGTGCTCGCCAGGTTCGTCGGAACCGACTTCGGGGAGACAGAAAGCAAGAAGGCCAGTTCCTGAGGGAGTCCGGCCCGGTTCAACGACCCCGCCGGAAACTGCTCTAACGAAAATAGACGACGTCGCCGCCGGCGTGGCCCGCGAGCTTGTCGATGTCGGGAACGTGGAGGCGGCCGTACTCGACTTGTATCAGGTCCAACGATTCCAGGTGTTTCAGGTGTTTGTTCACGGTCGGCCGGGTCGACTTGATGATCCTTCCCAACTCTTCCTGTGTGATCTTCAGGTCAACGGCCTCGACACCGATATGTTCGCGCTGGGCAAGCGCCATCGAGACGATCGTGCGAATGAGCCGCGTCTCGATCGGGTTCAAGGCAAGGTTTTCTATGAGGGTGTAGGCCTTGCGCAGCCGATAGCTCATAAGGCGGGCGACCATATCGTAGAGGTCGGGGAAGCGATCGAGCGCGGCCTTGAAATCGTTTCGATGGATCAGCAACAACTCGGTCTCTCCATAGGCGTAGACCTCGTTGGGGTTTTTCTCACCATCCATGACCGACGTGATGCCCCAGATGTTTCCCTCCGTGAGGATGGAAAAGACATGCTCAACGCCCTCGACCGATGAACTCATGCTGCGGAGACCGCCGCGGACGATGGTTGCCAGGTGAGCGGGAATATCATCCCGCGTCACGAAAAGCGTTCCGTCGGGGAGGATTTTGATCGTCGAGACATCGGCCAAATGATCAATGACCCCGGCCGGCAGATCGGTAAACCAGTAATTGCCGGCGAGGAAGCTCCTCCGATTTTCCCGGCTATTCGGCACCGCTTGATCCATCGCTTCCCTGTTTGTCGGCTGCCCAACATTTCGTTTTCTCGATTTTGCATAAAATTTTGGGGATTTGTAGGGGTCGGAGGAGTTGGTGGCTGCGCCTGGCCTCGAGGACCATGACTCCGCAACCGGCTCAGGGCGCCCGCGAGGGGAGAAACAAGGGATATCTGGAGGCGAGAAGCATGTTTTCAGCGCAACAACTGATCGATGCCGGCAACAAAACCGTCGAATGGGCGTCCGGCCACCTCAACGAGGACGGCAGCTTCGGCGGTGTCGAGGAACGCATTCTCGCCTATTACAAGGCGCCCATGGCCTTCGCTCTTGCGGGCCGGGTCGGGGAAGCCGCCGCCGTGGTGAACCATCTCAAAAGCACCTTCTTCCGGAACGGCGATTTTCATGCGGTGAAGGACGATCCGACCTCCGGCGGATCGAAAAACTACCGCAACGCCTGGATCGGGCGTGGCCTCCACACTCTCGGCTTCTATGACCTTTCGGTTCCGACCGGCGATTTCCTGGAATCCGAAATGGACAAGAAGACCGGCGGCGTCCTCACGACCTCGTCCGTCGAAGGCCAGGACCGCGAAATGGATTGGGGAAGCACCTGCTCCACGGTGATCGCCTTGCTGGCAATGGGCCGGCACGAGCCTGCCGTCCGTTGCGGCGACTTCCTCGCCCAAATGCTGAACGACCAGAATGGCGGCGCCGAAGCGCTTTATCTCCGGCGCGATGGTTCCGGCGAAATCATCACGGACCTGACCGGCCGGCCGGCCAATCTCTATTCCGTGATGATCGGCCAAACCGGACAGGTTTACTGGTATCTGGGAATGGCGATGGTCGCGTTTGCCGGCCTCTACCGATGGACCGGGGAGGAGAAATGGAAGAAAGCCGGCGACCAGATTTACGATATCGTCTCCCGTTGCGACGATGAGGTCTACGCGATCATCACCAACGGGAAAGTCGCATGGGGCGCCGGCGCCATGTTTGCCGCGACCGGCGACAGGAAGTTCGGTCAACTCGGCGACAAAATCTGGACGTGGGTGTGTGAGACCCAAACACCCGAGGGAGTCTGGCTGCGGCCCGGGGCCGAGACCGTCGCGGATCAGGCGCTCGACGTCTCGCTCGATACGTCGCTGGAGCGGGCGTCCTATATGTTTGATCTCGCCAAGACCCTGGCGGGCGGCGATTACTAAGCACGAAGAGGCGGCGCCGCGGCGTTAGCCCGGCGCCTCAGCCGAAGTCGGCCGGATCGGGCAGATAGAAGGTGGAACCGCCGACGGTCTGACGCTCGATCAGGCTTCGGTGGGGCCGCAGCGGCCGGTATTTCAGGAACGGCAGGACGTGTTCGTCCATCATCCCTTCAACCACGTCCGCATGCCTGGGATCATCCACAAGGTTGTCGTCTTCGAGGGGATCCGTCTCGCTGTCGAACAATTGTGCCGGTGTGCGCTCGTCTTCGTAGACGACGAGCTTGTACCGGCCGGTCTTGAACATCCCCATGCCGTAGGATTCGCTGATCACCACCTTGTGGTCCGGGGCCGCGCCTTCGCCCGTAACGGCGGGCAGCAACGACCGTCCCTCTGCGGTGGGCAGTTCGGCATCGGCGATATCCCGGATGGTTGCCGAGATATCCATGTGCTGAATCAGTTCGTCAATCCGGCCAGCCTTCGCGCCCTCGGGCGGACGAATGATGAGAGGGACCTTCACCGCCTGATCGAAGAACACCATCTTCTTGATCATCCGGTGCTCGCCCATCATCTCCCCGTGATCCGAGGTATAGATCACCCAGGTGTTTTCCAGTTTGCCCGTCCGTTCGAGAGCGTCGACGATCTTTCCGATGGACTGGTCGATGATGCTGATATTCGCGTAGTAGGCGCGGCGCAGTTTGACGATCGCTTCGTCGGTCATGGTTTCAGAGTCGCAGTACTGCATGAACAGCCTCAGGAAGACGGAGAGCGGACCCGATTCCGGAACCTCCGGCCGTTTAAGGGACCCCGGCATCGGAATGTCCACACCATCGTACCAATCCACCGCTTCCTGCGGCGCATCCCAGGGATCGTGAGGGCCTGGAAATCCGATCTGAACGAAGAACGGCTTGTCCCTGTCATAGGTTTCCAGCCACTCGGCCGTGAAGTCGCCGAGCCAGGCATCCTGATAAGCGTCCAGCGGCAGCGGGATGGGATCTGCCTGCCATGCCCGGTAGGGCGGCGCATCGGGGGCGGCCTTGCGCTTGTGCTTCTGTCTGGAGCCCAGGTAGTCGCGGTAGGTGTCCAGCAGGTCTCGGCTTTCGAGAAAATCGGTGTACTTGGTGTTCAGGAAGTAGGTCGCTTCCTTGCCGACCGTTTCCAGCACCTCGGCAAAGCCGTAGCCGTTGAGCTGGCCAATTCGCTCATCGGCGTGCTTCACCCGCGGCGGAATATGGCGCCAGAAATGGGTCTTCCCGATAACCGCCGTATGGTATCCGGCCTGCTGCAATGCCTGAGCGTAGGTGGGCACGGCATCGTGGACCTCGGACATGTTCTCGAAGACACCGTGATCCCGCACGTAGCGTTCGGTGAGAAGGGATGCCCGCGCCGGCATGCAGAGCGGCCCCTGGACGTAGACATTGTTGAATTGGACGCCCTCGCCGGCCAGCCGGTCGGTGCTCGGCGTTTTGGCGATGGGATCACCCGTGGAGCCAAGCATATCCGCCCGCTGCTGGTCGGGCATGAGGAGAACGATGTTCGGTTTGTCAGGCACTTCGGCGGCTCCCCGTCAGATTGACGCGACCCGTTGGTCCGGGTATTCCGGGATAGTGGAGGCGCCCGCACGAAAAGAATGTAATCGATCCGACAAACTAGTCCGCGCAACGACGCCATGATAGCGGAACTGATGCCTAGGCCTCCTGAGAGATACGCGCCTGAGAGATATAGGAATGAGTGAACAGCCCCTCGGCAGTCCGGACGATGCGTCCGCTGCGCCGTCCGCAGGATTTGCGTCGACGGTAATCCGGAATCCCATCGATCCCGAGCACTTGGGTTCCGCCTCCCTGTCGCCGGCGGGAGAATTCGCCGCCGGGTCCTACCAGAGCTTCACGCTGGTCTACACGGCGGGAAAATATGGCATCGACGACTCGGGCTCGCTCCGCATTTGCTTTCGGTTTGCGTCCGATCAGACGCGGCCCCAGTTCGAAAACCCCGAAGGTCCCAACTACACGATCATCGAAGCATCGAACAATGCCGTGCTGGAGCATCGCTATGACCCCAAGGGCAATGTCCGGCCGTGGGACCGAACGCTGTACATCAAGGTCGTGCATGGGTTTCTGAAGGAAGGGGACACGATCTCGATACGGTTCGGGGTGACCGATCACGGCTCTCCCGGCATGCGCCTTCAGACCTTCTGCGAGGACTCGTTCGAATTCCACGTTCTCGTCGATCCCATTGCCACGTTCACCTATCAGCCGCTCCCCGAGCAGCCGAAGATCAAGATCGTTCCCGGTGAACGGGAGCGGTTCCTGGCCGTGATCCCCACGCTCCGGAGGGCCGGGGAAACCTTTGCGTTGAAGTTCAAGGGCGAGGACCGGTGGGGCAATCCGTCGGACAAGGGCGGCGGCGGGTTCACCCTGCGCGCCAACGTTCCGGTTTCGGGATTGCCGGAAACGGTCAGCCTTCCCGACGGCTCGTTCAGCGCCGAAATCCCGGGTCTGTCCGTGGCGGAAGCCGGAGATCTCGTGATCGAGCTGTTGGACCAGGCCGGAAACGCGGTCACCGAGACCAACCCCCTTCGGATCGTCGAAGACGCCGACCGGATCCACTACTGGGCCGACCTTCACGGCCAGTCGGAAGAGACCATCGGCACCGGTGATGCCGACGACTATTTCGCCTTCGCCCGGGACCGCGCCTTTGTCGACGCGACGGGGCATCAGGGCAACGATTTCCAGATCACCAACCGGTTTTGGCAACGGTTGGACGAGCTTTCCGCCCGGTTCGAGGAGGACGGAAAGTTCGTGGTTCTTCCGGGCTACGAGTGGTCGGGCAACACGGGTCTTGGCGGGGACCGCAACGTCTACTTCTCCGAAGAAGGACGCCAGATCAGGCGGTCGTCCCACGCGCTGGTCGAGGACCGGTCCGACATCGCGACGGATTGCTCGACCGCCAACGACCTGTTCGAAGCCCTGGCGGCCAACCGGGAATGGGACGTGGTGGTCTTTGCCCACTGCGGCGGCCGCTACGCCGATGTGAAGATGGCCCATGACGGCCGCTTTGAGAAATCCATGGAGATCCACTCCTCGTGGGGGACCTTCGAATGGCTTCTCCATGACGCGCTGGAGATGGGGTACCGGACCGGGATCGTCGCCAACTCGGACGGCCACAAGGGCCGTCCCGGGGCGAGTTACCCGGGCGCTTCGCTCTTTGGCGCGGTCGGCGGGCTCACCTGTCTCATCACCGGCGAACTGACCCGATCCTCCGTTCTCGATTGCCTGCGCAAACGTCACCACTATGCAACGACGGGCGGGCCCAACGGCCGGATGTATATCGGCGTTTCGGCGGCGTTCAGCCGGGATGCGACGATCTATCACGACGATCCGGCGATCGGCCCCGCCGAGGGCCGGCCGGGGCGATCCGCGATCATGGGCGACATCGTTCATCTGCCGGACGGCACGGCGGAGATCGATGTGGACATCCACGCGCCTTGCGCCATCGAGCGGGCGGACATCTTCAACGGGCTGGACCATGTGGAGACCATCCGGCCCTATGGTTCGGACGAGCTCGGCAACCGCATCCGCGTTCTATGGGAGGGCGCGGAATATCGCGGCCGGTTCCGTCAGGTGATCTGGGACGGCAGCGCCCTGGTCTCGGACAATCGCATTGAAGCCGCCGCTCCGATCAACTTCTTCAATCCGGACAAGACCCTGGATCGTCGCGGTGACAACGGCCTCGAATGGAAGGCCCTGACCACCGGGAACATCGGCGGATTTGACGTCTGGCTGGCCGATCCCTACGGCGGCACCCTCAAACTGGAAACACCGCTCGTCCAGTGCGGCATTCCCGTCGAGGAGATCGGATTCGAGGACGAGATATTTGACCGGAGCGGCGTGCTGCCCCGCTATTTGAAGGTGTACCGCCTGCCGGCCGAGAACCCGCACCGCCGGATGACCTTCAAGCGAACCATCGGCCTCAAGGACGACGGTGACAATCCGATCTACATCAGGCTGACCCAGGAAGACGGAACGCTGGCCTGGACGAGCCCGATTTACATCTATCGCTCGTGAGGTCGAGAACATGAGCATAGCCCTGGGCGAGAAACCGATCTTCGTTCTCGGGTGCCACCGTTCCGGCACCACCATGCTCATGCTGATGATCGGCGCGCATCCGCGGATATCCGTGCCGGAGGTCGCCTGGTATTACCAGCGGTTTCGCTCGTATCTCTACAGCTATGGGGATCTGAACGACGAGGAGAATTTCAGAACCCTCGCCGACGAGATGGTTGGCGGCCTCATCCCGCCCTACTTCGGCATGGACGTGAATCCGGCGACCATCGTCGACGAGATCATGGCCGATGCGAAGGAGAGAAGTTTCGCCGGCATCTTTGATGCCGTCCTCGGGCGGCACGCCCGGGAGGACGGAAACAAACCGCGATGGGCCGAGAAATCGCCCAACAACAGCTTCTTTATCAAACAGATAAAGGAGGACTTCCCCAACGCCCAGTTCATCTACATCACCCGGGACGGACGGGACAACTGCGCCGAAACCCTGCATTCCCGGCACGGCCTATACAACATGGTATGCGCCGCCGAACGCTGGAAGCTGTTTCTCGAAGCCGTGAAGCCATGGCGGGAAAGGCTGGGCCCCTCGGAATGGATGGACATCAAATACGAAACCCTGGCCCGGGAGCCCGAGGCGACACTGCGCCGGATCTGTGAGTTCATCGGCGAGGAATACTCGCCGTCCATGCTCGATTTCCATCAGTCCGAGGTCGCCCAAACCAGAGCCCGGGTGGTGAAGAACCCGGGAGGCGTCTCGCCGGCGCCGTTGGCCGAACCGGTGAGCGACCGGTTCATCGGCGTCTACAAGGAGCTTCTCAGCGTCAAGGATCAGCGGATCTTTGCCGCCATCGCCGGGGATATTCAGACGGAAAACGGCTACGAACTGGACTACGAACCGGAGGCGCTGTCCGAGGAGGCTCTCGAAAACTTTCGTGAGCAGAACGGCAGAATGCGGGCGGCCCTGTTGCATGCCCGCGGCCATATACGGGACAGTTACATCGAGTGGCTGGTGGATCAGCGGGAAGCACGAAAACGGCAGGGCATCTGGACCGATGCCGATGTCCCCGACGAGTTCCCGATAGGTGACCCCAACGAGGACACCATCATGGGGCGGGGAGCGCCGAGGAAGTGGAAAACCGAGTTTGGAATTCCGAGGCGGTATATTTAGCGGGCCGTCCGCCGGCGGAACCGCCGAATTCCGGTCCGCGCTCGCCGGGAGGACGAGAGAGAGGAGCGGGGAGTGGCGATAACGCTGGATGAGGCGCCGATCTTTATCGGCGGATATGAGCGCTCTGGCACGACCATGCTGATGCTGATGATCGGGTCCCACCCGCGCATCGCGGTTCCCGAGGTCACCTGGTACTACCCGCGGTTCAGGGCCTATCTCCACACCTATGGCGACATCTCGAAGGAGGAGAACTTTCGCGTCCTTCTTCATGAAATGATGTTCGGTCTTCTGGTCCCCTTCTTCGGGATCGAGGTGGATGAAGACACCATACTGGACGAGATCCTGACCCACGTGCCGGAGAGGACGTTTCCGGGCGCCTTCGCAGGCGTGATGAATTGGTTTGTATCGAAAAAGGGCAAGCCGAGATGGGTGGAAAAGTGTCCGCAGAACATCTTCCACATCGCGTCCATCCTGGAGGATTTCCCCAACGCTCAGATCGTATTCATCACCCGCGACGGCCGCGACAGCGGCGCGACCTATATGCAGTCCAAGTTTGGGCCGACCAACGTGTACGCGGCGGCGGAATTGTGGAAGAAGTTTCAGGTTGCGGCGCGTCACTGGCGCGCCCGGCTGGACGGCTCCCAATGGTTCGATGTCCGCTACGAGGATCTGGTCCGCGAGCCTGAGAATACGCTCAAACGGGTATGCGGCTTTCTCGGCGAGGACTACAGCCCGGATATGCTCGGGTTTCATGAAACCGCCTATGCCCGGAACCGGGGCAGGAATCCCGACCACGCCCCCATCGCCAGGCCGGTTACCGACGAACTGATCGGTGAATACAAGCAGTACCTGAGCGTTCGGGAGCAGCGTATCTTTGCCGGTGTCGCGGGTGAGGAACTGACGGAGAACGGTTACGAAATCGATGTCGATCCCATCGAGACCAGCGCCGAGGATGCGGCGCTGTTTCTGGAAACGGACATGCGCACCCGTGCGGCGAATTTCGATTTAATGGGGCATCAGTACGCGTTCAGCCGGTTCAACGAGCGGCTCGTCGAACGCTGGGAGGAGCGCCGGCAGGCGGGTATCTGGGACGAGTCCGACCGGCCCGTGGACCAGGATCCCAATGCCCGCCTTTGGATGGAAACCATTGCCGAGCAGGCCCGATTGAAGACCAGGTTCGGCACGCATCCCAAGGAGTGAATGCGGCGTAGTTGGAGGAACGATGGACATGGAGATCGACCCCGCGACCCTTCGCGGCGATTGGAGATATCCGACAAGTGTGCGGTTTGGACCCGGCCGCATAGACGAATTGCCCGGCGCCTGCCGGTCGCTGGGCATGACCCGTCCGCTGCTGGTCACCGACCCCGGCCTGCTCGAACTGCCGATGACGGCGGGCGCGCTCGGGGCGAACCGATCGGCGGGGATCGCCACCACCGTATATTCGGACGTCAAGGGAAACCCCGTAGCCCGCAATGTCGTCGACGGCGTCGCCGTGTATCGCGAGAACGGCTGCAACGGCGTGATCGCATTCGGCGGTGGCAGCAGTATCGATGCCGCAAAGGCGATCGCGAACCTGGCCGACCAAACCCGGCCGATCTGGGATTTTGCCATCATCGGCGAAGACGTCGACGTTGATGATATCGTACCCCCGGCCCCGCTGATTGCCGTTCCCACAACCGCCGGAACCGGGTCCGAGGTCAGCCGGGGCGCGATCATTATCGACGAGGAGGCCCAGACGAAGCGGAACGTCTCCCACCCGGACGCCATGCCCAATCTCGCCATCGTCGATCCCGAGCTGACCCTGGGGTTGCCGGCCGACATCACCGCGGCGACCGGCATGGATGCGCTCTCGCACAATCTCGAGGCCTACTGCACCAAGCAGTTTCATCCGTTTTCCGAGAGCGTCGCTTTGGGGGGCATACGGCTCATCAAGGAATGGCTCCCCGTCGCCGTGCACGACGGCGGCAACCTTGCGGCGCGCACCTACATGATGGCGGCATCGAGCATGGGGGCGGTCGCGTTCCAGAAGGGGTTAGGGGGGATGCACGCGATGAGCCACCCGATCGGCGCCGTGCATGATGTCCATCACGGTCTCACCAACGGCGTGGTCATGCCGTACGTGCTGGCCTTCAATCGGCCGGCCATCGCGGAGCGGATGACGGGACTCGCCCGCCACCTCGACCTGCCCGACCCGTCGTTTGACGCGGTGCTGGATTGGGTGGTGGCGTTGCGACAGGACATCGGCATTCCGCACACTCTTTCGGAAGTCGGTATTCGGGAAGAGCATGCCGACCGGCTCGCGGCGATGACCGCACAGGAACGGCCCGGCCGCAACAATCCGGTTCCTCTCGGCGAGGAGGAGTCCCGGCGGCTTTATGCCATGGCAATCAACGGGGAGCTCAAGGCCTGAACGGCACGGACCCTTGGATTTCAAAAGTGGGGAAAAACCATGAACACGACCAATGAAAACCCGGGCGCGTCACGTCCAAATATCCTCTTCATTCAGGTGGATCAGTTGGTGCCGGCCGCTCTGTCCGTCCATGGGCATCCGCTGGTCAAGACGCCGCACCTCGATGAGCTGGCCGGCAAAAGCGTTGTTTTCGAGAACGCCTACAGCAATTTCCCGCTCTGCTCCCCCTCGAGGGCATCGATGCTCGCCGGCCGGCTGCCGTACAATATTTCCCAATGGGACAACGGGGCGGAATTTTTCGCCGAGATTCCAACTCTCGCCCATTATCTGAAGGCGCTCGGCTATTCGACGACGCTCTGCGGCAAGATGCATTTCATCGGCCCGGATCAATTCCATGGGTACGAGGAACGGCTGACCACCGACATTTATCCGTCCGATTTCTCATGGACGCCCAACTGGGACCAGAAATTCAGGAAGGGCGGCGGCATACGCGTGCGGAACGTTATCGAGTCCGGGCGTTGCGTCCGGGCCCTGCAGATGGATTTCGACGACGAGGTCGAATATCACGCGGTTCAGAAAATCTATGATCTCGTCCGGCACACCGATGACCGGCCGTTTTTCTTTACCGTTTCGCTGTCGCACCCGCACCCGCCCTACGTGATTTCGGACAAGTACTGGGACCTCTACCGGGATGAGGACATCGACCTGCCGCGGGTCCCGGAGATTCCGTTCGAGGAATTGGATCCGTTCAGCCAGACGCGGGCCATTGCAATGGGGCATCAATATTACGACATCACCGACGATCACATCCGGACGGCGCGGCACGCCTATTACGGCATGATCTCGTATGTGGACGAGAAAATCGGATCGGTTCTGACGGCGCTGAAGGAAACCGGGCTCGACAGGAACACGGTCATCATCTTCACCGCCGATCACGGCGAAATGCTCGGCGAGCGCGGCATGTGGCTGAAGGACACCTTCTATGAGTGGTCGGTGAGGGTGCCGATGTTCATTTATGCCGAGGGTATCGCGCCGCGGCGGGTGACCGAGAATGTTTCCCTGGTCGATCTGGTTCCGACCTGCCTCGAACTCGCGGGCAAGGAGGATGAGCCGGTCACCGAACTCGACGGTGACAGCCTGGTCGGCCTGATGCACGGCTCATCCGACGGTTGGAAGGACGAGGTAATCTCCGAGTGGTCGGCGACGGGTCACCCGGCACCGTCGCGGATGGTGCGGCGCGGCAACTACAAATATTGGGTGAGTGAGGGGCTGCCGCCGCTTCTGTTCGATTTGGAGAACGACCCGGACGAACTGGAGAACGTCGCGGGCCGCGATGAGGTCAAGGAGGTCGAGCAGGGTTTGCGCGAGCGGCTGTATTCGGACTGGGATCCGGCCGCACTGGGTGAACGCATTCGAACAAGCCAAAAGATGAGGCTTTTGCTGCGCGACCTGACTGAAACCACCGAAAAATACTCGAACTGGGCGGTCCAGACGGTGCGCGACGATTCCCGGCGCTATGTGCGGGGCCGCGCCAGCAGCTTTTACGCCAAGGCGCTTCAGCGCTATCCGTTCGTCGAGCCGGTGGAGCCGGACCACGAGCCGCCTTCCGCCGATTAACCTATTCGCCCCGAATCGGGAAATCTCACGAATGTCGCCTTCAATACAATTTCGCTTCCAGGCAAGGGCTAGAGTTTCATTTGTAGGCTAGCCCAGACAATAAGCCTCGATTGGAACGAGTGCCGAGGGCGGGCCGACAGGGGCGCTGAAAGGCTAGGCGCCAGGCAACATACATTCGTGGGAGATTTATTATGTCGAAACGCTCCTTGGTTTTTTCCTTGGCCCTCGCAATGGGCTTCTCGGTGCTGGTTGCGTCCGGTAGTGCGTTGGCGCAGCGAATTCCACCAAAGGACACGCTCAGATTTGCGGGGTTCAGCGTGAAAGTTCTCGATCCCCACTTTGGCGGTGGCGGGAGTACGGAGTTCTTTCAGTACAAAGTCTACGACAGCCTGTTCGCGTTCGATGAAAATATGGTGGTGCAGCCGCAAATGGCTGAGAAGTTCACCTGGAATGCGGACAAGACCAAGCTGACCGTCACCTTGCGGCCCGGCCTCAAGTTCCACGACGGCCAGCCGGTGCGTGCCGCGGACGCGGTTGCATCGCTGAAGCGCTGGAGCAACGGAAGGCGCGGCACCGCGCGGATCTTCAAACAATTCACCAAGTCCATCGACGTCGTGGACGACAAGACCCTCACCTGGACCCTGACCGAGCCGTTCGGGATGTCCATGGAGGTCATTACCTCGGTCCGCTATCCGCCGGCAATCATTCCGGAGCGGTTGGCCAAAACGCCCAGAAATAAGCAGATCAAGGATTTCACGGGCTCGGGCCCCTATGTTTTCCTGCCGGACGAATATGTCCCGGGCAAGCAGCTCCACTTCAAGAAGTTCGAGGACTACGTGCCCCGTTCGGAACCGCCCAGCTTCACCGCCGGAGGAAAGAAGGTCCACGTCAAGAAGCTTGAGTGGAAAATCATGAAGGACGATGCCACGCGGGTCGCGGCATTAAGGACGGGTGAGATCGACCTGATCCAGGAAGTCCCTCATGCGCTCAGGAAAGACCTGCTGACCGATCCCAACGTCGTCCTGAAGCCGCTGCGTACCGGCCGCCAAGGCCTTATCTTCATTAATCACCTTGCGCCGCCGTTCGACAACAAGAAGGCGCGTCAGGCATTGCTCTGGCTGATCAGCCAGGATGAAACCCTGACGGCGATCACCGGCGATCCGGCGCTCTACCAAACCTGTCCTTCGGTTTGGACCTGTGCCAGCCCGTACGCGACGGACGTGGCTTCCGAAGCGATTATGAAGCAGGATCTGGAAAAGGCCAGGCAGCTCATGAAAGAGGGCGGCTACAACGGTCAAACGATCCAGGTTTTCCAGGCCGGCAGCACCGCAACCTTCTCCAATGCGACGGTTCTGGCCGCAAATCTGCGCAAAATCGGCGTCAAGGTGCAACACCAGGCCATGAACCGCGGCGCGGCCATCGCACGGCGGAAAAACACCGTGGATCCCAACAAGGACCCGAAGAAGGGGTGGCATATCTATGTTCAGGCCACCCAGGAAGTGACGCCATCCATTCCGGCGTTGATGGGTCTCCTTCAAGGTGACGGCTGCAACAAGAAGGGCTTCTACGGATGGACCTGCGATGAGCGGATCGGAAAGCTCAAGGTGGCCTTTGGCCAGGCCAAGTCCGAGGCGGAGCGGAAGAAAATTGCCGCCGAACTGCAGAAGGTGGTGTATGACACCGTGCCGTACATTCAGACCGGCCTGTACTCCAACGAGGCCGCATACCGCAGCAACGTCAAGGGTGCCGTCAGGGCGCCGTCCCCCATTTACTGGAATATCCGCAAGGAATAGTTTCAGATAGGCAGGTTGCAAATGGCAGCCCCGGCGAGGCCATCCGGGGCTGCCGGCCTTGGGGGAGTATTCGACCGTGTTTACCTACATCGTCCGTCGTTGCTTCGCTGCCATCCCGGTGATGATTGTGGTGGGCGTGTTCGTCTTCCTCCTCATCCACCTGACGCCGGGCGATCCCGCCGATATCCTCGCCGATGAAGATGCGACCCCGGCGGAAATCGAACAACTCCGGGAGTCGTTGGGGCTCGACAAGCCGCTGCACACGCAGTTCCTGATTTGGTCCGGGAACATTGCGACGGGCGACCTCGGAACCTCCCTGCTGGTCAGCAAACCCGTGACGACCTTGATGGCCCAGCGCATCGAGCCGACCATTTTCCTGGCCATCACCACTCTGACATTCGCCGTCTTTCTCGGGGTCCCCCTCGGTGTCATGGCGGCCTGGAAACAGGGCACGTGGTGGGACCACGCCATCATGATATTCGCCGTCCTGGGGTTCTCCGTGCCCGGGTTTTGGCTCGGCTTCATGTTTGTTTCAAAATTCGCCGTGGATTGGACCATCGTTCCGGCCCAGGGGTTCGTCAGCATCAGGGAGGGATTCGGGACCTTCCTCCACCATATGATCCTTCCCACGATCACGCTGGGGTCATCCTACATGGCGCTGATCACCCGGATTACCCGCGCCACGGTGGTCGAGGTCCTGAAGGAGGATTACATCCGCACCGCCTATGCAAAAGGGTTGCCGCCGATGAAGGTGCTGTTTCGGCATGCCCTCCAGAATTCCTCGATACCCATCGTCACGGTCATCGGGATTGGGTTCGCCCTCCTGATCAACGGGGTGGTGGTCATCGAAACCGTCTTCAACATCCCCGGGATGGGCAATCTCACCATCGAGGCGGTTCTCGATCGCGATTATCCGGTCGTCCAGGGCGTCATCCTCGTTTTCTCGGGCATCTACGTGCTCGTCAATCTGGTGGTTGACCTGAGCTATTCGATCTTCGATCCCCGGGTGAGGCACTAGGGCCATGTCGACAGCCGCCGTCAATGAAATGGAGTTCGAATCCGCCGAGGCGGCCGTACTGCCCCTGCACCGGCGGATCGTCGAGTTCGTCCGCCGCAATCCGAACCTGTCGCTGGGTTTGCTTATGGTGGCGATCATCATTTTCGTGGCGATATTCGCGCCCTGGATCGCGGCCAAGGATCCTGCCGAGTTGAATGTGGTGACGGGCCGCCTCAAACCTCCCTCGGAAGAGTACTGGTTCGGTTCCGACAGATTTGGCCGGGACGTATTCGCGCGCGCCATATTCGGCGGCCGGATATCCTTGACCGTCGGCATAACCGTCGCGGCGCTGGCGGTGTTCATCGGGCTGATGGTCGGGCTGTTGAGCGGCTACGTCCGCCAGATCGATGCCTGGCTCATGCGGATCATGGACGGCTTGATGGCCATCCCCGGACTGCTGCTGGCGATCGGCTTCATCGCCCTGCTGCCTGCCGGCATCGAGACGGTGATCATCGCGCTGACCATACCCGAGATTCCCCGGGTCGCCCGGCTGGTGAGGGGCGTTGTCGTCGTCACCCGCGAGATCACCTACGTCGAAGCGGCGGTGGCCGCGGGCGCCGGGACGGCGCGGGTGATATTCAAACACATCATGCCGAACACCTTCGCGCCGCTTATCGTGCAGGCAACCTTCGTTTGCGCGTCCGCCATGCTGTCGGAGGCGGCGCTGAGCTTCCTCGGAGCGGGAACGCCCCCGGAGATTCCCAGTTGGGGCACGATGATGGCGGATGGCCGCTCCTATCTCAGCAGCGCGACATGGATTATCCTGTTTCCCGGCCTGTTCCTGGCGGCGACGGTGCTCTCGGTCAATCTGATCGGTGACGGTCTTCGCGACCTTCTGGATCCCAGGTTCGCCAAGGAGGTGTGATGCCCGCCCCCGAAGCAAATCCCCCCGGCGATGCGTCCCAAGGCCCCGTGCTCGAGGTCGAGGATCTACGCACCCACTTCTTTACCCTGGATGGCGTCGTGAAGGCCGTCGACGGCGTCTCGTTCTCGGTCGGGAACGGCGAGACCCTCGGTATCGTGGGAGAATCCGGCTGCGGCAAGAGCATTACGGCCATGTCGATTCTCAGACTCATCGCCAGCCCGCCGGGCCGCATCGTGGGAGGCGCCATTCGCTTTCAGGGGACCAATCTGCTCGAGTTGGACGACGCCGGGATGCAGCAAATCCGCGGCAACCGGATCTCGATGATATTTCAGGAACCGATGACCTCCTTGAACCCGGTGCTGACCGTCGGAAAGCAGATCAGCGAGTCGCTCGTGCTGCATCGGGGTCTTTCCAAGCGCGCGGCAAGAGACGAAGCGGTGGAAATGCTCAAGCTGGTCAATATTCCGGTGCCGGAGACCAGGGTGGACGAATACCCGCATCAACTGTCCGGCGGCATGCGGCAGCGCGTCATGATCGCCATGGCGCTGGCCTGCGATCCCAAGGTGCTGATAGCCGACGAGCCGACGACCGCCCTCGATGTCACCATTCAGGCCCAGATTCTGGATCTCATGGCGGAGATCCGGGAGAAACTCGGCACGGCGGTCATCCTGATCACCCACGATCTGGGCGTCGTCGCCGAAAACGCCGACCGGGTGGTGGTCATGTATGCCGGCAGGAAGGTCGAGGAGGCGAACGTCAACGAGCTGTTCGCGTCTCCGACCCATCCGTACACGAAGGGCCTGCTGGGATCGGTGCCGCGGCTCGACGGGTGGGGGACGGCGGGTTCCAGGCCCGAACGCCTGAACGAGATCAAGGGAATCGTTCCGTCCCTCAACCGGCTCCCGCCGGGGTGCGCGTATGCGCCCCGCTGCCCCTTCGCCGACGAAAAGTGCCGCGCGTCCTACCCGCCCCTGGAAGAAAAGCGCCCGGGGCATTGGGCGGCCTGCTGGCACACGGAAAAGCTTGCCGGGGCGGCGGCATGAGCGGCGCTGCAACCGGTGAGGATACGGCCCTCCTGAAGGTTACCGGCCTCAAGACGCACTTTCCCATTCGCAAGGGCATTCTGGCGCACGTGACCGGGCAGGTTTACGCGGTCGACGGCGTTTCTTTCGAGATCAAGCGGGGAGAGACCTTCGGGCTGGTGGGCGAAAGCGGTTGCGGAAAAACCACCGTGGGCAAGTCCGTCCTCCGGCTGATCGAACCCACGGAAGGCAGTATCGAGTTCGAAGGGCGCGACATAACCCACATCGCCAAGGAGGAAATGCGGCAGCTGCGCCAACGGATGCAGATCATCTATCAGGATCCGTATTCATCGCTCAATCCACGCATGAAGGCCGCCGATATCGTCGGCGAGCCGCTGAAGGTTCACAAAATCGTTTCCGGCGGCGCACTGCGTGAACGCGTCGAGGCGCTGTTCGAGCGGGTCGGCCTCAGGCCCGAGCAGTTGGACAATTACCCCCATCAGTTCTCCGGCGGTCAGCGCCAGCGGATCGGCATCGCGCGCGCCTTGGCGCTCAGCCCCAGCCTCATCATCGGCGACGAACCGGTATCGGCGCTCGACGTTTCCATCCAGGCGCAGGTCATCAACCTGCTGATGGACCTGCAGGAAGATTACGAGCTGTCCTACCTGTTCATCGCCCATGACCTGGCCGTGGTCGAGCATATCAGCCAGCGGATCGGCGTCATGTATCTGGGGCGCATCGTCGAGTTGACGGACAAGCGGACGCTGTTCGCGAATCCGCTGCATCCGTACAGCGAGGCGCTGCTGTCGGCGGTGCCGATTCCCGATCCCGGAGTGACCCGCGAGGGCCGGGTTATTCTGACCGGCGACGTGCCGAGCCCGATCAACCCGCCCGAGGGCTGTCACTTCCATGCCCGGTGTCCCTATGCGACCGAAAGATGCCGGATGGAATCCCCGAGCCTCAAGGAAGTGGAACCGGACCACTGGGTATCGTGCCACCTGCACGAGGGAAATGTAGCGGACGCGACAGAATCCACACCGGAACGGACCTAGGCTCGGTTCTCCGGATGGAGGGCCAAATGGAGGGTTGCCCATGAGCATCACGTTGGAGGAAAAACCGGTCTTCGTTCTCGGCTGTCACCGGTCCGGCACGACCATGCTGATGCTGATGATCGGCAGTCATCCCCGCATTTCGGTGCCCGAAGTCGCCTGGTACTACCAGCGGTTCCGCCCCTATCTCCACACCTACGGGGACCTGAGCAGGGAAGAGAACTTCCGGACGCTGGCCGAGGAGATGATTTTCTGTCTGGTGCCCCCGTTTCTCGGGATGAAGGCCAACCCGGCCACCATCGTCGACGAAATCCTGGGCGACATCCGGGAGCGGAGTTTCGCCGGCATCTTCTGCGCCATGCTGGAACGGCATGCCCGGCAAAACGGCAAGCCCCGCTGGGCCGAGAAGTCGCCGAACAACGGATTCTTCATCGGCCAGATGGTCGAGGACTTCCCCAATGCGCAGTTCATCTACCTGACCCGGGACGGACGCGACAACGTCGCCGAGACCATCCATTCCCGTTTCGGCTCGTACAACGCATTTTGCTCGGCCGAGCGCTGGAAGCTGTTCATCAACGCCGCCAAGCCGTGGCGCGAAAAATTGAGCGCCGAACAGTGGCTCGACCTCAACTACGAGACCCTGGTGCGGGAGCCGGAGGCGGAGCTCGGGCGAATCTGCGATTTTCTCGGCGAGGACTACTCGCCGCGCATGCTCGAGTTCTATAAATCCGATATCGCCCAAAACCGCTCCGGGAACATCAGCAACCCGGGCGGTATCGCCCACGCGCCGCTCGGCACCCCGGTGACCGACAGGTTCGTCGGCGTCTACAAGGAACTCCTGAGCATCAAGGACCAGCAGATCTTCGCCGCCGTGGCCGGCGCCGAGCAGCTGGAGGCGGGCTACGAGCTCGATTACGACGCCATCGAGATCAGCGAGGAAGCCGCGGCCACCTACCGGGAAATCGATGACCGGGTTCGGGCGGCGTTGATGGTTCCGCCCGGCCACTTCCGCGACAGCTACATCGAGTGGCTGATCGATCAGCGCGAAGCGCGGAAGAAGCAGGGCATCTGGAGCGACGCCGACACGCCCGATGTCTACCCCATCGGCGATTTCCACGAAGAGATGATCATGGGCAAGGGCGCCTCGAGAGAGTGGAAAACCGCGTTCGGGATCCCGCGCCGGTACTATTAGAGCGGTTTCCGGCCAAATTGGATCAATTTGATGGCGCTCATCGGTTAGCCGGGCAGGGTGGTATACGCCCTGTCCCGTTCACGACTTCTTCCAAATGAACTTCGTTCGGTATAGGTGGCTGCAGGCCCCCGCAACCACCGAGACCGACATCTCCGGCACAGGGATGTCGGTCTTTGCCTTTTCGGACCCATTTCCCGCCCATTCGAGGATGGTCCCGAGATCGCCGTGCAGCACGGCGTCCATCTCGGCCCATTTCTCGCCGGGGGTGAGCACGATGCGCTCGATCAGACCTCGGATGGCGGACGCCGCCGCGTCGCGGTCCTCCGGATGTGCCAGCGCCTCGGCGAGCCCCTCGACCTTGCGGCGGTAGATGTCCGCGATGTTGGGGTGGATGTCCGGGAGGTCGGCGGGCGCGGCCGAGAGGCGCTCGTTCAGTTCGTCCTGGCGCGCTTCCAGCTCGCGCAGCCGGTCGGACATGCCACGGACATAGCCGCCGTCCTCGATGGCCGCGACCATGGCCGCGATCTTCTTCCCGATGTCGGCCAACTCCTTCCGGTCGCTCGCGCCCGAGGCGCGGCGCTCCCGGTTGAGCCGGTTGGTCTCCTCCGCATAGGCACGCATCGCCTCGGCGGCGGCCTCCGGCGCCATCAGCCGGTCCTTCAGCCCTGAGAGGACACGTTCTTCGATCACGGACCGGCGAATGCCCCGGCCGTTGGAGCAGGCGCCGGTCATGATGTGGTTCGAGCAGCCGTAGCGGTCCTGGCCGCGCATGGCATAGGGGCCGCCGCAGACGCCGCACTCCAGAAGGCCGGACAGCAGGTGCCGGGGCCGGTGGGCGCCGTTCAGCCGGTTGGCGAGGGCCGATTGCGTTGCCTCGATGACGTCGGCGTATTGCTCCTTGATCTCGCCCTGGCGGCGCTTCACCGCCTGCCAGAGATCGTCGTCGACGATGCGGAGCTCGGGAACCTCCCTCACGATCCACTCCTCGGGCGGATTGATCCGCGAGACCCGCTTGCCGGTCTCCGGGTCCTTGATGTAGCGCTGCCGGTTCCACACCAGCCGGCCGATGTAGAGTTCGTTGTTGAGCAGTCCCGTGCCGCGCCTCGCATGGCCGCGGATGGTGGAATCAGTCCACAGCCTGCCCGAGGGGCCGGGGATGCCTTCCCCGTTCAGCCGCCGGGCGATGGCGCGCGGGCTTACCCCGTCGGCGAACTCCCGGAACACCCGGCGCACGACCTCCGCTTCCGCCTCGTTGACCGTGCGCCCGCCGCGCACCGGCTCGCCCGCGCCGTCGAACGACTTCACCACATCGTAGCCGTAGCAGAGACCGCCGCCCGAGCGGCCCTGCTCGACCCGGCCCCTGAGGCCCCGGTGGGTCTTGGCCGCGAGGTCCTTCAGGAACAGCGCGTTCATCGTGCCCTTGAGCCCCACATGGAGTTCGCTGATCTCGCCCTCGGCCAGCGTCACCACCGTCACCCCCGCAAACCGCAGGTGCTTGTAGAGCGTTGCCACGTCCGCCTGGTCGCGGCTCACCCGGTCGAGGGCTTCGGCAACGAGGATCTCGAACATCCCCCGCCGCGCATCCTCCAGCAGCGCCTGGATGCCGGGGCGCAGGATCATGCTGTCGCCCGATATTGCCGAGTCCTTGTATGCACCGGCGATCTTCCAGCCCTCGCGCGCCGCGTGCTCGCGGCAGACCCGGAACTGGTCCTCGATCGATGCCGCCCTTTGTTGGTCGGACGAATAGCGGGCGTAGAGCGCGCAGCGCAGGGTCATGTCTTTCGGTCTCCTATCTCTCGCCGGCATCCTTCTCCGGCGCGTTGTCGTTGGCGGCGTGGATCGTCTCGAAATGTTCGCGGGCGATGCGCCGGCCGATGACCTGGGCCAGCGTCGTCACAGCGGTATCGACCCGGGCTTCCGCCCCGGGGTTGTCGTTCGCCGCCGCGCCGCCCATGACGGCAATCCCGCGATTTTCCCTGTCCGGCATCTCCCGGTGCCTCCCGCAACACTGCGTTCCCGGAATTCGATTTGGGCCCGTAATTGGGCCATGTCAAACGGCGCCGGTAGGGGATGTCCTGCATGGAATCATACACTTGCGTAGCTGAGGGGGCGCAAGGGGGGACACGCCGCGCCTGGCGTTTGATCGAAAAAAAATCGCCTATCATGCTGCCAGCCGCCCGTTCGCCGAGAATCCGTTTCCGCACGGTTTGCTGTCCCCGGTCGCCAAGACTGTCGGTGGCCACTGAGGTCTCTGCAGAGATAACGGACTGGTTGTGGAGAGGAGGCCACCCCCTCCTGTTTTGCCAATTCTTGACTGAAAATGTCTGGGCTCGCCATTTTACCAAAAAATCTGCTCCAGTCGCCCGACGCTGATACTAAGCTGCCAATCGTCAAAAAACCTCCATTTACGCCACCTCTTTAGCATTCTAAGCACCCCCAACTGGACCAAAGCCCAGATTGAGCGGAGTGAAATACGAGGCTTGATTTCCATCCCCCGACTCTGTGCGATTCCCTGCCCACCATCAACGTTTTCTGGCCGTCAATTATTCTTTGTAAGGCCCAATTTTTTGCCGTGCCTCACCCCATGAGCGATGACAAAGACAAAGGTGCGATCATCGACAATTCCGCTCGGAGAATCGACCGTCCGTCCGTGCCGGTTTCAGAAACTCGTCGACAGACGCAGGAGGCGTGTCTTCCCAAGTAACAGCTGGTTGGGATTTGGTCACCGAAATCGCCCTGACCGTTCCGCTATCCGCATCGCCTTTACCTGGACGCGCCAGAATTGCAATTCCTCATGCATCGGTTCCGAACGGCATTCGCGAGCGCCGCCACACCGCGCCGCGGGACCCGAAGCACCTTCGCGCCCCGAAGTGCGTCCGTCGCCTTGTGGGATATTTCCGTCGATGTCCAGATCACGGCGATGTCCGACCATCCAAGCATCCCGCCGATAGTTTTCTTGTTAGGAGCGGTGTCCTCGGTGACGAAGCGGAGGTTGAGACGGCCTTCGCAGAGCTTCTGAAGATCGTCGCGCGTCCCCGGAGACCCTCCGGCGACGAGCAGCTTCGTCCAGCCGGCGGTCTCCATCGCCGCTACCATCTCCTCCACCGCCCGGCGATTGTCGCTTCCACCGCAAGATTCGCACTGCTGCGCGGAGACCCGGACAGGATGGCGGGCGTCCGAACAGGACGGCGTGCAGTCCGTTTTTCGGCAATGGCGCACGAAGGCCGCACCGAGCACCTCGTCGACCGCCGTGATCTTGTTCACGGCAATGCGGACCTTTCCAGGGCGGGTAAGCTTGGCCCGGTACAGCGACTCCAGCGCTCTTATTTCGTTTTCCCCCACGAAGCCGCGGGCCGAGAGAAGTTCGGACAACGATATGTCATGCATGCGTCGCGTCCCCGCTATCCCGCAGCCAGTCATAGGCTCCGCCCCTGGCGTGGAACTTGTCCCGCGAAAAGCCGGTCTGCCTCAGCGCCTCGTTGAAGCCCGCCTCCAGAACGGGCGGACCGTATTCGAGCGTCCTTCCCGATGAGAGGGGAACGTGCCAGAAGAACCGTCCGTCGGGACCGATCATCAGGTAGGAGACGGTCATCGCGTCGTTGTCTTCGGGCACGATGGCGATGCCGGTCCCGCCCAGCGCCGAATGTCGCTCGACGAACGCCCGGAAGTCCGCCTCCGGGATCGACAGGTCCTTGACGGCGACATCGTTCTCGCCGGCGACTGGCAGCATCTGCAACAGTTTCCAACGCTCCGGCGCCAGTTCCGAGATAAAGCCGCACATGTCCTCTCCGACGTTGAGCTGGTTGACGACCGTGTTGCACTTGAGTCGGATGCCCCGACGTTTCGCCTCAACTCCCAATTCCAGCATGACCGGCGCGTAGGGCTGCCCCTCCGGAGTCCGTCCAAGGGCGACATTCACGGTGTCGTCGCCGGAGTCCACGGAGAGCGCCACCCAGTCGATCCATTCCGCCCAGCCTTTGAGCAGCGGCCCCAGACGAGCGCCGTTGGTGACGAGCGATACCGCGCAACGGCCGCGGCTGCGTGTCTTGATGCGTTTGCACAGCGGCCCCAGGTCGCGCATCAGGGTCGGTTCTCCGCCGGCGAAGTTGATCTTGCCGACGCCGGCATCCACCAGCATGTCGACCAGCGCCTCCCGGTCGGCAGGGGACAACCGGTCCCGCCTGCCGAGATGCGGGAACGTGGCGAAGCAGTAGCTGCACCTGGCGTTGCAGGCTTCGATCAGGTGAAAGTTGACGGACAGTCCGGAATCGCCGGTCGATTTCATCTTGCTCCTCCCCGGTCTCGCACCGCATAATGACGCCCGAAACACTTGTTCATTGTGCGCTCATGCGCATGTAGAGATAATGTGTATTATATGCACATATGTCAAGAGGCTGGTTCTCGTATGAGGAATGAGACCACCTACCAGACCGTCCTGGGACGCCTGATCGCCCAGAAGCGCAAGGAGAACGGGATAGATCAGGAGGAATTGGCGCGTCGCGTGGGGGTCAGCCGCTCGACATGGTCGCGCATAGAGGCAGGCTCTTCGGCACTCAGCATGGACCAACTCGCCAAAGCAGCGAGTGCGCTCCGCATTTCCCTGGGCGAACTGATGCTGGAAGTTGACGATGTTGTGCGGAAACTCAGAAAACAGAATGTCGAGGTGCACGACAGCCGGGATCAGGCCAAGTCGGCTTCCCTAGGGGCTACGGGAGCGGCAGGGGGACCAAGCTTGGCGGGCCCGGTCGCCTTTCTCGGCGGCGCTGTTCTCGGAGGTATCATCGCGACCCTGCTCGCCGAACGGAAAAAAGACGACTGATCGGATAACGGATTTTCTCGGCGTCCCCGGGTTGAATCCAAATTCTCTGCTGAAGCCTTGAGTTAAGCCGCGGCTCTTGCAGACTTGCGGCTCCGGCAGATAGAAGTTGAAGTAGTGGAGATGGCTGGCAACCCATCGCTTGCCAGTTCGACTGCGGCCTGCGTCTCCAACCCTTACAATTCGGTACGATCCAACGGGCTTTGGCTGCCTGTCCCGCAATCCCTTTGCGGCACTCCGAGGTAAGCGCGGCCATGCGGGCGGCGCCGCCGGCCCGTCCGGCTTTTGCCTTCAAGGGCTGGCGAGGCTGACTAGAGCGCCTGTCCTCCATCTAGCCGGCGGCAATCTTGCCAACCATCACCGAGCGGTTAACAACCTCGTGCGGGCGGAACTCGCCATTCGGTCCTCTTACATCGTCGTTCTTCCGGCTGGTTACCGCGCGCCACCGCTATCCCTATAGCCGTCACTGGGGCCGCCGTTTGCGGGCGCCTCCGTCCTGCCGCTTGCCGTTGAGAGGAGATGCTGGCCGGAAGCGGGACGGCGGTCGGCGTCCTCGAGGGAGGCGCCAGCGCCGTTCCCCAAAAGGATGCTTTCGATCATGCCTCGTCGGTCCGCTAACCGTCATATTTGACAGCCAAACCAAACTTAACTGTCAGATATGACAGTTAAGACTCTGCATTTGATGAATCCGTTTGCCCGCCATATCACTTCCCGTCCTCTGCATCGGGATCGGGGGTCAAGATCGGCCAGGGGCGTTCCGACGCAAGATCCGGATGGCGTGGTTCCGATTCTGGAGCACCGTACTCGTCCCGGAGTTTGTCTATGACGTTGAGGCAGCGCGCGGCGGGGTCATCCTTACCGCCGCTGCCCGTCAGCGCCAGCAGCTTCCGGCGCAGCTCGACTGCCGGAACGGGCACGACATTGTAAGCACCTTCCCAGTTCTCCGCCGGGACGTGATCCGTGACAGCGCTTTGGATCGACTGCCACCTCATGAACGAACGTCCGGTATTCATCTCAAAATCGATCAGCAACAATACGCCATCCGTGTCGGGGTCTTCGGCAACTGCGCTAGCTAGCGAGGCAAGCTGCTTCGTTGTCGGCCGATCCTTCAGGAGGTCATGGACATAGGCGCGGACCTCGGAGAACTCCGAAATCAAACCACCCAACTCGCGTTGCCAACGCCACCCGTCGTGTGACTTGCCGTCGAGCACGCCGCTGATCGTCAAATCAACAAGGCGGCGCGCGGCGGATACGGTGCCGAACCTCAACGCAGTCGCGCGCCACGCATGGTTTTGGTAGAGACGCGGATCATCTTCTGCGAGCGCAAAAATCACATCTTCTGCGTCGTCCCAGGACGAACTGCCGAGTCCGTGGACCACCTCTTCGATTATTTGTGGATGGCGCTGAGCGTCCGGCATGCCGCGCACGATGGCCGGCAGATCGGTGACAGGCGTAGCGAACGGCAAAAGGCGCAACCAATCGGGTAGCTGATACGCGTCGCTCTGCGTCAGAATCCAACTCTCCTTCTGGGCCGCCTCAAAGGTCTCAGCTATGCCGTTGGCCACTAGCTTGATGTCGATGTCCTCGCCGGAGAGGACCAGCGACAACAACAAGGCTGCGCGCGCTTGCCTCGGCGCGAGAGAAATGAGCTTCTGGATCGTCGCGTCACGCTGGCCATGGGGGAGCCGTGCTCCTACAATGCCGAGCGCAACCGCCAGCTTCACTTGCGCATCTGACGAACCATCGACCATCAAGGTCTCGATTGCGCCGAAGATCGCCTCCGCCTCGATCGATGTCGCGGAGGGATCGGCGGCGCGGGCGTCCCGGCGCGCTTCCACGCCCGAGAAGTCTACGCCGATGGGGAACTTTTTGTCGTCCTTGGGTTCGTTTGCCTCAACCCACTGGGCAGCCAGCACACGCGCCGCCAGCTCGCCAAAATGCTCATCCGTCAGGTATTGACGCATCAGCGCAGCGGTCTCCGGCGCATTGATTGCCAAGAACGCACGTTGGTACTCATGCATGTGCGGATGCTGTGCTTCATGGACAGCGTCGCGATCCTTCCAGCCGCTCGCAGTCGCTTCTTCGCGGAAAGCCCGATAACGACGTAAATTGTCGTCAAGCATGCTTTTCAAGAGTGGAAGATGTGCGACGGACGGTGCGTGGCTCATCATCGCTGCAATGGTAGCCACTCGCCAGCGCTTCTCATCCCCAGCGGCGAGCATGCGCTCAGCCCAGTTGCGCGCGAGCACACCGATTGCAGCCAAGCCTTCTTCGCTAAAGGGTCGCGCCCGTTCTTCGTCGCCGTAGGTCTCGCGGGAAAACAGCTCGGCCAGTTGGACGATTTCCTCATTATCGGCATCTGCCGCCCGCGCCTGAACAGCTGCCACCAAACTTGCGCCCGGCGTGTGGCCGATACGGTGTCGCAGACCGTGATAGCGATCACCCGCAGCCTGATCGTGTTTCCCGCTGTCATCGCGCACGACTTCCCCAACGGCAAGATAGGCGTCGATCAGCCGGCCAACAGCGATTGGTCCCAGCACTGAGGCGGCAGCTTCAGCGCGGTCGTCGTGGCGGTAAGTCTCTTCGAGGGCAATTCCGAGCAGCTTGTCGTCCTCAAGGGAAAACCCGGCGGCGGCAAGAATATTGTCCGCGCCGTAGACGAGACTTCGGTGCTCACGCACGCGCCGCAGCAACCCCTCAGCGAGAGCCTGCGGATAGCGTTTTCGCACTTCGTACAAAAGGTGGAATTCGCCATCGCGCTTCCGGTCGATCTCCATTTCAGCAACAATCTCAGCGACCTCGGCATCGCGATCATCTCCCCCCGGCGCGCAGAGGAGCGTGCGCAGGCGCTGGAAGTGCGAAATGCCAAAAGCTTTGCGCCGCTCACGCGCGCGCCGGAGTTCCCGCTGGACGGTATCGACTGCAATATCGTCGAGGGGACCCTTTTCGGCGAGGATGTCGTAGGTCGCGTCGCCGGCATCAGCGAGCACATCGGCGACGTGGCGATCCGCTCGTCGAAATGAGAGTGCATCGACCACTGTCGCCTTCACGTCCGGATCGCCGTCAGTTTTCGCGATTGCGGTCGCAAGGTCGAGGCCGTCGATTCCGCCATGCGATGCGATTTCATGCAGTACGTTTTTGCGGATTTCCGGTGGCAGGGCTGCGATGCGCGCCGGTGCGTCGTTCCCAAGCACGGATGGGCGAAATCGCTTAGCCGCTCGGAGAGCAGACAAGTGCACTTGGCTGTTTGGGTGCGAAATTAGCGGCCAAATCAGGTCGCCGAATTCTGGCCTGCCGGACGCGATCATGAAACGCACCGCGCGATCCACCTTGCCTGGCGCGTGCCACTGCTCAGCAATATCCCGCATTTCGGTGGCGATCGGTGCCCATATCTCGTCGGAGGCCCGGAAGATCATCTCGCCCGCGAGGACAGGATCGACTTCGAAAGCCGCGCGGATGGCGGCGCTGCATGCGGCCTTATGTACGTTGTCGCCGCGCGCGCTTCGTTCGACAGCGAACAGGACTGCTTCTTCCCACGGGCGCTGATCGAGCACGTCAACCTTCAGCTTCTTGCGGGCTGCCGGATCGCTGACGGTCTGCAGCATCAGTCGTTCGACGTAGTGCGAGGCGTACCATTCCTGAAATTGCTGGTGCTGGAACGAGTAGCCCGGCGTGTCGCCGGAGCGCGTTAGAACGTGATTGCTGACAAGCGTGTCGAGCAACGTGTCGGGCTGTGTGGAGATGGTGATTTGTCCGTCGCCCACCAGAACCCGCACGGTCTCAGCGACCGATTTACGCGCGTTGCTGTCCGTGATCGCCGTGTTGGCCGTTGTCGTGGCGAACACGGCGAGGCCATCCAAATAGTCCTGCTGGAAGCCGAGTGCCACGGCATGAAGCGCCGCCGCACGGCGGGCTTCCTGCTCGTGTGCGGCAATGAAGCGCCGTAGCACTTCTTCCTTTGTTGTCGGAAAAGGCGCGCCCTCTGGCAGCGAGAGAAGTGCCGTGAGGTAGAGTGGGATGGTCACAAGATCCCGGACACCCGCTGTCCGCCACGCCTGATCGACGAGCTGCGCGCCAGCCTCGCCCCGCATACCGCGCGCGATCTCCATTTGCTGCTCGTCGTCAAGCGGCAGTAAGTCGACCCGCGTCCCGCCGAACGGAATGTCGAGGGCTTGCTTGCGCGTGGAAATGACAAGACCGAGCTCCGGCAATTCAGCCTTGAGAGCAGTGATTTGCACGTGCGCGCGTTCGCGTGCGGCGGCATCCAGTTCATTCCAGCCGTCAAGAAGCAGCACGACGCCAGGCTTCGCAGCGACAGTGCGGAAATCTTGCTCTGAAATCCCGTTGAAAGCGGGGCGTTTGAGGATGGATGCGAGCAGCGCTCCGCCTTCGGTGGCCCAATCTCCCAGCGGTACGATGAGTGGCGTGCCGTTGCCGATTTCCAACAGACCATCGGCGACCTGAAAGAGGGTTGTCGTCTTTCCCATTCCGGGTGCCGCGACAAGGATAAGGTCATCCAGCGTGGTCACTACGTTGGCAAGCGCACGCGTGCTGAGCGCCTCGTCCACATGCTTCACCTTTAACGTCAGCGTGAGCGCTACGTTCGTGCCCGGCCATTTGGGTGTTCGACTGAATACGTCCAAGTCTGCAGCGGCAGCTTTTTGAAGGCGTGCACTGATTTCCGAAAACGTCGGCGGCATGGTCGGGCCGAAGGCATGCTTGTCGATAATGCTGCGCCACATGTCCTCAGAGT
The DNA here is from genome assembly GCA_022823235.1 of Rhodospirillales bacterium. Lineage (GTDB taxonomy): Bacteria > Pseudomonadota > Alphaproteobacteria > Rhodospirillales > UBA2165 > JAJDXO01. The sequence continues at coordinate 37,908 of JAJDXO010000032.1, forward strand.
GCTTCTGCTTCCAGGTATGCAGAAACGCCTCGGTAAAAATGGGATCATCTGAATCAATCGCCTTTGCACAGTCCTGGCAAAGCCAAATCCCATTCTCATGCGATTTTCGTTGCTCTGGGGTCATATCGGCGCGATAGCGGCGCGCGCCAACTCCGGGCGCCGCAGCACAGATATGAGCTGCAACTCCGATATTCACTTCCTTTGAGCCATTGCTGGTCGGCGCTGACGTCAGCTTCCTGCAACTAGGATTGCTACAATGATAGCGAGCTTGCTTTGCTAGGCGATTCTTGGTCGCCTGAGAGAAGTCGTCCCTGTTTTTACTTTTGGCCATCGGTGGGTTGCTCAAGTTCGGTCGTGTGTACACCTTCTATATTTTGCCCGCCGGTCTCGGCTGAAATCAAAAGTAGTGACAGATAGCCCGCTGCCTCGGCGAAATTGCCTGGATATCCGCCGATCGCAGCCCGCGCTTCTGCGGCGAAATCGACGTCCCCAGTTCGCAGATGCTCGATCAATTCGGACACATCCGATTGCAGGGCTTGGTCGAAAGCATTGAGCCGTCGGGTCAGTTGCTCGTGCCTTCTTGCGAAGGTGGCCTCCAAGCTCCGGCGGACAGCAACCTCTACTTCGGGACGAGTCTCATTTCCGAGCCGTTTTTGATCCATTGCTCCAAGTTCGCTGGCAAGGCTCAGCACCTCCCCAAACTTGCTTGCCACAACAGATGGGGCCTGTGGCAATCCGAGTTGTTCAGCCCACAAGGCAGCACCTTCCCTGTCAGGAAGGAGGGTCTGGTAACCAGACTTTGCGAGCGCCGGGAACGCGACACCCTCAATGTTAGGCATGATCGTCAGGTGGATAGATGAGTCCACCAACGACCGCACAAGTTCGGCTTGTTCGGCGAGCGTGACCACCGCATCTGCAATGTCGGGCGCGGGTAACAGCGCGAGAACATCTGCTGGCGGCCACGGTACAATACCCTTGGCGTTAACGCGAAGATGGAACTGTGCGGCGACGCCGGCTTCCTCTGCCAGGCGCTCAATTTCTGCCTTTCGCTGAGCTAGCCGTGTTTCCCCGGCAGCTTTGGCAGAGTGGGATACGAGCCGAACGGAGTTGCCTACTCGCGCGCCTTTGCCTCGTGCCGCCCAAGTTACCGCTGGCGCTTCCCTCCTTTCATGGGCCTCTCCGGCCAGAACTCGCAACGTCTCCAATAGCGTCTTAAGTCGGGTAAGCATAGGTGGAGGACCGTCGGCGACGAGATGCCAAGGCTCTTCGGCAATTGCAGTGTCGACATCTGCGATGAGATCGCTCAACCAGGCAATGTATGCACCAGCTTGGTCGGGCAGTATTGCGAACCTCTTGACGAGATTGACGCTAGCGCTGTGCAGGAGGTTCTGGAACCTAGCGACGGCGGTGTTATCCTCTCCGCGCCCCGCGCCTGACGCTTCCAATGATGAAACAGCGGGAGGCGTCAGTGCTTCAGTATCCGCATTGAGTGAAATCAGCTTGTCGGCGAGGTTGCCGAGTGCATCCTTTCCTCGAAAATGTGTGTCGAAGACCTTCTCCAACGTCGGCACAAGGCCATCGAGAATTGCCACGCCTCTGGCAAGATAGTCGCTATAGCTTGGGGCGGCGACGCGGCGGGAAATCAGATCATCCCACCGCCGATTCCACTGAGGAACTGATGGTGGGGGAAGATTTTCTCGGGGAATCCGCATTGTTGCGAGCGGCAACTGGTCAAGACCAGCCAATTCGCCACTTGCAGTAATTGCGTTGGACACCGCAATATCGGCCGACGGACACAGTGCCAATATCCGCTCACACAAACTTACAACCGCGTCGTGCGGATTTTTCTGTACAGAGCCGGCAACGTACCAAAGATCGCAACGGACGATCACTCCATCATGGGCATCTTCGATTGTTACAGGCCCGGCCCAAGCTGTCTTTGCCTGAACCCGTGCGAACAGCGCCTCTTGCCCGACCTCGGCGACCCAATCACTGGCGATCTCACGATCCAGGGCGGACAAGGTGCCCATTAGAGACCCCAAGAGATCGAGATTGGCATTCAAGAGGCCTTCTGGAGCCTGCATGAGACTGGTCCGCACCTCGGCTGGCAATGGCATCCCGACCAACGCTGCGAGAATCTCATCTAAGCTCGCCAAATCCGCTGTCTCGATCAGGACAGACAAGACAGAGGGTGACATACGCTCCATCAACAGGCGGCGAGGGTCATCTTCCGGGGAACCTTTGATCTGCGAAAGTCGATCCGCCGCGGCCTGGACCTCCGGGATGATGCTGAGACTACTCAGATCAATATCCGCAATCCCGAACATTGCCGCACTGCCGATTTGCGTTCGCGGTAGCGCACGCGCTTCAGGCGTGTCCAGCCATTCGTCGACACCCGAAGAAACGCGGCCCGAACCCAGACCCCGGAGCGCTGAAGCCAACGCCCGCGCATCCTGTTCACCCTCCAAGCGGGCAATTAAGGCATTGAGCACCGCCCGAATAGGTAAGCGCCGCTCAGATAGCGTGTCCGCGACCAAGGGCGCGAGATCGGTGGCGGGCACACTTGCAACCGTACGCTCGAAACTCGTTTCGAGGGTCGGCAATGTTGTCTGGTGTGTGAGCTGCAACAATTCTTCGGATCGAAGCTTGTGTAGGCCGGTGACCGCGCCAGGAGCAGGCGAGCGGATCAGATGTTCCTGGATGAGGCGCTGTAGGGCGCGTGACAGATCGGCCTCATTGACTGAGAGCGCGCGCGCCAATCGCGATGCATCAACTTCAGCATTCGCTGCGCCTGCCCAGGCGCCGGATCGCAAAATATCAAGTTCGAGGGAACGCTTCGGATCTGAAATCCTGGCCGCAACCTGGTCGGCGAGGAGTTCGTGCATCCTCTGTCCGCGCGTCAGGATATGGACATATTCTAGAAGAAGGCCGTCGCTCATCTTCCACGGCTCGCGCCAACCCGCCCAATTCGTCTTTTCAGTTTCGCGCAGTTCTCGCCAGAGTCGTTCTGCGAGTTCATCATCAGGTTCGGCACGTATTTCTACTGCACGCGCACGTTCGGCAATCAGCGTGACATCTTCCTCCCGGACCGAGCCGAGCAGGACGACGCCAGGCACAGACATCGCTTCTTTGAGCAAGGCGCCCCAGCTTTCTGGCCCATTCCGGCCTACGTCATCCATAACAAAGCCCAGGGGACTGTCTTCTGAAGCGCGAAACGTCCGGGCCAACTGGCGCAGAGATGGAATATCCGCCGTACTCAGACGACGGATACGAAACCACCGCACTGTGTGGCGCAACGTGTTGGCGGCCTCCCACATCAAAGCGGATTTTCCGGCCCCTGACGGTCCGACGATCAACGCGGCCCGGCGTTGTTCAACACCTTCCACCAACGCCGATCTGCTTCGGGGGCGTTCGGCCACCAAACCTGCCGCGATGTGACCGGGTTCTACATCGACTCCGAGATAGAAGTTTGGATCGTCGAGAGGTGTAAGGAAATCGACCGGCTCACAGACGCCATCCCTCAGGGCGCGTTCGATCGCGTCAACGTCGATAGCGGCCAAGACATCTCGGATTGCCGTTTCCGTGTCAGAGATCGAAACGCCACGATAGTTCTCTGACGCCAACCGGCCATTGGCGTCTGCCATACAGCCCACGCGAACAAGCAGTTCGGCAAAGCACATCTGGGCTGCGATCGGGGCGCAGTTCAGCCGATCTACGATCAGGCTGATAGCCCATTCCTGCGGTGAGGTCGCCACGACGATTGATGTTTGTGGGAGAAGATCAGAAGCCCCACTGAACTTTGAAAGTCTTGTGCTGATCGGACCTTCAATTGAGCGGACTGCGGGGTGGTCGTCGAGGGGATTGAGGCCCGCCACCTCCCGCTCAAGAACTAGTTCCAGTCGCTGCGGCTGCGGTGCGGAGCCAAGCGACCGATTCCACAGATCTTCTATGTGTCCGGCCGTCTCGCCTTCCGTATGGTCCCCAAGGTGTTCCCGTCGGCTCTTGACCTGGACAAAGCTCGTTGCTTCGCCACGCAGCTCAATATCGTCGCCACCTTCCGGGATCACGATGGCAGGCGCTCGTTGACCAGCCCATATTTCTACCGCTATCCAAGCGGACACGGCATCCTGGTAACGAAAACCCCGGCCTGCATTGGATCCGGCCCTGGATGCAGCATTGGCCGGTTTGGACGATGGCTTAGGATTACGGCGCGGCTTTGGGCTTTTTGTCCTTTTAGCCATGTTCCTGGCCGTCGCTTTCTTCAGCTCCTTCCGCCGCACCATTCAGAGCCGTCTCAAGTTCAATGATATCGTCGATAATTTCTTCAAAGACCGGAGCTTCTCCGAAAATCATGCCCGACATGGCGCGATAGTCGCGGCTAAGGTCGTCGAGCATCTTGCTCTCGGGGCGAAGAGAGAATGTAGGGGGCGTTGCCGTAGCGAGATCGAAGGCTGGGCGATTGAAGAACATGCGGGCATGGGCCACGCAGTCGGCGCCCAGTTCGCGATCTTTCAACGCCCTTTGTCCGGCATCTGAAGCCAGCAGTTGGTGTAGATCGTAGTAGTGGCGCGAGACCCGCTGACCGTTTCCTTTGAGTTCCCCACGATTATCGAACCAGCGCCGAAGCCCATGCAGGATCACAACCTTGTCCCAAAAGGTCCGTTCCGGATCGACCGTTGTGACGTTACCGACACCCAAATCGATATCTGGGATATCGCTTTCCAGATACGGCCGGATGACGCGATCCGAATTGGGATCGAGAGCCGACTTCGCGCCGGACTCGATCTTTACAGCCTTGCCGACATAGGCATCTTCAGGTGTTGCCGTCGGATAGCGCACATAGAGCGCCTGACTGTCTTCGGGGTCAGGCTCAACGCGGAGCTGTTCCGTGCTCAACCCATTGCGTTTGGCCGTTTCACCTATGATCGCGGATAGCCCCGCTAGGCACGGGCCATTGATGTAAGCCTCACACGCCGCTTTGATCGCATCGAGAGCTTTGCCGCGTTTCTTACCGCTGAGAGCTTCCAGCTCCGTGATAGAGGCTGCTTCTCCCAGGTCGTCACGGAAGACAGTGACATCGATATCTTCCGAGAAGCGCTTGATCAGGCCAAGCCCTTTGGAGAGCGATGTGCCGCCCTTGAACAGCAAGCGTGGCCGGTCTGCCAATCCATTGAAGAGCGCATCAAGGGTCCAACAGACCCAGAAGTCTTTTTCGACGTTCTGGGGCGTCGTGCCGAGGCGCTGGGCCGTCGTCGTATAAAGACCCAACCTTGTCTCATCGTCTGCTGTGATGACCTGATCGAATGCGGAGTTCATCATGTGCCAGCCTGTTCTTTCAACATCGGCCGCAACAGGCTCTGCATCCAGCTCGGCAGCGTCGACAAGCCCGACATCAGGTCCGCCCGGAGCGCCTGTCCATCTTCTGGGTTCTGAAGAATTGCGTTCAGACGACGCTTAAGAATTGCGTCGTCATCGACCTGGCCCATGGTGTCACGTAGCCAATGCAATGCCTGGACGATGCGCATGGCCGGCCGGCCGGCCCAGTACAGCTTGCTCGCCGCAGTCGGTTTGAACGTGATTCTGAGTTGGCCAAGCGAGACCGATTTGAGCCGCGCATCCGTGTGCACGACGATTTTTGCAGGAACCGCATTCGTAAGTCCGAGATCATTGGCGGCAGTCATGCCATCGACGAGTACGCGGATCTGGTCCCGTCGAGCGATGGCCTCGATAACCTGTCTTGGGTCGGGAGGATTGTTTTTCTGTGTCAGACTGTTGAATGACGGCTTGTCGTAAAGCCCCCGATCCGTCCGCCGCAAACTTCCAGCGCGTGTCAGCCGCTGCAGTGTCTTGTCCACGGCGTCGCGCGCGCCAAGATCGAGGGAGTCTCGCGGCGTCCAGACCCCTCTTGTCGCACCCTTTTCGATGCGCTTCAGGATCGCGGTTTTCAAATCTGATGCAGTGCCGGTCATGTCCGGAATGTGTAGTGATATTTCGGACAGCCCGCAAGTGTGACGTCCGAAATTTGTATGCAAATTTCGGACACAACTTGGGCGACTGATATTTATCCTAAGATTTAGGAGACCTTAGTGTGAGGTCTTATATCATCAAGGCGATGCAAGGCAGGGCAGCCTTCCAGTGAACCATCGACCTTTGGCCCAGGCCGCCAGTAGAAAGGCCGCCGCGCTCCGAGTCGGCCTGTCGGCGGAGCGGAAGCCCCGCTTCGGCTGATTGGGATTCAATGTTCCGCTAATTGGTATCTCATTGACCGCTGGTTGGAAGTTTCTCCGGGGAAGGCCTTCCCCTGCGGCCGAGCCTGGGTCTCGGCTGACCCCTTCTGCAGGGAGACCCCGCAACGCCCCCCGAGAGCAAGAGTTCGGCGGCTGTCGCCGTGACGGGTTGAAGGTTGAGAGAGAGGCTCTCGGGCCGCCCGTCATGGAGAATAACCGGAGTGTTCACCGGCTTCCCATCGCCCGTGCCGGCGGCCAGACGCCCGCCGTTCGTGACGCCGACAATCCGTTTCCCGCCGGCAGGAGGGGAGGTTTGGCCGGAAGCGGACGGCGGTCGGCGCTTCGGAGGGCGGGGCGCTGCCGCCGATTTCCACAACGGCACGAGGGAGACGGCATTATGACGGCAGCAACGATGGCGATGCCCGGCAACACGGCGAGCACGTTCCTGGTCCACTATTTTGGGGGCGGCCTCGACGGCGACGACCGTTTCGTGGTCGAGCGGTTCCGCGCCCTGGCCTGCGGCGAGATTCGCCCGGTCCAGACCGAGACCTCGAAAGGCCGGCGCAAGGGCAAGCGCACCGTGGTCTCGCGCAAGGAGGCCGAGGCGATGCGTCCGGAGCGCACCGAGATCATCATCTGCACCGGCCTTCGCACCCGCGGCGGCAAGCAAAGCTGGGGTGCCGTGGCCGCCGGGCTCCTGTGCGACCGCAGGCAGCGCGGCTGAGCGCCTCCCGACGGACGTCCGGCCGGCCCATCGTCGGCCGGGCGCCATTCGACCGGTTTCCATCTCCAGGCATGGAGGCATCCCATGTGCGAGAAGCAGGACATTGCCGCCAGGCGCGCCCGCGACCTGGAGCGGTATCACCGGCGCGCCGCCGAGCGCAAGGCGAAGGGCCTGTGCCCGAAGTGCGGGAAGCGACGACCCGCAACCCACCGAAGCCAGTGCGGGGTCTGCGCCGCGAAGCGCCGGCCCGCCGACCTCGAACGGTATCACCGGCGTACCGCCGAGCGGGCCGCGCGGGGCCTCTGCCCGAAGTGCGGTAAACAGCCGCCCGCGCCCGACCGTCAACTGTGCGAGCCGTGCAACGAGAAACAGAAAGGCGCCAGCCGCGCCCGCGACGCCCGCCTGCGCGCGGAAGGCAAACCGCGCAGGGATCCCTCCAGGGCACGGGCCTATGAGCGCGAGCGGTCGCGCAGGGAGAGGGCAGAGCGCCAGGCCGAGGGCATTTGCACGCGTTGCGGCAAGAATCCGGCGGCGGACGGCCGCGCGTCATGCGAGCCGTGCCTTGAGAAACGCCGCGCTTCCGATCGCTCAAAATACGCCGCGGGCAAGACGGCGGGGCTGAAGTACGGCGGAGCCAACGCGGAAGCGAAGCGCAGGGCCGGCCGCCTCAAGAGCAAGCGGCGCCAGAAGGCCCGTCGCGAGGCGGGGCTCTGCATCCGCTGCGGCAAGCAGCCCCCGGTAGAGGGCGGGACGACCTGCAGGCCGTGCCGCGATAAGCGCCAGGCGGCGGAGCGCAGGCAGTACCACGAGCGGCGCGCCGAGGGTCTCTGCGCCCGGTGCGGCGGCCCGGTGCTCGACGGACTGTCGCGCTGCGGCCCCTGCGCCGTCATCGAGGAGGCCACCAAGTGCCCGGAGCGCAAGAACGCCCGGTCCCGGGAGCTGTATGCCGAACGGCGGGCCCGGGGGGTGTGCACGTCTTGCGGGGCGCCGTCCCAGGGCGCGTCCCGTTGCGGGCCGTGCGCCGAGCGGTCATATCACGGCTCGGACCACTTCCGGGGCATTCCGGTGTGGGACCCGAGCTTCACCGTCATCGAGCTCGAGACCGGCCGGGAGATTGGCACCTTCGACAGCGAGGCCGATGTGGCGTTCTGCCTCGCCTTCGAGAAGCTCAGCCGCGACCAGGTGGAGGTGGTGTCCGACGCGAGTCCCATGAGTTCGTTCACGGCCTGGGAGTGACCGCGAGCCGGCGCGGCGGGAGCTCGCCCTGCCGCGCCGCTGGCCCGCCGCCGTTCCGATCCCGCATACATATCGCCGGCCGGGTGTCCGCCGGTCCAGCCCGCGCCGAAGGAGAACCCCCCATGCCGGCTTCGCTCCCCGATAACCCGCTTTACTGTTTCTGCCCGTTCAGTGACGGCGATGGCGCGCCGCCCGGATGCGTCGCCTCTTGCAGGCGGAACAGGATACGCCGAAGCCGAGGCGCGAGGGCGGCGGGCAGCCGCGCCGCGTCGTCCCGGCGAGGGAGCGGCACTCGCCTATATATTTAGTTCGGACGGTCGCCGGGGCAAGGGGGAAACACAAGTCGTCATGCCCGGACTTGATCCGGGCATCCACGAGAAACCGGTCTCAAGGTTCGTGGATGGCCGGGTCCTTGCCCGGCCATGACGCAATCATTTTAGGCTATCGCCACGCCCTCTCCCCTGGAGGGAGAGGGCTGCGAAGGCTTGGCGAGCCCGCGAGCCTTAGCCGTAGCTGGGTGAGGGGGAATTGGGGGGAAGCGGACAGTTAGATCAGTTCCAACAACTGAGCCCGCATGTCCTTGCCGTCTACAGATTTCTCGATTACAGCGAACACGCCTTTTCCGTCCGAGGCCGTCTGCCAGAGCCGGCCGATGGTTCGCTTCTCCTTGGTGTCCGCTGTTTCCGCCAAGTGGCTGCCCTTGTACTCGATCACGAGCAGACGGCCATCGTCCAACTCGCCGACAAAATCGGGATAGAAACGGTCCGAGGAAGTGGGCAACCAAAACGAAGCGGGATGACGAGCCACATTTCGAGCCCAGAACTTCAGTTCCGGCAGGCTATCTATTGCCTGGGCGCACTGGAACTCTTCACCATCCTGCACGCCATCAAATGCAGGAACGTTGTAATGGCCGAGAAAGTGCTTTTTGAACTGATATGGCCCCCGATAGCGGGAAACGTCATCATACATGCTCCGCTCAAATTTGAAGCCGTTGTCGAAATCGACTTCGACCCGCGCCGTGGGCTCAAATAGATATTGCTGAAATGCCCGTTGTCTATTCTCTTCACGTATCTGAGCGAGTTTTTCGCCAATCCTTCTGGCCAGAATGAACTTGCATCTCATCAGGGCGGATAGGTTGATATTTCGGCGTCCGATTAGGTCGGCAATCAAGTCGCGAAGCCATCGAAGCATCTTGGCCTGAGGTATATCGATTTGCTTCGATTGCCTATCCAGCCATATGGCAAGATTTTCCGGCGTCCACCCTTCTACCGGGACATCCAGCGCCAACTGCTCTTCCTCGGAAGTAAAGTGAAAGGCCAACCGGTTTCCATCCAGATCGATCTCGAAGCTCCGCGCGGTTTCCCGAATGGCAAACTCGGCCTCGGAGAGTTTGGCGGGCGTGTCCAACAAATCCCATTCGAAGTACTCCATAAGAGTTTCGGCATCGACAAGCTCCAGCGAGCCCTGGAGGTCGGCAACCAGAGCCGGAACATTGAATGAAATTCCCCGCTCGGCGGGCGGCAACTTGTCTTCGACCGAATTCCGATACTCGGCTGCTTCTTCCCTAAGCGCCTTGCGCTTCGGCTCGGGCAGTTTTTTGACGATGTATTCCTCAAGCTCCGGATCAAGGCCGCCTTCAATCTCTACATGAGATTGGCCTTCCCCGCTTTCGACGACTTTGACCCTTGTTTCGTATTTGGGGGGCAGGTCCGAAAGATCGGGCGGCTCATCGACCTCAACCTTGAACGTCGGCAGTTCGGGTTTTCGATGCCCAAACAGACCTCCCTCAACATCCAACCGGGGTTCGACCGGTTCAATGTGCTCCGTGGCCTCTTCCTCATCGAAGCCCATTTCCACAAGCTTGTCCCTCAGAGCGTTGGCGGCGGCGGCAAAGGTGGGCTCGGAGACATGGGCATATGCCTTGTTCAGGTCCGGGTCGTCCCTCCGCTCGGCAAACGGCATGCGAAGGACGCGGCCCAAAAGTTGCTCAACCGAAGTGGCGCTCCGGATGTTGGCGACGGAACAGAAGACATATGCAAATGAACAGTCCCAACCCTCCTTCAACGCTTCAATTGTGATGACGTATTCAACGGGACAATCGGGATCGAAAAGGTCCAGCCCTTCAAGCTGACGCTGGTCTCCCGTGGCTACGGCAACCCTGGTCTCATCGACTTGCTCACTGTCCACGAGATAGTCTTTGAGAACTTCAACCGTGACTTCTTCATTTTTCGGCTGGGCCTGAAAGAGAACAATCGGACGAATGTACCTAAGGTCCTTTGCGGCATTCTCCGCGAGCACTGCTCTCGTCGCGATAGCCCCGTTCACCGCGTCCTGCCACGTATCGTGTTCGCTCAAGACCACCGGCAACTTTATCATCTCCTCTTGTTTCAGCTCCCGCGCGGTCACGGAATGGAGGATATTGCTTTGTAGCCTGGGCGTGGCCGTGAACTCGATGACCGCGCTTGGGTTGATCCTTTGCTTCATGTCCCGTGACAGGCCGGTCACGGCATTGTGCGCCTCATCGACGATAAGGAGGGGATGATGAAGGTGCAGGAGATTTGCGAACGAGAACTTCACGTCCCCTTTGTTCGGCCCCTCGTCTAAACGATCCAGGCCGGGCGAGGACGGCGAAACATCGGCAAAGTGTGGCTCGAAATTCTCGTTGTGGGCGTAGACCTTTCGACCCTCTTTATTCTTTACCCGAAGCGTCTGAATAGTGCCGATCACGATGCAACAGTTGTCGCGCAAATCCTGTGGTCGAATGTGAGTCATTTCCGAGATGTCAAAGACACGCACCCGGCCATCAAATTGTTCGTCCAGCACCTGTCGGTAGGCGTGACGAGTATTCTTCAATGCGTCGAGAGTTTGGGTGCGGATTGCATTTGTTGGCGTCAACCATAGTACCAATGGGTAGTCCTTCTCTATCCACGCGTCCTTCGCGATGGAGATACTATGCGCCGCCAATAGCGTCTTCCCGCCGCCCGTGGGCAACCTCAAACAGACGTAGGGGATGTCCGGCAACCCGGCGAGCGGCAAATACTCTTCCGCCAGTTTCCCAAGGCGAGATTTTCTCTCGGGTTCAGCGACAATTGTTTTGTAAGCGGCCTTCGGGCCAGCGACGCGGCAATTTTCAAGGTAGGTACGCAGTGTGCCGAGCGTCTCGACTTGGTAGTTCTTGAGCAGCATCACCCCCTCCTAGACTCTTGCCTTCACGTCATAGGGGGTTTGTTTGAACGTTATCGCTTCTCGCTTCAGCGCCTCTGCCCCTAACCGGGATTGCTCTCCGTATACCGTCAATGGTCCGACAAAGTTAGGGTGGTGTTCCTGGATAGCGGCGCGAATGACCGCAAGAGTCCTTCGCGTCAAAACATTTCCACCATCAACTTTTTTGTCGCCAAGCACGCCGTTGTAGAGGAGCGCATACGCATGACCTTCAGAAATTCCAAGCCAAGGCCCTGCCTCCGTAGTCGGCCAAGGAGAGCCGGTTTCACTAAACCAAATATGGCTTGCGAGAACCTCGAAACTGACATCGAGGGTGATTTGTCCATCTTCATCGAAAACCGGACTTCCTAGTCGAAAAAATCTGAAGCCTCCGCCCCCATGCCAACCAACTCCGGCAGATATCCCTCCGGCTTCACCGTCAACGACTTTGATAAGGCGCGGTATGCAATGTGTGACCGCATGTTCGCCCATTTCTATTCCGATATACCGCCGACCCATCTTGTGCGCGACGGCTGCCGTAGTCCCAGAACCGAGAAACGAGTCTAGAACTAGGTCGCCCGGACTAGTGGCAATGTGAATAACGCGTTCGATCAACTTTTCAGGCTTTGGAGTGAGAAAAACCTCTTTCTCAAAGAGAGAGATGATTTCCTTCTTGGCATCTTGTGTGTGACCAACTTCGTCGTAGGACCAGAAAGTTTGCGGTGTTATTCCCTGCTTAACCTCAGACAAGAAACGCTTAATTTGAGGAATGGCATCCTTGTTCTTGCCCCACCAAATACGATTGTCGGCATCGAGTTTCCAAAAATTCCTTTCAGATACTCGCCAATAGTTTCCGCCTGGTGGACCGCTAATTTCCCGGCCACTTGGTGTCTGGATGGGGTACTTCCCCAAGCTATAATAATTTCGCGCCGATAAATCGCTGGTTTTCCAGGGACCCCTCGGGTCATCATCTCTGTTCTTATATGCCTTGTTTTGCCGCTCGGTGCGCGGCATCAGGTTTGGCACGAATTTGTCGGCATCCTTCGCAAATACCAAAAGATAATCGTGGTCAGATGAAAAGTGTCTCGCGCTAGATTTTGGCGAATAGTTCTTTCGCCAGATGATAGTGTCGACGAAATTTTTCCGTCCAAAAGTCTCGTCCAATAGAACCTTGAGGTAATGGCCCTCGTTGTCGTCTATCGATACCCATATCGAACCATCCTCAGACAAAAGCTCTCTTAACAGTTCGAGCCGTGGCCAGATCATCGAGAGCCACTGTGTATGCTCAAGATTATCGTCGTAGTGCTCAAATGCGGACCGGGTGTTGTAGGGAGGATCTATATAAATGCACTTAACCTTGCCCGCAAAAAAAGGAAGCAATGCTTTTAGAGCGGCAAGATTGTCGCCCTGGATCAGCATGTTGCCAGACTCTTTGTCGCCGTATCCCTGGCCGCGCACCTCCTCCAACAGCCGGTAGGGTGCAACCGTAGCTTGGCGCAAATCCTCATCCCTGGTTAGCCAGCTCAGTGTCGGCACTTGGTATGATCTCCCATCAATCCGCGACGCTGGAACGTCAACGATCCAACCTATCCAACATTTCCAACCTAGAAGTGCAATCCCCTAACTTAAGCCATTCCACATTTATCGTCTCGCCAAGAGCGGGCGTGGATCAGTTGTCTGCGCGTCGGCCGGCGTGTCCTCATTTTTATTGAGGTTGCCTCGGCTCGGGCCAACGCACAGACTGAAAGAAGCGCCTAGCTGAAACCGGACACAAAAAAGACGCGCCGCAGGGCGTCTAAATTATTGATTTTATTGTTTACCGGGGGCCCGCAGCCACCGAGACTGACAATTGCATAGCTTGCGACGTGTCAGTGATCGTGTCGTGCAATCGCGACTCAATCTGACGCGGAAGTCTTTGGACCGCGGGTATTGTCACGAGCCCGTTCCAGAAGGGACCGAAAGTCCAGACCGTCTTCCGTCAAGTGTTCGTCGGGAGAGAGTCTAAGTTTGTGCTGCAACAAGGACCCATTACTGCTTACCGTGACTATGCCATCTGGACCGTCTCGCTTAATCGTTAATTCGTCAATGTCCAAGCGCTGACCGCGAACCACATCGAACACTTTGAGTTTCAAACTGTTGGGCCATAGTATGCTTGGCGTTCCATGCAGCATCAAGTTAGGAAAAAGTGGCCCTCTTCCAAGGAACGTCTCAGAGTAAATGTACCCGTCTATGTCATGCCTTTCCTCGGAGTAGTTCAAATTGAGGACAACATCGGACTCACTCGATAACTCAAGGTCTTCCATGTTGGTCACACCCTCCGGGAACGAACTGTACATTCCGGTCCATTGATGTGCATTGAGCCAATGCTCTCGCGTCAATGGTAATTCTGAAAGAAAGTCGTTGATCTTCCCTGGGAGCGGAAGGACCGCGATAAAGGCTGGGAAGAGTGCTGCGAAGAGTGCGACACAAATAACCTTGACAAAACCTAATTTCCTAATCCAGCCCATAATGGATGACTGCTCCTTGCGCGATGGGTCATCATTTTCCGTCATATGTACAAGCTTGCATCAGGATTGCCTGCTGCCAAGGCGTTGATCAGGTTGGCGAGCGGGCCATAGCTCGACCGCTCCCCGGTTGCGCCGCCCGAGGCGCGCACCCGTCCAAGGTCGGCGAAATACGCCTCGACCGCCGCCGACAACTTTGCGTTCGTTCCCGCCATGTGTCCCGTTCTGGCCGAGCGTCGCCCGGTGTGCAAGCATTCGTGCAGATTGGCTGTTCGGGGCGGGGACGCGAGCCCCGGTCATGCGTGCATTTCGCGGTCATCGTCTTTGCCAAATACATAGGCTTCGCATGCGGCCAGGACCATGCTTTCCAGCGCGCGCTCGGATATCGTCACTTCGATGGTCATGGGTCCGATGTCCAAATACGATTGTGTTCGGGGAAACAGTGTGCGCCTGAGCCGTAACCTTTCATGCCATTGGAGCAGAGGTAATATCAGGTCGGCTACACCGCGCCACCCTGGCGACCCGGCGCTGGCGGGGATATTCCCCGCCGCGCCGCCGGCCACGAGCGCGCCGACCTTCCCGACATACGTATGGCCGGCCGGGCACCCGCCGGTCCGGGCCCCGCCGGAGGAGATTTCACCATGACAGCCTGCTTGCCCGACGATCCCGCCTATTGCTTCTATCCGGCCGTCGATGAGGACGGCGAGCCGTCGCGGATCCGCATCCTGGTCGAGGGCTTGGCCTCCGCCATCCCCACCGCGCTGGTCTGCCTCACCGCCGACGACGGTTTAATGCTGTGCGATCGTCTCAACCGGGCCCTCGGCCTCGACCGCGCCGTCTGTTGCCTGCGTACCGCCGGGGCTGGCAGCACCACCCTGCATTGATCGCCGCGCCGCCGGCCCGTCGCCAACAATCGCGCGCGGAACGCCCGGCCGGGAGGCGGAGAGGAGCTTTCGCGGGGGCGAGTGTCCGGCAGGGCGGAGGGAGTGGGTCTCCCGCGCCGATGCCGGACAGGGCAACGGCAGAGGAGTTCCCGCCATGTTTGATCCCGATACATCCGTCGATCTTCCGATCGACACCGATTTGCTGCACGAGATCGGCGTCGATCGTCACACCGTCCGCGAACTCGCCGAGGACGAACGCGCCATCCGCTGTCCCGATCGGGGCGCGGTCTATCCCGCATACGGCTTCGCGAGCCTCGACCCGGAACCGGCGTTCGGGACGGACCTCCGGGACGCGGCGCCGGCGGAACCCCGGGACCCGGCGTCGCCACTCCCCCCGGCGGATTAGAGTTGAAGGAGGGCTTGAAGAGGTTGAACGGTCGGGGGTTCGGGAGAGTGATCCCGGCCCCGGCCGTTCGGAACCCATCGTAATCATCCAGACCTGAAGGAGTATCGTTAT
>JAJDXO010000008.1 GCA_022823235.1 Rhodospirillales bacterium
GATGGTCCGGCATCGCCGTTCGCGGCGCGTCTGGCCACGACGCGAATTAATCCCGGTCAAATGGTTCAATTTGGCCGGAAACTGCTCTAGTGTGACTCGCCCTTTGGACCCGATTGGAACTGATCGCCGGTGGCGTACTACATCCACGATGTCGATGCTTGTTTGAGCCCCGTGATCGGTCCGGACGGCCTTGAGCCGGATGTCTTTGGCGCTTGGGTGGGCCGCACCGCTTCGGCTCTCGAAACTCTCAGATCCTGGCACGCGGAAGACAGCCTGCCCCTGTTGCGGCTGCCGGAACGAACCGACGACGTAGCGGCACTCGAGCCGGTCGCCGAGCGCCTCCGCGAAAACTTCAGGGACATCATCGTGCTGGGAACCGGCGGTTCCAGCCTCGGTGGCAAGAGTCTATCGGCGCTCGCCCATCCGGGGGCGCCGCTTCCGGACGGCGGGCTGCCCGATAGCCCGCGGCTGCATTTCATGGACAATATCGACCCGGTCAGTTTCGATCGCCTGTTCGCCCGCACCGATCCGGCGGCCACTGCCTTTGTCGTGATCTCGAAGTCCGGCGGCACCGCCGAGACGCTGACCCAGTTCCTCTACTGCCTGGATGTCTTTCGAAAGGCCCTGCCCGCCGGGACGCTGAGCCGGCACTTCCTTGTCATAACCGAGCCTCGGGACAACCCCCTGCGCCGGCTGGCCGAGGAACACGGCTTCGAGACCCTCGATCATGACCCGGGTATCGGCGGCCGGTACTCGGTGCTTTCCGTCGTCGGCTTGCTGCCGGCGATGATCGCCGGCCTGGATGCGGAGGCGGTGCGCCGGGGGGCGGCCTCGGTGCTGACGCCCATTCTTCGGCACGCGGGACCGGAGGAAACGCCGGCGGCGGTCGGCGCCGCGTTGGCGGTCGCCCTCTCCAAGGAACGGGCCATATCGCAGCTTGTCGTAATGCCGTATGTCGACCGCCTCTATGATTTCGCATTCTGGTACCGCCAGTTATGGGCCGAGAGTCTCGGCAAGAACGGTGAGGGAACCACCCCGGTCAACGCGCTCGGCACCGTCGATCAGCACAGCCAGTTGCAGCTCTACCTGGCAGGCCCCAAGGACAAGGCCTACACCGTCATTTTCGGCCCGGCCGCCGGCACCGGAGGCCGGGTGCCCGAGGACCTCGCCGGCAACGGCGATCTGTCATATCTTGTGGGACGCAGGATGGGCGACCTCTTGGACGCGGAGCAGCGGGCGACCGCCGATACGCTGATCGCCAACCAGCGGCCGACACGCCGAATCACCCTGCCCGAGGTCAATGAGGAGAGCATCGGGGCCTTGATGATGCATTTCATGCTGGAGACGATAATCGCCGCGCAACTGTTGAACGTGGACCCCTTTGATCAGCCGGCCGTTGAACAAGGAAAGGTCCTTGCGCGCGAATATCTGGGCCAGGACGCGGGATAGGGAGAAATCCAATGGCCATCCGCATTCTCGGTCCCAATCTGATCAACCAGATCGCCGCCGGCGAGGTGGTCGAGCGGCCTGCCTCCGCGGTCAAGGAGCTGGTCGAGAACAGCATCGACGCGGGTGCCCGGCGTATCGACATCGTGGTGACCGATGGCGGGCGGGCGGCCCTGTCGGTCGCCGATGACGGTTGCGGAATGGACGCCGACGACCTGGCGCTTGCGGTTCAGCGCCATGCGACCTCCAAATTGCCGGGCGAAGACCTGGAGAATATCAATACCCTGGGGTTCCGAGGCGAGGCGCTGCCGTCCATCGGCTCCGTCGCCCGATTGACCGTCACCAGCCGCACCGCCGACGCCGACAGCGCCTGGGAAATCAACGTCGAAGGCGGAGCGGTCTCGGGGCCGGAACCGGCGGCCCATCCACCGGGCACCCGGGTCGAGGTTCGCGATCTTTTCTATGCGACACCGGCGCGCCTCAAATTTCTCAAGACCCCGCAGACCGAGCGCAACCATGTGGTTGACGCCGTGCGGCGTCTGGCCATGGCGCATCCGGGAATTGCCTTTTCCCTGTCGGAGGGTGAACGCCAAATTCTCAAACTGCCGCCGGCGCAGGGGGATCTCCTCTCGGCGCGTCTCGACCGCCTGGATGCCATCATGAGCAACGACTTCGGCGCCAACGCCCTGCCCATCGAGGCGGCGCGGGACGGCATAAAGCTGACCGGTCATATCGGACTGCCGACCCTGAATCGCGGCAACGCCCAGATGCAGTTCCTGTTCGTCAATGGCCGGCCGGTGCGGGACAAGCTGCTGCAAGGCTCGGTTCGCGCCGCCTACCGGGATTTTCTCGCCCACGACCGGCACCCCCTGCTGGCGCTGTTCCTGGAAATCCCGCCCCAAGCGATTGACGTCAATGCCCATCCGGCAAAGACCGAGGTACGGTTTCGTGATCCGGGTCTGGTTCGGGGGCTGATTGTCAGTGCCCTCAAGCATGCGCTCGCCGAAGCCGGGCATCGGGCCTCCACCACGGTCGGCTCGGCGGCCCTCGGCGCCATGCGGCCGGCCGATACGCCGCGTACCGGGTTCCTGCCCCGTCAGCCCGCCGGCAGCGGCGTGCCGGCGGCGGCGGGGAACGCGGCGCTGGCGGAGACCGCTCATGGGTTCCATTGGCCGCTGGATCAGGCGGATCACGGGAGCCGCGTCACAACACCGTCCGCACCCGAAGCGGCCTACGAGGCGGAGGATGACGCGCATTACCCGCTCGGGGCCGCCCGGGCCCAGCTTCACGAAACCTATATCGTTGCTCAAACGGACGAAGGGATCGTCATTGTCGATCAACACGCCGCCCATGAACGGCTTGTCTACGAAGACATGAAGAAGGCGCTCGCCGCCGGGGGCATCCAACGGCAAGCGCTGCTGATCCCGGAAGTGGTGGAGTTGGATGAGGCCGCGGCGGAGAGAATTCTTGCCCGCACCCAAGAGCTGACCGAACTGGGCTTGGCGGTCGAAGCATTCGGTACCGGCGCGGTGGTGGTGCGCGAAACCCCGGCGCTCCTGGGCGAGATCGATGCCGCCGGCCTGATCCGCGATCTTGCCGACGATCTCGCCGAGTACGACACCACCCTTTCACTCGAGTCCCGGCTGGCCGACGTATGTTCGACCATGGCCTGTCACGGCAGCGTACGCGCCGGCCGCCGGCTGAACGCGCCGGAAATGAACGCATTGCTGCGCCAGATGGAGGCGACCCCGCACTCGGGACAGTGCAATCACGGCCGTCCCACCTACGTGGAATTGCGGCTCGCCGATATCGAACGCCTGTTCGGTCGCCGCTGATTAGCGCAGTTTCCCGGCGCGCCGCAGGAACGAAATCCGTGCCTGCCCATAGGTGCGCTGGTCCTGGGTGACGTAGCCGACGGGCGCCTCGAAATCGTGCTTGCTCCGGGTTTCAACGACGCACACCGCGTGCTCTTCCAACAAATCGGCCGATGCCAGGCACCCCAGCGCCGCCGCCTCCAGACCCTCATCGTAGGGCGGATCCATAAACACCAAATCGAACGGCCCCGAAATATCGGCTCCATTCGTCAAGCGGGCCGCGTCCGCCCGCACGATCCGGGCCCGATCCGCCACCTTGAGACCCTCGACATTCCGTCGGATAACCTCGAGGGACGGCGCGGCATTGTCGATCAGCACCGCCGACGCGGCCCCACGCGACAGTGCTTCCAGGCCATAGGCGCCCGACCCGGCAAACAGATCGAGAACCCGGGCACCATCAAGGCCGACCCCCATCCCGTGAGCGAGGATATTGAACACCGCTTCCCGTGCCCGGTCAGAGGTTGGACGCACCTGCCGGCCGGACGGCACCGCGATGCGCCGCCCCCTAAGACTGCCGCCGACGATCCTCATCGCCGATGAAGTTCCCTAGTTGTTCGTGAAGCACCTTGGGCCTGACCTCCTCGACGTCCCCCTTGGGCAGCGATCCCAGCTGAAACGGGCCGTAAGCCGTTCGAATCAAGCGGTTCACCGGCCAACCCAGGTACTCCATGAGTTTCCGAATTTCCCTGTTCTTGCCTTCACGGAGAGATACGGTCAACCAGGCATTGGCGCCTTGTTGCCGGTCAAGCGACGCATCGACGCCCCGATAGGCGATGCCGTCCACCTCGACGCCACCGGCGAGACCGGCCAATCGGGAGTCATCGACCCGGCCGTGGACCCGCACCCGATAGCGCCGCACCCATCCCGTCGACGGCAACTCCAGGTGCCGCGCGACGTCGCCATCGTTGGTCAGCAGCAGCAGGCCCTCCGAGTTCAGATCGAGGCGTCCGACCGAAATGACCCGCGGCATATGATCGGGCAGACGCTCGAAGACGGTCGGGCGCCCCTGCGGGTCATTGTGGGTGGTCAGCACGCCAGTGACTTTGTGATGACGCCACAAGCGGACGGGCGCCTGGCCGCCGACGGTTTCGCCATCGACGGTGATGAGACTCTCACCGGTGACGTTGCGGGCCGGTGAGCGCAGCACTTCCCCGTCGACCGCGACCCGGCCCTGACCGATGAGTTTCTCGGCCTGGCGGCGGGAGCAGATGCCGGCGCGGGCCAGCACCTTGGCGATACGCTCTCCGGGATGGGGCCCCGGCCGGTCTTCGGCGGCCTTAGCCATGACGGGCGGCATCGACGAAAGCGGCGAATATCCGGATATCGGCCGCGTCGACCTCGAACTCCGGGTGCCACTGAACGCCGATGCAGAATTTCTCACGCGGGGCCTCGACCCCCTCGATCACGCCGTCGTCGGCGGTCGCATTGACCACGGCACCGGCGGGCAGGTCCTTCACCGCTTGATGGTGGGCGGAGTTGACCGACATGCGGGCCACGCCGACGATCTCCCGCAACTTGGTGCCGTCGACAATTTGGACGTCGTGCCCCGCCTCGTGCCGGGGATTGGGCTGCTCGTGCGCCAGCGCCGCCGGGACCGCATCGGGAATATGCTGGATCAGGGTGCCGCCGAGCGCGACAGCCAGCAACTGCTGGCCGCCGCAGATACCGAGGACAGGCATATCCTGCGCCAGGGCGCCCTTGGTGATCGCCAATTCAAAATCCGTGCGCCGTTCCTTCAGGATGACCGTATCGTGGCGTTCGGTCTCGCCGTACAGGCCGGGATCTACATCGAAGTGGCCCCCGGTCACCAGCAGCCCGTCGATCCGGCGGAGATAGTCCCCGGCAAGGCTCGGCTCGTTGGGCAGCAACAAGGGCAGGCCACCCGCCTTCACCACGGCGTCGGCATAATTCTGGCGCAGCGCATACCACGGATATTTGGAGTACGCGCCGGTCTCCTCGGCATCGACGGTGATACCGATGACCGGCGTTTCCAGGGTCTCGGTCATGGCCGCACTTTAGGCCCGCCGGGAATTGCGTGCAATCTCGCGGCGGTCGGGCCCCGGCTTGACGTGGCGTGGGCCGGGCGACACTGTCTCGGCATGAGTCGGGACAGACAAGTCGCCGCCGCCGGTCCTCATATGGCGGCGGCCCTCAAAGAGGCGGAGTTCGCACGATCGGCGGGCGAGATCCCGGTCGGCGCGGTGATCGTCCGGGACGGCAACATCGTCGCCCGCGCCCACAACCGGGTCGAGCGGGACAATGATCCGACCGCCCATGCCGAGTTGCTGGCCATTCGCGAAGCCTGCGGCGTAGCCGGGGCGGCGCGCCTCCCGGACTGCGATCTCTACGTCACCCTGGAGCCGTGCCCCATGTGCGCGCAGGCCATCTCCTTCGCCCGAATCCGCAACCTCTACTTCGGAGCGTTTGACCCCAAGGGCGGCGGCGTCGATCATGGTCCGCGCATTTTCCAACAGCCGAGCTGCCGTCATGCGCCGGAGGTCTACGGCGGCATCGCCGAACAGGAGGCGGCTGCTTTATTGAAGGATTTCTTTGCCGAGAGGCGATAACCTCTCGCGAAACGACAATAGCTTGCTACCAGGAAGGATACGGTGATGGCCAAGGGATATATCGGCGACAGCATTACATTTGTCGATGGCGACTGGCACGACGGTTCGCCCAAGGTCCTGGGCCCCGACAGCAACGCCATGTGGCTGTCGTCGATCGTATTCGACGGCGCCCGGGCCATGCTCGGCGGCGCACCGGACCTGGAACCCCATTGCGCGCGGGTTGCCCGGTCCGCCGAGGCGCTGGGGATGGTCTCGCCCGTTCCGGCGGAAGAATTCGTCGCCCTTGCCCGCGAAGGCATCGGCAAGTTCGAAGACGATGCCGAGCTTTATATCTGCCCCATGATCTGGGCGGAGGACGGTTTTGTCGTCGCCGATCCGGAGTCCACCAAATTCCTGGTCTCCATCTATCGCGCCCCTCTGCCCGAACCGGCCGGCCTCACCGCCTGTCGGACCGCCATCCGCCGCCCGGCGCAGGACCAGGCGCCGACCGACGCCAAGGCTTCCTGCCTTTACCCCAATGTGGCACGTGCCGTCCGCGAGGCGCGCGACAAAGGGTACAACACGGGCGTGGTCCTCGACCCGTCGGGCAATGTCGCCGAGTTCGCCTACACCAATCTGTTCATGGTCTCCGACGGAGTCGTTCACACGCCTGCCCCCAACGGCACCTTCCTGAACGGGCTCACCCGCCAGCGGATCGTACGGCTATTGCGGGATGACGGCGTGGAGGTGATCGAGCGGGCCATCGGCTATGACGAACTCGCCCAGGCGGACGAACTGTTCTCCACCGGCAACTATTCCAAGGTGCTGCCCTGCATCAGGCTCGATGATCGGGACCTGCAGCCGGGACCCGTGTTCCGCCGCGCCCGTGAACTGTACTGGGAGTTTGCCCGCAACGCCCGCTAATCGGCGTGGACCATCGGGACGTAGCCGGGCCGGCCGCGGACGCTTTCCAGCCATCGGTTGACCGCATCGTATTTGCCGAGATCGAACCCGCCTTCGTCCGCCACATGGGTGTAGGCATAGAGGGCGATGTCGGCGATGGAATACCGGCCGG
>JAJDXO010000017.1 GCA_022823235.1 Rhodospirillales bacterium
CATGGACATTTGATGACACCCGTTTGGGAGGTACCCCCCATTTTGCCCGTACAGATTTGCATAGCGCGCCTCCATACGCGAAACGCCACCCTGCGCCTCCGGCCCTCGGTCGGGATTTGGCGGACGCCCGGGCCGAGGACATGACTAATATTCAGAACGAGTCGACGAAATTCTTCTACAGGGCGCAGGTCTCCTGGATTATTGTCGGGGACGCGCCAACCGGAATCCCTATCATCAAATCATGAGCCAGCACGTCGACCGTTTTCTCTTGAGTTGGGCCGCTGACGAGCCGCACCGGACCGCCGTCGTCGCGCCGGGATGCCGCTACAGCTATCGAGACGTGACGGAGGCCGTAGAGAGTTATGCTCTTGCATTGGAGGAGTTGGGACTCGGCCGGGGCGACAGGCTGGTGGTGGTCATCGAACCGTGCTTCGAAGCGGTGGCCTTGCTGTGCGCCTGCTCGCGGTTGGGGGTGATCTGGACGCCGATCAGCCCGGAAAATCCCGCCGCCCGTGTCGCAGCCGTGGTTTCGGCCGTGTCGGCGCGGGCCCTCGTCGGGACCGCGGCGACGGAAGAACTGGTCCGGTCTTCGGCGCCGGGCGCCGATTTCCCGACCGGGATTTGTTCGGAGCAACAACTCGCCTGGCGCCTGCCGCCGGGCTGGCGGCCGCCGGCGCCGCGGCGAAAAACGCCGGTGCTGGAAATCGATCCAGCCTATATCGTTTTCACCTCGGGCAGCACGGGCGAACCGAAAGGCATCGTCATGCCGCACAGGTCCGTCTGCAGCTTCTTCGACGTGCTGGTGGAGTTTTGCGATTTGCCGCGCGAGGCGGTGGTCGGGACCATGGCGCCCGTCCAATTCGATTTTTGGCTGCTGGATATTGCCCTTGCGCTGGGCAGCGGCGCCGCCCTCGCTTACGTCCCGCGGCCTTCCTTCTATCAGCCCAAACGAATGGCCGGGCATATGAAGGCCATGGGCGTGACCCAGATGCACGGCGTACCGTCGATCTGGCCGACCTTGATGCGCCACGCCGAAGCCGAGTTGAAGCAGGTTGAGACCCTGCAATCGATCCTGTTCGGCGGGGAGGCGTTTCCGGTCCCCGCACTGCGCCGGCTTCAGAACATGCTGCCGCATTTGCGCATGATCAACGCTTACGGCCCTTCCGAGTGTCTTGCCTGTTCGTTCAAGGAGATTCCGAATCCGATTCCCGCCGATGCCGAACGCATCCCCTTCGGTCCCGGCTTCCGCGGCGTCGAATTGATTTCGGTGGACGACGACGGCGCGGAGATTCTCACGCCGCACACGCCCGGAGAGTTGTATATCCGCGGCGGCAACCTGTTTTCCGGCTACTGGGACAACGAGACGGCGACGCAGAAGGCGATGGCGCCCCGCCCCGACGCGCCCGAAACCGGCGAACAGGTCTACAAATCGGGGGACATTGTGTATTTCGACGAGGCGGGCGACTACTATTTCGTCGAACGACGCGATAGCCAGGTCAAGATCATGGGACACCGGATCGAACTTGCGGAGATTGCCGCTGCGCTCCGGAGTTTCCCCGGCGCCGGCGACGCCGTCGTTTTCCAGGCCGGCGGGGAAGCGGACGGTTCGGCTTCGCCGTCCCTGGTTGCCTGCGTCACATCGGTTTCCGGGGCGGATATCGCGCCCCACGAAATCCGGTCCTGGTGTCTGCGGAAGCTGCCGCGACACATGACGCCGGTGCATATCGAGACGA
Source organism: Rhodospirillales bacterium (assembly GCA_022823235.1). Taxonomy (GTDB): domain Bacteria; phylum Pseudomonadota; class Alphaproteobacteria; order Rhodospirillales; family UBA2165; genus JAJDXO01. The sequence goes on from JAJDXO010000017.1 coordinate 1,734, forward strand.
GAGAAGCGTTTCCGCTGACGGCGAACGGAAAGATCGACGTGGCGCGGATCAAGCGGGAGTGGACGGACAAACGCGGCGGTGCGCCGTAAATTTGATGAATCTGCGACGAAAGTGAGAATGCCTTGACGGAAGAACAATTCACAACCGCGGTGAACGCTTACCTGACGGAAAAGCAACCGGATATCGATCCGGCGCTGCTGACGCCGGACGCCAACCTGTGGGATCTCGGCTTCATCGATTCGGTCGGCGCGGCGGATCTGATCCTGTTTATCGAGGAGTTGATCGGGCGGGAGATCGATCTGTCGGCCGGCGACGTCAAACCGGCTGTCTCGATCCGCGAGATGTACGAGACTTACGCCGCGGCGGATTAACCCGGGCCGGAGGCCGGCGCCCTTTCCGGCCGGCCCCCGCCAAAGCGTCAGGAAGATTAGCCGCCAATGGAGGTGCAGCCGTGAAGCCAACCGAACCGCCGAAGCTCTGCCCCATATCCCAATTCGATTCGGTCAAGGCGGCGATGATGTCCCCCGATCTGACCGTGAACCATCCGTTTCGTGCGACCAGGATGGTGCTGGGGCCGACGATTCTCGATCTGGAAGGTCCGCGCCATCTGTCGGCCCGGAACATTCTGCTGCGCTTCTTCGCCCGCGCCAGCGCCGAAGACGCGCAGGAACAACTGATCGCTCCGGTCGTGCGCCGCAACTGGGAGGCAATGGCCGCGGCCGGCGGCGGGGATGTCGTCGCCGATTTCGCGATGCGGGTGCCGCCGGAGGTCGTGTTCCGGGCGCTCGGGCTGCCGGAGGCGGACGCAGCCGAGATTTACCGGCGGGACATCGGCCCGATCGCGGGGTTCATCGCCGACAACCGGACCGGGCACGCCGAGGCGCGGGCGGCCAGCGAACGCCTGTCGGTCTATATCGACGGGCGGCCTGCGCCGGAGGATACCGGCCGGGACGGGATCGGCGAAATTATCGCCTCCTACCTGGACGCCGGCCTCGAACTGTCCGAGGTGATGGCGGACATCACGCTGTTGCTCGCCGCCGGCACGGAAACGACCGTCTGCGCCATCGCCAATCTGTTCTTCCTGATCGGGGAGTATCCCGAGTCGTGGAACGGCGTGCTGTCGGGCGACATCCCGGCGAAAGCGTTCGTCGAGGAAGTCGTGCGCTTCGAGGCCCCGCTGCAGCGCACTTTCCGCTTCGCGCGGCGGACGACCGAGATCGAGCCGGGGATGGTCATCCCGCGGTTTTCCGCCGTCGAACTTGACTTGTGCGGCGCCAACCAAAGCCAACCGACGCTCGACCATCCGGAAGGCTGGGCGCCGGCCGAAGGACGCGGCGTCGGCGCAACCTTCGGTTTCGGGCGTCATGTCTGTTTGGGCAAGGCGCTTGCGCTGGCCGAGCTGCGCGAAGTCGCGGCGCTGCTCCGCAAGACCGGCTTCCAGGCGTCGTCGATCCGGGAGCGTTCGCCGATGGGAACGTCGACGTTCCGCCGGCCGGCGGCGATCCGGCTGGCGCTCGGGCCGGATTCCGGTTGATTCCGGCATTGCCGAATACGGCCGGGCATACGGAGGCCGGCGCGGCCCGTTGGCAGGCGCCGGAGCCGCTCGCCGCCGTCGAGACCCGGCTGGCCGACGGCGCCTCCATCGTCCTGCGGCGGCACGGCAACCCGGACGGCCCCCGGCTTGTCGTCAGCCACGGCAACGGGCTGGCGGCCGATTCCTACTATCCGTTCTGGTCGTTGCTCGCCGACCGTTTCGACCTGATCGTCTATGATTTCCGGAACCACGGCTGGAACCCCGTCGGCGAGCGCCGGGCGCACAATATTCCAACCTTCGTCGCGGACAACGATGCCGTCGTCCGGGCGATCGACGCGCATTTCGGCGTCAAGCCGAAGACCGGCGTGTTCCATTCCATGTCGGCGTTGACGGCGTTCCTTCAGGTGCAGAAAACCGGCGGGTTTTCGGCCCTTGTCCTGTTCGACCTGCCGATCTGTCCTCCCGGGGGGACGGTCGCCGATCTGGTCGCCATCGGGCGGCGAATCGCCGTGGCGGCCCGGATGCGCCCCGACCGGTTCGACAGCCTGAAGGATTTCGCGGACGGTTTGCGCCGCTCGCCCTATTACGAACGCGTGCTGCCCGGCGTTCCGGAGCTCCTCGCGCGGACGCTGCTGCGCCCGGCCGACGGGGGTAACGGGTACGAACTCCGGTGTCCGCCGGCCTACGAGGCCCAGATACACGAGTATGTCTTCGGTTGGGCGGATTACCTGGATCTGGCCAACCTGCCCTGCCTTGTCAAAACCATCGGCTCCGATCCCACGCTGCCGAATTCCTACATGCCAAGCATGGACTTGAGCACGCTCACCTCGCTCGACCACGACTTCCTGCCGGAGACAACGCATTTCCTCCAGATGGAAAATCCGGAGGAATGCGCCGCCCTCGTCGTCGCCTTCCTGGAAAAACACGGCCTCGCCTGACCGGGATGGCGCGTTCCGTGTTTTGGCCCGGCGCCCCCCCTCACCCAGCTTCGGCTATGGCTCGCCTGGGCAGTCGCTTCGCTTCGTGCCCTAGCTCGCCAAGCCTTCGCATCCCTCTCCCTCAGGGAGAGGGAGTAGAGCGGTGTCCCCTCTCCCCCTTCTTCAGGGGGAGAGGGTTAGGGTGAGGGGGTCATAAGAGAGGAGAGTGAGGGGGTTGCGTAAACGGCTTCCAAAACGCCGGATGCGCTTCCCAATAGAACCATCACGCCCCGGCCGGCGGCGGTCAGCCAAGCAGTTCTTTCGCGAATGCCTCGGCGCGCCGCAGGTCTTCAGGACTGTTGACGTTGAAGAACGGATCGACCGCACCGGTTTCGAATTCGACCCATTCGGTACGGCGGGTTTCCGTCCACTCGTCGATCTTGAGTATCCGGTCCCTGAGCACCGCGTCGCGCAATTCCCCGGCAAGATCGACTTTCCACAACGAACACGGCGGGTAGGTTCTGCCGCCGGAAACGGCGCAGACGACCTCGACGCCCGGTCCGGCGGCCGTTCGCATGAATCGATCAACCAGATCGCCGGGCGGGAACGGCGTGTCGCCCGGAACGGTGACGACCCATTGGGCGTCCGGGACGTTCTCCGCCACCCACGTCAGGCCGGACAATATCCCGAGCAGCGGCCCAAGGGACTCTTCGACCATGTCCGGAACGACGGTAAGACCGAACCCGGCAAAACGCGCGGGATCGCCATTCGCATTCAGGATGGTGGTTCGGACCTGAGGGCTTATCCGGGCCAAAATCCAGTCGAGGAGCGTTTGCCCGCCGAATTCCAGGAGGCACTTGTCGCCGCCCCCCATACGCCGAGCCTCGCCGCCGGCAAGTATCACCGCAACGACGTTGTTCACTCCGCATTCACTCTGTCCGGGCGCCCTTCCGCCCATGTTCGGCGGGCTCATCGACCGATCCCCCGTTCCCGGCATCGAATATGATGCGGTGTTCGCCGGATAGAGCGACAAACCGGCTCCCCCGCGCCCGGCCGATCAAGGTCAAGCCGGCCTCGCGGGCCAATTCCACGCCCCAGGCGGTGAAACCCGATCGTGAAATCAATATGGGAACGTTCATCTGCACCGTCTTGATGACCATTTCGCTGGTCAACCGGCCCGTCGTGTAGAAGAGCTTGTCCTCGCCCGTCAGGCCGTTGAGGTACATGTACCCGGCGATCTTGTCGACCGCGTTGTGCCGGCCGACATCTTCCATGTAGATGAGCGGTCTCTCCGACCGGCAAAGCACGCACCCGTGTATCGCGCCGGCCTCGAGATAGAGGCTGGGCGCCGTATTTATTCGCTTGAGCAGTTCGGTTAGCTGCGAGGTGCGAATTCGAACATCGTCCGAAAGGCGGATTTCGTCGAATTTGTCCATCAGGTCGCCGAACACGGTGCCCTGCGCGCAGCCGGACGTGAGCGTCTTCTTGCTCAGCTTGTCTTCGAAATCGGTCTCTTCCCGGGTCCGGACGACAACGGTATCGATATCTTCCTCGTAGTCGACGCCGGTTACCTCGTCCTCTCCGGACAGCATGTTCTGATTTACCAGATAACCGACGGCCAGGTACTCGGGATAATCGCCGATCGTCATCATCGTCACGATTTCCCGGCTATTCAAAAACAGGGTAAGAGGCCGTTCAACCGTTACGGACGTGTCGATCGGCTTGCCGCCCTCATCGATCCCCGAGACCCGGGACGTCAGCCGGGGATCATTGGGGTCGGGTGAGATGATCAACTGATCTTTGCTGGACAAATCGCCGAATTTCCTCGTCTCGCCCTTGACCGATCCGTACCGTGATCAATCCGTCGGGCCGAGGCAAGGACAATAAGGTCCCGGGGCCGTCGGGAAGCGATACGCTGAAACAAATAAGCGGGATTTTCGCCGGGATGGTCCACCGGCGGCCGATGTACCGGGAGCCGGTCAAGGATAACGGGCTGTCGCTAAAACGCACCCGCCCGAATTCAGCCGGATATCGTAAAGAAATGAGATGGAAATGAGATCGACACCAGAGTCGTAAATGATGAAAATTATATTGTAATATCAATATATTAATTAATTTCTTTTGGCTTTCAACCGGAAACGAGGCGTGCTACAAGACATACATGGCGATACAATACATCACCCCAAACCATTGGATACAATATGATCCGATGGAAATTACCAGCGAACTGACGGAAGCGAAGGCATCAATCCTATCTCTTACAAATATCCCATTCCAAAGATCCTGGGCTGAAAACCTCCAGGAAATGGAACTAAAAAGAGAGGTTGCCGGCACATCGCGAATCGAGGGCGCCGACTTCACCGAACGCGAGTTCGAAGAAGCGGTTGCGGAAAATACTCCCGATGAACATTTCAGCAGGTCGCAGCGGCAGGCCAGAGCAGCCATCAATACTTACCGTTGGATAGAAGGCCTTCCGCAAGACAGACCGATCGATGAGAGTTTAGTCAAAGAGCTGCACAGACGCATTGTAACCGGTTGTGACGATGATCATTGTCCACCGGGACAATTTCGCGGTGACGGCCACAATGTTAATTTCGGCCGCCCACGTCATCGTGGCGTGGAAGGCGGTCCGGAATGCAGTAGCGCCTTTCGTCGCCTAATCGGTGCGGTAAACAAAGAGTTCCAGGGACACGATCCTCTAATTCAGGCGTTGGCTCTGCATTACCATATAGGCGCCATGCACCCGTTCCATGACGGCAACGGACGAACGGCGCGCGCGCTTGAAGCCCTCATTCTCGGGCGCGCCCACCTTAAGGGCACGTTATTTATTGCGATGTCCAACTATTATTACGATGAAAAGGATTCTTATCTTTCTTGCTTGAGTGAAGTTCGGCAACGGAATTACGACCTGACGCCGTTCATCAAGTTTGGCCTGAGGGGTATATTCCTGCAATGTCAGAGACTGCTCAAAGAGGTCAGGACTCACGTGCAAAGAACTTTGTTCCGGGACGTAATGGGGCAAATGTATGGCCGCTTGAGATCGACGCGCAAGCGTGCGCTGGCTCAAAGACAATATGAAATTTTGAACAGACTTCTGGACATGGATAACGAGATTGAGTTTCTTGATCTATTTTCCCTGTTGGAGAAACATTACAGCGCTCTTAAAACTCCACGCCGAGCATACGTGAGAGACTTGAACCACTTGTCGGGATTAAATGCCATTAGTGTGCGCCGGGCAGCGATCCAAGGATCGGAACCGGCAAAATACTTTGTTTCCGTTCGATTGGAGTGGGCAACGGAAATTACGGAAACAGAGTTCTACCGGCAGATCGACCAGTTGCCCAAAGCAAAAACACGCCTAATTGCTTGGGACTAATGGGTCTGTTCCGCAGGAAACAGCGACATGACAGCCCACGCGGTTCACACTTAGGTTCCCCACAACTTTGTTGGGGATGACAATTGACCGGCGCGGGCATATGTTAGGCGCACCCCGGAAATTGCCGGATGGCCCCGGGGATTTGTCGTCAATTTGAGTTGTCGCCCGGATGTCGAGCCTTATTGACCCTTTTGGCAGGACGGTATCGTACCTCAGGGTATCGGTCACGGACCGGTGCAACTACCGATGCGTCTATTGCATGTCGGAAAACATGACGTTTCTGCCGAAATCGGACCTGCTGACCCTCGAGGAACTCGAGCGCCTTTGCGCGGCGTTTATTCGGCGCGGCGTCGACAAGCTTCGGATTACCGGCGGGGAGCCGCTGGTTCGCAGGAATGTCATGTCGCTTTTCCGGAACCTTGGCCGGCACCTGGAGTCCGGCGGTCTCAGGGAACTCACCCTGACGACCAACGGAAGCCGGCTCGCCGAGTTCGCCGATGAACTCCATGACTGCGGCGTTCGGCGCATCAACGTCTCGCTCGACTCGCTCGATCCGGGCAAATTCAACGATGTGACCCGCTGGGGACGGCTGGACGACGTCATGCGCGGGCTGGAGGCCGCCAAATCGGCGGGCCTCGAGATCAAAATCAATGCCGTTGCGCTGAAGGGTTTCAACGACGACGAGTTGGACGATCTCGTGGCGTGGGCCGGCCGCGAGGGCTTCGATCTCACCTTCATCGAGACCATGCCTCTTGGCGAAATCGACGAGGACCGCACGGACCGATACCTGCCCCTGAGCGCCGTTCGCGAGCACCTCGAACGGAGATGGACCCTCGAAGAGACCGATTACCGAACCGGCGGGCCGGCCAGATATATGACGGTCAAGGAAACCGGCAAACGGCTCGGCCTTATCACCCCGCTGACCCACAACTTCTGTGAAAGCTGCAACCGGGTACGGCTGACCTGCACGGGAACACTCTACATGTGCCTGGGTCAGGAGGATGCCGCCGATCTGAGAACGCCGCTCAGAATGAGCGAGGGTGATGGCCGCCTGATGGACGCGATCGACGAGGCGATCGGGCGAAAGCCGAAGGGCCATGACTTCGTTATCGACCGGGCCGGGGCCGATCCCGCGGTCGGCCGGCATATGAGCGTAACGGGCGGGTAGCGGCGGCCCGCGCACCGGATCACCCGCCATGGACTTCAATTCACTATCGATCGTCGCCGACGACCACGCCGAGGCGGCCGCTGCGCTGGAACGCCTTTCCGAGCGGTATCCGACCGCCGATGCCGAGCAGGCCGACCTGATCGTCGCCATCGGCGGCGACGGCTTCATGCTCTCGACCCTTCACCGCTTCATGGAAAAGCAAATTCCCATATTCGGGATGAACCTGGGCTCCGTCGGGTTTTTGATGAACGAGTACCGGGAGGAGGACCTGTTGGAGCGGCTGCGGAAGGCGGAAGCGATCGAGCTTCAGCCCCTTCACATGTCGGCGACCACCGCGGATGGGGAGCGGCACGAAGCGCTGGCCGTCAACGAAGTGTCGCTGCGCAGGGAAACCCGGCTCGCCGCCAAGGTTCGAATAAAGCTGGATGGCGTGGTTCGGCTGGAGGAACTCATCTGCGACGGCGTCCTGGTTTGCACGCCGGCCGGCAGCACGGCGTACAATCTCTCCGCCCACGGCCCGATCATCCCCCTCGGCGCGGGGTTGCTTGGCCTGACGCCCATCAGCGCGTTTCGGCCCCGGCATTGGCGCGGGGCGCTGCTGCCGCAGAACGCGGTCGTTACCTTTGAAATTCTCGACCACGAGCTCCGGCCGACCAGCGCCGTCGCGGACTTCACCGAGATTCGCGATGTCGTTTCCGTTGAAGTCAGGGCGACAAGCAGCCCGGCCCCGACCTTGGTATTCGATCCGGAGCACAATCTGGAGGAACGAATTCTGACCGAGCAGTTCGTTTCCGTTTAAGCATCGATCCCGACCGCCTGGTCCAGTCTCGTGAAACCGTCCTCCCGAAGCAGCCGCGCAAGATCCCGCGAAATTTCGGACACGATGCCCGGCCCATGGAAAATCAGCGCCGAGTAGATTTGCACCAGCGACGCCCCTGCCCTGATTTTTCGATAGGCGTCTCGAGCGGATGCAATTCCGCCGACGCCGATGATGGGGATCGCGCCGCCGGTCCGGCGGTAAATTTCCGTCAGGACCTCGGTCGAACGTTCAAAGAGAGGTGCGCCGGAAAGGCCCCCCGCCTCCGAGCGGTGCCGGCTGGCAAGACCGGCCGGCCGTTCAATGGTCGTATTGGTGGCGACAATGCCTTCCACCGACCGGTCCACCGCGAATTCGCAGATGGCGCGCAGCTCGTCTTGATCGAGATCCGGCGCCAGCTTGAGGACAACGGGCACCCCCTCCGCGCCCGCCTCGTGACGGGCTTCCCGAACACCGTCGAAAATCCGGGTCAGGCTGTCCAGTGTCTGCAGCGACCTGAGACCGGGCGTATTCGGCGAGGAGACATTGACGACGATATAGTCCGCGTGAGGCGCCACCGCCCGCGCGCCTTCCGCATAATCCCTGATGCGATCCGGCGAATCCTTGTTCGCGCCGACATTCGCGCCGACTACGACTCCGCCGTCGCGGATCCGGGCCGACAGCCGCGAAACGAATGCGGAGAGACCGTCATTGTTGAAGCCCAACCGATTGATGACGGCCCGGTCTTCATCCAATCGAAACAATCTGGGCTTCGGATTTCCGGGTTGTGGTCTGGGCGTGACCGTACCCACCTCGATAAAACCGAAACCGAGAGACGTGAGGCCCCGAAGGGCGGCGCAGTTCTTATCGAACCCGGCGGCCAGGCCGATGGGATTCCTGAACGCCCTTCCCCATATTCGGGACGACAGGATTTCGTCATCGGCGAACGGCCGGCTTCCCGCCACGCCCCATTTCAGCGCCGTGATTGCGAGATTGTGAGCGGTCTCCGCATCCAGTTTGTGGAGCGCCCAAACGCCGGCGCGGTCAATTATCGGCAACATCGATCATCCCGTTGAACCCTGCGCTTCCTTATAGACGCAGAGGTCCACCGGCGCCATGGCGCGGCGATTCCAGAATTGTTTCAATCTCGTCATACCCCGGCGCAAGTCCGGGGTATCCAGAATTCCAATTCTTGAACCACGGAGACGGTGAGACGGTGAGGAGCACGGGGATCGAAACCTCTCCTCTCGACCTCTGTGTCTCCGTGCCTCCGTGGTGAATATCCTGGATGCCCCGAACAAGTCGGGGCATGACGGGTCGGTCAATTCGGACGAATTGACCTTATTTGACATGGTGATGACGGCTTGCGGGTGAGTATCGAGTGCGGACCCTAGACGATCAGCCAGAACGGGAAGGTGTCGGGCAGAATCTCCGGCAGCCAGATCTTCAGATAAGAATGATGGAAGCTCAGGTGCATAATCCGCTCGTAGAATCCGACCAGGAACAACCAGCCGCCGGCCGCATACAGCAGAGCGAGGCGCCGGGAATATCCTCCCCAACGAATGAGGTAGACGGCTATGAATATTGGAATAGCCAGTTTTTGACCGACCACGAGCATTATCAACAGCATCAGCGTCAGGTAGCCGAAGAACGCCGCCGACTTCGCCAGGACCGCCTGCTCGGAGCCTACGGCCATCGCCCCGCCAAGGCCTCCGTTCATCGATGTCGCCGCCCGAAGATCCCGGGTATCGAAATAGAAGGTGAAGGCCGCGAATATCGCCCCCGGTATGGCGATGGTAATGGGAAATAAACGAACCGACTCCGGCCATTGCAGCGAGTGAAAGCCCGCACCCACGAAGATGACCAGCAGTGCCAGCGAGAAGGGCCAGGAAATGATCGGGTTCTTTGCGCGGCCCTCGCCGGCGTCGGGCTCGCTTCCCTCACTGTCGGAACGTTTTGCCTTGATAATGCCCCGCGCGGCAAAAACGATGGTGAGGACGATCAGCGCAAATATGATGAGAACGATCGGCCGCATAGTCCAACCAATGCCGTCGTAGGCGCGCATGCTGATCTGGAAGGAATTTTCCATTATGGAGCCGAGGATGAGGGCGAGGATGAGCGGGGGCCGCGGCCACCCGCCCTTCTTCATGGTGTAGCCCACAATCCCCATGATGATGCAGGTCACCCAGTCACCGAGTGAGGAGCCCCCAAGCCACGCGCCCATGAAGACGAACAGGATCACGCCCGGGACGATCAGATGGCCCGGAAGGAAGGCGACCCGCGCGATCTGACGGCTCCACACCATCAACAGCGCGGTCGCCATGATATTGGCCACGACGATCATCCACACCATTCCAAAGGTCAGGTGCAGTTCGGAGGTCAGCATATCCGGACCGGGCTTCAGGCCCTGGATAAGCAGCGCCCCCAACAGGATGGCCGCCCCCAGGCTCCCGGGGATGCCGAACGCCACGGTCGGAACCAATGAGCCCCCCTTGGTCGCGTTGTTGGCGGCCTCGGGCGCAATAACGCCGCGAATGTCGCCCTGGCCGAACTGTGATTTGTCCTTTGCGCTCTGAACCGCATGACCGTACGCGACCCAGTCGACGATTGCCGCACCCAGGCCCGGCAACATGCCCACATAGGTTCCGATCGCCGCACACCGCGTCGCAAGCCACCAATGGCGAAAAGCGTCCTTGATGCCCTCGATCATGCCGCCGCCGGCGGTCTGTTCCTTGGGAACGCGGGAGATGGAGATATTGCGGGTCGCCAGCTCCATGAGTTCGGGAATCGCGAAAAGCCCCAGAACCACGGGAATGAGAGGCAAATTGTCGATGAGGTAGTCGGTGCCGAAATAATAGCGCGGAATGGCTACCGTCTCGGCGTACCCGATTGTCGACATCAACAACCCGAGCGCCGCAACCGCAAGGCCCTTCATGATCGATCCGCCGCTGAGGGAACCGACCATCGCAAGGCCCAGGACACCCAGCATGAAGAGCTCCGGGGACCCGAACGCGAGGATGATGGGCAGGATGAGCGGCAGCGACGCGGCAAGGATCAAGGCGCCGAATACCCCGCCGAATGCGGAGACGGTAAAGGCGGCGCCAAATGCCCGCGACGCATGCCCTTTTTGGGCCAGCGGGTAACCGTCCAATATGGTTGCCTGGGAGGCGGCGGTACCGGGAATTCCCAGCATCACCGACGCGATGGTGTCACTGGTCGTGGTGACGGCGAACATCCCCAGCAGGAGAGCGAAAGCCGGCACCGGATCCATGCCGAAGGTGAACGGCAGCAGGAGAACCAGCCCGATGATGCCGCCGAGACCCGGAATGGCGCCAAGCCAGATCCCGATGAAAACGCCGAGAAACAGGAAGCCGATGGACGGCCACTCGAATACCTGGCTTAGCCCCAGTAAGAATGCCTCAAGCATGTTGCGCTCCGCTCCCCGTCAACCTAGGCCGCAACATGCCGGAGCCGGCCGAACCGGAACACTGCGGAGACGCGTGAATCCGAGTTCCGGTCAGTACCAAACGGCTTGCGACGATCCGCATCCGAAAACCGTGGGATGGAAAACCCACCGTTTTCACAATAGTGGGCAATACGGATCATGATCGCAATGCCCGATTTGCAATGGCTGCAAAGGCTGCAATAGCTGCAATAGCCGATGCGTCTAACGGTTCTTGAAACCCGGCGGCATCAGCGCCCGGTCGCCGAACCACCAGACGGTCGCCGTCGAAGCGGAAAAGAACACGGTGTAGACCATATAGCGAATCAGCCCGGTCAGTTCGGCGGCCGAAATCCAGTCGACGAGCCGGCCCGAGACAACGGCAAAAAACAGGATCGATGCAATCACCCAGAGACACAATGTCAGGCATGGCCGGAACAGAGCCCTGAGATCGTTTACCCAGGTGTGGACATTCCGGACCGACATTTCCGCATCGGTCGACCAGGCGAGCCCATCCCAGGCGCCTTGCTGGGAGACGATCGCCAACTCCCGTTCCGTCTCCAGCGCCCTGGCCTCCATTTGCAGTTTCAACAGCTCCGTTTCATAGGCCCATTTCTGCCGTTGCCATGCCTGGCGCTGTTTCTCCTGAAGGTACTTGGAACCGGCGCCGACGATCGATCCCAGCAGGCCGAACAATCCGCCCGAGGCGACGGATGCGCCAATCCCAAAAATCTCGGTTAGAAATCCCATAGCTTGTCGGCTCCTTGTCCGAACCAGCGGCGCCCGGGCCTGAGGTCGGTATGAATGAAGGTTTGGTAAAACCCGAAGGTTGAGAAGCCGGCGCCTTGAAGCGCCGACAGAATGTCCTTCCTATCCTGTCCGAGGACGGAAATATCGAAAGCGAGTTTCCGGTGCCGCGAGGCCGGCGCGCCGCCCACCCGGGCGTTGTGAATGCCGCATCGATGGGCCGAGTTGACGGCGATGGGCCTGTTCAGCCGGTCCCGGGCCGATTGAATGGCATCCATGGACGCCGGGTCCAGATACACCTCGCCGCAACACCTGCAAGCGAGCTCCATTGGCCTGAAGTTCGCCCACGGCCAATCCCCGTCGCGGATCAGCGAGTAGTGATCGACGATCATTGCGTTTCGCCGAGTTTCGTCTCGATTCGGGTCAGACTTTGCCGAATGAACTCACCCTGAACTTCCAGGCGCTCCAACCGGTTTTGAATCAGCTTGTTGTCGTCGATCCATCGCTCGACGACGTCCATGCGGTTGGTGAGCGTCGCGTAGGACCAGATGAACCCGGCGCCGTAGACGACCAGCGTAACGATGAGCGCCAGCGGCACCCGGCGGTCGAGGTGCCAATGCTCGTCCCACTGTTCCCTGCGCCCATTTACATCGCTCATAAGCCTTCTCCATCCAATCGTGAGGCCGTTGTCCAGGCCGCGCCGGAGAGGGCGAACCGCATGCACGCGCCGTCCGGCGTAAAGATCACTCGGGTCCAGGCGCCTGTTGGTGAAAGATAAACCTTCAACAGCCGGCCCGCTTGCCCAACTATCCAATTGTCCCGCTAAACGCTTTCATGCCCCACCGCGTCGTCGCGCTGCCATGAGCACAACCTGTGGTATCCCCGGTTGCGGTGGACAACGGAAACGAACTCCGGTCGCCCGCGCACTGCATAGGTGGAAAATGCCCACGGAGGCCGTACTGATCGACGCTCAGATCGGGACCTCGACGCGATGATCCGGCAGGCGCCCGCGTAACGGAACCGGCGCGCCCTGGTCGAACAGCACTCTCATGAAGCCGCAGCGTCTCGCAAGCCCCGCGTCTCATGATCCAGTACGCTCTCAACCTGCCAGCGCTCGACCCCGGGAAACCAGTCGAGGAACTGTTCGACCGTCGCGCCGTCCCTGAGGTTCTCGAACAGCGTGGCGACCGGCACCCTAGTGCCGCGAAACAGCCACGCGCCGCTCACCTTGTCGGCATCTCGTTCGACAGCGGTACATTGGCTCCACACGGCCTTCGCCCTTCCTCACCATTCTTCCCGGCGTCTTCGCACTGCAAAACCGCGCCCGGCCGCTTCATCCGCGGACCGGCCGGGGACCCGGAGCCCGACTGTGGCGCGGATCGTGCCGAGGTGTCCGGTCCTGAACATGATACACCCGGGGGCTCGAATTGTGAACCGGACAGGGCGATTTGCGGGACGGCAATGCCTGCCCGAGCGGGCGGGGTCCGGTGTCGCGCCAGGGAGGGCGAACCGCAACGGCAACGCAATTCCCGCCACCTTCATCTCATTCTCCGAGGTCAAAGCCGGCGGGCATCACGACGCGGGCCGGGGCCAATTTATGGCGTCAACGATTGTGCGTGCGGCGCCGGCGGTCGCGGCGGCGTCGAGGTCGTTGGCGGCCCGCAGACGAAGATTGTTGATGGCGGCTTCGGCCGTTTTCCAGGCGAGGAAGGTCGTGTTTACAAGTTCGGCTACCTTCCATGCGTTTGCGCCCTTGATGCCCACTTCGCTTTCCAGCAGCGGATACGTCCCCGCGGGCGGATTTGCGGTCGTAAAGTCCGGCTCCGTCGCGTAGGCCGCGAGACACGCTTTCGCCTCATCCAGTTTCTCCCGGTAGCTCATCGCCTGGCCGTCCCCGGGGGTGATGTATTGGAGCCGGGCTTCCCCGGCAGCCCGGTTTACCTCGTCCCTGAACGCCGCTTTCCGTTCATCCGTCAATGCCGGATCGCTCAGCGTCCGGGTGACGGTGAACGTATCGGAGCCCGCATCGTAGACCGGCTCGGATTCGCTCACCTCGTCGCCGGCCCCGGTGGTCACGATATCGATCCCGTAGATCTTCTCGTCGCCGTGGATGAGGCCGGGCTTGCCGTTGAATCCGTGGTCGCCGTTTGCCCAAGAAAATCGACGGAGACTTGGAAGAACATCTCCGGCCTTGCCGGATACCGTGTCGCGAATGATGAACATTTGATGCCTCCTTTAAGATGTGGGCGTGTCCGAGCGCCGGTTGGACGATCCCATATTGCGGGTCGTGAAATGGTTATTGTTCCCGGATACATCGTTCCCGAGATTGGAGCTGTCCGCGAAATCGAACATGAACCCGTTGGTTCCATAATCGACCCCGATTATCCTCTTGGGCTCCCATGAGCCATCAACAAATTTTCCGAACTTTGAGGCGCTGTAGTTTGTTCCGTCCACGACTAGGCTGCCGCCGGCAAGCAGTCCGTCGAAATGCCAACTTCCGCCGGTCCGCGCACCGATAAGCATGTCCTGGCGGGTGTTGAACAGGTTTAGGTCTCTGGGGGTCGATAGATTTTTTTTGACGTTGAACGAAGTAATTTTTGCCCCGTTCACCTCGACTGTGCAGCACGAGTCGTCGGTCTGGTTCCCGTCTACTTGAATGCAGATGTCGTACCAGTCCGTTGTGTTGTTGAATAAAACCTGCGTCTCCCGCCGAAGGACAAGGGAATTATTTACCTCAATTCTAATATTGAGGCGGTCGCCATCGGCCAAATAGATGTCTACGGAAGGGCCTGAGTTGGTGTTTCTATGATGAATGATTTGATCAATCGAATTAGTGGAGCTCCTCTTTAGGAGAAATCGGTAGGTCGCGATCCGCTCCGATCCGGCGGTGGACGGGCGGCGGGTCATATACTCATTCGACCCATTGAAGTCGCATGAGTATTCAATTTCGTGAGCGGAACTCCGAACTGGACCGATAGGGAAAACCATCTAAACCGCCTGCACGATATCGATATAGGTGTTGGTGTTGTGCTTGACGATGCGCAGCACGTTCACCTTGTTGGCCGTGTTGTCGAAATCGCCGGACACATTGTTGAAACCGGACAGCGTCAGCGCATAGCCGCCGGTCTCATCGACCGTCAGTTCCAGCTCCATCCAGCCTTCGTCCGCATCGTCCGGGGCCGTCAGGACCATGGAACCTCCGAGCGTACCGTGCTGAAGATTGCCGTTGGCGATGGAGAGGGTCGTCGCGGAATTGAGATTGCCCAGGTTGTGTGACGAGCCGAGCATGCCGACGGTGAGGGTGTCCGATGCGTCGGATTTGAGGGTATCGGCGTCATGGGCCTGAACATCGGAACCAATAGCGACGCCCAAAGTCGACCGGGCCGCCGCCGCGCTGGCGTCGTCCAGAAGCGTCTCCGCGAACGAACTGACGACGGTGACCAGCGAAAGATCGGCCGGCACCGCATTCTTTAGGTCCGTGCCGTCCGCATTCCACGTCAGAATTTTGTTGGCCTCCGGTTCCGGCAAGATCGCCGACGCGGTCGAGGTTTCGGAAAAACCTATCTTTCGGTCGACTTCCTCCTTGAGTTGCTGATCCCGCATCGCCGACCGGTCCAAGGCATCCTCGTGGGCGCTCGCCGGGAACTGTCCGCCCTCCGGGTAGTCGGTTTCCTGAGTTAGATCGAGATCCCGCTTGATGGTCAGCGTCTCGCCGCTCGCGGGGGTGTGGTCCGTCGGACCGGTGGACACCGTGACGGTGCCGCCCGATTGAGCGCCGGCGCCGGTCAGCGTGTACTGCGAGCCTTCCGTCCACGTGGTCTCGTTGCCGTCGGCGTCCCGGTGAATCACCTTGACGTCTGAAGAATTGAGAAAATAGAAGGTCACTGAGAACGACGACGTCGACCCGTCGCCGTTGTAGGTGACCTTCGCCGTCTCCGAGCTTACGGTCATTGTTGGGATTCCATTCGGTTGTCGGTTGAGATGGGCCGGGCCCCGAAAAGCCCGCCGGGTTTCGAGTATTGAACTGGCGAGGACGTTGGGGCGGCACCCCCACCCTAACCCTCCCCCTTCGAGGGGGAGGGGATTTCAGTGCGTTCCCTCTCCCCCGGAGGGAGAGGGATGCGAAGGCTTGGCGAGCTTGCGAGCCTTAGCCATGCCTGTCCTCCGGCCGGCGGAGCCGGTCCGGTGGGCTGGGTGAGGGGGATTTTGGGTTGACGCCGCGACATGGAGTCGGCTCAAGCCAGCCAAGCCCCCCCGCTTCGTTTCACAATCGAGGCATCACGCTTAAAAATCCAGTTTTGACAGGCCCGACAGAAGACGAGTCCCGGCGCCGAGGGAACTCTCCCTCGCCGTACCGGAAGCACGAAGCCGCGCAAGGTTGGAACTGGCCAGGAGATCGTTGGCCCGGGCGGCGCCCGAGGCATTGATCATTCGCATTTCCAATTCGGCCTGCGACGCCGCGTCCTGCTGAGAGAGCAACGCCGAACCGCTGCTCAAATCCACCCCCGACGCGGCCAATATCGCCCGTTGGCGCGCGAGAAGCGCGCTGTTCCGCCGGTTGGCCTCCCGGGCCTGGCCGGCAGAGAGTTGGTTCTGATAGTCGGCTTGCCGTGCCGCAATCGCCGCCTGTTGCGCCGCCTGGGCCGCCGCGGCCCGGCCCGCGGAGACGGCGCCGATCGCACCGGTGGCGGACCCGAGCGTCGACAACGCGATACCCGGCGAAAATGAACCCGCGGAACCAAACAGTCCCATGGTGGCGGCCTTTGCGCCCCCGGCTGCCGTTCCAAGGAGAATTCCCTCAGCCATACATATAGACTCCATCTATTTCCACAAATCCGAGGCGAGCGAGAAATTCCCGCCCGACATCCGTACGCCCCTCTGCGCCAATGCGTCGGACTCCCTGGTCCTCGAGCGCCGCAATTCCCCGGCGGACGGCTCGCACGAACGCCACCGGCCGGCGGCGAATACCGTCGCTCAGCAGGAACGAAACGGCCGCACTGCCGCCGGCCTCGATAATGGCGACGAACCCGAGCGTATTGCCGCTCTCTCTGATCGAGTACGCGATTTCGTCCCACCGGTTTACGGCCGCGACATGGGCCAGATCCCGATCGCCGATAGCCTCTTTTTCCAAGTCGCCCGGCTCAAATCCGGACAGGTGACGGAATTCGAAGGGCTCCAGCCTCATCGCGTGTTCACCTTGATCCGCGGGCTGACGGCGAGGAGCGTAAAGGGCACCGGGTCCTCGCCCTGGATGCAGACGCGCGTGTCGGTATCGTAGTCGCCATCGAACTCCGCATATTTTTCGCCGGAGAACAGGGGAACGGCGGAATCCATGTCGTCGGAAACGTCCCGGAACGGCACGGTCTGCAGGTTGCTTTCCGTGGGGCCGACCCGGGCGTTCAGCGAGTTCATGAGCATGAGGGTGACGCCGTCGATCCGCTTTGTCTGACCCTGCGCCGTTCCCTGCGGCGAGCCGGCTTCCCACTTCAGGCTTTCGTAGCTGTGGCGATAGCCAAGTCCGCATTGGACCCGGGCCGCCGGCGCGTCCAATGAAATCCGCCCCGAGCCGACGATCCTGTCGGCGTGGACGGCCCCGTCGGCGAGCACTTTGACGGTTTGACCCTCCAGGTGATCAAGGCCCGTAATCGCCGATACTTTCTTCCTGACCTGCCCGCCGGACCCGTAGGCGGTGAAAGAAGCGCCGTCGACGCCGCCGCCCTCGGCCGTTTGCAGTTCGAAGGTGTCCGTCGTGGCGTTGGCGACGACGTAGCCGTTCGTATTGAGTTCGGTCATGCCGACGACGTTGTCGATGCGAACGGCATCACCATTCGAGTACCCGTGAGCGGCCGCGGTAATGACCACCGGGTCGCCTTGGGTTGCGCCCGTGATGCTGATCGGCTGGTCGAAACTGAGACCGGAATCCACGTAAAAGGCGTCGCTCTGGTCGTCGCCCGAATCGTAAGCCGCCTCGAAGAATTCGACGTACCGGCACGTTCCGCCGTTTATCGTCCGCTTGCAGACGATCCAGGTCTCATCCCGATTGGCGCCGGGAACGACGGTCACGGACTCGGCGGCCGCGTTCGAGCCCCGGAACGCTCCTCCCAGGATCTGCCGGGACCAGCCGATAACGTTCTGGTCGGGCTGGTAGGTGAAAGCCGGCATCACGCCGTCGCACCGGACCGTCCACAGCGTGCTGTCCAACTCCTGCTGGTACGCCATGCTTTCCAGCCCGCCGATGGAGACGTGATCGGAGAGCAATGTCATGTCGAGGGACTGCACGCCGTCGAGTTCCGCGTCGTAAGCCAGTTCGAGAATCTTGCGCCGCGCCTTTTGAAGGTACATCAAGCGCCCCCGCATCAGGGCGGGGTCGTTTCTGGACGATCCGTAAGCCGTCTGGCGCTTCACGTCGATGTCGGTGGGCGTCAGCACGGAGCCGGACGACCTGACCGTCCACTCGCCGCCGGCCGTGCCGATGAGCAGATCGCCCTGATAGGCCAGCATCCAGCGGATCACGTTCACCTGGTCGGCGGAGATCGTGTAATCGATGGCGTCGTCGTCCTCGACGGTACCGTCGTTGGCGTCGTCCCGGTTGTCGGGCGTCATGTTTTCGAAGTCGGCGGATTGGCTGAGCCAAAAGGTCTGCGGCTGTCCGGTGGTGCCGGAGAAGCCGAGGCGCTGCTCGAAGAAGTAAACGATGCCGGGATAGCCGGATGTTTCCGACCAGGCGCCCAATCGCCAGGTGGTCTTCGCTGTCGGCCCTGTTTCGAAATCATGAATGACATCCGCCGTGACCGAAGTCGTCGACGCAACCGCGGTAATCACCGCCGTCCCCCATTTGGACGACTTCTTGTAGCGCACCAACCGCCCGATATCCGTCGCGAGAAATCCCTGCCCCTTGTTGATTCCGTCGGTCGCCGACGCGGTGATGGTGATCCCGGTACCGGTATTGGCGGACGGCCTTAGCGTGGTCGAGGTCGTATTCTCTTTCAGATACGGCCCGTCGTCGAATTCAACCTCCGTCAACGACCAGCCGGCATGGCCGGAACGCTCCAGTTTGCGGACGCCGTGGCTCTGGTGGCAGATGTAAAGCACGTCGGCGCTCTGGGCGAAATTGAGCTGCGGCAGATCGGTCTCGAGATACGGCGTTCCGATTTCGACCGCCGCATTGTCGATGAATGACACGCCGTCGAGGCCGGGTGCCCCCGACGACTGAGTAAACCGGACGTGAAAGGTGGTGTTCGACGCGCCCGGCGTGAAGGCGTAGCAGTGGTAACCGGTGCCGAACTCCACGTCAGAGAGGATCTCCTCGCCGCCGGCGGTGGTGCCGACCCGAAGCTTGAGCCTGCTACCGGCGATCCCCCGCACGCGGAACATCAGGACATGTTCCTTGGTCTCATTCCCCGATGTGACGGTGACGCTTTGGGTCAGGTGAGCGCCGGACGCGAACAACGCCTTGCCGGTCGAGTGGCTCACGCCGGATGCCGTCCAACCGGAAAGATCGCTGTCGAACGTGCCGTTGGCGACGGCGGCATCCGTACCCGCGGC
The DNA here is from genome assembly GCA_022823235.1 of Rhodospirillales bacterium. Lineage (GTDB taxonomy): Bacteria > Pseudomonadota > Alphaproteobacteria > Rhodospirillales > UBA2165 > JAJDXO01. The sequence continues at coordinate 21,259 of JAJDXO010000017.1, forward strand.
GACGATCTGTCCCCGGTCCTTGTAGAACCGGAGATATCCCTCGCCTGCCTCCAGGACATAGGCCTGGTGTTCGGAGAACTCGAAGGGCAGAAGGCGCGGCTTCCTGGACGAATCCTTCACCGCAGCCACGTACCGGGTGCCGGGCCGCCGGGCCGCGCCTCCCTGGGGGATCGGCAGCATGTTTTCAAGCTTGGCGCAGGCCAGCGGATATTTCTGGAAATCGGTCCGCGCCGCCATGCGCGGCGAGAACTCGCCGGCGTTGAGGCTCGGCTGCAAGGGTGTGACTTTGGGCATGGTCTCTCCAACAAAAAACCGCCCGGTTGGGCGGACTCGTTTGCTCCGTGTTGCTGTGGGTCATTTGTCCACACAGGCCGAATTAGTTATATGTATCAAAGAGTTGTTTGTGCATACATCAGATTGTATTTACAATGTATACACAATGACTTATGTTCCTGTCATTGCTGCATCACACGCTTAGGAGAAGCTCACATGACAAGCGACCCGGCGGTTGGAACCACCGGCGACAAGGTGCGCCGCAACGTTACGATCAACGTCCGGGCTACGGCATATGTGCGCGACATAATCGATCAGGCCGCCTCGATCATGGGCAAGTCTCGTAGCGAGTTCATGCTCGAATGTGCTCGCAGCCGTGCGGAGGACGTACTACTCGACCAAAGACTATTTGCGCTGGATGACGCTCGATACGAAGAATTTATTCGCATCCTCGAAGGGCCCGCGCCCGCCGGCGACAGCCTGAAATCCCTGTTGGCGGGGAAGGCGCCGTGGGAGACGTAACCCCATTTACCCAGGGAGGGGGCGCCGGCTACCGCGCCCCCTCTGCAATATCGGAACACCACGATTGCTCCCGCTTCGATTGCGGCAAGGAAGAGCTGAATCGCTGGCTCCGGGAAACCGCGCTGAAGAGCGAGGGCGCCTCCGCAAGAACATATGTCGTTTGCGAGGGCGCCGTGGTCGTCGGTTACTACACGTTATCGGCAGGCGGCGTTTTTCGCGCCAGCCTCCCAACGGCAAAATCCCGCCGAGGCATGCCCAATCATGTGCCTGTTATCATCATTGGGCGATTGGCCGTCGACCGGGATCACCAAGGCCGGGGCATTGCAGCGGGCATGCTCAAGGAGGCAATCCTGCGTTCCGTCGAGGCATCGCGAACCATCGGTGTTCGCGGAATTCTCGTCCACGCGTTCGATGACACGTCGATACCGTTTTACGCGAAGTATGACTTTGCTCCGTCGCCGATCGACGCCCGGACGTTCATCCTGCCGATCGAGACGGCAATAGACGCGCTAAAATAAAGTTTGGCCGGGATTGCAGTCCCGGCCTCGTATCCCCGCCCGGTTGGAGCCGCGCCGCTGGTTTCAAAAACTTCGGCGCCTTAGGGCTGGCGGCTCCTCCGGCCGACCAGTTTCTTTAGGGGATTATATAGTTAAGTTGCCAAGGCGCAACGGGCTATAGCTCGAACGGCCAGCCGAACAGCCAGGACAGAAGCAAGACACCAGCGCCGATCTGGAGGAAGAGAAACACGCCTCCGATGGCGAACGTGGCGAGATGAAACACCGCGACAGCAACAATGCCGCCGACCGCACCGAGGACCTTCCGCATTACGGCAACCGCCACTACGTCATTTATGCCGCCTCCACCCTTCCCCGAATATGGCGAGGCAAGTGAAGCGCCTTCCGTCGCGGTCGGTGGCGTTCGCGAGGACGGCACTCCAGTTGGACGTCCCAGGATTGATGAAAATTTCCAGAACGCTGCCGATATACCGCCGGCCTCTGGCGGCCAGCCTCTCGCCGTGCTCCGATTTCAGCTGCCCGATGACCTCGGGATAGTGGCCGCAGTTTTCCTCGGGGTTGGCTGACATTTTTTTTATCGTCTGGCCTGTAGGCCGGGCGGGCTTGCCGGTTTTATACGTTCGCCATTTTTGCCCGTTCCCGAAAACGCCGATACAGGCTGGGCGCTTCCAACCGTTGACGGGGGTGGTGCCCGAAATGACCGTGCTCCAGCTGGGGGCCCTGGGATTGGTGTAGACTTCGAACGCGCCGACCTTGCCCGACTCTCTCGTCTGGCCGCTGGCCGCCAACGTCTCTCCACGCTCCGACTTTAACCACGCGACCACCTCGGAGTAGGAGCCGCACTCTTCCCCATCAGCGGGACCAGCCGCCATGGATGGTGACGCCAGCAGCATGGTGGATAGGATGAATAAAACGATGATTCGCAAAGAAAGCCCTCCCGGTTAGAGGGAGAGCGCACTTGTACGCAGAGGGGCCTACTGTTAGCGTCCCATTGGTGGTGCGGTTCGGTGCGCTCTCCCAAGATGCCACTTTTTCATCTTCTGTCATGCACGGAAATAGTCCGGTTCACGTTATAATTACTCTTCTGATGTAGTCTGTTCGGTGACAAATGTTTCCAGTGCCAGTTTGGCATCGCCCTGCATGAACATCTCCAACTGTCGGCTAATGTGTGCTACCCGACCCCGACCCCATTTCACCACTTTCCTGCCCAAGAGCACGAACAGGATCGGCAAGAAAGCGGACGATGATAAAACGATCCAACTCGCCCAGGCGCCAGCACCCATAAAGTATTCCTCACCCCAAGGTGCTAAATTCAATTCATGCACCGGGCCGAGGATCAATGCTCCCAATGAAATCACTGTCATAATTCCGGAGATTCTTCGGTCTAGGTGTTGGTGAAAGAGGTGCGTATAGACCCGCCCCCATAATCCGACCGATTGGGGCATTTTTGGCGGAGGGTTTCGATTGTTGTCGTCAGCGTCCTCAATTGCCGCGAGCCACACCAACTCGACAATGTACTCTTGTTTATCGATTTTGTTCAGAAAGTCGCTATTACCGTCGCGCAGTCGCGTGAGTAGCGCGCGGGCAGGCTCACGAATTTGTTTCCTGTACCTGAACCTTTCCAGGTTCAAATATGAGATATTAATTGCAAAGCCTGTGGCCGATATCGGCTCCAAAGCCGGTAATGCCGACACCACCAAGGCACCCACATCTGGGTAGGACACCTGGCCCCCTAGAGGCTATTTCTCTTTATGGTTTAGAGGTTTATCAGACTGGCACGGAGTCTACAACTTCTCGGATTTATCCCAAATCATGCCAAAAACATGCCGCATGCTGCCAGCGCCGTCCGGGTCACCGAATGCAGCAATTGCGGCCGGCTGATTTTTGTCCTGCTCGAACCGATAGCTGTCATCATCCATGACCATGAAGTGGAATTTATAGGTTTCCTGGATTTGTGGCGGAACGTAGCGGAATTCAACATGCGGGTGGTCAGCAAAGGCATGACGAAATGGGTGCCTGCCCGCGGCTTCGTTGTTCTTCTCTTCCAGCATCACACGAACGCGTGTCTCCGAATCGGCAAGAAACAATCGCGCGGCCTCGACTACTTCGTCCGGGCCATAAACGCGCGCGTTGAGTTCCCCGGTCAAGATTGACACATCACGCGTCGCGTGAGAGAACATCTCTTCCACGATGATTGCCGCATGATCCAGAGAACCGTTGTATATTGGTTCGCCGTCACGCGCACGCGCGAGACGCCTGACCCGCTCCCGATATCCTTCCAAGGACATTTTTTTCTTATATCCGGCCGCGAATCTCACATGAGAGATTGGCGACGGTCACCTCTTGAAGGGCATGTGACTCGACGGCAAACGCGACGTTCTCCTTAGTCATATGCCTGTCCTTTCTTGGTGTGAAATTTCTAAAAGGCGGTTCACGGCCGCCTAGTTCAGGGGGCAACGTGTGGTAACTGATAACTTATTGCACATTGAGAGTCAAAATTAAATGCCTATAAAAAGCGAGCCCCGCCCGGTTTCCCGGACGGGCTATCATTCTTCAACTATCCTTCCCCACCGGTCCGGCAGCCACGGCACCGTACGGCAAAAACACGAGCCTCCGGCGGATCGGCCGGGTGCCAGAAATTTGTCCAACGGACAGGAGCGTCCCGGGCCAGTGTCCGGTTAGGGTCTTGTATTCGACGGGTGGCCCGACAAACGGATCACCGAGAGTGGTTGCAGGCGAAGGATATAAACGGGGCGCGGATCGGAAGCAAGACGTGCCAGAGCTGGCATCATGGACTCGACTCGTGATAACAGATTTGGTATATGGGTTGCGCCACACAAAAAGCCGGGCGGAGCCCGGCTTAAGTGGCCTCGTGTAACTTTGGACAGCGCACGAGACAAAGTTTGTAGCGCGGTTATCGTAAAGATTTCTGCTTGTGGGTCAAGTGCGCTGTCCTTCTGGCTAGAAGGAGGTGCGCTATGCGTATCGGCGTTCAACCCATCCATCTATGCGTCGCAGCGGTGTTTCTGCTGTTCGCCGCGCCGGCGGCCGCTGCTGATGCGGCATCCGCTTCGCTCAACGTGTCGTTGATATCCGCAAAAAATATCAGCTCACGATCGACCGGAAAGAAGCCGACGCGCTCGATGCCGTCCTATCGAACTGCCAATCAACTCAAATGATATTCCACTGAGAAAGGACGAGACTTAAACCATGACTGATGAAGCCCAACAACTACTCACCCACAGCCTCGTTATGCTCCTTGTGCTTTCGGTAGTATTTGAGGTGTCTATGGACGCCCTTTTCAGTTGGCGAAAATTTGCCGAATTTTGCGAGGGAAAGGGCTTCAAGATGCCCATCATCTTCGCCGTATCGTTTGTCGTCTTTTGGAGTTATGACGTCGATATATTCAAGGACGTACTGATGGCTTTCGACAAGTCAGTTCCATCAGGCTCCATAAGCGGACTATTCGGTCAAGCCCTAACATCTTTCCTCATTGCTGGCGGCAGCAGTGGGATACACCAGATTTTCATCAAGTTGAAAATCAGGAACCCTCAAGATGCCAAGAACAAGGCGAAACCGACCAACCCGACGGCACCATCAGGTTAGATTCTAAATTGCGGCATCGAAAACGAGAACCTTAAGGGTCATTAGAGCAAGCGTTGCTAGAAACAGCGCCATAGCGCCGTTTTCTTGAAGCAATTTCGTGATTCGGTGTTTTGACACAGCGGAGTCCTCCGATGAAAAAGGATGAAACTATCAAATTCCCGTGGCGTAAGAACGTCCTAACGCTGGTTATTACGGCGTATGTTGTCCTTGTGGTGCTGTTCTTCCTTATGATGTGGCCAGGCGATTTGACTGCCAAGGCCGCCTATGACGTCCTTGAGGGACCGTTCATGGCGCTGATCGGTGGCTCGCTGGCTCTGTCCAAGGACCTGCTTGATAACAACACATCAGAGCGAGTGGATGAGAACTCCAATAAGCAGCAAATTGAAGGGCAGGATGAGCCCGCCGCCGACGAGAAGCAACAACCATAAATCATCTTTAATGGACACGGCAAAAATCCTCCGATTAGATTGTCCTAATCAGAGACACGCTTTTCTTTCGAGGTCCCGTAGCAGACTTCGAGATACACCCTTCCCTCTTTGTTAAAGACTCGGCGGACGAGAGCCGGCCGGGGCTTAGGTCCGGGATGATCTGGTTGTTCGACGATGGGGAAGTGGCACCAAACGATATCTAAAGCGCCGGGCGCCTGGCGATGGGAATAGAAATCCCATTCGACGTCACTCACCAGCCTGGACCGCTGACCACGTCTTTTTCTGAGAGTTTTTCGATTTTGGCGGCCTCTTGAATACGCTTCAGCTGCTCATCCGTCACCTCATCGTGATAGTCGACAGGTAACGGAAATTTCTTCCCGGTATTCTTGCTTCCGGCTTTCTTTGTTTTCGGCGCAGCCATATGGAGAGGCTCCTAGTCGTGTACGGTTTTGGCCGCCATCCGTGCGCGCGACCGATTCAATTGACTAGACGGCATACCGTATTGGGAGATCAGATGTGTCGTCAAGCTAGCTCAGTATCTTTCGGTGACCCAGCCGGAGGAGCTCTCGGCCTCCGGGTAGTCCTCGATGGCGTCGACGGATTTCGCCTTTGAGAGTTGGTCCTTGAGGCCTTCCAGCATCTGCCGGCGGGTTGTCGAGGACTGCGTGATCGGGATGGCGAGATCCGCGGCCAGGCCCCACGCCAGGACCTCCCGGAACTGGGCGTCCATGCCGTTGGGGTCGGTCACCTGCCGGATGTAGCGGAGATAAATGCCGCCCGCGTCCGCCAGCAGCGTCCGCCCTTCGAGCTTGTAGGCGGGCCGGCCGGTGCCGGCGTCGCTCGAGTGCGCGCTGACCAGCCGCAGGTAGTCGGTCGGCAGCTGGTAGGCATGGGAAAATCCAAAGGCGGGCGCCTCCGAGAGCTGCGCGAGCTTCACCCGTTTCACCGCAAAGTTCCAGATGTGCGAACGCAGCATGTCATCCCGCACCTTCTCGTACTGCTCGGCGCACAGATTGGCGTTCTTGGACGCTTCGGTGAGCGATAGAATCCGCTGGGCGCCCAGCTTCACCAGCGCCGAGTTGCATATGCCGACGACGGACGCCATGCTCAGGCCGCCTTCGCGCCGCGCCCGCGCTTCGCGGGCCCGGCTTCATCGGGCTTCGATGGGCCGGCGCCCGGCAGCAGCCGGAAAACGTGACCGCCGAACCGCAGGATCTCGAGGCCCGCGAAATCGGCGACCCGCACCAGTTTTTGCTTTGCATCGGTCTCGGTGACGACGAACAGCCCGATCGTGGGTGCGTCCTCCATGCCCGCATAGACCAGGATCACGTCCCGCCGCTTGAGCAGACCGGCCGCGGGCCGGAAGTAGCCGCTTGCCGCGACCCGCTCCAGGCCGTCCTCGGTCTCGTAGCTGAAAAGGGAAAAGTACCGGGTCTCCCGGGAGAGGGGCACCAGGGATTGTTCGGAAAAGGCCATATCCGGCTCCTGTGATCCGTTGTGATTGCAATCGGGTTGGCTCGAAAAGTGGCGGGGCGGCGCCCCCACCCCAGGGGGCCGCCCCCCCCGCGCCCACGGCCGGCGGTGGGCGATCTTCTGTATCGATCAGTCCGTATCGGTCAGGCTGATGGCTGTGCCGTCCGACACGTCCACGGCGGCGCCGTCATTCGACAGCACCACCATGAGGGTGACGGTCGGCGTCGCCGTGTCGTAGGAGATGACGACGTCGCCCACATTCAGCATGTTGGCGGCGTCGTTGAAGTACCCCGACGTGTCCACGGCCGCTTTCGCGTCCGCGGTCTTGTAGTGCCAGAGGGAAAACCCGTTGGCACCGCCGAGGCGGGCCAGTCCACTTGCTGCATAAGCCATGTCCCGGCCCTCCTACGATTCGACGCAGACGATTTCGACGGCCCCATTGCCGTCGATCAAACAGGCGCCCTGGCTCATCATGTTGTTGACGAACCACGATGCCCGGTCGCCGTGCCAGGTGATGTCGCTGGTCACGTTGGAGCCCGCCGCGTGGCCGACCGAGTCCTGGTGGTACCAGAACACCGAGCGGTCGTTGGCGGCCTTGGGAAGCGATGAATGGGTCATCCAGACGGTGCCCATCCAGCGCTTGATCTCGGCCCCCGCGGGCGCCTTGAACGGCAGTTCCCCGGCGCCGACGTAATCGGCAGACGCGAACTCCGTCAGGTCGAGCAGCTCGGTCCACTGCTCATAGCCGACCACCGCATACATGCGGCCGGCCTCGAACACGCTGTTCCCGCCGAGGGTCTCGTAGGCCGAGTAGATTTTGGCCTTGGTGAGACCCGCCGCCGAGGCGGCGACGGTGCTGGACGTGCCCTTGAGGGCGGTGATGATCTGTTCGTCGGTCTTGCGCCCGAGGGCCCAAGCGCCGGCGTTGATCACGACACGGCGTTCGTCGTGTCCGACTTTCATCTCGTCCAACGCGTCCACCCAATCGCCCGCGTACCAGTCGGAGAGCGTGCACTCGACCGGCGTGTGGTCCAGGTTCATGGGTGTGATGGTCCCGTGCCGCGCCTTGGTGGTGGCGCTGCCGGTCCCGATCTTCTGGAACGTGGTGGAGGAACCCTCCACCCCGTCCCGAAAGCGGACCGTGCTCCGAAGCTTGGAGCCCTGCCGCTGGTAGGCTTCGTGGACTTCGATCTCGTATTGTTTCACGAAACCGGAGTCGATGGTTGGTACAGCCATATAAATCCTCCGATGTGGCTGAAGGGATGCCCGCGCAAAGCATGCGCGGACGGTTCAACCTCGCCGGTGGTTCTCCCCGATGGATCGCGTCGACCGCTTGCCCTGAAAAAGGGGCGGCCCGCACGGCCCGGGGGCCATGGCTTGGCGGTAGTCCCGAAGGCCCCGAATTTGGGGTTATCTCCAGGGAGAAAAGAATAATGTTCGGTTACGGGCGCCGGAGCTACGTGCCCTGAAATTTCTTAGGGCGATAGTCTCGAGGATCGAGGCACGCGTCGTAGAAATTCTGATCCATCCTGAACCAATCCGCTCCGTCTATACCCCTCTTGGTGGAAGCATTCGGTCCGGACGGGAATGCCGAAACCACTTTTATCCAGCGATCCGTTTCGCGCGCAATCTCGACCACTTCGTTTACGGCTTCGGCCAAGTCTTGGTCCTGGCTAAAAACAACCGCTACGTCATACTGATTTGCGCGGGCGAGGCGTGCTACGTCCAATCCGATCCTAAGGTCGATTCCTTTTTCTTGCTGGGTCTCGACCGTTTGGACCGTGCCATCCGCAAGTTCAATTTCATGATTGCGGTAACGTATCGGCCGGCTGGTGACCAATACGCCTCCCCGTCTCATTGCCAGCAGTCGATTTACCCAATAACCGTGCCACATTTCGCCATGGGCGAGGTCGGGTGTTCCGGTATAAAATCGGACGCCCCTGTTTTCCCAACCGTTTTCGATACAAACTGCATCGAAGAGCTTTACTGGATGATAATTTGGGTGATGATGGCCAAACGCTTCCTTGGCGTGCCGATACAAGTTCTGGCCATCAAAAAATGCCACGGCCCGCTTTACGTCCGGCTCAACAGCCACGGAATTATGACCCCCGACGAATAACCCCCCGGGGGTCCTTTCGGACAAGTCCCGGGGGGAGCTAATGCTGCTGGATTATGTAAGCGGCCTTAACGGTAAGTCAACGCGGAATACACTCCCTCTCCCTTTGGGAGAGGGAAGCGGAGGCTTGGCGAGCGAAGCGAGCCTAGCCGTAGCCGGGTGAGGGGGAATTTCCATATCGCCCTTACCTTTTTTCCGACCCCCTCACCCCAGCCCTCTCCCCCTGAAGAAGGGGGAGAGGGGGCGCTTAATTCCCTGTCCCTGCCGTCAAGTGAGCAGGCGCGGCCGGGTCAATCCCCTCGATTCCCGGGCATGCCGGGGATGGGATGGCGGCCGGCGAGCTTCCCGGCGAGCTCGGACATGCGCCGCTGTTTGGCCTCGTTGGTCCAGTAATCGTCGGACCCGGCGAGTTCGTGCATCTCCTTTTCCATGTTCCCGCGCCGGGTTTCCCCGGCCGCGCCGCCGGTCATGCCGCCGGTCATGCCGCCGGCGCCGGCCTCGCCCATCCGGCGGCCGATGCGGGCGAACATGCGGAGCAGCCCCGCATCGCCGATGACGCTGCCCAGCTTGTCGGTCATGTCCGGATCGGCGAACGCCTGAAAGGCCCGCTCGCCGTATTGCACGTTCTTCTCGTAGTCCGAGCCCCATTCCCTGCGGAGATCGGCCTCCAGGCCGGCCGTATCCGCGGGGTGGGCGGCGCCCGCGACCTCGCCGTAATAGAAGTCGATCACCACCTGGGCCTGATCCTGGGTGAGGCCCGCGCCATGGGCGGCGTTCAGGAATCGGTTCCGCACCTCCACGTTGGCCGGATCGTCGTGAACCTCCTCCGGCACGCCCTCGAAGGGTTTGATGTCGTAGCCGTCGGCGCTGTCGGGGCGGCCGATGCGCCGGTAGAAGGCGTTCATCTCGTCCTCGCCGGCGCCCTCGCCGGGCGGCGTCACCGAGCCGCCCAGCTTGCGCTCCAGCTCGGCGTAGGACTTCACCACGTCGGCCGGAGAGGTGAATTTCTCGGCGACGGAACGGTATTCGTCGGCGATGCCGGTCCGCCAGGATGCCGGATCGGTCTCGTTCGCGTCGGTCTCGGTTGCCGGATTGCCCGGGTCGGTCGGATCCATCGGTTACTCCTCGGTTGGGTCTTCGGTTTCGGCCTCGTCCGCGGCGTCGGCGGGCTCGGCGTTGATCACGGCGAGTACCTTGAGGCCCACATTGCGCATGCCGTCGTTGTAATGGGTGCCATAAGCGTCTCCCGGCATGTAGGCGGGCCGGAACACCCGCGCCCAGGTGAGGATCTCATAGAGCACCCGCTTCCCCCGCCTGTCCGAGAGGAACACCGCCCGGAAATCCTGATAGCGCTCCAGGTCCGAATACGCCCGGCCCGTGTGCGCCAGGGACAAATCGGCGAACAGGGCCTCCGGGTCCGGGCGGCCCGGACGGCGGCGGAGCCGCGCTATCAGTTCTTTGAACCGGCTCATCGGTTCGATACCTCGTACCCGGCCTCGCAGCGGGCCGGATCGGCGGCGCGGAACCGGGCGGCGATGGAGGCCTGGATGGTCCGCGCCTGGGCCCGCGTCCGCTCGGCCAGGTACCGCTCCAGACGCGCGTGTTCCGCGTCCCGTTCGGTCTCGCTCATGTCGTTCTCCAGTGCAAGGGAGAGGATTGCATTACCCGGGGAGCAGGCCGGCGGCCAGCTCCGGATCGGCATCCTTGAGTTTGACCGCGCCGTCGAGAATGCGTTCGGCATCCCGGGCGCCCTGTTCGACGGCTTCCGCCCGGCCCCGCTCTTCGCGGGCGCCCTCGATGGCGTCTTCGTCGGCGAGCCAGTCCAGCGGCAGGCCGTTGGCCGCCGCCACGTCCCGGGCGATGCGGTCGTGGTTGAAGTTGTCGATGACGTTGGGCTTGGCCTGGACCACGGGCTCCAGATCGGCGGCGGTCTTGGCGAGCGCCCCCACCTGCACCTGCTTGTGGGCCTTGGTGATGGGCGAGGCGTATTCGAACTCGACGCCGCCGCCCCTGAGCGCCTCCGGCGCCGGGCCGAATTCGCCGGCGCGTTTCAGGATCATGAACGCCCGCTCCACCAGGGGGCCGGTATAGTCCGCCTCCAGCCGCCCGAAGACCGGGCCGATGACCCGGATGAACTCCTGCTTGCGCTCGATCACCTCGGTGGCGGTCATTTGCGGGCCCTGCCGGGGCAGGTTGAGGACGTTGCGGAAGAAGGCGCTCCAGATCTGTTCGCGAACGTCGTTCTGCATGTCGCGGCCCAGGGGAAGATTGCCCGACGTCACCAGCGGCTGGATGGGGACGCGCCCGCCCGACTGGGCCAGCACCTGCGCGTCGTAGTAGGAAATGCCGCCGGGCCAGGTGCGGACCGCGGACTTGAAGCTGTCCGACGGGGCCAGGATCGGCGGGTCCACCGCCTTGTGCCCGGCCTTCAGGAGCGTCTTCCCCATCTGGTTCAGGGTCTTGGCGTCGGGAAGCGCCAGCATGGCGGGCCCCCGCCCGTAGACTTCGTCGGTGGAGGTCTCCCACCGGGGCACCACGTAGGGGAATTCGTGAAATCCGCTCTCGCCGATCTTGTGGGTGCCGTCGAGATCGATATCGATGGCCGCGAAGGGCATGTTGCCGGCGTCCCGCAGCCGCCGGTCCCGCTGGGCGCGGGGCATGCAGACCCGGAGGAAGGTGAACTCCCGGTCCGGGTCGTCGTCCTTTTCGAGCGCGTCCCTCGTCTTCTCGCCCAGGTTCCGGACGCCGTAGCGGGCGGCGGCCTGGGCGGCGGTGAGCTTCACGGTGAGGAAGACGGTATCCACGTTGCCGCCTTCGTCGACGCCGATGAGCGCGTTCTTCAGGTGGTGGGAGCGGAATTGCAGTCTCCCCTGCCCCACCTGTTCGCCCACGTAAAGGACGCCGGTGCCGAACACCACCAGGTCGAGATCGACCTCGGACGAGTACTGGACGAACCGGGCGCGGGGGTCGTAGAGCGCGGCGGCGAGCCGGTCCTCGGCCCGCTGCAGCCATTCGCGCACCGCGCCGTCCCTGGCGAGGGCCGGGTCGGCCGGCTTCACCGAGAACCAGCGCCCGTCCTTGGGCTTCAACAGCCCGTCGACGGCGGCGGCCAGATTGCGGGCCGCCATCATGGGCGTGCCGTCGAACTGCTTTTCGGTCCGCTTCCCGCCCGGCATCCGTTCGCCGGTAAAATCGGCGCGGCGCGGCAGGAAATACTCGGCAAGCTCCTGCCAATGGCCGAGCCACGCGGTGCGGCCCGATTTCAGGCGTTCGTAGCGCTCGATCAGGGCCTCGAGGTCTTTATCGTCGGTCATACCGGTGCCTCAGGCGCCGAGGGTCGGGCGGCGGACGTTGGCGGGCGAGATGTCGCCGACCCCCGACGTGAGGATGGTGGTCGCGCGGCCCCGCCGCCGGAGGGCGGCGAGCCGCACCTCCTCCTTCCGCCTCTGGATCTCCGGGTCGTCCGGCGTCGGGATCGGCGGAGGCGGCGGCGGCAGTTGCGGCTTGGGCGGTGAAAACAGGGAACCCATGTTGGTCTCCTTTTGGATTAGAGCGGTTTCCGGCCAGATTGAACCATTTGACCGGGATTAATTCGTGTCGTGGCCAGGCGCGCCGCGAACGGCGATGCGGGCCCATC
>JAJDXO010000003.1 GCA_022823235.1 Rhodospirillales bacterium
GGCTCGTGAGCTTCTTAACCTACGATCTCGGATACATCGATTTGGAACAGAAAACGCTACAGACAATCGACAACCCGTTCGGCCCGCGGGTGTCACCTATGTCTTAGGAACATTCCGTTACCCATGTCTCCGGTCTGGACACTTTCAAGTATGGCGACCCCGGCAGGATTCGAACCTGCGACCTGCGGATTAGAAGTCCGCTGCTCTATCCAGCTGAGCTACGGGGCCGTATGGGCATTCTAGCCGGAACCGGTAAGCGGAACCTTTACGGCTCGACCCGGTCCCAGCGGAAATTGTCGGCGTAGCTTTTGGGCTTCACCCGTCTCGGACGCGGCTCGTCGACCGTATACTCGTATCCCTTCTTCTCGGCGAAGGCGATGGCTTCTTCCCTGGTATCGAAGCTCATGCGCAGCTGACCGCGGGTATCGCCCGAACCGATCCAGCCCATCAGCCGGTCGGCCCGCGTGGCCTCCTGGGGCTCATGCTCCAGCCGCCACTTCCGGGTGTTCGCCCATCCCGACTGCATGGCGGTCTTGGCCGGCTGATAAATCCGCACTTTCATCCCGTTCACCCCCGGTTCCGGGCTCGCCTCACGTTTGCGCATTATGCGCACGAGGGGCGATTTCGCCACGGTTTTTTGCGGACACCACACCCGGGCGATGCCCAACTTTATTCCCGAGGCGGAGGAGACAGACGGCATCGCCGCCTGCATCCCCGGCCTCAAGAACAACAGCGGGAAGCCTTGACGCTTCCTCTTGGTTTCCTCCCGGGTGAACCCGGGCCGCGCCGGCGCTTCCGCCAACCGGTGGAAATTGCTCTAAAACGCGTGGCGGAGACTATCGAGCCACACGGTAAAATCGTTCGAGAGCCACGCCGCCGTGATGAAAACGCCTGCGGCGGCGAGTGTCCAAACACCAGGTAATTTGAGCGCCCGCATACGCCGCATGCGGCGCGCCGCGGCTTCGGCCTTGGCGCGCTGTTCGCGCCTGAGCGCAATCCGCCGCTTTCGCGCCTTCGCTTCCCGTTCGAGAAGCCGCCAGGCCTCGAGGCGCCGGCGCGCGTCCTGGTATTTGTCGGGCCGCTCCAATTCATGAAGAATTTGAAGCGCAGCATTCGCGGAAATAGACATGATTGCATCCACCCATGCTTATTTCTTCTTCCGGCCGGGCCCGTCACGCACATGAACGGTCCGTTTCCCGGCCTTTGCGGAGAATTTAGGAATCGCCGGTTAAACGGGGGTTAACGGGCGGGTGCAATAAACTCACCAGCCGTGCGACGGCGCCATTGCGGTCATGCGGAATGTTCCGCATACTCGCGCGCAACCCGTGCGAACGGTTCCCAAGTCATAGCCGGCGGGCAGGAAGGTCAGGATGGCGCACCCCATTCATTTCGTCGGCAGTCTGGGCATGCCGGATGCCGAAACCGCATTCCGGACGCTCGCCGAAAAGGTCGGCGATCTCGCCAAGCGCTACCCCGACGGCGAACCGGGCGCCCGTTCGATCTGGATTCGCTACCAGATCGATATGCTCGAGGCGCATCCCAGGATCGAATTGGTGAAGCGTGTCGAGATGCAGGCCGGCGGCGAAATGTTCAATCGCCCGTACTACCGCCCTGTCGAGGGCGAAGACCTCCCCGGGTTCGATTTCGGCGCACTCGGCTATGCGGCGGAAGCGGAAAAATCCTACGCCGTATTCAAGAAGCTCCGCGCCGAAGGGGTGATTCCCGCCGGAACGCGGTTTCAGGTCTGTCTGCCGACGCCGGCCGCCGTTGTCCAGGGCTTCATCGATCCGGATATCCAAGCCGCTGTCGAACCGGCTTACGACAAGGCCATGCGCGCCGAATTGGCGACTATCGTCTCGGCGATTCCAAATGACGATCTTTCGATCCAATGGGACATCGCCTCCGAAGTGATCGCCGTCGAAGGCGGGCGCGATCTGTACTACGACGATTTCTTCGATGGGACGGTCAAGCGGGTTTGCGGGCTGTCCGACTTGGTGCCCGAGCCCGCCGAATTGGGCATTCATCTCTGTTACGGCGACCCCGGCCACAAACATGTGGTCGAACCGCCGGACCTGTCGGTCTCCGTCAAATTCGCCAACGCGCTGACGGCCGGCATATCGCGCAGCGTACAGTGGATGCACATGCCCGTGCCGCGCGACCGCGACGACGATGCCTATTTTGCGCCGCTGGCGGATCTCGCCATGACGCCCGAAACCGAACTCTTCCTCGGGCTGGTGCACCACACGGGCGGTACCGACGCCACCCTCAACCGGCTGGCCACCGCGCGCCGCCACGCGACGGAATTCGGCATCGCCACCGAGTGCGGCTTCGGGCGCCGCAAGCCGGAGACGCTCCCCGAGCTATTCGAAATCCACGTCGCGGCGGCGGGTTCGTAAATCGCAATTGGGCGGTGGAATGGCATTTCACCCTCACCCCAACCCTCTCCCAGAGGGAGAGGGAGCTTGCCGTGCGTTCCCTCGCCCCCTTCTTCAGGGGGAGAGGGATGCGAAGGCTTGGCGAGCGAAGCGAACCTAGCCGTAGCTGGGTGAGGGGGTCCACAAAAACGAAAATCCCCTAATCGAGTCCGGACCCTGGTTCTCGACTCAATTCTGTTGCTGCGCAAGCCTATGGACGATGCGCCGCATCTTCACGGCGCCTTCATCCGAGGGAACGTGGCTCTCCCGAAAATCCGGCCGATCCTCCTTCGCCCATTGTTCCTCCATCCATTCGATTGCGTCCTTGTCTTCTTCGAAGACCTGGGCCGTCCGCCGGCTGTAGGTATTGTCCAACCTTTTGTCTCCCGGCTTGAAGTCACGAGCGAATATCCACCAGTAGTGGGAGGTATACTGGGTCTCGGGCGTGATGAAATGAAGGATATGGGGCGTGTATTCGGTGCGCCCGTTGTTGGTTCCCGCCGGATCCTCGAATTTGCCCAAGGCATCATGAAAGCCGGGCGTTATGAATGTCGAATGGGCGTGGCGGATGATCGGCGTCTCGAGCGAAAGTCCCGTCGCCTTCTGGTGAAGCTGGGGCACGGGTTCACCCTTGTTGACCCGGTAATTGTCCACGGTGTCGCCCTTCACGGTTACATGCACTTTCGATTCGGCGTGACGGGGCGTGCCGAGGGCGGCGCCGTGCAGAAACTGGAAATGGGTGATGTCCATGAGGTTTTCATGGATCGCCAGGTAGTTGCCCTTGACGTGGTAAAATCCCTTGCCATAGCCCCAATCGTCGCCGTTGACCCAGTCATAGTCCGGCAGCGATCCGGGATCGGCCTTTTCGGGATCGCCGGTCCATACCCAGACCATCGGGGGCCGGTCGATCACGGGATAATGCTGCAGGCGAATGCCGCGCGGTTCGAGGTCCATGGCCGACGGAACTTTTACGCATTTGCCGTCCGTGGCGTAGGTCAGGCCGTGATAGCCGCATTGGATCGTGTCGTCGTCGTGCAGGGTGCTCCGGTGGAGCGGGAAACAGCGGTGGGCGCAACGGTTCTGCAGGGCCGTGATATCGCCCGACTTGGTGCGGAAATATACAAGGTCGTGTCCCAGCACCATCCGGTTCTTCAGCGCGTGTTCGACGTCGGCGCTCCAATCGAGGACGTACCAGCAGTCCTTGATCAGGGGCGTGTCGCGGTCGGCGATCCCGTCGCCCGAGCGCCTCCGATTCGCCGGCTTGCTGCCGGTATCGGGTTGGTTTGAATTCTTGGGCATCACGCTTGCTCCTCCAGGGGCCGGTCTCGGCGGCCGAACTAGGCCGCTGTGCTGTCGATCGCCCCGCGTTCGGTGTCCGCGGCGGAACCGGTGCCCACCGTTTTGACGCTGTGGGTCGCCGGGTCGTACGTCAGCGTATCCATCACGAACAGGTCCGCGCCGGTGACGCGTATCAGCCGCGCATCATCTTCGAAATGGATTTGGTGTATGTCGTGAGGGCCGAATTTGCCGACCATGCCGGGCTCGAGACGGTAGGTGTTGGCCTCTTCGATTTCCGCGAAGCCGTCTCTGGAGCCGTCATCAAGTCTGCGCCATTCCGTCATGTCGGTGAACTTCTTGGCCTGCCCGTAGACCGCCCAGGATTCGCCATGGTCGTGCGGCGGCGAGGTCCGGCCCTTGGGAAAATTATGGGCGTAGACGATAAATCCCTTAGCCGGATCACGATAAATCTCGTGGACGCCGTACTCCGCATCGGCGCCGCAATGGGCTTCCACGAATTCGGTATTGGTCTGCAGCAGTTTTTCCAAACATTGCCGTATTGCCTCGATATCGGCGTCGCCGCTCTCCGGGTCATAGGCATCGCGGCAATCGGCGCAAAAGGTTTCGAACTCATAGGTCATGGCTCACCTCCCGGGCGGGATTATGAATTTGACCGGCGAATTGGGTCAACCTATTGATTCCACGATACGCAATCCAAAGCATTGAGCGTGCGGCGGCCATCGTCGCCGAGTGCACCCGGATCGCCGGGAGCTTGCGGCGACCGAGTCGGCCCTGAATCCGGCTGATCGGCCGGTGGTCACCGCCGGCCGGGACCCGACCCACCTGGGCGGGTGACCGGAATTGGTCGGGGCGAGAGGATTTGAACCTCCGACCCCCTGCTCCCAAAGCAGGTGCGCTGCCAGACTGCGCCACGCCCCGACAGGTGAGCCGTTAATAGGCGCAACGGACGAGGCGGGCAAGGGCCAATCCCCTCGCCCGGCCGCCGCCGCCGAATTCGGCTATTCGCCTATTCCGCAGTCGCCGCCGCGCCCTTGCCGGCGCGCATGTAGTGCCAGACCAGCCATGCCAGCGCGGCTGCGAACACCACCCAGTGGACCGTCGGCACGATATACAGCAGCCCAATGGCCATCGCGAGCCGGAGGACGACTTCCCATGCCGGCAGGCGCTTCCGGTCGAACGCCAAGGTCGCCGAGGAAACCAGATAGATCACCAGCAGCAACCGCACGATGGCCGAGACGAAATCGACGGCATCGAACTTCACCCCGCTTTCCTCGACGATCAGCAGCACCGGATAGAACGCGAAGGCGAACGGCACGATGAACTTTACCAGGCCGACCCGCATCGCCAGCACGGCGGTTTTCATCGGCGGCGCCTCGGCGATCGACGCGGCGGCGTAGGCCGCCACCGCCACCGGCGGGGTAATGGAGGACGCGACACCGTAATAGAACACGAACAGGTGGGCGACGAGAACGCTGAGACCCAGATTCTGCAGCGACGGCCCCATGATCAGGATGATGGTCAGATACGCCGGCAGCGTCGGCATGCCCATGCCCAGCATCAGGGCGGCAAACGCCGCAATGATCAGCACCAGGAAGAGCTGCGTGTTGCCTCCGATATTGTTCAACACCTGGGCGAAATCGTTCGGCAGGCCCGTCGCCCCCAGCACCGCAACGATGATGCCGACGACGCCGATGGCCATCAGAAGCTCACAGAAGGTCTGGCCGCCCTTGGCCAGGGCCCTGACGATGATGAACGGATTCCTGCGGATTTCCGGATTGAAGAAGCTGAGCGGGATGAGGGAATAGAGGGCCATCATGCCCGCGCCGGCCGGCGAGAAGCCGAGGATCAGCGTCCAGACGACGATGCCCACCGGCACGATTATCATGATCAGGTTGATGATGTCCTGGCCGTCGACCGCAAGATCGTCCTGCATGTCGGGCACGGCTTCGACACCCAGGCGGCGGGCCTCGAAAACGACCGACGTGAACAGGCTCGCATAATAGGCCAGCGCCGGGATCAGCGCGGCGATGATAATCGTCAGATAGGAAATGCCGGTGAAGTCGGCCATCACCAGCGCCGCGGCGCCCATGATCGGCGGCATGATCTGACCCGCGGACGATGCCGTCGCTTCGACGCCGCCGGCGAAGGACGGCTCGAAACCCCGCTTCTTGATCATCGGGATAGTGATCACGCCGGTGGCCACCACGTTGGTCACGGCGCCGCCCGACATGGTGCCGAACAGGCCGGATGCCATGATCGCGGCGTGGGCAGGGCCGCCCCGGAAGTTGCGGGTGAGGTGGAAGGCGATCTTGATCAGCGAGCGGCCGCCGCCGGTCTGTTCGAGAACCACGCCCAGCAAAATGAACGGGAAAACGGTGAAGATCAGAATGCCCATGATGGTGCCCAGCACACCGTCATTGAGGTTGAAGAACAGATCCTCCGACGAGTCGATGAAGATCACCGGGGCGGTCTCGAAGATCCACGGCCAGTATACGCCGGTGTAGAAATAGAACAGGGCCAGTATCCCGACCACCGCCAGCGGGGTGCCCCAGACCCGCCAGCAAAGCAGGATGAAAATGGCGCAGGCCGTGAGCGCAATGACCGGGTGGATGATGGTGAAGTCGAACAGACCGTACTCGATTTCCGAGACGTCGGTGTAATAGCGCCAAAACACCCACAGCGCCGCCGCCATGATGACGACGTCGATAACCCGGGCGGCCGGTTTAAGGGATGGCACGCCGCGCAGCAGCCAGGGGCCGATGGGGTAACGGACAAGAACCAGGAAAACGGCACCGCCGAGAATTAGCGGGCGGATGATCGCGGACGGATAAGGCCCCATCTTGGGAATGATCCAGAAGCTCGGCGACGAGTTGCCGATGCCGATGAGGGCAAGCGCAAGCGCGACGATAAACGCCGCGATACCCAAGGTTCTTTGAATGCCGGACCGTTCCGTTTCGGCGTTCATGCCGCGTCTCCCCTAAAGAGGCGTCCCCCGGACGAATTTCCTAATCGAATAAATGGACGGGCCCGGCAGTCGCGTGACTGTCGGGCCCGGTCCCAATACCACGGACTATTTGGCTTCCGGCGGCAGAATGGCGTCCGGAATAGCGACGCCCTTCTCGCGGTAGTACTTCACCGCCCCCATGTGCAGCGGCATGTTGACGCCGATGAACGGATTCTTCGGATCGATCGGTTTCAATGTCTGTGCCGTTTTGTGAATGGTGTCGATGTTATCCCACGTCAGCTTGGTCATGTTGTAGGCCATCTCTTCGGAAATTGAATCCTTGTTGACCGCGATCTGGAACGTCACCGCGCCGACGGCGATATTCTTGTCGCCGTTGACCTGGCCCTTATATGTACCGGCAGGGATGATGCCGGGCGCACGACCGAGCGCACTAGCCCATTTCTTCCAAGCATCCTGGTTCGAGCTGTCGGCCGCATCAAGAAGCCGGAACTTCTTGGTCAGGCCGAGTTGCTCGATCATCGCCGAACCCGGACCGTCGGGGCGCATGAACAGGTCGAGCTTGCCGTCCATCATGGCCTGTAGGCCGCCGCCCCACGGCAAACGAATCGCCGTGTAGTCCTTGTTCGCTTCGTAGCCGGTGAGCGCCTTGATCATGGTCTCGGACGTCACGGCCGCGGCGCCCGAGGGCGGGCCGGTGAACACGCGCTTGCCCTTGATGTCGGCGAACGTCTTGATGGTGTCGACTTCGAAGGTCACCGGGTGGAAGACCACGGCTTTCCAGCCCCAGATCGAGCGGACGTTCTTGGCGGCCGCCTTTGCCTGCTCGCTCAGTTTCTTTTTGTACATGGCGCTGCCCGTTGACAGGAACCTATAGATCGCTGTCGGGAACGGCATGATCTCAAGTTGGCCGCGGCCCATTTTGAGCGCCGACCGGGTCAATGTCTGGCTGTCGTTGATCTGAATGGTGACGCCCAGATCCTTTTGCCAGACCTTGCCAAGGACCACGATCACCGCATGCGAAACCGCACCGGGGGATCCGGTATCCGCGCGGAGAATTTTGGATTGGGCGTGTGCGACGCCGCTCGACATCACCACCGCACCTGCAAGGGCGAGCGCGGCGATGCCGTACTTCAAGGATTGTTTCATGTTGATCTCCCAATATATGGAACCGCCCATCGGCGTTTCCGGCGATCCGCCAACCCTAGGTGAACCCGGATTCAGGGTCAACGCGCCCGGCGCTAGTTCAGGCCGATCATCACCGATTTCAATTCGGTATAGTGCCGGATCGCTTCCTCGCCGAGGTCCTTGCCGATTCCCGACTGCTTGTAGCCGCCGAGGGGCATCGCCGGATGGGGGAACGGCGAGGTGTTGACGAACACCGAGCCCGCCCGGATGCGGGGGATCAACCGATGAATCCGCTGAACGTCGCTTCCCCAGATATAAGACGCCAAACCGTAACTCGTGTCGTTGGCGAACCGGGCGGCGTCTTCCGGACCGTCGAAGGGAATCGCCGTGATCACCGGACCGAAGATCTCTTCCTGGACGACGGTCGACGATTGGGGCGGCCGGACCAGGACGGTCGGCTCCACGTAGTAGCCGGGTCCGTCGACCGACTTGCCCCCGGCAACCGCTTCGCCGCCCTCGTTGAGACCGGCCTCGATGTAGTCCATCACCCTGTCCCGGTGCTGGGCGGAGACCAGCGGGCCCATCTGGGATTCCGGGTGCAGGCCCGGCCCGAGCTTCAGCGAGCGCGCTTCCTTGGCCAGCCGCTCCACGGTCCGGTCGAAGACGCTGCCCTGCACGTAGAGCCTGGATCCCGCCACGCAGACCTGGCCGGAATTGCCGAAAATGCCGCGGGCGATCGCCGGGGCGGCCCTGTCCACATCGGCATCGTCCAGCAGGAGGACCGGCGACTTGCCGCCGAGTTCGAGGGTCACGTTCTTCAAGGTATCGGTCGCCAGCTTGTTGATCGCCTTGCCCGTGGCCACCGAACCGGTGAAGGAGATTTTCGCCACCCCCGGATGGGCGACCAGAGCCTCCCCCGCCTCGGCGCCGAAGCCTGTAACGATGTTGATCACCCCGGGCGGCACGCCGGCATCGAGAGCAAGCTCGCCCAAACGCAGCGCGCCGAGGGGCGTCACCTCGGACGGCTTCAAGACGATGGTGCAGCCCGCCGCCAATGCCGGTGCGATCTTCCACATGGCGATCATCAGCGGCACGTTCCACGGCACGATGGCCCCGACGACGCCGACCGGCTCGCGGGCGGTGTAGGCGAAGAACCGCTTTTCGGGCAGCGCATTGCCGATATCGATGGTGTCGCCCGTGATCTTGGTCGGCCAGCCGGCCATGTAGCGAAGCGTCGCCAGGACATTTCCCACCTCGGCGTGCTGGCCGATGAGGCTCGGCATGCCGACATCGAGGGCTTCCATCTGTCCGAGTTCCTCGGCGTGCGCCTCGATGACGTCCGCGAAGCGATGCATCAGCCGCTCGCGGTCGCTGGGCTGCATATCGCGCCAGGCCGGGTCGTTGAGCGCCGCGGCCGCGGCCCGGACCGCCCGGTCGATATCCTCGGCATTGCCGCGCGGCACCTTGGCGACGGCTTCGCCGCTCGACGGGTCGATGACGTCGAACGTATCGCCGCCCGCGCTCTGCACCCACTCGCCGTCGATCAGCAGCTTCTGATCCCGCTGAAGAAAGGACCGGGCGCCGGACACCAGCCGGCTCATGTCATTGGCCATCACATTCATTTTCTCATTCCTCTCCGATGCCGGGTTCGGCTCCGCGCTTGGACATCATCATAGAACATCGGGATGCAGCGCCAAGGACCGCTTTCTCCGGTCCCGCCATGCACAGGGCGCATATCGGTAAGTCTTTGAAATCATTCAATTCCCAAAAATGACTGTTTTCGGGGACATGGACATTTATGGACATTCATGGACATTTGATGACACCCGTTCGGGAGGTACCCCCCTTTTGGTTCGTACAAAATTGCATAGCTCGTCGCCAATACGCGAAACGCCGCCCCGGTGAGGGCGGCTGTTCCTATTCATTTAGTCCGTACGGATGTCGGTGCAAGGGGGGAAACACAAGTCGTCATGCCCGGGTCGGTCAATTCGTCCGAATTGACCTTATTTGATCCGGGCATCCACGTGGATGGCCGGGTCCTTGCCCGGCCATGACGTAATCGTTTTATATCGTCACGCCCCGGCCTAGACGTCGTCGTAGAACATCAGGATGTAACGCCAGGGGCTGCGCTCCGTGGTCTTGTCGATTATCACTTCGATCAGCGCCGGCTCGTCCTTCTCCAGCGCCGCCGCGAGCACAGGCCTGAGCTCGTCCGGCGAGGTCACCCGGTATCCGGCGACGCCGCAGCTCTCCGCCAGGGCGGGGAAGTCCGGGTTCTGGAATTCCGTGGCGATGGTCCGGCCCTTGTAGAACTTCCGAAGATCGCGGCGCACGTTGCCGAAAGTCGAGTTGTTGAACAGCACGGTGACGACACCCAGACCGTATTGGGCCGCGGTCGACAGTTCCTGCACCCCGAACATGAACCCGCCGTCCCCGATGATGGAGACCACCGGCTTGTCCGGGCACGCCGCCTTGACGCCGAGCGCGGTCGGAAAGCCGAATCCCAACGTGCCCTGGAAACCGCAGGACACATAGGTGCGGGGCTCCAATACGGGATAGGCGAAGTTGGACGTGAACCCCGTCTGGCAAAGCTCCTCGACGAAAAAACCGTCGCGCGGCAGCACGTCGCGGATGACGTCCAGGTACTGCTTGTGGGGCTTGACCCAATCGGCCTTTTCCTCTGCCCAGGCCTTCGATTTCCGGATCCGCTCGATTGCGCCGTCCGGCGGCGTGCGCCTGCCCTTGATCGCATCCAGCAGCGCGGCGGCGCCGTCCCGGGAATCCGCGACCAGCGGAACATGCGGCGCCAGCCGCTCCATCTCCCTGGGATCGATGTCCACCCGGATGAGATGCGGCGGCGCGAGCGGTTGGGACTGTTCCTTGAACATGTCCACCGACCAGCGCATGTACGGCATCTCCAGCCGGGTGCCGATGCCCAGCAGCACATCGCACTCGCGCCACAGGTCGTGTCCGGCGAGGCTCGACACGCCCAGTTCGTGATCTTCGGAAACCACCCCGCGGCCGCCCCGAAATGCGGTGACCGGGGCCTTCAGTTCCTCGGCGAGCGCGAGAACTTCGCCGGCGGCGTGCTGCGCGCCGCTGCCGACGAAGATCATCGGCCGCTCCGCGGAGATGAGCATGTCCGCCGCCTGCTTCAATTCCGCCTTGCCGATTTCCGGGTGGGGATCGGGGTCGGCGGGCGGCAGCAGGCCGACCATCCCCGACGTCGCCAAATCGTCCCAGCACATTTCCACCGAGACCGGACCGGGCCGCCCGGAGGTCGCGACCCGCACCGCCTCGTTGACGATTTCCGGCGCATCCGACGGGTTGTCGATCCGCACCGCCCATTTGATGAGCGAGTTCAAGGTCGCAAGCTGATCCGGGATTTCGTGGAGCGCTCCCCTCCCCTTGCCCAGGTAGTCGCGCGGCACCTGGGACGTGACGCAAAGCACCGGCTGGCTGGCGCCCCACGCGGTCGACAGGGCCGCCGCGGTGTTCAGGACCCCCGGTCCCGGCACCACCGAATAAACGCCGAGGCGGCCCGTCGCCTTGGCGTACCCGAACGCCATGTAGGCCGCCGCCTGTTCATGCCGGGTACCGATAGTGCGGATACTGCTTTTCGCCCGGTCCAGGGCATCGAAAATGGGGTAGGTCTGGGCACCGGGAATACCGAAGACCGTATCGACCCCGTTGGCAGCCAACGTTTGAACAATCGCCTCCCCGGCGCTCATCAACCGGGTTTCGAGGTTCTTCAACACGGGCGGCCCCTATCTCAGATGATTAAACCGAAATATATTTAACATGTTAAATATATGGCCGCAACATGGAAAGGCCGGGCCGGCCACTCACCCGCAAGTCGATATCACCATGTCAAACCCGTTGGGACATGTGGATACCCCGCATAAAGCGGGGTATGACGAGTGGATATATGGCACAAACCAAGCCGTCATGCCCCGACTTGTTCGGAGCATCCAGGAAATTCACCACAATTGGAAACGTGGATGGCCGGGTCCGGGCCCGGCCATGACGCAATCATTTTATGGCTCATCCCCTCGCCCTGCCCCTATTTCCAGCGGATATGGCTGAGGGAGGCCCCATAGGGCGACAGGGATCCCTTCAACACCTCCACATCCTTCGAATGCACGTACACCGTCGGCATGGTGGTGAGCGGCATCACATAGGCCTGCTGGTTCACGCGATCGAACATGGCCTTGTAGGCCGCCTTGCGTTTCGCCTCGTCGAGTTCCGAGTTCCCCTTCAACCGGAGGGCGTTCAGCAGTTTGTCCCCGTTGTAGTTCCGGGGCCCCGGCGCGAACATCATGTTCGCCGTCGAAGACGTGTCCGGAAGGCCGCCGGAACTCCACATGCTGACCAGGATCTGGAACTTGCCGTCCCGCTGCTGTTTGCGGTAGGCGCCGAAGTTCAACCGGTTCACCCCGGCCTTGATGCCGAGTTTCCGCAATTGACCCGCGACGGCCTCGGCCACCACGCCGGCCGGGCCGAGCGCGGAGATCGTCGCCTCGAAACCATTGGGATAACCGGCGGCGGCCAATGCCGCCTTGGCCTTGGCCGCATCGAACTTGTACGGCACGGGCGAGAAGTCGCAGCCCAGCTGATAGTCCTGGCAGAGCGCCGGGGGCACCGGATCATCGGCCCCGCCCGCGACGATGTTCTTCTGGATCGCCTCCCGGTCGATGCCCTGGAGTATAGCCTTCCGGACATTGACGTCGGACAGTTCGGACTTGCCCGACCGGTTCGCCGCGTCGAACAGGATATAGCTGTAGAGCATGCCCGTGGTCGAGGTGACGCCGAACCGCGGGTCGGCGGCAAGATTGTTCACCTGGTCTCGCCGCAGCCCGCGGACCAGATCCACGCCGCCCGTCAGCAGTTGGGCGACCTGGGTCTGCCGGTTGGGAATCGGCACCGCATGCACGTTCTTGATATTGGTGGCGTTCTTGTAATCCCCGCCATGAGCGATCTTCCGGGAACTCATCTTGATGCCGCCGGTCGGCGAAATGGACGTCACCCGCCACGGGCCGGTACCGACGGGCTTCTTGCCGAATGTGGCCTTGTTCGCAAGCGCGCCGTGCACGTCCGACGGGAACATGGGGATCGACTTCGCAAGCCGCATCAGCCCTTCGGGCGCCGGCCTCCTGGTCTTTATCCGGATCTTGTACCGCCCGAGTTTCTCGACACTGCCGATCCAGATGTAATTGGTCTTGAAACGGACTTTGGTCTTTGGATCGATCAGCCAGTTGATGGTGTAGACGGCGTCGTCGGCATCGAACGCGGACCCGTCATGAAATTTGATGTCGTCGCGAAGCTCGAACTCCAATGTCAGCTCGTCAACCCGTTTCCACGACTTGGCCAGGAGCGGTTTGAACTCCTTGTTGAAATCGTCGAAGTGCACCAAACCGTCGAAGACGATCCGCGCGGTCAACGCGGTTTCGGGCTTCGGGTCGTGAATGAGATCGACGATGGAAATGGGATCGGTATAGGCGATCCGCAGGGTGTCCTTGGACTTCTGCGCCGCGGCGGGTGCCGCGATCATCAGTGCGCCGAGAGCGGCCGTGGTTAGAAGAAGACGATTCCTAGACATTTATTCCTCCCATGTAGCGCCGGCTTTGCCGGTCGTGTCGAGAAATTGCGCGGCGCCGGCCGCGCGTTATTGCCAGGTGGCGAACGCCATGGCATTCCCCGTCCCCGCCTCGGAACGATAGCAGGGCACGTAATCCAGCAGGTTCATTTCCAGGCTGGTCTCGGACAGGATGCCGCTGACGGTGATCCAGTTCTTGGTCTCCGACGTGCCGGACCGGAACATGTGGTTGGGCTCGTTGATGAGGGTATCCACGTCCCGCGCCGCCATCGCCGTCAATATCCGGTCGTCGAATTCCTCATCGATCACGAAATGACTCACCCCGCCCGACGCGCAAACGGCCACGCGCTTGTTTTCGCCCCACGATTTGATCGCCCGGCCGATGGACTGTCCGAACTCGTAGCACCGTTTCGGCGTCGGCTGGTTCGGCGGAAAGAAGGTATTGAGCAGGATCGGGATGACGGGCACCGGCTTGTCGCGGAGAATGCGGCGATAGATGAAGCCGACCGCGTGACCGACGCCGATCAGGCCTTTTTCGTTGCTCGGCTGTTCGCCCGAGGTCGCGATATCGAACTCGTCGTCGATCGCCTGTTCGATGATCCGGTGCGCCAGTCCCGTCGGAACGGGATAGCTGTGATCCTCCGGGGGATGGTTGGCGGCCAGCGACAACGCGAGACCGAGAGAGCGCTGGGCCATGGCGTCGTAAGCCTCCTGCGTCAGTCCCGTGTTGATCACCTCGTCGCCGAAATAGACGGTGAACGAAGGCTGGACCTGGTCGTGGAACCATTCGTGCTGATCGTCGCCGACCACGACGCAGATGTCGGGATCGACCTCCTCGAATTTGTCGGCCAGCGCATCGAGGCTCCTGTGATTCCGTTCGGCGCGGCCTTCGCGCACGCCGATCTCGATCTCCTTCTCGAAATCGTTCTCCGACTTCCGGTGTTCGTAGAGTTCCGGCCAGGTGTAGAAGTCTCCCCGGAACGGATGCGACGGGTTCTTCCTGTCGTCGGCCGCGCGTAAATCCCATTTCTCCGGCGGCGTCGACAGAAGCGGTCCATGCGACGAACCGAAGCCGTAAATAATCTCTGCCATGTCCTTTCCCCTTCCCGCACCCGGCTAGGCGCGCTTGATTTCCTCGACTTTTCCCTTCGATTTTTCCGAGCGGAACGCCCGAATGCTCGACAAGTGATCGTGCATCAGATCCCGGGCTCCCGCCCCGTCCCTTGCGGCGATCAGTTCATATAGCCTGTGGTGACAGTCCAATATATTCCGGGCTCTGGTTTTTGTTTCACTCACGCCGCCCGACGGCCACACCACATGACGGATCGCGATCAATTGCGCCACCAGGGCGCGGTTATGGGATGCTTCGGCAATCGCCATGTGAAAGCGCATGCTGCTGTCGGCGAATGCCGCCGGATCATCCTCGAGGCGTTCGGCTTCGGCGAGCAATTCGCCCAGATGCTGCAGATCATATTCCGTGGCATGGGCCGCCGCGAGTTCCGCCGCCATCCCTTCGATCGCCCACTGCGCGTCCAGGATTTCCACCTCGCTGACGCCGGCAAGATTGAACTGGATGGCGAGGGCCTCGGCGAACTTGTCGGGGCTTCCCGAGGCAATCCGGGCGCCGCCGCCCGCGCCCACGCGGATATCGACGATGCCGAGCGCTTCCAGCGTGCGGAGCGCATCCCTTGCCGTGTTGCGGCTGACGCCGAACCGCGCGGCGACATCCTTTTCGGAACCAAGGAAATCACCCGGGACCATGCGGCGGGCGAACACCGCTTCGCGCACGTCGGCGACGATCATGTCGGCGTAGGTCGCCGGCCCGCTGAAATCCTGTTTGGGACCCGGCCCCTGCACTGACCGAAGAGCTGGTTTCGCGGCCATTTCGACGCCTTGTGAGTCAAAACACCCATCGATAGGATGATTGCGGGAAGAGTGGCCGCTGAGTGCCACGCATGTCAAGGTCGCGCCGGCCGAGCGGCGCACGCCGGAGGTAGTTCGACCCGTGCTCACCGTCCCCGCGGATCTGCTCAACCGCCAGATCGTCGAGGTATTCACCGCCTGGGGGATGCCTAGCGGCTACGCGGATACCGCCGCCCGGGTCATGGTCGATACCGACCTCAAGGGCATCGATTCCCATGGGATCGGCATGCTGCCGGGCTACCGGAACATGCGGCGGGACGGAAAGATCATCGTCGACGGCGAGATCAGGGTGGTTCGGGATTTGCCGTCCATGGCGTTGATCGATGGCGGTCACGGGCTGGGCCATCCGGTGGCCGAGAAAGCGATGGGCCTCGCCATCGAAAAGGCGAAGAAAACCGGCATCGGCGCGGTCAGCGTCCGGAATTCCAATCATTACGGCGCCGCCGGCTATTACGCGGCCATGGCCCCGGACGACGGCCTGATCGGCATTTCCCTGACCGGCACGCCGAGTTCCCTGGTCGTGCCCACCTTCGGCAAACGGACCATGTTCGGCACCAACCCCATCGCCTTCGCCGCCCCGGCGCGCCGTAATCCGCCGTTCCTCCTGGACATGGCGACCAGCACGGTCGCTATCGGCAAGCTCGCGGTCGCGGTTCGCGCCGGCATGGATATTCCCCTCGGGTGGGCGATGGACCGGGACGGACGGCCGACGACGGATGCGCCGGCGGCACGGGAGGCGCGGAAACTGACCCCCCTCGGCGGCAGCCGGGAGATGGGCAGCCACAAGGGCTACGGGCTGGCCGCCATGGTGGATATCCTGTCGAGCGTGCTTTCCGGCGCGGCCATTTTCCGGGTCGATGAATTCACCGGCCGGTCACGGGCGGCCGGCAATGTCGGGCACTTCTTTCTCGCCGCGGATCCCGCGGCGGTGCGCGGCGATGACGGGTTTCCGGACGAAATGGACGACCTGATCGACGCCCTGCACGCAACCGAGCCCGCGGACCCCGGCCGGCCCGTTCTGGTCGCCGGAGACCCGGAGCGCGCGGCCTACGCCGAAAGGTCCAGGTCGGGAATCCCGGTGACCGAGCGGCTGGCCGGGGAAATCAGGGACGTGGCGCGGGAGTGCAATGCGCCGTACCTGCTCGAAGGGAGCGACGCATGAACGGCGCAGAAGCCATCACGGAAATACTCCGGCGGGAAGGCACCGGGTTTCTGTCCTGCTATCCCCGCAATGCGCTGATCGAGCCCTGCGCCGAGATCGGCATCCGGCCCATCCTCTGCCGGCAGGAGCGCGTGGGCGTCGGCATGGCCGACGGCTACAGCCGGGCGACCGGCGGCAAATCCATCGGCGTGTTCGGTTCCCAGGCGGGTCCGGGAATCGAGAACGCATTTGCCGGCGTCGCGCAGGCCTACAGCGAAAACGTTCCGCTGCTCGTCATCCCGGGCGGCGCGGAGCTGGACCGGCAGAACACGCGGCCGGTATTTTCGGCGGTCGACAATTTCCGCCATATCACGAAATGGGCCACCAGAATCGACCGGGTCGAGGACATACCGCGGGTCCTCCGCCGGGCCTATCACCTTCTGCGGTCCGGCAAGTCCGGCCCGGTGCTGTTGGAGATTCCGCCCTCCGTTTCACAAGCCGAGTTCCCGGGCGAACTGGATTACACGCCGCCCGCGCCCTTGAAATCTGCGCCGGACCCCGGCGACATCGAGGCCGCGGCCCGGATGCTGGCCGAAGCCAAATCCCCGGTGATTTTCGCGGGCGCCGGTATTCTCTGGGCCGGGGCCACGGACGAGCTGGTCGCGCTCGCCGAACTGCTGGATGCCCCGGTTCTCACGACCAATCCCGGCAAAAGCGGATTTCCCGAAACCCATCCCCTCTCCCTCGGGGCATCGGCCGTGTCGGCGCCCCGCCCGCTGACCGAGCACTTGAGAGACGCCGACGTCGTGTTTGCGGTCGGCAGCAGCCTGACCACCTCCCCGTTCAACCCGAATGTGCCGGCCGGCAAGCGCGTCATCCACGCCACCAACCACGAGGACGACATCAACAAGGACCAGCGGGTCGAGCGGGCGCTGCTGGGGGACGCGAAGATCACCCTGTCTCAGCTGAAAGAAGCCATCGGCGACCGCGCGGCACCGTCCGGGGAACGGGCCCGGGCAGTGCGGGCGGCGAAGAAGGCCTGGCTCGCCGAATGGCAAGACCGGCTCACCTCGGACGAGGCGCCGCTCAATCCCTACCGGGTCGCCCACGAGATGATGAAACTGGTCGACCGGGACAACGCCATCGTCACCCACGATTCGGGCAGCCCCCGCGAACAGATCGTTCCGTTTTGGGAATCCACCGCGCCCCGCTCCTACATGGGTTGGGGCAAATCGACACAGCTCGGGCATGGCCTCGGCCTTACCATCGGTGCCAAGCTGGCGGCGCCGGAGAAGACCTGCATCAACTTCATGGGCGACAGCGCCATCGGCATGGTCGGCATGGACATCGAGACCGCCGCCAGGAACAACATCGCCACCCTGACGGTGGTGTTCAACAACGGCATGATGGCGGCCGAACGCTCGGTCCTCAAAGTCTCCGACGACAAGTACGGCACCATGGCCGTCGGCGGCAACTACGCGGAACTCGGGCGGGCGCTCGGGGCGACGGCCTTCAGGGTCGAACAGCCTGACGATATCTTGCCGGCGCTGAAGGACGCATTGGCGGCCAACAGAGACGGCGCGACGGTCCTGGCGGAGTTCGTGACCAAGGAAAACCAGGAGTTTTCCCGCTACTGACGGGTTCCGGTATGGACGCTCAGTGGGCGCTCGCGGCCCTCCAACCGCCGGATTTAGGTTTACAGGCCCCGACGACCATTTTAGCGTTCGAGGCGGACAACGCAGGGAGGTTGCCATGAAACGGATTGCTGCAATACTCGCCGCCGCGGCGTTTGCCGCCGCCCTTGCCCTGCCCGTGCAGGCCGAACGGCTGCGTGGGCTGGTTCCATCGACCGTCGCCTCGTCCGACGGCCTGACGATCGCCGTCGTCGAAAGCGGCAATCCGGCCGGACGGCCAATCCTGTTCGTTCACGGTTTCTCCCAGAGCGCCGCCGCCTGGCGCCGCCAAATGCTGAGCGGCCTGGGCGACACCTACCGCCTGATTGCGTTCGACCTGCGCGGCCACGGCTATTCTTCCAAGCCCGAGGATCCCAAACACTATATCGACAGTAAGCTGTGGGCCGGCGATATCGCCGCGGTCATCGCCGCCAAGGGGCTGCAGGATGTCGTTCTCGTCGGCTGGTCCTACGGCGGGCTTCCGTTGCTCGACTATGTGAAGGCGCACGGCCAGGGCAAGCTCTCGGCCCTGGTATTCGTCGCCACCGGCTACAATCTCGATCTCAGGCCGCCGGACCAGGGCGGCCCGGAACTGGTCCTCGGGCCGGGCGTGATCGAGAATACCGGGCCGATGGCGGGCATTCCCGCCGGCCCGCCGGGCGCCGATCTCGACGGCTGCGGCAAGGCGAAGACCTGCGGCGCCTATGCGCGCCAGCTCGCCGGCACGAAGCGGTTCCTCGACATGGTGCCGGGCAAGCCGCTGCCGGCGGCCGTGGCGGCGGAGGCATTGGCCTACAACATGCAGACGCCGCCCTATGTCCGGCGCGCCATGGTGATCGACCGCTTCGTCAAGGGCGGGCCGCTCGACCATTCGCCGACGCTGAAGACGATCGGGGTGCCCGTGCTCTTCATCCACGGCAGCAAGGACCGCCACGTCCTGCCGCGCTCGACGGAGATCATGAAGAGCCTTGTCGACGGCGCCGGCGGAAAGTCGACCCGCATAATTTATGACGGCATCGGCCACGCCCCCTTCATCGAGGACGCCGGGCGCTTCAACGGCGACCTGAAGAAGTTCGTGTCGGGGCTGTAGGGTCGGAATTCCTGCCGGCGCCGGTTGTGAAGAACCGCCTCGGCGTTGCCCGATCAGGCCACTAGGTTCCGGTATGGACGATCAGAGCAGCCTCCCCTTCACGTCGCCCGGCCGCGATAGGTACTTCGAGGATTACGAGCAAGGCGCGGTTCATGTCCTCGGTACGGCGACGGCGGACGAAGACGAGATGCTCGCCTTCGCGAGACTTTACGACCCGCAAGCCATCCACGTCAGTCCGGATGAGGCCGCGAACGGCCCCTTCGGCGCCGTCATCGCCAGCGGCTGGTACACCGCGGGCCTGATGATGCGGCTCTTCGCCCGGCACTATCTTTCCGACGTTTCCAGCCTGTCCTCTCCCGGCCTCGCGGATTTGAAATGGCCCGCCCCGGTCTATGCCGGCGACGAGCTGACGGTCCGGGTCACCATCGAGAGCACCCGGCGGTCCAAATCGAACCCGTCCCGGGGGATCGTTCAATCGGCCGTCGAGGTGACGAACCGGGACGGCGCCGTCGTCATGACCGTCACGGGCGTGAACTTCATCGCATGCCGGACCTCGTGATGCGTCCCGCGGTTCCATGAGAAAACGGGAGACGATTGCCTGGCCTATCGACTCGAAAGGGAGAGATGGCGCAACATGCCGCCAAAGCCCCGAAAGGATGTCATGACGTGACCGACGATCTGCCCATCATCGCGCTGTCTACCGGCGACCCGGCCGGCATCGGCCCCGAGATATGTCTGAAGGCCGCGACGGCGCCCGAGGTCCGCCGGGCGTGCCGGCCCGTGCTGTTCGGAGACTTGAGCGCCATCCAGGCCCATATGGACGCCGGCGGTCTCGATTGCGCGATCACCGGCTATGACCATATGGACAATGTCGATTGGGCCGCCGGGACGGTGCCCGTCGTTGCGCTCGATCATTTCGGCAACCGGCCGGTGGCGCTCGGCGAAATCAGCGCCGACAACGGCCGCGCCCAGTTCGACAGCGGCGTGCAGGCCGTCAGGGCGGCGCTCGCCGGGAAGGCCGCGGCCGTGGTCGCGGCGCCGAACACCAAATCCTCCATCAACCTCGCCGGCATCGAGTATGAGGGATACGCGTCGCTGCTCTCCCAGGAGTTCGGCACGCCGCCCGAGGACATCTTCCTGATGCTGTCCTTCGGCAGGACCAATATCGCCCACTGCACCCTGCACACCAGCGTCCGGAAGGCGCTGGAGCTGATTACGCGCCCGCGGGTCGAGGCGGTCATCCGCGCCGTTCACGATACCCTCGTCGCGACGGGCAATGCCGATCCGCTGATCATGGTCTCCGGCGTCAATCCGCACGCCAGCGAGGGCGGCCTGATGGGGGACGAAGAGGCCGAGACCGTCATCCCCGCCATCGAACGCCTCCGGGCCGCGGGCATCCGCATCGAAGGCCCGGCGCCCGCCGACCTGATGCTTCAGCGCGAAGACGTGGATGCCTTCGTGATGATGCTTCATGACCAGGGGCACGTTCCCGCCAAGCTGCTGGCCCGGCACGGTGCCGCGGGCGTCATCATCGGCACCCCGATCCGGTTCTCTTCCGTCGGTCACGGGACGGCGCTGGATATCGCCGGACAGGGCAAGGCCAATCCCGCCGCGATGATCGAGGCGGTCAAGTGGATGACCGGTTCTGCCTGACGTCTCGGCGTCGGGCGAATAACCTCCGGACCGGCCAAGCGGTCTTGGGCGCGCGCCGAGCATTGGCTATGCTCTCCTTGAACCGAGACAAGGAACGGGACGCGGTCTCATGCCGTTGGATCAAGATACCAGAACCCAACTGATCAATACGCTGGAGCGCTTCGTTCGCGAGCGGCTCATCCCCCTTGAGGCGCAGGTCGAGGAAGAGGACGCGGTGCCCGAGGATGTGCAGGACGAAATGAAGGCCATGGGCCTGTACGGCCTGTCGCTGCCGGAGGAGTACGGCGGCCTCGGCCTCGGCATGGTCGACGATGCCCTGGTCAACGTGATCTTCGGGCGGGCCACGCCCCCCTTCTCCACCGCCTTCGGGACCAATATCGGGATCGGCGCCCAGGGCATCGCCATGGACGGCACCGAGGAACAGAAACGGAAATACCTGCCGCCCATCGCCTCCGGCGAGATCATCGCGTCGTTCGCGCTCACCGAACCGGGTTCCGGATCCGATGCCGGTTCACTGAAGACCTCGGCGCGCCGGGACGGGGACGACTACATCCTGAACGGCACCAAGCGCTTCATCACCCACGCGCCCCACGCCGGAATCTTCACCGTGATGGCCCGCACGGATCCCGACACGCCGGGCGCCGCCGGCGTCTCCGCCTTCATCGTCGAGCGGGACTCCTCCGGCCTCAGCGTCGGCAGGCCCGATGTCAAGATGGGTCAACGGGGAACCCACACCGCCGACGTCATTTTCGAGGATTGCCGGGTGCCCGCCGCCAATCGCATCGGCGAGGAAGGCCAGGGCTTCAAGACCGCCATGAAGGTCCTCGACCGGGGCCGGCTCCGGATCGCCGGCATGTCCGTCGGCGCCGCCGAGCGGCTGATCGAGGAGAGCGTCAACTACGCCAAGGAACGGGAGCAGTTCGGCCGCCCCATCGCGGATTTCCAACTCATCCAGGCCATGCTCGCCGACAGCCAGGCCGAGGCCTACGCCGCGCGCTGCATGCTGATGGACGCGGCGCAGCGCCGGGACGACGGCGAGGTGATTACCCTGGAAGCGGCGTGCGCCAAGATGTACTGCTCGGAAATGGTCGGCCGGGTCGCGGACCGGGCGGTGCAGATCTTCGGCGGCGCCGGCTATATCGCCGAATACCCCATCGAACGCTTCTATCGCGGCGTGCGGCTGTTCCGTATCTACGAGGGCACCACCCAAATCCAGCAGGTGATCATCGCCCGGGAGATGCTCAAGGACTAAAAGACTAAGTGACCAGGATCGCGACGCTGACGGCGACCAGCATCCACAGAACGATCAGCCGGAAGACCCGGCCCGGCAACAGCGCAAACATCTTCGAGCCCGCCCAGACGCCGCACATATTGGGGACGAAAAGCAGCGCCACTTTGATCACGGTCTCCTGACTCACGGCGCCGGCAACTATCATATTCAACAGAACCAGCCACCCGATCACCGATGTGATGACGATGATATTGGCCCGGTGCCGTTCCGCGCTATTGGGGAGCGACATCAGATACATGACATTGGCCGGACCGCCGATGGCGGCGATGCCGTTGACCAACGAACCGACGGAGCCGGCCAGGAAGGCGGGGATTGGACCGGCAGGCCCCTTATATGTCCATCCCCTGAGGCTGATGGCGGTGAGAAACAGCACGATCGTCGCGATGATGTTTTTGACGATCTCCGGATCCAGCGAGACCAGCATGAAGGTGCCCACGGGGACGAACAGCACGGCAGCCAACGACATGGGCGCCATGGTCCGCCAATCGCATCGGCGGACGCCCCCGGGCAGCACCTGCACCGACGCAATCACCCCCAGGCCAACCGTCGTCGCCACGGCTTCCACCGGTCCCCAGAAAAGGGTCAACAGCGGCGCCATCACCAGCCCGGAACCGAATCCCGTATAGCCGCGAACGAAACCGCCGGCCACGATGATGGCGACAATGGCGGCGTTCTCGAGGGTGATCAGGGAGAGAACGGTCTCCATCAGAGGAACCGGGTGCGGGCCGCAAGGCCGCCCGCCCCATGGGTAATTTCCTGGACACCGGTGATATTCACTTCGGACCCCCCGCCGGTGCCGGTTCTATGTTGCCGCCCCGGGGTGGTCAAACGCCGATTGATGCCGCTTAATGGGATATATGGAGCGTGCTCCGGAAATTGCACCAGGGAAATCAGGATGGCCGACATTCTTCAACAGCACACCGACGGCGACGTCGTCACCTTCACGATCGATAATGCCGGCGACGGCAACCGGCTGTCGGACGAGGTGGTCATCGACCTGACGCGCCGCGTCAATGAGGTCTCGGGCGATGCCCGCGCGATAATCTTTCGGACCGCCGGCGACGACTTCTGTCTCGGGCGCGCGACCATGGGAAGAGGCGGTCGCGGCGGCCCCCCGCCCGAAGCCCTCGACATGAAGGGAGGCTTCGATGTGGTCTTCGATGCCTATGCGGCGTTCCGGGACTCGCCGGCGCCCGTGGTCTGCGTGGTGCAGGGCGGCGCCTACGGGCTCGGCTGCGCGCTGGCCGCCCTCGGCGACATCACCATCGCATCGGACAGGGCCGACTTCCAGGTCCCGGAGATGCAGCACAACATCATGCCGACCATGGTCATGTCGGCCCTGATCGACCGCCTGCCCCGCAAAGCCTCCATGTATCTGACCTACAGCACCGACAAGATCGATGCGGCGACCGCGCAGGCTTTCGGTATCGTCCAGAAAATCGTCCCTCATGCCGAACTCGACGACGCCCTCGACGCGCTGATCGCCCAAATGAAATCGGAACCCGTCGTCGCGGTCCGCGCGGTCAAGGAATTCGCGTCAAACGCCCACGGGCGGGATATGGCTTCCGCCGTGGCCTTCGCCAAGAACATCCATGCGGTGATCAATTCTTCGTCGAAGATGCGGGAGTAGGTTTCACTGACGCCACGGCACAAAATCCCCTCGCCCCCTTCAGGGGGAGGGTTGGGGTGGGGGTGGTACGGAAATTCCCCCTCACCCAGCCCACCGGACCGGCTCCGCCGGCCGGAGGACAGGCATGGCTAGGCTCGCTTCGCTCGCCAAGCCTTCGCATCCCTCTCCCCCTGAAGAAGGGGGCGAGGGAGCAAAAAGAGGGTCCCGACCCTAGTCCGATTTTCGCCCGCCGTGGACCGGGGTCGTCACGTACTCGCCAAGGGCGACCACATCCAGGACATAGGGTTTGCCGGACCGGACCGACTCAAGGCCGCGCTCGATGGCGGCCGCCAAATCGGCGATGTCCTCGACCGGGCCGTCTCCCTCCAGCCCCTGCGCCCGGGCCAGGGCCGCGAGGTCCGGCGGCGGGTCGTCGATCCTTTGGCCGATCCAGCGGTTTTCCGGCGGCCGCTCCCGCTTCTTCGCGATGTTCTCCTGATGCATCTCGTCATTGAAATAGGACCGGTTGTTGTCGACGATGATCAGCACCGGAATTTTCATATGCGCCGCCGTCCACAAGGCGTTCACCCCCATCAGATAGTCGCCGTCCCCCATGATGGAGACGGGCAGGCTGTCCGATCCCATTTCCCTGAGCGCGAGAGCGGCCCCGATGGCGACGCCGGGTCCGGCGCCCAAGCCGCCGCCGCCGATATTGCCCAAATAGGCCAGCGGGTGATCGGCATGGATGGCATCCGGCGGCCAGCCGATGGGCAGCGTGGTCACCGAAATCTTCTGGCCGTCGGCGACGCCGCGCCAGACGGCGGCAAACTCGCGGATGCCGATGGGGCCCGAACCCGGTATGTCCGCCAGGGTCGGTTTTTCGATCGCCGGCGGTCGGGCCTTCCCGGCGCCCCGCACCCGGGGCAGCAACCCGTCGACCGCGACCTCGGGCGTCGTCGGGATGCTGACGTCGACGGCCGGCAGCGCCTGATAGTCCATGGACCAGCCGCGGTGGACATGAAAATCGACGCTGGCGCTGATCACCTTCGGCCGGACGTCTTCCCGCCAAACGTTGCGGAGCGTGCCGCCAAGGTCGTTCCAGTCAAGGCTCAAAACCACGTCCGCGGCCTCGTGGGCCTCCCGCGCCGCCGGGGTCGGGAAGAAATTGGTGGTCGCCACATGCAGGGGATGTTCCGTCGGAAAGGCGCTCGGGGTCCAGCTGCTGGTAATCACCCGCGCGCCGGCCGCCTCGGCGAGTTCGATTCGTTTATCCCAATCCGCCCGGCTTCGGGACGAACGGCCGGCAAGAATGAGGGGAGATTCGGCGGCGCGCAGCAGTTCCGCCGCGGCCTCGAGAGCGTCTTCGGGCGCGCCGGGAGGCGGAGGCGGCGCAAACCGCGAAACGTCCTCCAGCTCGGGCCAGGCCTCCAGGGCCGTTTCCTGCACCGCCGCATCGAGGTTGATGTAGACCGGCCCGCAGGGGGGCGTCATGGCGATCTGGGCGCCGCGCCGGATCGCTTCGACCGCCGCCGCCGGCGAGCCCGGCTGGTCATCCCACTTGGTGTAGTTGCGGACCAATGCGCCCTGGTCGGCTGCGGTATGAATCCAATCGATATAGGGCCGGCGGAGGGCGGCATCGACCGGCCCGGTCGCGCCGAGAATGACCATGGGCAACCGGTCGCACCAGGCGTTGAAGATGCTCATGGTTGCGTGCATCAACCCGACGTTGGAGTGGACGATGACCGCCAATGGCCGCTCCGCGACCCGGGCATAGCCGTGGGCAATGGAGACCGCATGCTCCTCGTGCAGAACCAGCGCCATTTCCGGCGTGGCGTTGCCGAGGAAATTCACGATCGAGTCGTGCAGTCCGCGGTAGCTGGCGCCGGGGTTCAGACACACGTACGGAAACTCCTGCTCGCGCAGGGCCGACGCGATGAGATCGCTCCCGAAGATCGGTTTATTGAGCAGCGACGGGTCGATTCCCGACGGCCTTTTCTTGTCCAATGGGCTCCCCTCCCCTAAAACTGAGCACGATCATAATGCGCCCGCCCGGGACAGACGAGCACATTTGCGCCGAAAATCCCCCGAGGGAGAGGAACAGACCGACATGAGCCGAAATGCCACCCGACCGGTTACAGCCGGCATGCTCGAATATATCCGCCGGGTCTCGCTTCGCGAGAGCGAGCACGCGCGGGCCCTTCGGGATGCGACGGGGAAGCTGCGCGAACGGGGATGGGCCTGCGCTCCCGAACAGGGTCAGCTTTTGGCCCTGATTTGCCGGATGACCCAGGCCACACGGGTGATCGAGGTCGGCACCTTCACCGGATACGCCACCCTTTGGATGGCCGAGGCGCTCCCGGATGACGGTACGATCCTGACCATCGACGTGATGGACGAATACGTCGATGTGGGCCGCCCCCACTGGGAAGCGGCCGGGCTCGGCAAGAAGATCGACGCCCGATTGGGCCCGGCGAAAGATGTGCTCCACGCTTTGATCGATGAAGGTAGGGCGGGCGCCTTCGACATCGCCTACATCGATGCGAACAAGAAGGACTACGACGCTTATTTCGAAGCCGGCCTGACGCTTGTCCGGGACGCCGGCGTCATCGTCCTGGACAATATGCTGTGGGGCGGGGCCGTCCTCGATCCCGACGACGATCGAAAATCGACCACGGTCCTGAAGGCTCTCAATGACAAACTGGGCAGGGACGAACGGATTTCGGCCAGCATGCTGCCCCTCGACGACGGCCTGACCGTGTGCGTCAAGCGGCCGCAATAGGCTTTAGGACACGAGGCCGAACACCTCGTCTCCCAGTTCCTCCCGGACCTCGTCGTGGAGCGGCGCCACGGCGTCCCGGAATGCTTGGCGTTCCCCGTCGGACAGCCGGATGACCTCTCCACCGGCCTGTTCGATTTTCTTCCTGGCCAGCAACTCCTCTTCCACCGCCAACTCCCGCTGAAACGGGACGGCTTCGGCCACGGCGGCATGAAACGCGTTCCTGATGTCGTCGGGCAGCCCGTCGACCGCGTCCCTGTTGGCGAACAAACCCCGCGACAAATAGAAATGGGAAGATTCCGTGTGATACGGATGGAATTCGGGCACGCCGTAGGTGACCGTGTTGGCGAACGGGTTTTCCTGCGCATCCAGGGTGCCGTTGACGACCCCCTCGATGGCCTCGGTCAGGTCGATGCGGCGCGGCTCCGCACCGAGCAACTCGAATGTCCGGGCATGTATCCTGCTGGGCAAAACACGGATTTTCATTCCGGCCATATCCCCAGGCGTTCGAACGTGGCGAAGCCGGTTGGAGATGTGCCGGAACCCGTTCTCGAAATAACCCATGACGCGATAGGAAATCCGCTCCTCGGTCTTGCGCGTCAGGTAGGCGCCCAGCGCACCGTCCATCGCGGCGCGGGCTTCCTCATTGGTGCCGAACAGGAACGGAAGATCCGCAAACCCCAACTCCGGAACCCGATCCGTCAGATAGCTCGTCGACTGATACACCATGGTCAGAATGCCGTGCTCGGCCATCCACAGGGTGTCCTTGCCGAGATACCCGAGGTCCATGATGTTCCAGACGTATTTGACTTCCACGTCGCCGGGAAATTGCCGCTCCAGCTTGTCGCCGATGAATTTCAGACCACGGGAATGAGTGGTGGTCGGCGGACCGTAGCCGCCGAAACGAAGCTGAATGGGAGCCGTCACGATCGATGCCGCCTAGCCGTTCGAAAAAATGGGATGCAGAACGGTGTCGCCGGGCCGAATGCCGAGGCGCCGGGCGGTGCCGCCGTTGACCTCCAGGACGGCCTGCGCGTTACCGTCCGACGAGATCGTCGCCAGGGACCGGGGCACCGTCCGCTCGGCGATATTGACGATCCGGCCGCCGGGGCCGATGAACAGCATGTCCAGCGGGATATAGGTATTTTTCATCCACATGGTGATGCGCTGGGGAACCTTGTAGTCGAACAGCATGCCGGCATCGGGCGCGAGCTTTCGCCGGAACATCAGGCCGCGGGCGTGCTGCCGGGGCGTTACGGCCATCTCGACGTCGAACGGAAAGCGGCCCCTCGCGGTAACGATGGTCAGTTTCGACTTCGCAAAGGTTTGCGCCCGCGGCGCCTTGTGGCCGGACGCGACCGCCACGACGGCGCCGACCGCTAGAAGAAAACCCCTGCGTGAGAGCATCAAGCCCGCATCCCCTTAATTCGGTCCACGGCCGAAATGGCTGGTGTAGTCCGGCGGATCGGCGAACGGCACGGCGCTGTCCAGGAATATGTCGATCCCCGGCCTGATTTCCTTCACGTCGTCCAGGCTGCCGAGCTTGACGCCCTTGACGGCCGTGTTTCCGGTGCTCTGGCTGAACAATTGAGAGCCGCAATCGGCGCAAAACCATTTGGTCATCGTGTTTCCGCTGTCGGCGGTGTGCCGATAGGCCTTTGGCTCGCCCTTGACCACCGCCAAATCATCCGCGTTGAAGAACACGTTGGTCGCAAACTGCGATCCCGTGACCCGGCGGCAATCGACACAATGACAGTTGGCCGCCCGGACCGGCTCGCCATTGGTTTCGTACCTGATCGCGCCGCACAGGCAACCACCGGAATAATTCGCCATGTCTTGTTCTCCTGCCGAAAGGTTGGATTTCGCAAAAATTAACATCTGCCGCCGGTTGCGCAATCGGGAATGGGCTCCGGTTGAGGGCGAGATGCCAAAATAGGTGCGTCATGGCCGGGCCCTGACCCGGCCATCCACGTGTAGCGACGGCCGCCAAGACGTGGATGCCCGTGTCAAGCACGGGCATGACGGGTGATGCTGAATCAAAGAAGCTCGTCATTACCCGGCTTGTCCGGGTAATCCAGTTTTTCGATTCCTGTACCACAGAGCACACGGAGCAGATTTGAGTGTAGATACTCTGTGTCCTCGGTGTTCTCTGTGGTGAATATCCTGGATGCCCCGCGCTATCGGCGGGGCATGACGGGTTTGGCATGGTGCACATCCGAAATATAGCGCTTGAACCAATCCGGTGCCGTTTGCATAGTGGCGCTGGTCACTGGGGGGAGCCATCCCGGCTGAGAGGTCTCGTACCGAGACGACCCCAGAACCTGAACCGGTTAGCACCGGCGGAGGGACAAGCTGACCCGTGCCTACGAACGGAACCCTTAGCCAAAACTTAAACGCCCCTTCGATCGAGGTGAGCAATGCGCGATTCGCATATGGCGCCCGCCCGCTTTTCGACGGATTGAACCTAGTTCTCGAAGCCGGCCGGTGGACCTGCGTACTCGGCCCCAGCGGGGTCGGCAAATCGAGCCTGCTGCGGATGATCGCCGGACTGCTGTCCGGCGGGAACGACACGGTAGTACGATGCGGTGACGGATCGGCCACGGCCGGCCGGGTGGCCTACATGGCGCAACGGGACTTCCTGCTGCCCTGGCTGAACGTCGTCGACAACGCCACGCTGGGCGCCCGGCTGCGGGGTGAGGCGGTTGACCTGGATCGTGCCAACGCGTTGCTCGAAGCGGCGGGGGTCGGCGAGGCCGCGAACGCGATGCCGGATGAACTCTCCGGCGGCATGCGTCAGCGGGTCGCGCTGGTACGGACCCTGATGGAGGACCGGCCCATCGTCCTGATGGACGAGCCGTTCTCCGCGTTGGATGCGATCACCCGCCTGAAGCTTCAGGACCTGGCGGTGCGGCTGCTGGCCGATCGTACCGTGTTGCTGGTAACCCACGATCCCCTCGAGGCGCTTCGCCTCGGCGACCGCATTTTCGTGATGAACGGATCGCCCGCCGGCCTGGGATCCCCGCTGGAGCCCGCGGGCCGCCCCCCACGGGAAGCCGGCGCGCCGGATGTCCTGAGCGGGCAGGCCCGTCTGCTTCGGGAGTTGGCGGAGGGCGGCAAATGAATCCGTCCTATCTGCGCCCCGTCATCATCTGCGCCGGACTGGTCGCGGTCTGGCAAACGATCGTCTCGGTCACCGGCGTCCCCGCCTTTATCTTGCCGGCGCCCTATTCGGTACTCCTCGCCATTGTCGAAGACGGCGGACTCCTGGCCGGCCATGCCGGCGTCACCTTCATCGAAATCGCCCTGGGCCTCCTGTTGGGCGTGCTGCTCGGCGCGGCCAGCGGCATCGCGATGAGTTTCTTCGTGCCCGTCCGGCGCTGGCTGTTCCCGGTGCTGGTCGTCAGCCAGGCTGTACCCGTCTTCGCCCTTGCCCCGATCCTGGTGCTGTGGCTCGGCTTCGGGATCGGCTCCAAAGTGGCGATGGCGACCCTGATCATCTTCTTCCCGGTTACGGCCGCGCTTTATGACGGGC
Organism: Rhodospirillales bacterium; assembly: GCA_022823235.1. Taxonomy (GTDB): domain Bacteria; phylum Pseudomonadota; class Alphaproteobacteria; order Rhodospirillales; family UBA2165; genus JAJDXO01. The sequence goes on from JAJDXO010000003.1 coordinate 30,088, forward strand.
TGCGCCGGACCGAGCCCGGCCTGCTCGACATGGCCCGGACCATGGACGCCGGCCGCTTCGCCATCCTGCGCCACGTACGGCTGCCCATGGCCATGCCGGCCTTCGCCTCCGGCATTCGAATTGCCGCCGCCGTCGCGCCCATCGGCGCGGTCGTCGGCGAATGGGTCGGCGCCTCATCCGGTCTCGGCGCCCTGATGATCCATGCCAATGCCCGATCCGAAACCGACACCATGTTCGCGGCGCTTTTCATCCTCGCGGTCATGGCGGTCACCCTCTACTTCGCCATCGATCTCGTCCTCCGACGGCTGATCACATGGCAACCCGAAACCTACTCCAGTGACGATTAAGGAAACCGACCAATGAAAATGCTCGCTGCTTCGCTTATCGCCCTGCTCACCCTTGCCGCGCCACCGGCCGCCGCGGCGGACAAGCTCACGCTGCTCCTCGATTGGTTCGTGAACCCCGACCACGCCCCGCTCATCGTGGCCAGGGAAAAAGGCTACTTCGCCGCCCAAAATCTCGATGTCGAGATGGTCGAGCCCGCCGATCCCTCGCTGCCGCCGAAACTGGTGGCGGCGGGCAAGGCGGATCTCGCGGTTTCGTATCAGCCGCAACTGCACGTCCAGATCGACCAGGGTCTGCCGCTGATTCGAATCGGGACCCTGGTCAGCACGCCCCTCAACTCTCTCGTCGTCCTGCGGGATGGTCCGATCAAGGCGATACCGGATTTGAAGGGCAGAAAAATCGGATTTTCGGTCGGCGGGTTCGAGGATGCCCTGCTGGCCCAGATGCTGAAACCCCACGGCCTGACGCTCAAGGACATCACCCTGATCAACGTCAACTTTTCGCTCTCGCCGTCGATCCTGTCGGGAAAAGTCGACGCGGTGATCGGCGCCTTCCGGAACTTCGAACTCAATCAGATGGACATCGAAGGCCGCCCCGGCCGGGCCTTTTTCCCCGAGGAGGAAGGAGTCCCCGTCTACGACGAATTGATCGTGGTCGCCAACAAATCCAAAACCGCGGACGACCGCTACCGCCGTTTCATCCGCGCGGTCGAGCAGGGTACCCAATTCCTGATCAACCGCCCCGGCGACTCGTGGAAATTGTTCATCGGCACGAACAAGAAACTGGACGACGAACTCAACCGGCGGGCATGGCGGGATACGCTGCCCCGATTCGATCTGCGGCCGGCGGCCGTCGACATCGGACGCTACGAACGGTTCGCCCGTTTTCTGAAGGATCAGGGCCTGATCAAATCGGTGCGGCCGATTCAGGAATACGCGATCGAGCTCAGGTAGGCTTGAGCACCGGCTCCCATTGTCTTATCCCCGCAAAGCCGCTAATTTTTTGCGGCGTCCGGGCGGCTGAACCTCTTTTGGCCGCCCAAATTAATACCGACACGAAAGCAGGGGCTTGACGTGATCCGATCGATTGGACTGGCGGTGGTGCTGTTTGCGCTTTGGCTGCTGCTATCCGGGCATTTTAGTCCGCTCCTGATCGGACTTGGCCTCGGATCAAGCGTCCTGGTGGTCTATATCACCCATCGGATGAACGTGATCGATCACGAGGGTTTCCCCATTCACCTGGGCTTTGCGGCCCCGACATATTTGTTGTGGCTGGGCTGGGAGATCGTAAAGGCCAATGTGGACGTCGTCCGGATCATCCTCACCCCCTCCCTGCCCATCAGCCCGACCATGTTCCGGGTCCGGGCGTCCCAAAAATCCGAACTCGGGCACGTGGTGTACGCGAACTCCATCACCCTGACGCCCGGCACGGTGACCGTCGATATCATCGATGACGAACTCGAGGTTCACGCGCTCACCTCGGGCGCCGCCGATGAACTGCAAGGCGGCCAGATGGACCGCATGGCGAGCCATATGGAAGGCAACGGCGAAAACGGCGCTCCGGAGGCAAGGACCTGATGTTCATCGCCGCCGCCGCCGCCATTCTCGTCACCATGGTCATGGCGATCATCCGGGCCACCAAGGGTCCGACCTTCTATGACCGGGTTGTCGCGGTGAACATGTTCGGCACCAAGTCGCTGCTGCTGATCGCGGTGCTTGGTTTTCTGATCGAGCGGCCGGAATTTCTCGACATCGCCCTGGTCTACGCCCTGATCAATTTCGTCGGCGTCATTGCTGTGATGAAGTTCTTTCGCTACAGCCATCTCGGCACGCCCCATGCCGGCGACGATCTGGGGGACCTGTAATGGCCGCCGATATCGCGAGCTGGATTTTCATCCTCGCCGGCAGCTTTCTGGTTGTCGCCGGCGGCATCGGGATTCTGCGATTGCCCGACGTTTATACCCGCATGCACGCCGCCGGGGTCACCGATACGCTCGCCACCTTCCTGCTGGTCGTCGGCATGGCGTTCCAGGCCGGATTTACCCTGGTCACAGCGAAGCTGCTGCTGATCGTCGTCTTCACGTTTTTCGCCAGCCCGACCGCGTCCCACGCATTGGCCCAGGCGGCCCTGGCGTCGGGGCTCAAACCCCGGCTTGCCGAGGATCGGCGCCCAAAGGACGGCAAGAGCCTGGATGACGGGGGCGCCGAATGAACCCCGCGGATATTTTCATTGACATCTTCCTGCTGCTCCTGATGGCCGCCGTCGCCATCGCCATCGTCCGGTCCCATCTGATGTTCGCGGTAGTCATGCTGAGCGGCATCTTCTCATTGCTGGCGGCGGTGCTGTACGTGCACCTTACGGCGGTGGACGTCGCGTTTACCGAGGCCGCCGTCGGCGCCGGCGTGTCGACGCTGCTGTTCCTGGCCACGCTGGCGCTCACCCATGTCAATGTGGAGGAAAAGCACAAGCCGGTGCGCGTGGTGCCGCTGGTCATCGTGACCGCCACCGGGGCCATGCTGATCTGGGGTACGTTGGACATGCCCCACTACGGCGACCCCGAAGCGCCGGCGAACAAGCATGTGGCGCCCCGCTACATCCAGGAATCGCCCAAGGAAACGGGGCTGCCCAATATGGTGACCTCCGTACTGGCCAGCTATCGCGGCTACGACACGCTGGGCGAGGTGGTGGTGATTTTCACCGCCGGCGCCGGGGTGCTGGTCATTCTCGGCCGCAGCCGGCGGCGTCGGCGCCCCGGCGTCAACGACGAAGACGGCGATAATCTGGAGGAGGAACGCGCATGAACCGCCATTCCATCCTCCGCGTTGTCGCGAAGCTGATGATTCCCTACATCCTGCTCTTCGCGCTCTATGTTCAATTCCACGGTGACTTCGGGCCCGGCGGCGGGTTCCAGGCCGGCGTCATCTTTGCCGCGGCATTCATACTCTATGCCTTGATATTCGGGATCGAGAACGGCCGAAAGGTCATGCCGGCGAGGGTCAACAGGATCCTGCTGGCCGGCGGCGTCCTGCTCTACTGCTTCGTGGGTCTCGCGGGGATTTTCCTCGGCAGCGAATTCCTCGACTACAACGTCCTCGGGCCGACACCGGTTGCCGGACAGCACTACGGCATTCTGCTCGTGGAACTCGGCGTCGGATTGACCGTTTCCTCGACCATGATCGCCATCTTCTATGTCTTCGCCGGACAGGACATCTGAACCATGGAGACGGTCATCGGCCTGTTCAACTATTGGATCGTCATCGTCCTGATGATGGCCGGCTTCTATATCGTCATCGCCCAGGAAAACATGATCAAGAAGATGGTCGGCTTGAGCATCTTCCAGGTCGCCGTCTTCGTCTTTTACATCTCGATGAGCAATGTGTTCGGCGGCACCGCGCCGATCGCCGCCGAAGGATTCACCCTCTACTCCAATCCCCTGCCCCACGTATTGATCCTGACCGCCATCGTCGTCGGCGTCGCGACGACGGCGCTTGGGCTTGCTCTTATCGTCCGCATCAAAGAGGAATTCGGAACAATCGAAGACGACCGAATCCGGGATATGGAGGAACATGGAGAGGAGAGCGAGGCATGATCGCGGCCAACCTCCCGATCCTCCATGTGATCATCCCGCTGATCGGCGCGCCGCTCGGGCTGATGTTTCGCCGCTCGCCCGCCGGCGCCTGGCTCCTGGCGCTGATCATCAGCTGGGTCACGCTGGCCGACTCGCTCGCCCTCCTCCTGATCGTCTCCGGGGGAGAGGCCGTCAGTTACGAAATCGGGAACTGGGCGGCGCCTTGGGGCATCGAGTACCGGGTCGATATGCTCGCCGCCTATGTGATCGTCATCGTTTCGGGCATAGGCGCGGTGACCATGCTGTACGCGCGCCAGAGCGTGGAGGCGGAGATTCCCCGGGACCGCATCTACCTCTTCTATACGATGTACCTGCTGACGTTGTCGGGCCTGCTCGGAATCGCGACGACGGGCGATACGTTCAATTTGTTCGTCTTCCTGGAGATTTCATCGCTGTCCACCTATGTGATGGTGAGCCTGGGAGCCGAACGGCGCGCGTTGACCGCCGCGTTCCGCTATCTCGTTCTCGGCACCGTCGGCGCGACCTTTTACGTCATCGGCGTCGGTCTGATGTATCAGATGACCGGCACCCTCAACATGGCCGACCTGGTGGACCGGCTGCCCGAGGTCGCGGAGACCCGGACCATCCTGGCCGCCGTCGCCTTCCTGACGGTGGGTATCGGGCTGAAACTCGGCCTGTTCCCGGTCCATGTCTGGCTGCCGAACGCCTACACCTACGCCCCGTCGGTGGTCACGGCCTTCCTGGCTGCGACGGCTACCAAAGTCGCCGTCTATGTCCTGGTTCGCATCTACTACACGCTGTTCAAAGGCGGCGTCTTCGAGACGTTGCCCGTCGATGAGATTTTGCTGGCGCTCAGTATCGTCGCCATCATCGCCATGTCGGCGGTCGCCATCTTCCAGACCAACGTCAAGCGGCTGCTCGCCTATTCCAGCGTCGCCCAGATCGGCTACATGCTGATCGGCATCAGCCTGGTCACCATTACGGGGCTGACGGCCGGCATCCTTCATCTGTTCAACCATGCGCTGATGAAGGGCGCTCTGTTCCTGGCTTTGGGGTGCGTATTCTTCCGCATCCGTTCGGTGAACGTCGATGACATGGCGGGCCTCGCCAAAGTGATGCCCTGGACCATGGCCGCGTTCGTCACCGGCGGCCTCAGCCTGATCGGTATCCCGCTCACCGTCGGCTTCGTCAGCAAATGGTATCTGATCCTCGCCTCACTGGAAAAGGAATGGTGGCTCCTGGCCGCCGCCATATTGTTCAGTTCCCTTCTGGCGGTGATTTACATGTGGCGGGTCATCGAGGTCGCCTATTTCCGGGAGCGGCCGGCGGGAGCCGCGGCCATCGGCGAAGCGCCATTGGCGATGCTGGTACCCATGTGGATGTTGGTCGGCGCAAACGTATATTTCGGCATCGACACGGATTTAACCGTCGGCACGGCGCGCGCCGCGGCCGAGTTGTTGATGGGAGGATAAGTTGGCCGGAGAAGCCGCGTGACGCCCGAAACCCTCTCGCAACTGGCCATCGCCGTGCCGTTGATCGGCTCGGTGTTCATCCTGCTCGCCGGGAAGTGGCCGAATTTGCGCGAAACGGTCACGTTGACGACCGCGGTGATCATGTTCATCACCGTCGTCTCCATTACGCCCGCCGTCCTGGCCGGGGCGCGGCCCGATGTGGTGCTGTGGGAAATCCTCCCCGGCCTCGCCATCCGGCTGACCATCGAACCATTGGGGATGCTGTTCGGGCTGGTCTCATCCGGCCTGTGGATCATCAATTCGGTCTATTCCATCGGCTACATGCGGGGAAACCGGGAAGCTCACCAAACCCGCTTCTATTTCTTCTTCGCCATCGCGTTGGCGAGCGCCGCGGGCGTCGCCTTCTCCGGCAACATGCTGACCCTGTTCATCTTCTACGAAATCCTGACGCTGTCGACCTATCCGCTGGTCGCCCACCATGGCGACCCGGCGACCATGCGGTCGGCCCGGACCTACGTGGGCATTCTGCTGTCGACGTCCATCGGCCTGCTGCTGTTCGGCATGATCTGGACCTGGCAGGCGACCGGCACCCTGGATTTCAAACAGGGCGGCATCCTGGAGGGCAAGGTCGAGGGGGTCATGGTGGCCGTCCTGCTGGCGCTCTACATGTTCGGCATCGGCAAGGCGGCCCTGATGCCGGTTCACCGCTGGCTGCCGGCGGCGATGGTCGCGCCGACCCCGGTGAGCGCGCTGCTGCATGCGGTGGCCGTGGTGAAGGCCGGCGTCTTCACCGTACTCAAGGTCGTGGTCTACATCTTCGGCTATGAATTCCTCGCCGAAACCAGCGCGTCCGATTGGTTGATGATCGCGGCCGCCGGCACGCTTCTCTTTTCGTCGATCGTCGCCATGCGCAAGGACAACCTGAAGGCGCGGCTCGCCTATTCGACCGTGAGCCAGTTGTCCTATATCGTTCTCGGCGCCGCGCTGGCGACAGCCGCCGGCATCGTCGGCGGCGGCATGCATCTCGCCATGCACGCGATGGGCAAGATCACCCTCTTCTTCTGCGCCGGCGCCATCTACACCGCCGCGCACAAAACCGAAATCAGCCAGCTCAACGGGATCGGACGGACCATGCCGATCACCATGGGCGCGTTCGCCGTGGCGTCCCTCAGCATCATCGGCATTCCGCCCCTCGGCGGCACGTGGAGCAAGTTCCATCTGATGATGGGTGCGGCCGAGGCCGATCAGATCATATATGTGGCCGTCTTCATGCTCTCTTCGCTGTTGAGCGCCGCCTACCTGATACCGGTCGTCACCCGGGCATTCCTGCGGCCCCCCGACGCCAAATCGATGGGCGCCGCGGCAACGGCGGAGAGCGGTATCCGGGAAGCGCCCCTGCCCTGCCTGATCGCCATTTGCGCAACGGCGGCAGGCGCCTTCGCGCTGTTCTTCTACGCCGGCGACATCGCCCGGCTTCTCGAACCCATCACGGCCAACTGACGGAGCGGCATCGGCCATGGACGACCATCTGTTCCATCATCCGGACCGCAGGGCCGGGGGCGAGACGCCCAACTGGATCGACCACCCCGGGAACGTGCGCAAGATTTTCTGGGCGCTGGCGGTGGTCTGCGCCGCCTTGCTGTCGCTCGACCTGTTTCTCCACAAGCATGACAAGTTCGGCTTCGAAAGCCTGTTCGGATTTTTCGCCTTCTATGGTTTCGCGCTTCCGTTCCTGCTGGTGCTGGCAGCCAAGCAATTGCGTAAGATCGTGATGCGGGACGAGGATTACTATGATCGCTAGCATCCCGCCCGGACTGATCATGATCGTCGGCGCCGTCCTGGTGCCGTTCCTGCCCTCGCGGGTGCGCGGGGCCTACATGCTGGCTCTGCCGCTGATCGGGATATGGCAGCTGTTCTCCCTGGACCCCGGCAGCTACGGCCAAATGACCCTGTTCGGCTTCGACCTGGTCCATGTCCGGATCGACAAGCTGAGCATTATCTTCGGCGCCATCTTCTACATCGCGGCGATCCTCGGCATCATCTATGCCCTCCACAATGACGACCGGACGGAACAGACCGCCTCCCTCGCCTACATGGGCGCGGCCATCGGCGCCACCTTCGCCGGCGATCTGATCACGCTCTTCGTCTACTGGGAGCTGACGGCGGTCACATCGGTGTTCATCGTTTGGGCCGGAAAAACGGAACGCTCCTACCAGGCCGGCATGCGCTACCTGATTATCCAGGTGCTTTCGGGCGTGCTGCTGGCCGCCGGCGCGGTGGTGCTCGCCAAGGAGACCGGCTCTTTCGCTTTCGACTTCATCGGGATCGAGAGCCTGGGCGGCTGGCTGATCCTGGCGGCCTTCGGCATCAAGTGTGCCTTCCCGCTGCTGCACAACTGGCTCCAGGACTCGTATCCCGAGGCCTCGCCCACGGGCACGGTATTTCTGTCGGCGTTCACGACCAAACTCGCCGTCTACGCCTTGGCGCGGGGCTACCCCGGCACCGAAATGCTGATCTGGATCGGCATCGTCATGTCCGCGTGGCCGATCTTCTACGCGGTGATCGAGAACGACCTCCGCCGGGTGCTGGCCTACAGCCTCAACAACCAGCTGGGTTTCATGGTTGCCGGCGTCGGCATCGGCACCGAGCTCGCCATCAACGGCGCCGCGAGCCACGCCTTCGCGCACATCCTCTATAAGGCGCTGCTGCTCATGAGCATGGGGGCGGTGCTTCACCGGACGGGGACCGCCAAGGGATCGGAGCTCGGCGGGCTCTACCGGACCATGCCCTGGACGACCGGGTTCTGCGTCGTCGGCGCGGCGGCGGCCTCGGCCTTTCCGCTGTTCTCGGGGTTCGTCACCAAGACCATGATTTTGACCGCGGCCGCCGCCGAGGGGCATCTGGTTCCCTACCTCGTCCTTTTGTTCTCGTCCGCCGCCGTGTTCTACCATTCGGGCATCAAGATTCCGTACTTCGCCTTCTTCGCCCAGGATTCCGGCAAGCGGCCCGACGAAGCGCCGCCCAACATGCTGGTCGCCATGGGGCTTGCCGCCGCGCTCTGCGTCGGCATCGGCGTCTATCCCGATCCCCTCTATGCCATGCTGCCGTTCCCGGTCACCTATGTGCCGTACACCACCGAACACGTTGTCAGCGATTTGCAGTTGCTGATGTTCTCGGCGCTGGCCTTCGCCGTCCTTCAGCGCACCGGCCTTTATCCGAAGGAGCTGCGCTCGACCGTCTTGGATTTCGACTGGGTCTACCGGCGGCTGGGGCGCGATTGGACGGTTTTCCTCGCCGAGCGGACCAGCAACGCGCTCAAGACCATCTATGCGGATTTCGGCGGCATGCTGAACCGGGTCATCGATGCCGTCTTCCACTATCACGGACCGAAGGGGCTGCTGGCCCGGACCCAGGAGATCGGCCAGGCGACGCTGGTGATCACCGTGGTTCTGGCGATCTTCCTGACCGCCTTTTACCTGTAGAGGCGCGGCCGCCGCCGCAACACGCTGCCGGCGAACCCGCGGACGCCTTCGGGCGGGAGCATCGGCAATCTGCCCGCCGTCCCAAATCCGCGTTGCGGACGGGGATTTAAAAAAATTTGCCCGGCCCCGGGCGTTCTGCAAATATACGCGCCAAGCATGCCGGGAGGTTGCGCCGGATCGGCATCAAACCAAAGGAGATGAAGCTCGGATGTCTTCGTACAGCATAAAAATGACCGTCAACGGCAAGGAGGTCACGGGGGAAGTTGAGGGCCGGACGCTCCTCGTCCAGTTCTTGCGGGAACATCTTGGCCTGACCGGAACGCACGTCGGCTGCGATACCACCCAATGCGGCGCCTGCGCGGTGCACGTGGACGGACGCGCCATGAAGTCCTGCACGCTGCTCGCGGCGCATGTGGACGGCTCCGACGTCGTCACCATCGAAGGTCTGGCCGACGGCGACACGCTGCATCCGATGCAGGAGGCCTTCCGCGAACATCACGCGCTGCAATGCGGGTTCTGCACGCCGGGCATGGTGATGAGCGCCATCGGCCTGGTGAACGACAATCCGAACATGAGCGAAAAGGAGGTCCGGCACGGCCTCGAGGGCAATTTCTGCCGGTGCACCGGATACCATAACATCGTCGAGGCCATTCTGGCCGCACAACAGACGATGCGGGGCTAGGGGAACCACCATGTACGATTTCGAGTATCACAGAGCGGCGTCGGTCGACGACGCCAAGTCCAAGTTCGGCGGCGCTGACGATGCGCGCTACATGGCCGGCGGCATGACCCTGCTGCCGGTGCTCAAGCAGCGGCTCGACCAGCCGTCCGATCTGGTCGACCTCGGCGACCTGGACGACCTTCGCGGTATCTCCGAGGACGGCGGCAACGTGGTGATCAAGGCGATGACCGTGCACCATGCGGTCAATACCTCCGATCTGGTGAAATCGAAGATTCCCGCCCTCGCCCGTCTTGCCGGCACCATCGGCGATCCCATGGTCCGGAATCGCGGCACCATCGGCGGCTCGCTGGCCAACAACGACCCGGCGGCCAGCTATCCGTCCGCCGTGCTGGCGCTCAACGCGACCATACACACGGACCGGCGGACCATCGCCGCGGACGACTTCTTCGAGGGCATGTTTACGACCGCGCTCGATGAGGGCGAGCTGATCACCGGGGTTTCGTTCCCGGTTCCCGAGGCCGCCGGCTATATGCATTTCCCGAATCCGGCGTCGCGTTATCCGATCGTCGGGGTGTTCGTCGCCAAGACGTCGGACGGCGCCCGGGTGGCGGTGACCGGCGCCGGCGCCTGCGTCTACCGGGTGCCGGAAATGGAAGAGGCGCTCAACGCCAACTGGTCCCCGGACGCGGTCGCCGGTATCAAGGTATCCGCCGACGGCCTCAACGAGGATATCCACGCCAGCGCCGAGTACCGCGCACACCTGGTAACGGTCATGGCGAAACGGGCATTGGCTGCCTAAATTAGGTCGGATGTCATAATCGCGGGGAAGCGATGGGCGAAGCCGACGAAGTACTGGAACAAGCAACCGACTGGCTCGGGTCCGGCAAGACCGTCGCCTTGGCGACGGTCATCGGGACCTGGGGCTCGTCGCCGCGTCCGGTCGGCAGCCAGTTGGCGGTCGACGGCGACGGCGCCTTCGTGGGTTCCGTGTCGGGCGGCTGCATCGAGGGCGCGGTCGTCGGAGAGGCCCTGCAGTCCATCGAGGACGGCAAGCCGCGCACCCTGGAATTCGGGGTCACCAACGAACAGGCGTGGGAAGTCGGCCTCGCCTGCGGCGGCGACATCAAGGTATTGGTGGAGAAGGAAGCCGACCGGGAGATGCTGGAGCGGCTGATCTCCGACCGCCCCGTGGCCACGGTCACCGATATCGAAACCGGCGAACGCAGTCTGGTCCGTCCCGACGGCGTCGACGGCGGTCTGGCATTGCCCGACGGCGTGGTCTCGCAGGTGCGCCGGGCGCTGCGCTCGGACGTCAGCCGGGTAATCGAGGACGGCGGCCGGGACCTGTTTGTCCGGGTGTTCAACACGCCGCTCAGGATGGTGTGCGTCGGCGCGGTCCATATCGCCCAGTCGCTGGTGCCGATGGCCGCCCTGGCCGGATTCGACGTAACGGTGGTCGACCCCCGCGGATCGTTCGCCACCGTGGACCGGTTCCCCGACGTAAGCCTGAACGACGACTGGCCCGACGACGCCATGGATGAAATCAAGCCGGACGGCCGGACCGCGGTTGTTACCCTGACCCACGATCCAAAGCTGGACGATCCCGCCCTCGACCGGGCGCTGAAATCGGATGCCTTCTATATCGGCGCGCTGGGCAGCAAGCGCACCCACGCCTCCCGTGTGGAGCGGCTCAGGGAAGCCGGGTTCACCGATGAGGACATCGACCGCATCCACGCCCCCATCGGGCTGGACATCGGATCCAAATCACCCTCTGAGATTGCCGTTTCGATCCTCTCCGAGATCGTCGCCGCCAAGCACGGCAAGACCGGCGTCTAATGAAATTCGGGCCCATCCCGGTTGGCGAGGCGGCAGGCGCCTTCCTCGCCCATTCGGCAAAGCTGCCCGGGCGCAAGCTCAAGAAGGGCCAGCTGCTGAGCGAAGAGGATACCGCGCTCCTGCAGGAGGCCGGAATTGAAACGGTCATCGTCGCCAGGCTCGATGCCGACGACGTTCCCGAGGATGAGGCGGCGGCAGCCGTCTGCGCCGCGTTGGCGGCGGGACGAAACCTGCGGGCCGGCGAAGCCTTCACCGGCCGCTGCAACCTGATTGCCGAAGAACACGGCGTGCTGGCCGTGGACCGGGAAAAGCTCGACCGCCTGAACCTGATCGATGAAGCGGTCACGGTGGCGACACTCGAACCCTTCGAGGTCGTCGCGCCCGGCCAGATGGTCGCCACCATCAAGATCATTCCCTTTGCCGTCAGACGGGCAGTCCTGGAAACGGTTCTCGCCGTCGCCAACGACACCGATCAACTGATCGGGGTGAGCCCATTCGGCAGCAAGAAGATCGGCCTCATCCAGACGCGACTCCCGGGACTGAAGGAAAGCGTCCTCGACAAGACGCTGGAAATCACCGAAGCCCGGGTGGCCGATTTCGGCAGCCGCATCTTCCGCGAAATCAGGTGCGGCCACGACCGCGGCGAGGTAACCAGATCACTGTACGAATTGAAACGCGGCGGGGCCGATTTGTTCCTGATCTTCGGGGCCTCGGCGACCGTCGACCGGGAGGACGTGGCCCCGGGCGCCGTCGTCGAGGCCGGCGGCGCCGTCGAGCATTTCGGCATGCCCGTCGATCCGGGGAATTTGTTGTTTGTCGGTCATTGGGACGAGGCGCCGGTCATCGGGATGCCCGGTTGCGCGCGTTCCCCAAAACTAAACGGGTTCGACTGGGTGTTGTGGCGCTATCTCGCCGACCTCCCGGTAACCGGTACCGACATCATGCGGATGGGGGCGGGCGGCCTGCTCAAGGAAATCAGCGAACGCGGCCAGCAACGCGACCTCGCCGAGGCCTCCGCCGCGGCATCGTCGCCGGAAACCCGGACGGCGGCAATCGTCCTGGCCGCGGGCGCATCCCGCCGTATGGGTCCGGCCAACAAGCTGTTGGCCGACGTGGACGGCGCACCGATGGTCCGGCGGGTCGTGGAAACTGTCCTGGACGCCGTCGGCGAGGATGTGATCGTCGTAACCGGCCATGAACCGGAGAAGGTCGGCGCGGCCCTCGCCGGTCTGCCGGTGACGCTGGTGCGCAACCCGGACCATGCGAGCGGCATGAGCACGTCGCTGAAGAGCGGACTTGCGGCGCTGCCGGACGGCATTGCGGCGGCGGTTGTCTGTCTCGGCGACATGCCGCTGGTCACCGCCGGGCACATCAGGAACCTCATACGGGCGTTCGATCCGGTGGAAGGCCGCGCCATTTGCGTGCCGGTTCATGGCCGGAAGCGCGGCAATCCGGTACTTTGGGGCGCGCAGTTTTTTGGCGAAATGCAGCATTTGAGCGGCGATGTCGGCGCCCGCCACCTGCTGGAAGACCACGCCGACAAGGTCCATGAGGTGATCGTCGAGGACGACGGCGTGTTGTTCGATGTGGACACCCCGGAGCGTTTGGCGTCATTGGCCGAAACCGGCAACTCCGCGGCCTGAATCTTGTTGGTTCACCCTCACCCCGACCCTCTCCCTCAGAGAGGGAGAGGGAGCGGTAGCATTGCCGCATCGAGTTCCCTCTCCCCCGGAGGGAGAGGGATGCGCAGGCTTG
>JAJDXO010000015.1 GCA_022823235.1 Rhodospirillales bacterium
CGCGATACGGGCGAGGACGGCGACATCCTGTCCGACCGCATCGGCTTGTTGCCGCGCCGCCAGGCGGCGAGCCGCAAGAACCCGTTCGCCGAGCCGGTCCGCGAGGTGCGGATCAAAACCGACACCGGCAAGGTGCTGCGCCTCCTCTCCAACGACCTCGACGCCCCGGCCCGGGAGATCGCCGATCTCTACAAGCGGCGGTGGGCCATCGAGCTGTTCTTCCGCTGGATCAAGCAAAACCTCAAGATCAAACACTTCCTGGGCCATAGCGAGAACGCCGTGCGCATCCAGATCGCCGTCGCCCTGATCGCCTACCTGTTGCTGCAACTTGCTCAAGCCGCCCAGAAGGCCATCGACAGCCCGCGCACCTTCGCCCGCCTGGTCCGAGCCAACCTCATGCATCGAAAGTGCATCGACCGCCTCCTCGAACCCAAAACACCGCCGCCCGAAAACGCAGACCAAATGGAAATACAATGGACGTGAAACTTAAACCGGACACCAGTGGGCTTGACCCGGTGATCCACGTCTGTCGGTCGTGAAACACGTGGATGGCCGGGTCTGGGCCCGGCCATGACGAAATCAACTGAGTCCGGACCCTAATCCCGGTCCATGATCGACGGCGCGGCGAGGGAACCCGATCCCCGCCGGGGGAATTTGGCGAAGGCATAGCCTTGCTGATGACACGCCTTGGTGATCACCAGCGCCTTCCAGAACCCGCCGCCGATCAGGACGAACACGCCGGCGGCCCCCGGCACCCAGGCGGGCACGGCGACCCACGCGGCGGCGGCGGCGAACAGCGCCACGGGGATCAGGTGTCCCGACACGTTGAGCTTGATTGTCGATGATTCCAGAATTCCCCGGCTCAACGGGCCGATGCCGTTGGCCTCGGCGCCCTGCACATACATGCGCCACAGGCCGTAATTGATCAGGCCCAGAAGAATACCGGCGAGCGGCAGCAGGAAACCGCCCTCGAAAGAAATATCGTAGACCGCGACCACGATGGCCGAGAGGCCCACCCCTTCGTAGAGGCCGGTGGCCACCAGCATGGCCGGCATCATGGGAACCCGCCAGGTGGGGATGCCCTTGGCCATGTGCAGTATCTTGGCCTGGCAATAGAGAAAGACCAGGGCGGCGGCGCCCGCCAGGAAATGCAGCGACGGCAGCTGCCAGAGGAATCCGGCGGCGATGGCCGGATACAGCACCCCGACGGCGTAGATTTCGCGGCTCATCCATGAGGTTTGCGGGCGCAGGATGGCCAGCGGGGCGCGCAGCTTCCGGCCGATCTTGAGCCAGACGAAAAACAGGCCGACGGCGATGATCCCGGCGGCGCCCAGGTTCATCCTGGTGAGCGTGGCGCCGTCGAGGCCGGCGAACAGATAGAGCAGGCAGGCGACCACGATCATGCCGGCGCCGAATCCGCCGAGGATGAAATTCATCGCCGCCCGCATGTCCCAGAAGGTCTGGGGCTGGCCGACCAGCGGATTGGCCGGATCGCTCATCGCCTCGTCGCCGGTATCCGCCTCGGTGAGGTCCCGGCCCGGCACCGCCGGCGTCTCGTAGAGATATTTGATCTGCGGATCGGTGCCGAGCTCCGCATGCATCTGGAAATGGCTGTTTTCCTCCACCAGCCTGGAGACGTGGCTGCCGGGGTCGTTGAAGTCGCCGAATTGGATCGCGCTCGCGATGCACGACGCGGCGCAGGCCGGGGTCGCGTCCGGGTCCACCCCCGGCGACAGGCCGGCGGCGACACCGTCATCGACCCGGTCGATGCAGAAGGTGCACTTCTGGGCGACGCCGAATCGTTCGTCGTGAGCGACCGCCTCTTCCTGAAGCGTCTCCTTTCCGAAATAGAACTCCTTGTCGTGAACGATGGTCCGCGCCTGGTAGGGGCAGGCGACAGCGCAGGATGCGCAGCCGATACACAGATCGTAGTCCATGGTGACCAGCCCGTCGGCCCGCTGCTTGGTGGCGCCGGTCGGGCACACGGGCACGCAGGGCGGCTCGGCGCAGTGCTGGCAGCCGACCACCATGAACACCCGCTCCACATCGGGGAAGGTGCCGGTTTCCACGTCCAGGACCCGCCGCCATTGAACGCCGGGGACCGTATCGTTGGCATGCTTGCAGGCGATGGTGCAGGTCTGACAGCCGACGCAGCGATTGACGTCGACCACCATGCCCCATCTGCGCTGGGACATATCCGAATCGACCTCGTTCATGCCATTCGGCCTTTTTTGAGGTCACCCCCACCCCAACCCTCCCCCTTCGAGGGGGAGGGAGCGTTAGGTACGGGCGTTGCGGCTACGTTCCCTCTCCCCTGGAGGGAGAGGGACAGGGTGAGGGGGAAAAAGATCGGCCCCATCGATATGGAATGTGCAGTCGCCTCGTTCATGCCGCCGCCCGCTTGGGCCCGTCGCCCTTGGTGATTTTCACCCGCGTGATGTCCGAGCCGCTGCCCGTGGAGTCGGTCAGCTTCAGGGACAGATCGGTCAGCGAGTTCAGGCTCGGCAGGTTAAGGTCCTTGGCATAGGGCGTCTTCCAATGATCGAACTGGCCGATCATCAGGACCGTATCCGGCCGGATTCCTTCCCGGAGCACCGCATAGCCGCGGGTCTCGCCGGAGATCGACTGGATGGTCACCGGATCTCCTTCCTCGAGGCCCAATTCCCGGGCGCGTTTCCGGTTGATAATGACGCCCTTGTGGCCGGCGATGTTGCTGGCCACTTCGTTGATCATCGGAATGCCCACATTGGCGCCCCACGAATACTGCATGGAGCGCGCGGTCAGCGCCCAGAAGGGGAAGGCATCCGGATCGCCGCCCTGATCCCTGACGTAGTTGAGCCAGATATCCGGGAACCGTTCGTAGGTCGGCATGGGCTCGTACTCTTCGAGCTGTTCGTCCCACCATTCGACGCCGATTTCATGGAGCCGGTGGGCGAGCTGGGTGCCGTGGCGCAGGATGCGTTCCTGATAGGGCAGCTCGAAACGGATGCCGTTGGCCTTGAGGTGCGGGTACAGATACCAGTGAAGCTTGGAGAACGGCCTCAGCATGTAGCCGTGCTCCTTGAACCAGTCGATGCCGACCACGTTCTCGCCGTTCGACATGTCGTGGCTCGCCGCCTTGGCGGTGGCGTCCCAAATCTCCTCGAGCCCGTGGGGCCTGGTCTCGTCGAGGCCGTAATCGTAGTCGCCGGTCACCAGCCGCATGCCGGCGGCGCCCTTGTTGATGGCCTTGTTGTAGGCCTCCAGGATGCCGCCGCGCTCGGCGAGCGCCGTCGCGATGTCGGTCATGTCCCTGGAATCGACCACCTTGTCGCCGGCGGGCTGACGGATGCACCAGCCCTCGTGACCCCAGAGCTGCTCGATGAACTTGGTGTTGCCGAGCTGGATCAGCTGGAGGCTTTCCAGGTCGGTGTTTTCGGGCAGCAGGATGTCGGCGAAGTGGTTGGTCTCGTCGTGGGTGTAGGCGAAGGCGACGATGAACGGGAACTCGGCCACCCGCTCCGCGACCTGGGGCGCGTTCCACGACGAGATCGCCGGATTGGTCCGGTAACAGAACCACATGGCGGGCTTGGTCGGCTTCGGCCAATTCTCCGGCGGGCGCTTCTGGAACAGCCACGGCAGGTGGGCGGGCCCCAGCGCCGGCGACCACGCCGAATCGGCGACCAGCGGGACCAGCGTCCGGAAGGCGTTGCGGATGTGGGGCTTGGCCTGCCATTCCTGCTTGGAGGTTTCGTTGAACGGGAACTCCATGAAACCGTCCCGGTTGATCACCGCCGAGGTCTTGCGGTCGTCGGCGGGCCGGTTGAGCTTCACGTTGGTGCCGATCATGCCGCCCGGCACTTCGAGGGCGCCGACCAGGGTCAGCAGCAGCGTCCGCGCCCAGCAGGCATTGTAGCCGCCCCAGCCGTTGTTGACCGTCTTGCCCAGCAGGATGGCGACCGGCCGGTGGGGGAGGGTCCGGCCCTCGATTTCGATGGTCGCGCCGACGGTGGCCTGTTCGATGAACTCGTCGGCCACCTTGCGGATTTTGTCGGCGGGGACATCGCACTCCTCCGCCGCCCATTCCGGCGTATAGGGCTCGATATGGTCGAGCAGCTTCTGGTGGGCGGGCCGCGCCTCCACCGACGCGTGCTCCCAGCGCTGCCCGTCGGGGCCGTCCTCGACGCCCGCGCAAGGGTAGGCGCCCTCCAGGGCCGGGTCCTTGATCTCCGCGTCGAAGGGCTTGGCCGTGTCGTCGGCGAGGTCCCAGATCAGGGGTTTGAGGCCGACGGAATCGCGCATGAAGTAGCCGTTGGGACCGATCAGGTAGGGCGCGTTGGAATCGTCGGCGATCCGTTCCATGTCGCAGATTTCCCGCCACGGACGCTCGATCAGGATGCGGTTGATCATGGCATAAAGGAAGGCGACGTCGGTCTTGGGCTTGACCGGAATCCATTCGGCGGATACCGCGCCGGTCACCGACAGGTGCGGTTCGATCTGAACCCGCTTCATGCCCCGGGCCCGCCCGTCCGCGTGCCGCCAGATGCCGGCGACGCCGGCCGACGCATCCCCGTTGTGGCCGAAGGAGACGATGTAATTGCAGTGGGGCGTGTCCGGCGCGACGATGAACGCCCGGTGCCACAACTCGCCGTACAGGTGTTCGGAGTGATAGCACTTCACCCCCTGGCCCGCGCCGAAGCCGAGATCGACGCCGCCGAAGGCCGAGAGCAGGGCGGGGAAGGTGCCCATGTACTGGGTCGGCGTGCCGCCGCCGCCGAAGCTGGCGGCGATTTTGGGATACCCGGATTCGTCCAGCGGCCCGCCGGCCAGCGTGTCCTTGATCTTCTGGCCGACGATCTCCATCGCCTCGTCCCAGGAGATCGGCACGAAGCCGGGATCCTCGTCCTTGCCCTTCCTGGGATTGGTCCGCTTCATCGGCGATGGGATGCGGTGCGGGTTATAGGTCTTCTGGATCAGGCCGTAGGCCTTGACGCACACCCGGCCGCCGCCGGGATGCTCGTCCTCGATGTCGTAGTTGGATTCGATGCGGGTCGCGACGCCGTCCTCGACCTCGACCTTCATCAGATCGGGCCCGGCGACGCACTGGTAGCAGAAAATCGGGACCTGTTTCCTGGTTTTGATTTCGTTCATGGAACCCGGGCGGGTCAGCCCGCTCCCTCGATTTTTTTCCGTTTGGCGATCAGGCGGTCCCTGGTCTTCTCGTTGTCGACGACGAACCGGTTGTGCTTGCCGCGCCCGACCTGTTCGATGGCATCGGTGACCACCGCTTCCAACATTACCATCCGTCCATCGACGCCGGTAACCTCGATGGAGACGTCGACCCAGGCGCCGGCGGGGGTCGGCGCCATGTGATCGACGGCGACATGGGTGCCGACCGTGTTCTGCCCGTCGGGCAGATTCCGTTGGATGAATTCCTGGCAGGTCATCTCGATGTCCTCGACCATGGAGGGCGTCGAATAGACCGCGAGCTCCTCGTCCATATGAGAGATGACCCGGCTTTCATCGATATCGATCCGCCTCGTGTGCTTCATGCCGGCCTTGATGTCTTCAATCATGTCGCCTCCAACCCCCGTTGAGCCGGGGCCATTCGTCCCAGGGGATGTCTTTCCCCATATAATGATCGGGCGCCGAACATCTTAGCCGGGAAGCGCCCCATGCCAAGCGCCTTCCCGTATCCCGCCCAGGCCCCGGCCGGGCGCTGGAGGGTTGCAGAATCCGCATATCGTCAACCCATTGAAAATATTCGATTTCCCAATTCCGGTGTTTTGGCGGAATGGACATTCATGGACAAAAATAGACATTCATGGACATTTCTCATCCTTCGAAAACACCGAAGCCATGCACGTAATGCATGGCTCGGGCTGTCGCGGTCCATGGGGGACCTGGGAGTCATATAGTACGGATTGGCGGCGAAGGTAGGGTACATGCCCGGCGCGCGGCGGAGCGCCGGAACGAACCCCTGGAAATCCGTTGCGGGGTGCGGGATCAGACGTTAGGTTTGGCGCCCCCGGCGGAGGGGTGGCCGAGCGGCTGAAGGCGCACGCTTGGAAAGCGTGTATACGTTGATAGCGTATCGTGGGTTCGAATCCCACTCCCTCCGCCATTTCACTTTTGTCCAGACCGGAGCCATGGGTAACGGAATGTTCCTAAGACATAGGTGACACCCGCCCCTCCTCACGCCTTCCGCAGGCGCCTACCGTACATCATGCGGCCGTAGAAGTTGAACCATTTGCGCGCCACTTCGTCCTCGAACGGGTAGTCGGCGCCGAGCTGGCGCGCGGTCACAAGGCCGGTCACGAAGCAGGTTTCCTGGGCGTTGATCAGGGTGTGGGCGCCGCAATGCCAACTCCGGCGTTTGCCCTGGACGAAGCGGAACAGATGGACCAGCAGGGCCACGTGGCGCACGTCGTGGACGATGTGCTGGAACCAGTGCCGGAGCACGATCTTCGCCTCGTCGATCCTGGTGACCGGGTTGTAGGTCACCAGGCACGGCCGGTCCGAGCCCTTCGCCCAGGGCTGCTGGTTGTGCATGATGTAGGTGATCTCGTAATTGTCGGGCCGGGCGCCGTACTGCTCGATGTGGTTCGAGCGCGTCTCCAGCGCCCGGACCTCGTTTTTGGGCAGTACCGACTCGTCCGAATGCACGATCGTGTGGTTGTGGAGCTCGCTCTCGTAGCGGATCGAGGACAGCAGCCAGCCCTCAAGAAAGGTCGGCTCGTCCAGCATCATCAGCGTTTGGTTGGCGTTGCAGGCGAAGACGACGTCGTCGAAGGTCTCGGTTCTGCCCTCCTCGTCCTCGACCTCCACCGCGTCCCGGCGCCGGCGCACCTTCCGCACCGGGCGGGAGAGATGAATCCGGTCGCGGAAGTCCGCCGACAGCGCCTCGTAGATGCGCCGCGTGCCGCCGCCCCAGGTCTGCATCGGGGTCGCGCTCTCGATGTCGAAAAACTCGAGATAGCGCGCGAACAGCGACGCCGGCATGTCGAACACGTTGGTCGCCATCAGGAAATTGACGAACATGGGCTTGAGGATTTTGTAGCGGAAATCGCCGGAGAACCGGCCGAGATTGAGCACCGTCCCCATGCTGACATAGTTGTACGGGTTGAGCGCGTTGATGAACCTGGACCGGGTGCGGTTGAGCCGGCCGAACCTCTTCATCCGCGTCAGCAGCTTCTGGAACTTCGCGATCTCCGGCTGCAATTGCCGCCTGATGTCGGAATCGTAATCGTGCGCGTAGATTCCGCCGCGATATCTCACGCTGTAATTGAAGCTGGTGTCGAGGAGCTCAATGCCGTGGCGTTGCATCAGCAGCAGGATGTGGTGGTAGACCGAGGGGATGCACGCGGTGACGGAAATGTCGAACGGGATCGAGGTCCCGTCGTCCTGCGGCATGTCGGCGGTCACCGCGTTGCCGCCGATTCTGTCGGCCGCCTCGTAAATGCGGAAATCGAACCGGTCGGGGTGGTTGTTGAGCGCCCAGGCCGCGCCCAGCCCCGACACCCCCGCACCGATGATCGCAACCCGTCTCGGCATCGATTCGCTCCCCGCGCCCGCGTCGGGCTTACCCTACGGCATTTCCGGCCCGGTCGGGAGGCTACCCTCCCCCAACCCCTCCCGCAAGCGGGAGGGGAGAAGGCTGGGAGGAGGGCATCTCGGGGGGAACCGCCCCCGAACAACCCAGTTCCAATTCGCGCTGGCGACGGATTCGAGCGGGCCGAATGGCGTTGACGGGCGGCGAAAAGCGGGATAACACCCCCTCCCGGGGCATGGCGAGGGTAAACCGGCGCGCTTGTACGCGGGCGGGTGCGTGCCATATGACATGAGGAGTTCGCCCGCTCCGTGACGCGCGACGGCCGATTGCGTAGGGAAACCGATGCCGGATTCGACAGCGACAGCGCAACAGTTGAGCCTGCCCGAGGAGCTCGTCCTGATGCTCCTCAACGAGCAGAACGGCTATTTCCATCAGGTTCCCGGCTGGGATTTGAACTGCGCCGTCACCGGCGCGGTGCTGGCGGAGCTCGCGCTTCTTTCGCGCATCGACACGGATCTCGATTCGCTCCACTTTGTCGACCCGGCGGAAACCGGCGATCCCGTCCTCGATCCCTTTCTCAAGGAAATCGCCAAAGAGCCGGTCCGGCGGGACGCCCAGTACTGGATCGAACGGCTGGCCAACCGGGCGGAGTCGATCATCGACCAGACGCTTGAACGCCTGGTTTCACTCAATATTCTGGAGCATCACGACGGCGACTTCTGGACGCTGGCTCCCGCGGCCTGGCGCCAGGAGGTGGCCGGCGCCTCCCAGGAAGGCGTCGTCGGCAATTACGTCCGGACGCGTGTCCTCAAGGCACTGTTCACCGACGAGATCCCCGATCCCCGGGACATCATCGTCATCTGCCTGGTCAACACGTGCGACGTGTTCCGGTTCATGTTCGAGATCGACGAGGAGACCCAGGAGCGCATCGACTTCATCTGCCGGATGGACTTGATCGGCCGTTCCATCGCCGCCGCGGTCGAGCACAATATCGCCAGCCCGTCGCTGCGGCCTTCGGCGCTGACCAGGAAAATACCCGTCGTGCCCCTGCGCAAGCTGCTGCTGAACCCGCGTCTGCGGGGCGGAAACATCGCCGCGATCTTCGCGCACCTCGCGGAAGAATACGGCCCGGTGTTCCAGATCAGCGCGCCGTTCCGGGAACCGCAGATCTTCCTCGCCGGGCCCGAGGTCAATCGCTGGATCCACCGCAACGGACGGATGTACCTGCGGTCGCGGGATTATTTCACCGACATCGAGAAGGTCTACGGCGCGTCGGGGCTGATCCCAGCGCTCGACGGCGCCGACCACTTCCAGCTCCGCAAGGCGATGCAGCCGGGCTACTCCCGCAGCAGGCTGGAGGACCGGCTTGGCGACCTCTACGACCGGGTCCGCCGCTTCATGGCGGATTGGGAGGTGGGATCGAACCGGCAGGCGGTCCGCCTGTGCCGGCTGATGATCAACGCGCAGGTGTCGCCGCTGGTGATCAGCATCGAGTCGCAGGACTTCATTGAGGACCTGATAAAGTTCAAGGAGCGCGCGCTCACCAGTCACGTGGCCAAGCTCCTGCCCAGGTTCATGCTGCGCACCCCGGCCATGAAGCGCGCGTCCGGGGCCATCGATATCGGGGTGCAGCGGATCCTGGGCGCCCACACCGCCGCCCAACGGGCCGGCTGCCCCCGGGACCTCGTGGACGACCTGCTCAGCCTCCACGCCAGCGACCCGCAGTTCCTGCCCGAATCGAACCTGGGTTTCTCGCTCTCCGCGCCCATGCTCGCGAGCTTGTATCTGGGAGACGCGCTGGCCTTCGCGCTCTACGCCATGGCGTCGCAACCCGCGCTCCAGGAGAGGATTCGCTCCGAGGCCGACGCGCTGTTCGCAAACGGCGATCCGGAGGCCGGGGACCTCGCCGACGAGTCGATCGACGTCACGCGGCGCTTCATCATGGAATGCCTGCGCATGTACCCGATCGTGCCCGGGTCGATCCGCAACGTGATGAACTCCTGCGTGGTCGAGGGCTGCGAGCTGCCCCTGGGGGCGCGTATCGTCATTCTCCAGACGGCGTCGCATTACCTGAGCGACGTCTTCCCCGACCCCGATTCGTTCGACATCGACCGCTACCTGCCGCCGCGAAGCGAGCACCGCAGCCCGGGCTACGCGCCCTACGGGCTGGGGACCCATACGTGCCTCGGCTTCCGCTGGGTGGAGTTGCAGCTGGCGGTCAACCTGCTGATGGTGGCGCACTATTTCCGGCTTGAGGTGGCCCCGGCGAACTACAAGCTGCGGGTCAGCCCGTTCCCGTCCCAGTCGCCCAGCAGGAAGCTGAAGTTCCGCATCGCCGAGCAGTGGCACGAATTCCCCCCGTCATCCTGACGCCCGTAGGGGAGAGGAAGCGCTTCGTGCCCTCTCCCCCGGAGGGAGAGGGATGCGCAGGCTTGGCGAGCGAAGCGAGCTTAGCCGAAGCTGGGTGAGGGGGAATGATCTGTTTGCCTGGCACCCCTACGCCACTTCTATCACCCCCACCCCAACCCTCCCCCGTCAAGGGGGAGGGAGTTTGCCCGGCTCCCCCTGTCGTCGGCAGCCTAATCTATCCGACGGCGCGCCGCAGCCGTTCCCTGATCTGCGCGGTCGTTTCCCTGGTTCTGTCCAGCACCATCAGCAACGGCGGCAGCAACAGGAAGTCCGCCACCAGGGCAATGATGACCGTCATGCCCATCAGCAGGCCGAGCGCCCGGTTGTTCGCCATTCCCGACGCGCCGAACACCATGAACCCGAGCGCGAACACGACCGTCGTCACCAACAGCGCCTTGCCCACCGTGCCGAACGCCGACTGCACGGACTCGGACGGCAGCAGCCCTTGCTTCCGGCCTCTCAGATACTTGGTCATGAAGTGAATCGTGTCGTCCACGATTATCCCGAACGCGAGCGCCGTAACCACCGACGCGGCGACCCCGACTTCCTTGACCGCATACCCCCAAAGGCCCATCGCCATGGCCGCCGGGACGAAATTGGGGATCAGGCTGATCAGGCCGAACCGCAGGCTCCGGAAGACGAAGATCAGCAGCAACGAGACGATTCCCATTGCGATCACGGTGCCGATCAGCATGTTCTGGATATTCCTTTTGATCGAATAGGCGCCCACGATGGTGACGCCGCTGGCGCCGGTTTCCATGCCGGGGGCATTCTTGCGGAGCCAGGCCTGTGCGCGGTCGTCGAGGCCGATCTTCTCGTCGACCGTCATGCTCCTGAGCATCGCGGTGAGGCGCGTGGCGGACCGTTCGACATTGATGAGGTTGTTGAGATCGAGGCCCACCGGCAGCGAAAACTCGTAGAGCAGCAGATATTGCGCGGCGAGATCCGAGCTGTCCGGAATCTTGTAGAATTCCCGCTTGTCGGCGTTCAGGTTTCTGTTCAGCCGCTTAATGATGTCGGCGATGGAAAAGACGTGGACGACTTCCGGCTGGGCGCGGAACCACTCCGCGAACGCATCCACGTTGCGCAGATAGTCGGCGTTCGTGACGCCGCCCGCCTTCCCGGCGCTGAGCGAGTATTCGAACGGTTCCAGCCCGCCGAAATTCCGGCTGATGAAATCCGTGGACCGCCGGTATTCGTAACTCCTGTCGAGAAGCTCGTGATGGTTCTCGTTGAGTTCTATCCGCGAGATGCCGGCGACAAGCACGACCACCAGGACGGACATGGTCCCAAGGAGAACCAGGTGACGGGCCACCACGAACCGTCCGAACCCGTCGAAGAAATCCGATTTCTCCTCCTCGCCGCGCCGGAGCCGCATGGGCGTCAGCGAGAGAAAGGCCGGCAGCAGCGTCACCGCATAGACGAAGGCGCACATGGAACCGAACGCCACGATGTTGCCCATGACGCGAAACGGCGGCATTTCCGAGAAATTGAGGCTCAGAAACCCGATTGCGGTGGTGAGCGACGTAAGGAAAACGGGCCAGATGTTGATCTCCACGGCCTGGACCGCCGCCTGCGTCCGGTCCATTCCCTGACGCAACCCCGTTCGCACCGCCTCGATTATGTGCACCGAGTGCGCGACCGTGACCGCCATCAGGACGAACAGCGCCGCGCCGCTCTCGCCGTAAAGCGTCAGCCCGGTCCAGCCCACGAAGCCGAGCGCGGACAGGAGAACCGCGAGGGTCATTATGACGATCGACACGACCCCCCACAGCGAGCGCACCATAATGGCCGCGACGACCAGCATCGTCCCGAATGCGACCGGACCCAGTACGCCCATGTCTTCGTCGAGCGCGTCTTGGACCGAACGGTTGAGGAAGAGTTCGCCGGTGAGGTGGTATTCGATCGTCGGATATTTCGCCCTCTCCTCCGCGGCAAGGCCGTGGAGAAAATCGACGACCTTGACCTTGGCCGCCTGCCGGTTTTTGTCGGGAATCGCCAGGCTGACGTTCAACGCGGCAACGCGGCCGTCCGGGGAAACGTAGCGTCCGGAAATTTCCTCGGTGCCGAGCGCGATCTTCCCGATCCGCTTCAGGTCATCATCGCCGAGCGATCGCGCGTCGTCGATCAGCGGATTGACGATCAACTCGTCCCCGACGGCCCTGCTGTGGGAATAATTCGTGATCGAATCCACGCGGGTAACGTAGGGCGTTTGCCAGAGGCGCTTGGTCAGAGTCTCGACGGCGGACAGCGCCTCGCTTGTGAAAACGGTGCCGCTCTTCGGCGCAACCCCGACAAGCACCGTATCCGAAATCGCGTAAGTGTCTTCCAGATCTTCGAGTGCGATGAGGTGCGGATCGTTTTTGTTGAAATGGTTCCGGAAGTCGACGTCGACGGGAACGATGTATTGTGCGCCGACGGCGAGGGCCGCCGTGAGGGCCAGCGAAAGCAGGATGGCTTGCCACCTGCGGGCCATAACCAGCGCCGTGAAAGAGCTCGGATTCATCGCGGCTTCCCTAATTTTCGAACGATAGCGACCGTAGCATCCTCCGCTTGCCCCGGCACGGTCAACCCCCGCCGCTGTCCCCGCTCGTTCGCGATCAATGGCCGAGAACGCTGTAGTCGCCGTCCGCGATCAGGCGAATAGAGGCGTAGAGGCCAAGCAGCGCAAACAGCAGCCATGGGGAGTTCAGCGCCCAGATGTAGATGCAGATGTCCCGCCGGCTCAGCCGGGTCTGCCGTTTCGCCAGGAAGAAACTGACCCAATAAAGCGCGGTCCCGTAAGTCAGTTGCCAGAACAGCATTGCGCCGATGATTCCCGCAGCGAGGGCGGGCAGAAAATCAACGGTAAAGGCGGCGTAGAGGACCAGCGTCGGGACCGGCGTTACGAAACCATTGCCAATGTCGACAATGTAACCGTACGTGCGCCGGTCCGCATAAGAACCATCGATTTGCGCGTAGGTGGCCCAGACATCCGCCCATAAGGCCGGCGACAGGCTCTTCGCCAGCGGCACCCTTCCGGTGAGGAACTCGATAGCCGGCGTCCGGCCGGTTTCCTCTCGGCGCCCGCGCCAGTATTCGGCGCGGCGCTCGACATGGTCGCGTTCGAGAAACAGGCATATTTCCCAATAGCAGATCCACAGATTGATCGAAAAAAACAGGATCAGAAGGGCGTGAATGACGTCGAAGTCGCCGCGCAGCCAATAGCGCCCTCCGATACCGGCGACTGTCAGGATTGCGATGACCAGAACGCTGAACAACACCGCCGGGACCGTCAATCGGACCCGGCGTCCATCGGGCTCGGTTTGCGCCGGGCCGGCACGGTCTTCAGGCATGTGTTTCGATCCTCGCGTGGAGTCCAGGCTCATTTTACCGTTCGAAAGGGGACGTGTCCCGGAGAAACGCGCCGGGGAGAGCCATAGCCGCAGCGGCATAGAATTATTGCGTCATGGCCGGGCCCAGACCCGGTGATGACGACTTTGACATGGTGACGACGGCGGGGGGGGGCGCAGTGCGCGATTTCTTCGGCCCCGCCAAAGCCTCGCCCGGGAAGCAGGGGATGTTTCTGTTTCGGGAGCCCGCCCGCCTGTGTTAAGGCTACTCGAATGCCTCAGTCCTTCTCCAAACGGTTACGGCACCGCTCGCGCTCGCTCGCGAATCTCCCGCCTGACGAAGTGAAGTCCGTGCATGACGGTTACGCGGCGATTTACGACGCCGGCGAAGAACGCAGGAGGGAGGAATACCGTTCGCTCGTAAATCACTATTACGACCTCGTGACCGACTTCTACGAGTTCGGTTGGGGCCAGTCCTTCCACTTCGCGCCCCGGCGCCGGGGCGAGAGCTTCAAGGCGTCGGTGCTCAGGCATCAGCATTTTCTCGCCGGCCGGCTGGCCCTGAAGCCGGGGATGCAGGTGCTCGATGTGGGATGCGGGGTCGGCGGGCCGATGGGCAACCTGGCGCGCCATTCCGGGGCCGGCTTCGTCGGCATCAACAACAACGCCTACCAGATCGAGCGCGCGAAACACCACACCCGGGACGTCGAATCCCTGTGCCGCTTCATCCGGGGCGACTACATGCAAATTCCCGAGGATGACGACAGCTACGACGCCGCTTTCGCCATCGAGTCCATGCCCCATGCCCCGGACAAGGCCGGCGCGTTCCGCGAAGTCCTGCGGGTTCTGCGCCCGGGCGCCTGTTTTGCCGGTTACGAGTGGTGCATCACCGACGATTTCGACCCCGGGAACGCGGAGCACCAGCGGATCAAGCACGACATCATGGTTGGGGACGCGCTGCCGGAAATCGCCTCCACATCGGAAATTTGCGATGCATTGCGGGCGGCCGGGTTCGAGCTCCTGGAAGCCGGCGACCGCGCCCTCGAGTCGGACCCCGAGACGCCCTGGTACCGCGCCCTGCAGGGCCGCGACCTCACGCTTTCGAGCATCCCGCGCACCCCTTTCGGCCGCGCGCTCACCAATCTGACGCTGCGGGTTGGGGAGCGGCTGCGGCTGTTCCCGGAGGGCTCCCGCGCGGTCAGCACGCTGCTGAATGCGGCGGCGGACGCGCTGGTCGAAGGCGGCAAATCCGGCATCTTCACGCCGATGTTCTTCTTTTTGGCCCGCAAGCCCCTGCGTCCCGGCGGCTGACCGCGGCTAAATGAATAGGCCGGAGGGACGCGCATCGTTCCCTCTCCCCCGGAGGGAGAGGGATGCGCAGGCTTGGCGAGCGAAGCGAGCCTAGCCGTAGCTGGGTGAGGGGGAGTGTCGATTCACCCCCACCTTCATTTTCACCCCCACCCCAACCCTCCCCCGTCAAGGGGGAGGGGGATTTTTTTTGGCCTCCTCCTTGCCCCCGCCCGAATCCAGGCTAAATGAATAGACGAGTGCCGCTCCCTCACCGGGGCGGCGTTTTTCATATGGAGGGCGCGCTATGCAAATTTGTACGAACTATTTGGGGGGTACCTCCCAAATGGGTGTCATCAAATGTCCATTAATGTCCATGAATGTCCATTCGCCCGAAACGGGGCAAATTGGCGTTTTTGCATAAATGCCGTTGTTTCAACGACTTACCGCTATGCGCCCAGTGCATGGCTCGCGTCCTTGGGGACCGGTCCCGCACTCTCCGGCGTTAGCCGAAATCGTAGAGCGCCGCGGGGTTGTCCACGAGAATCTTCCTGATCATGGCGTCATCGAGGTCGAGCTCAAGGAGCCAATCCAGGATTTTGTCGTCATCGGGCATGGGGAAATCCCAGGTGCGGACGTGGGGCCAGTCCGAGCCCCAGATGATGCGGTCGGGACATTCACCGATGACGGCCCGGGCATAGGGAACAAGATCGCGCCACGGCGCCTCTTCGCGGGAATATCTGTACATGCCGCCGAGTTTCATCCACGCCCGGCCCGTGGCCGCCAATTCCATCAGCGCCTTGAAGCCGGGCTGGCCGAGGCCGTCTTCGGCCCTCCATCCCCGCCAGGCCAGGTGATCGACCACCACGTCGACGGGGAGCCGGCCGAGGAGGGGCGCCAACCGCAGCCACTGCTCCGGGTCCGAGGGCATGAACAGCATATGCCAGCCGAGATCGGCGATCTTCGCGGCGAGCGCCGTGACGGTATCGGCGTCCACCTGATCGCCGAACAAAGGCGTGAGCCGGACGCCGCGGATGCCCCCTTTGTCCATCCGCTCCATGTCGGCCTTCGTCGCGCCGGCATCGAGAATGACGATTCCCCGGCCCCGTCCGTTCATCTCTGCGATCGCATCGAGGGTTACCGCCGGATCCGTCCCGCTGACCGTGATATGGACGATGACCGCCCGGTCGAGCCCCATGACATCGAGAAAGCCCTTCATCATTTCCGAGGGCGCTTCCGGCGACGTGAACGTCCGTTCCGGCACCATGGGATACCTGCCGTAGGGGCCGACCACATGGATATGGGTATCGCAGGCGCCGGCCGGCGCAACGAGCCTGGGCCGGGCGGCCGGATTGGGTCCGGGACATTCGCGGGTCATGAAATTCTCCTAGTCTTCCAGGTTGGGCGGCAACGGCGCGCCGTCCGGAAACCAGGCCGGCGTGCGGTAGCCGGCGGTTTTCCGATTGCCCATATATTCCTTGTAGAGCGCCTTGAGGGACGAGTCCCGGTTCTCCAGATGGACGTAGGGGCAGGCATCGACACAGATGTGACAATACTCGGTCCGCAGCCGGGAGTACGGGTAGCAACGTTCCACATCGGTGATCCAGCGCCGGACGCCCTCGGTCACGACGGCCTCGTCCGGTATCGCCTCGCCCGGGCAATTGAGCGAGCAGATGTCGCAGTTCAGGCAGCGGTCCTGGACGCCGAAGATCAGCGGCCCGTTCTCCGCCAGCGGCAGGTCGGTGGTGACGAACCCCGGCCGGTGGCTCGCCCCGAATTCCGGATGAATGAGGCTGCCGTGCTTGCCCAGCTCGCCGAGGCCCGACCAGTACATGGCGGGGATCGCCTGAATCTCGCCGCCGCCGTTGTGATGGGCGAGCGCCGGCCAGCCCATGCCGCGAATGGCGCGCGCCAGCTGATCGGCGATCTCGCAGCACCTGGTGTAGACCGAGAGGGCCTCGTACTCGATGGCGTAGGGGCCCCGCCGGGTGACGCCGTAATCCTCGGCGACGAGGAACGAGATCACGTACTCATGGGGCAGCTCCACCCCTTCATCGACCATGAACGGGCGCAGCCCGGCCGCCCCCGCCGCGTCGGCGCCGAGCTCGAGGCAGAGCGCCTCGATCTCCTTCGACATGGCTTGGGCGTCGGGGACCGGGCGCCGCCGGCCGGCAACCGGCTCCTCCCGGCATTCCGCCAGCTCCTTCCAGCGCCGCCGCAGCTTCCTGGTCTCCTCGCCCCGGTTCTCATAGAAGGCGATGGTATCGACCCCCATCCTTTCCATCACCTGGACGAGGAGCGGGTCCTTGAAACCGTGGTTCCGGCGCTTCGTGGTGCCGACGACGGACATGGTGCTTCCTTCCCCGGGCCTTTGGCCATCCGGCGCCCGCTAGCCTTGCCGTTCCGCGTGCTCGGCCAGCATCAGCCTGGCGATTTCCGTCCGCGTGGTGACCCATGCAAACGGCGTGCGGGCGAGAATTTCCATCACCTTCAGGAACTGGATCGACCCGGCGATCCTTCCCGAGACGTGGGCATGGAAACCCAAATCCAGGACCGTGGGCGGCGAGCCGATCTTCGGGTAGCCGTCCATGATATCGCCGACGATTTCGGGCAGCAGCATCAGCCGGTTGCCGTGGCGGAGGTGAAAGGCGAGGTCGTTGACCTCCATGTCATAGGGTATGCAGACCACGGGACCGGAGCTGGTCGGCTTGATTTTGGGCATGTCGCCGCTCATGTCGTCGGCATAGAATTGATAGCCGTTGGCCGCCATCAGCTCCTCGGTGTTGTCCGACAACATGCCGCGCGGCACCGCAAAGCCGAGCGGCCGCTCGCCCAGGACTTTCTCCTGCGCCTCGGCGCAGCGCTTCATCTCCCGGTCCTCTTCGTCGCGGTCCATGTAGCAAAGCAGCCGATGCTGGGTCCAACAGTGGGCCATGATTTCGTGGCCGCCGCCGTGTACCCGCCGCATCAGTTCGGGGCGCTCCTCGAACAGGATGCCGCTGGCATGACAGGAGAAGTTGTAACCGAAGGACTCGGCGATATCCGCCAGCCGGTGGATACCGACGTTCAGCCCGTATTCGGCCCACTGCCGGGCCGCCGTATCGACGACGTCCTTGCGCAGCGGATTGCCGAACGGGGAAACGCCGGGCGCGACGCCGTCCGGCCACCATTCCAGCGGGATATTGATGCAGACGGCCATGGGACGGTCTTCGGGCCATCCTTTGGGCAGCTTGGTGGTCATTTGATGTTCCTCACTGGTAGAAGCCGGTTCCGCTCAGAGACCCAGCCAATCCATGATCAGGGGCCTGGGCATGAGGACCTCCATCACGTTGATCAGCAGTCCCCAAATGAATGCAAACAGAAGAACCGCGCCGAATATGGCGATCCACAGTTTCTCGCCCCGCAGCAGGATGTAGCCGAAGGCGAAAGCCGGCACCGCGATGAGATGGCCGAAGATGAATACCCCAACCACGAGAACCAGGATGGCGACCGCCAGGGGTATGACCGTATGGATCTGTTCCCGGGTAAACGGCGGCTTGGTGGCGTTGGCGCCGGTTTCCTGCTCGATCTCGAGAGGGCCGGTGATGAACTGACGCGCGCCGTAGATCAGGACGCAGATCAGGATCAGTCCCGCCGCCGAGAACGGAAACAGCTGGTCCTGAAACGGGAAATCCCGGACGTCGGTGATGGCGAATACGCCCACCGCCAGGAAGAAGACCGTCAGCGCGATATCGACGATGCGGGCGCCGCTCATTCGTCATACCCCGATACTTTGACCCCCGATACTTTGGCCGGCGCGCCCGCCTTCCCATGCCGCTTGGCGCGGTAGTGGCGAAGCATGGGCGGAAAAAACACGCTGAGGAATATGACCAGCGCGATCACCCACACCAGGGGACGATTCCACAGCCAGGTGGCGCCGTGGAGGTCGAAGGACAGGAACAGGTATTTCTCGGCCAGCCCGCCCATGATCAGACCCATGATCAGGGGAACCCGGGGCCAATCCGTATGCTTGAAGAGGTAGCCCAGGAAGCCGAAGCACAGGAAGAGCGCGACGTCGCCGAACGACTGGTTGGCCATGGTCGCGCCGGTCAGCATGGTGCCGAGCACGATGGGAACCAGAATGGAGGCCCGCAAATAGCAAATCAGGATCAGCCAGCGCTGCAGCACCAATGCGAGGACGGCGGCGATGATGTTGGCGACGACGATCACCCAGATCATGCCGAAGGTGACGTCGAGCTTGGAGGTGATCATGTCGGGGCCGGGGGTCAGGCCGAATATCAGGAATACCGAGAGGGTGAGCGCCATGCCGGCGTTTCCGGGAATGCCGAAGACCACCGTCGGGACGAGCGCGCCCGGCTTCTGGGCGGCGGTTCCGGCCTCGGGCGCGATGACGCCCCGTACATTGCCCTTGCCGTAGGAGGAGGGATCCTTGTCCGAGGCGACGGCGGTGCCGTAGGCCAGCCACTCGGCGACCTGTCCGCCGAGCCCGGGGATGAAACCGGCGAGCGCCCCCAGCGTGGACGCCCTGATGATCAGCCACCAGTTCTTCAGGTTGTCGACCAGCCCCGCCCAGAGACCGGAGACCCGGGTATCGACCGTGGTCGCCGAGATGGTCGTTCCCCGGCGGGCCAGATCCAGCACCTCGGGAATGGCGAACAAGCCAAGGACCACGGGTATCAGCGGGATGCCTTCCCACAGGTAGATGATCTCACCGGCGTAGCGCGGGGCGCCGATGGAGGTTTCCAGGGTGACCATGGCCAGCAGCAGGCCGAAGCCCGCCATGATCAGGCCGCGGGCCAGGGAATTCCCCGCCAGCGAACCGGCGAGCATCAGGCCGAGCAGGATGAGCATGAAGAATTCCGGCTGGCCGAAGGCGAAAATCACCGCCCGCAGGATGGGAAGCAGCAGTATGAACAGCCCGGCGGCGACGATGGTGCCGAAGATGCTGGCGTAATAGGACGCGCAAAGCGCCCGGCCCGCTTCGCCGCGCTTGGCCATGGGGTAGCCGTCGAGCGAAGTCGCCATGGCGGCGGACGTGCCGGGCACGCCCAGAATGACCGCCGGGATCGTATCGGTTTGGGTCACCACCGCGCTCATCCCCAAGAGGAACGCCACGCCGGTAATCGGCTCCATGGCAAGGGCGAAAGGGATCAGCAGGGCAAAGCCGATCAGCCCGCCCAGGCCCGGCACGAGGCCCAGGAACATGCCGACGCAGATGCCGATCATCATCATCGGGAAGACCGGCCAGGAGAAGACATGGAACATGCCGGAGACGGCCGCGTTCAAAATGATTAGGGCTTCTTCCATATCTCCTACCGCCCTGTCGGGTTCGCCCGCGCGCCCGAACTAGGGGCCGAAATCAAGATGCCGCAAGACGAAAGAGGGGCCGGGCGATACCGGCCCGGGCCCCTCCTGCTACCTATGAAATCCGGCTACTTCTTCTTTTTCTGCCGGGTTCCGATGATGAGTTGGTAACCCTCTCCGCCCGGCTGGAAGTAAGGTTCCTTGAGGGTGGCAAGGCCGTCATTCAGGTTCTTGCTGGCTTGGGCCCAGGGGACGTAGGCCAGGGGGAACCCGAACAATTTCGTGTGTTCGGCGATGAACGCCGGGTCCTTGGCCCCCTTGTCGACCGCCGTGCGCCATGCATTGACGATAGCGGCATCCGTACCCGCGGGGAGGAAAAACCCCTTGGCGATCTGGTACATGCTCATCGCCGTCCGGAGCGCCTTGTAATCCTGGGTGCCCTTCGCGTTCGGCTTCAGCTTGAGATACAGCTCGTCCGCCGTCGGCACATCCTTGATCAGCGGGTCGCGCATGATGTTCCCGGCGGCATCGAGAGTTCCCATCTGATAGATCGGCTTGATGTTGAGGTCGGCATAGTTCTTCAGGTTCCGCATCCAGGCCTGCATGTAGATGTAGCCGAGATTCAGTTCCCCGCTGGCCAGCGCCTGGATGACCGTATCATTGCCCCGGAAACCGGTGACGACACGCACCGGGCTGCCGGCGGCCCGCCAGAGGATTTGGGCGGTCATGACGTTGAAGTTGCGGGACCGGGTGCCGAAACTCTGCTCGCCGGCCGAGGCGTTGACGCCGGATGCGTCCTGCGCCTTGGCCGATTTGCCGGCGATATGAACGTACACCGCCGCTTCGCCCGCGATGACCTTCATTGTGGAAATGTCGTATTTCACGCCCTTACGGCCGACCGAGTACGAAATAAAGGCCGGCAAATTGAGCATCGAAGCCGTCAAACCGTCGGGCTTGGCCGTGGCCGCGAAGAAGTTGGCCGCGGTCACGCCGCCGCCGCCGAACTTGGACTGCACCGTGATTTCCGGATTGCCCTTCAGGTTTTTGGATGCGTACTTCATCCACGTCTTCAGCGAGAGGACGGAATCGGCGCCCCGATGCGGGGTCAGGAAGGTGATTTTCTTGCCCGTGAAATCGGGTTCCGCGGCAAGGGCCGTCCCCGTCATGGTCATGGAACCGGCGGCAACGCCCGCCATCAAAACCGAGGCCGCCAGCGGCGCGGCGGACCCCTTAAGAGTCAAATTGTCGAAAAAACGTGCCATCTGAATTGTCTCCCCAATAGAAATGCTGAATTACGATGAAGCCGGGCCGTATTCTTGTCGTTCGGCCTCGAATTGTTTCACGAAGCATCGGCGAGGCCGTCCGGCTTCAATGCTAGGGATGGAGACGAAAATTTTCAAATGCTAATGCCGTTTTTTGCCATACCTAGGGGTTATGGGAAATCAATGGCGTATCCCCGGCGAATTACGGAGAGTCAATCAATATGCTTCCGCACTCGCCTGTGCGATGCTTCGCGGGCAGGGAGGAACCGTCATGACCCGGATGCCGCAGTTGAAACGCGAAGAAATGAACGAGGAGCAAGGCGCCGTATACGACGAAATCGTCAACCGCGGCGGCCGGATCGGCGGCCCCTACGGGGCCTATATCCGCATTCCGCGCTTCATGAGGCTCAACCAGGAGATGGGGGATTACCTGCGCTCCAACGGCTTGCCGCCGAAACTTCGGCAACTCGCCGCCATTCTCGCCATCCGGTTCTGGGGAGGCCGCTACGCCTGGGCGGCGAATGCCCGAAATGCCGTCAGCGAGGGCCTCGATCAGTCCATCGTAGACGCGATCAACGAGCGCCGTCCGCCCGGGTTCGGCGACGATGACGAAAAAGCGGTCTACCAGGTGGTGACCGAGCTGCTGGAGACCAAGGGTCTCTCGGACGAGACCTATGAGGCCGCCGAGCGGCGGTTCGGGCAGGAACACCTGGTCAACATAATCGTCACGGCGGGATTCTTCTCCATGGTCTGCATGACCACCAACAGCGTCCAGGTTTCTCCCCCGGACGACGCGGAGCAGGTGTTGATCGTCTGAGGGGACTTGGGCCGCCGGGTTCCGGAGGGCGCCGGTCCCGTCGACCGGCATTGGACGTCCAAATTGCCCATTCCTGAAAATTGGTTCACAATCGGCGATGGCCGGACGCAAGCGGTCCGGCGAAACAAAAAAATTCATCCGTCGCCGGCGACTACCCGCACAACAGGCTATTGGGAGGTTTACCATGAAGAGCAGGTTTAATTTGGCTTTGGCCGCCTTGGTTGCCGGTTCGGCGACCCTCGGCTGGGCATTCGCCCCGAGCGACGCGAACGCGCAGGGCGTTTCGTTTAAGGGCAAGACGGTTTCCATCGTCGTCTTCTCACCGCCCGGCGCGCCGCCGGATCTGTGGTTCCGTCAGATCGGGCCGTATCTCTCCAAGCATCTGCCCGGCAATCCGAAAGTCCGCTATATCAACAAGGGCGGCGGCGGTTCCGTGGTCGCCGCCAACTACACCTACAATGCGCTGAAGCCCGACGGCACCAATATCGGCTCGTTCAACGCGCCGGGCGCCGCGGAATCGGTTCGCGGAAAGCGCAAGGTGCAGTTCGACACCTCGAAAATGTCGTTCATCGGCGCGCAGACCATCACCCGCATCGTC
The DNA here is from genome assembly GCA_022823235.1 of Rhodospirillales bacterium. Lineage (GTDB taxonomy): Bacteria > Pseudomonadota > Alphaproteobacteria > Rhodospirillales > UBA2165 > JAJDXO01. The sequence continues at coordinate 22,541 of JAJDXO010000015.1, forward strand.
GGTTTCCGGGGGGATTCGGGCACCACGGACCTGAACAGCTTCGTCAAGGCCACCAAGAAGCACCTGGTCGGCCTTCAGGCCGCCGACACGCCCTACTACGAGGCGTTCTACCGGATCATGGGGATCGATTTTCAGGTGTTCTCCGCGTACCCGCGCTTCCGGCAACGGCTGCAGGCGTTGCGGACCGGTGAAATCAACACCACGCCCTTCGCCCACCTGACCTGGGTGCAGAATCTCAGCACCTACACGAAGTCGGATTTCCATGCGGTCTATCAGATGGGCTACATGGACGGCTCCGGTGAGATCGTCCCGGTTACGGTCGGCGGCATGGACAAGGTCCCGACGGGCCATTCCATCGTCAAGAAGCACAAGCCCAAGGCGGTCGGCAGCCGTGATTGGAAGATCATGACTTCGGTCGCCGCCGGTCAGGGCGTTGCCCGCGAAGTGTGGGCCCCGCCCGGCACCGACGCGAAATTTGTCGCGGCCTGGCGGAAGGCGTTCGTCGCCACGTCCAACGACGCCCAATACAAGGCCGACCATCAGAAGGCCTGGGGCGTTCCGATGAGCTGGATACCGGGAGACGTGGGCGAGCCCATCGTCAAGAAGTATCTCGACATGAACCGGCCCGGCGCCTTCTAGGCCGGACCGCCGCCCACGGGCGCCCGGCGCCGCGGCGCACACCGGCAGGCGGTGTGCGCCGTCGCGCGTCGGGACGGGCATAACCGTTCATGGATGAAATACTCTTTATCGCCGGCGCCTTCGTAAACGGCTTCTACAAGGTCTTCACCTGGCCGGTGTTCCCGATGATGATGATCGGCATCGTCGCCGGCATGATCGTCGGCCTGATCCCGGGCCTGGGCGGACTGATCGCCCATATCCTGCTGATCCCCTTCGCGCTGCAGATGGATCCGCTGAACGCCTATGTGATGCTGCTCGGCGTGTACGCGGTGACGACCCAGACCGACTCCATCCCCGCCGTGCTCCTGGGCGTGCCCGGAACGGCGGCGGCGCTCGCGACATCGCTGGACGGATACCCGATGGCCAAGCGGGGCGAGGCCGGCCGGGCGCTGTGCGCCTCCTACTACGCCAGCATCCTCGGCACCTTCGTCGCCACCGCCATCTTCATCCTCTTCCTGCCGGGGCTCCGCGCGCTGGTGAACAACTTCTCATCGCCGGAGTTCTTCATGCTGGTGATGCTCGGGCTGGTGATGGCGAGTTCGCTCTCCGGGAAGTCGGCGGCCCGCGGCCTGCTGATGGGCGGCCTCGGCCTGATGATCTCCATGATCGGCCAGGCGCCCGGCACCGGCGACACCCGCTTCGCCGGCCCGTTCCTCTATTTGTGGGAGGGGATGCCGCTCATCCCGATCGTATTGGGTCTGTTCGCCGTGCCCGAGGTCGTCGATCTGGCGATCCGGAATACCACCATCGCGTCGTCGCAGGTGGGCCGCAAGGTCTCCGGCTTGTGGGTCGGCTTCGTCGACTGCGCCAGGAACTGGTGGCTGGTGGTCAAGTGCAGCGTCGTCGGCGTGGTCACCGGCTTCATCCCCGGTCTCGGCGGCGCCGTGGCGGAATGGATGTCGTACGCCATTGCCGTCGCGTCGGACAAGAACCCCGACAGCTTCGGCAAGGGCAACGTGCGCGGCGTCATCGCGCCCGAAACCGGCACCGCGTCCCACAAGCCGGGCGCCATTATTCCGACCGTCGCCTTCGGCATTCCCGGCAACAACGCGATGGCGGTGCTGCTCGTCGTGTTCGTCATCATCGGTCTCCGGCCCGGGCCGGAGATGCTGGACACCCAGCTCGACCTTACCTTCACCATGGTGTCGGTGGTGATCGTCGGCAACATCGTCGCCGCCCTGCTGGCGCTCGTTCTCCAGCGCTGGCTGGTGATGCTGTGCTTCATCCGCGCCAACCTCCTGGTGCCTTTCATTCTCGCCGCCATGATCGTCGGCGCCACGTTCGCCCGGCTGTCCTTCGGCGACATCATGGTGTTCCTCGCCGCCGGCACGCTGGGCTACGTGTTCAAGCACGCCGACTGGCCGCGCGTGCCGCTGGTCATGGGGTTGATAATGGGCCGCATCGCCGAGCCGTACCTGTTCTCGACCGTCGACCGCTACAACTACGAGTGGCTCTATACCCGGCCCATCGTGGTGGTACTGATCATCTTCATCTGCATGGCGCTGGCGGCGCCCTATTACCGGCGCTGGCGGAATAAAGGGGCGCCCGGCGCCCGCATCAGGGGGAGCTGACAATGGCCGATCCCGAGACAATCCGCGTTTCCCGCACCATCGACTGGATTTTGGTCGCCCTGTTCGTCGCGACCTCGGTCCTGTTCATCTCGCTGCTTCTCGATCTGCCGCCCCGCGCGACGATTTTCCCCTGGTTCGTGTCGGTGACCATGGTCCTCGTCGCCCTGGTCTACTCCGCCGGCAATCTCCGCAACCCGGCCCGGTGGGACGACAAGCCGGCCGAGGGCGGCGACGACGAGGAAACCGCCGCCGCGGCCATCGGTATCGCGGCGCTGAAGGGACGCGGGCGGGAAATTTTCCGCATGTTCGCCGCCGTCTACATCCTTGGCGGCGCCATCATGCTGGTCGGCCATCTCGTCGCCGTTCCCCTGTTCATTCTCGCCTATGTGCTCTACCGGCGGGAGAGCTGGGTCCTCGCGGCCGGCGGCGCGGCGGTGTTCTTCCTGGTCATTCAGTTCGTGTTCATCGAGGGTATGGACATCGTCTTTCCCGAACCGATGCTGCTGCGGTGGTTCGGCGGTTAGGAGTAGCAAATGAATACCGATGTTCCCGACCAAGCGGGCGCCAACCTGCCGGCCATCGAGGTCAACGTGTGCAAACCCGGGCGCCGGGAGCCGGGCCTGGTCGTTTTTCCGGTCAACAAGGCGACCGCCGAGAGGCCGATGCCCCATGACGGCGTTCTGATCGGGATCGGCCGGTCGGGCGAGGCGGCGTGGCATGTGGAGACGGGGGCCGGCGTCGGCGGGATTTGGCGTACGCGCCGGAATACGATCCTGATCACGTCCCGCGGCCGGATTCTCGAAATGGACATGAGCGGCAATACGGTCGGCGCCTGGACCAGCCTGACGCTGGACGGCGCGCCCGGCGAGGCCGAGGGGATTCCGCTGGACGTGGGCGTCGTCCACCACTCGACCATCGAGCTGCCGTCGGGCAACCTGCTTTCGCTGGGCACCGGCTTCACTCATGTGGAGGCCTATCCGACCAGCGAGACGGATGCCGATGCGCCGCGGGCGCCCGCCGACGTCAAGGAAGACGTCATTGTCGAGTTCACCCGCGCCGGCGACATCGTCCGGCGCCATAATCTCGGCGGCATTCTGGATACCGGCCGCATCGGCTACTACTCGGTGGTCAGCGGCGAGCTGGGTCCGACGCCCGGGGGCGATCTCGACTGGAGCCACTCCAACGGCCTCTTTTACGACCCGTCGGACGACAGCTACCTGATCTCCATCCGCCATCAGGACGCCATTGCGAAGATCGGGCTGTCGGACGGCGAGCTGAAATGGATATTGGGCGATCCGGCGGGCTGGTCGGCGCCCTGGTCCGGCAAGCTGCTCAAGCCCGCCTCGGAGATCGAGTGGCAGTACCACCAGCATGACCCGTCCCTTACCTCGGACGGCCGCGTGCTGTGTTTCGACAACGGGAACTGCCGGGCGGTGCCGTACGCGCCCCGCCGCCAGCCGCACGAGACCTACAGCCGGGCCGTGGCGTTCGAGATCGACGAGCGCGCCGGCACCGTAACCGAAGCCTGGTCGTTCGCGGGACCATCGGGTGAAACGATTTATTCAAGCTCCCAGGGCGGCGCGATCGAGTTGCCGGAGACCGGCAACATCTTCTGCAATTTCTCGTGCATCCGGACGGACCGCGACGGCAATCCCGCGGAAGACAATCTCGACAGCCGGCGGCACATCAGGCTGTTCGAGGTTACCCGCGATGCCGACCTGGAAATCGTCCTGGATATCACCATTCCGGTGAACCGGGAGACCGGCACCTCGTATTCGTCGTTCCGGTCGATCCATATTCCGGAGCCGCCCGCTTGAGCTTCGGAGCCGATTTCCGTTCGGTGCGTGCTTTTCAACCGAGCCAAGCCTTTGTAAAACAACGGCGGAAGGGAAGCGGTGCCGGTGTGCCGGCTGGTCTTCAAAACCAGTGAAGGCTGTAAGACAGTCTTAGTGGGTTCGACTCCCACTCTCTTCCGCCAATTCCTCGAGCCCGGGGGGAGCATGGAAACCGGAACCGACAAGATCCAGGCAGGCATATTCGGTGCGGTCGGCTGGCTGGTCTTCAATAACGCGGAGAAACACAACGCGCTCTCGCTCTCCATGGCCGAGGCCGCCCGGAAGGTCGTCGAAGCCTATGAAGCGGACGAGACCGTCCGGGTGATCGCGCTCCGCGGCAACGGCGGCAAGGCCTTCGTATCCGGCGCGGATATCTCGGAATTCAAGGAACACCGCTCAACCGCCGAGGCCTCGGCCGAGTTCGAGCGCAAGAGCGGCGCCTTCTTCTCCGCGGTCCGCAACGCGACCAAGCCGACGCTCGCCATGATCGAGGGATACTGCATGGGCGGCGGTGTGGGGCTGGCCTGCGCCTGCGATCTGAGAATCGCCAACCAAAGCGCGGTGTTCGCGATTCCCGCCGGCCGGTTGGGGATCGGGTACCGGCCGGCGATGACCCGGTGGGTGGTCGACGCCGTCGGACCGGCCAACGCCAAGGAAATTCTCCTCACCGCGCGGCGCTACGATTCGGAGGAGGCGCTCGGCATGGGGCTCATTCACCGGCGCATCGACGATAAGGAACTGCCGGGCTTCGTCGAATCCTATGTCAACGCCATCGCCGACAACGCGCCCCTCAGCCTGCGGGCCGCCAAGTTCATCATCAACGAGTTGAGCAAGGGGACCGGCGAAGCCGATATCGGCGCCTGTGAGGAATTGGTGCGCGCGTGCACCGGCAGCGAGGACTACGCCGAGGGCCGCACCGCCTTCATGGAAAAGCGCAAACCCGAATTCAAGGGCCGGTAGGGCCCGGCGCTCCGGCGGCGCGTCATCCGCCGAATTGGGACATGCCGCAGCTTGCCGGCATTCTATACAATTGCTATATTGCTGGCCGAACAACACACAATACAGCCCGACGGAAGGAGGCCGGCATGCCCCAGGTGAATCTGCGCACATCCAGCGAACGCTTGGCCGTCATTGACCGCGCGGCGGAGATTCGGGGCATCAGCCGCACCGAGTTCGTACTCCGGTCCAGCGAGGCGGCGGCCATCGAGATTCTCAACGAGCGCCCCGTCATCGCCCTCGACGACGAGGCCTGGGACGACTTCGTCGCCGCGCTCGACGCGCCGGTGGAAATCGACCCGGCCGTGAAGGCGCGTTACGCGCGCCGGCCCCAGTGGGACCGCTAGGACCGCCGGAGCCCCTCGCTTCCCGCCACGACATCTCGCAGTTCTCCTCGGGCGTCCCCACCTTCGACGCATGGCTCCGCGGCAAGGCAAGGCTGAACGAGGCCAGGGGCGGCGCGCGCACCTACGTGGCCTGCGACGGCGACCGCGTCGCCGGGTTCTACAGCCTCGCCGCCAGTTCGGTGGAACGGCGCCGGGTGCCGTCCCGGGTCGGCCGGAACATGCCCGACCCGATCCCGGTCATCCTTCTGGGACAACTCGCGGTGGACGAGGCCTACCGGGACCGGCGCCTTGGCTCGGACCTCCTGGTGGACGCGGCGAGACGCTCGCTCTCGGCAGCAGGCGCGGTCGGCGCCCGCGCCGTCATCGTGCAGGCCGTCGACGAGCGCGCACGGGCCTTCTACGAACGGTTCGGCTTTCGTCCGTTCTCGGAGCGCGAGCCGCTGATGCTGGTGCTGCGCATGTCCGAGATCGCCGGCCTGCTGGCCGCGTGAGCTGCGCGCCGGGCTTCGTCGACTCCTATACCGCGGCCAAAAAAAAACGGTCCTGCAACAAGGGGTTGCACCCTGTCCGGTTGAATATATAATTCCCGCAAGTACGTTATGTTATTCCGAAAAGAGACGCCCATGATCCGCCTGTGGGGCAAGCTCCTCCTCGTTTCCCTGATTGTCCTGACCGCCGCCCCCGCCAACGCCGGCTCCTTCGCGCCCGCGCCGCGGGTCATCGTCGCGTTGGAGCGCGACTTTCTCGAGGGGTCCGGCTCCCAGAGCCTCGGGGAGCTGCTGGACACCGGAATCCTCCGCTATCTGTTTACGGGCGGGCAGGCGCTGCCCGTGCTGGTGAACGGCACGCCCTACGCCTCGACGGCGGGCGATCTCGACGCGCTGCCGCTCGCCGCCATGGAGCGCATCGAACTGGTGGGCGGCGAGAGTCTCGGCACGCTCGGCGGCGGTACGGTCCGCAACGCCCTCAACGTCGTGCTCAGGGAGGATTGGGACGGCGTGGCGGTGCGCGCGCTCACCCGGCAGCCGAGCCGCACGGGCGGCGAGGGTTATCAGGGCAGCGCCTCATGGGGCGGAAAAGTCGGCAAGGGGCGCCTGAGCGTGACGGCGGACAGCATCAGGCGTGAGCCCATCGCTTCCGCCGATAGGGACTACAGCCGCGGGAAATGGACGCCGGGCGGTTCATTCGCCGACGCGTCGAACATCAGCAGGGGCGGCAACACGGTGTTCATCGTGAAACGCGACGACGTTACCGAAGCCGTTACCGGTGTTCGGTCGGTCGCGCTGGGCGATTGCGATCCGGCGGACGGCTATACCGGACCGCTGACCGACCCGCCCGGACCGCGCGTGCCCGACGGAGACCAGGGCTGCGGCTTCGACTACACCAGCATCATGTGGGAGACCATAAAGCTCGATCAGCAGACTCTCCTTCTGAACGGCAGGCACCCGCTCGGTGACAGCGCGGAGATCAGCGTCGTGGCGAACTTCTTCCAGTACGACACGGACTTTCTCTACGCGCCGTCCGTGGGGACGTTCAGATTCGATCCCACCCAGGATGCGGCCCTGCTCGCGGCAATCAACTGTGACGCCGACCCTGGATGTCAACCTGGCGGTACCTCCAGCTCGCCCATCGCCGACAACAACGACCTCTTCTACGCCAGTCACCGCTTCTTGGGCCACGGCAACCGGCGTTGGCGGGGAGAGGGCGAAGCCTACGACATCACCGCGGGCGTCGGGGGCCGGCTCACGTCATGGCTCGGCTACGACACCGAACTGCGCCTCTACCGGTTTGATGGGACCGTAAGGGGCGATACCTTCGTTCACGAAGGCAATATTGCGGCGGAGATTCTGGCGGGCAACTACTACCTGCGGAATCCGCTCAAGCCGCCGGCCGATCGGGCCGAGGCCCACCGGCAGGCGATTCTGGACACCAGCCTGCGCCACGAAACCGACGCAGCCGCCGAGTCCCAAAGCCTTCGCGCGGCGCTGGAGGGATCGGGTTTTTCCATCGGCGGGCGAAAGGCGGCCTGGACCGCGGGCGTCCAGATGACCCGGGCGGAAGCGCACAGTTTCCTCCGGTTCGTCGGCCGCGACGGTACGGCGTACGACGTTTCGGAGGTTCTCGGCTCGGGAGGCGTGAGCTTCGCCGGAAAGCGCGAACTTCTGGGCGCGTTCGCCGAGACGCGTCTGCCGGTGATGGAGCGGCTCGACCTGCGGTTCGCGGGCCGGGCGGACGAGGCCGACGACGTGGGCGCGCTGCGCTCCTGGCGCGCCGGGGCCGAATACCGGCCCATGGACGTGCTGACCCTGCGGGGCTCCTGGAGCGAGGGGCAGCTGGCCCCCGGGTTTGCGCAGCTCTACGGCACCGATTCCCAGAGCTGGCCCTATGTCGAGTGCGACCCCGGAGGCGGCCCGCCGCCCCGCACGTGCGCCGCGGCGAACGAGCTTCAGGTCCAGCGCAATACGGAAGGGAACGCCGATCTGGATCCGGCGACCGCCGAGCGGCTTGCCGTGGAGGCCGCGTTCGCGAAGGCGCCCTACCGCGCCAGCGTGGAATGGTTTCGGGAATCGCTTACCGATATACCGGGAAACCAAACCGCCGATTGGGCGCTTCGGAACCTGCCGGAATGCGCCGGGGGCGCGACGTCCGACTGCATCGAGCGGGACGGCGGCGACCCCGTGATCCACGACAGGTATGCCAATGTCGTCGATGCGAAAACCGAGGGCATCATGGCCCGGTTCGGAGCAGGCTTCGAAACGTCCTGGGGCGGGTACGGCGCGTACGGGACGTGGCGGCGGGAGATTAACACCGATCTTACCGTCGACGGCGTCCCGGAGCGCGTCGTGCGTCCCAAGGACATGCTGCGCGCCAGGATTTCCGCGCGGCGCGGCGGCGTGCGCGCCATCTGGACGGCGAGTTACCGCTCGGGCTTCTTGAACCAGCAAGGCACGGGCAGATTCAGCCCCTGGACCGGCCATGATTTGAGGGTGGACTGGACGAACCCGTTGGGGCTGGAAAGGCTCCGGATCACGGGCGGCATCTTCAACCTGACCGACGCGGGGTACACGGTCGACACCGCGAACCCGGCAAGCACGGACGGCCCCACCGTGGCGGGATGGGGACGGACATACTTCCTGGCGCTCAGCACGGAGTTCTGAGCGCGGGAACGCACGGCAACGCTGTCGCTCCTCTCTACACCCGCAAGCGTCATCACCACGTCAAACCCGCTCGCAAATGTGGATACCCCGCATAAAGCGGGGTATGACGAGTGGTTATATGATACAAACCAACCCGTCATGCCCCGACTTGTTCGGGGCATCCAGGAAATTCACCACAGAGACACAGAGGTCGAGAAGAGAGGTTTCGATCCCGATGATCCTCGCTGCCTCACTGTCTCTGTGGTTCAAAAATTGGAAATGTGCATATCGTACGTCGTCATCACCGGGCTTGACCCGGTGATCCACGTCTGGCGGCCGGTGATCCACGTGGATGGCCGGGTCCTTGCCCGGCCATGACGCAATCATTTTATGCCGGCCATGACGCAATCAATTGAGTCAGGACCCTAAATGTCGAGGCCGCGCAATTGCTGGCGCGCCCAGGCGATCCGCAATTCGCGGTTGTCGTCGAAATCGTTCACCCCGAGCCAGGTCTCGTAGAATTCCGAATTCATGAAGGCGACCGTCACCTTGCCGCCGAGCCGTTCGATGGCAGCCTTCGCCCGTTCGACGACGACGCCGTGGAGGGCCGAACCGCCCAGATCGTCAAACAAATCGGGCTCGTAGAGAGCGAGGTCGGCATCGGACATGATCCGCAGCAGCACCACGTCCCGCTCGGGACGCAGCGTGTAGGCATCCACTTCGGCAAGGACGGCGGTCTGGACCGCCCCGTCCAGGCGGGCCAACTCGCGGGCCGCGGTCTCGGGAATTTCCCCGCCCGCCTCTTCCCAGCCAAACAGGTCCGGTTCGGCGACCTTGAGCCGTTCGGCGCAGGCGGCCGTATCCAAACCCAGGCTCTCGCGGAGGTCCTTGAATTGTTCCGGCGACATTCTCCATTTCACGCACGTCCCGGCGTGAAGTACAAGAACCCCGCCCCAACGAAAACCGGAGCAAGGCGATATGGGCTTGAGACGCAACTCCCTGCATACCATTGACGACCTGCGCGAGGCGGCGAGGCGGCGCATTCCCAAGCTGGCGTTCGACTATCTCGACGGCGGCGCCGGCAGCGAAGCGAACCTTCGCCGCAACCGCAAGGGCTTCGAAGCCGTCACCCTGCGTCCCGAATATTTGCGGGACGTTTCGGACCGCAGCCGGAAGGTGACGCTGTTCGGCCATACCTATGACGCGCCCATCGGCGTCTCGCCGGTGGGCCTGGCGAATTTCATCTGGCCGGGAACCGACGGCGCCCTGGCGGCCATGGCCGCCCGGCGGAACATCCCCTACATACTCAGCAGCGTCGGCACGACGCCCATCGAGACGATCGCGGATATCGCCCCGGACCATGCCTGGTTTCAGGTCCTCCTTCCCGACAGGCACGAAATCTGCTTCGACCTGATCCGCCGGGCCCGCGAGGCGGAGATGAAAGTGCTGGTGATGACGGTGGATATTCCGGTGCCGTCGAAGCGCGTGCGCGACCTGCGCAACAACTTCATGCTGCCGTTCAAGCTCGAACCGCGGGTCCTCTGGGACATCGCCGCTAGGCCGGCCTGGGCGCTGGCGACCCTCAGGGCCGGCACGCCCAAGTTCGCGAGCCTGATTCCCTATATGGAGCCCGGGACCGGCGCCCGGTCGCTGGGGGCGGCCCAGGCCTCGCAGGTGTCGGCCAATGTCGGCGAAGACGTGATCAAACGGATGCGGGACGCCTGGCCGGGCCCGTTCGTGCTCAAGGGGGTCTTGTCGGCCCGAACGGCGGAGGCCGCCCGGCGCCTCGGCGCCGACGGCATCATCGTTTCCAACCACGGCGGCCGGCAGATCGCCGGCGGGCCCTCGACCATCGAGGCGCTGCCCGAAATCGTTTCGGCCGTGGGCCAGGATATGACGGTGATGCTGGACAGCGGCATCCGTTCCGGCGACGACATCATCAAGGCCTATGCCCTGGGAGCCCGGTTCACGTTTTCGGGCCGCTGTTTCGTCTACGCGGCGGGCGCCCTCGGGCCGGCCGGCGGGGAGCACGCGCTGGACCTGCTGACCGATGAGGTCGACCGCACCCTCGCCCAGATCGGCGCCACCGGCATGGACCAACTGGGCCCGGACAATATTTGGGCCATCGACTGAGAGGCTGCGGGGGCGTCACCTATGTCTTAGGAACATTCCGTTACCTATGTCTCCGGTCTGGACATGAAAAGATTGGTGCCGGAAGAGGGATTCGAACCCCCGACCTACTGATTACAAATCAGTCGCTCTGCCAACTGAGCTATTCCGGCACATGCGGCGACGGGTGGCCGGACAATACCGTCAATTGAATCCCCCGGAAAGAGGTCAGGCGTCCGGATCGTCCCGCACCGCCACGACGCGGATTTCGATCTGGTTGCCGGCATGGAGCGTGACGCCGTGGCAGGAGCGTTCCGGCCAGTGGGCGGGATCGCCGCCGATCCATTCGGCCCAGATCTTGTCGGTCATCGGTTTGTTGCCGATGTCGTTCAAGATCACCGTCGCCGAGAGGATTTTGGTCTTGTCGGTGCCGAGGTCGGCCAGCACCTTGTCCAAATTCTCGTAGGCCCGCTTGGCCTGATCCTTCGCCGATAAGGTGAAATCGTCGCTCATGCCGAGCGCCCAGACCAGATCCTTGTACCCCGATCCCCACGTTCGGGTGGGAACATTGCCCGGTCCCCGTTGGATTTTCGCCATTATCAACTCCTCGAACGATGCGCCCGGTTGACTTCATATAAGGTGATCGCGGCGGCCGCGGACAGGTTGAGACTGTCCGCGTCCCCGTCGATGTCGATGCGGACCATAAAGTCGCAGGTCTCCTCGGTGAGCCGGCGAAGGCCGGCGCCCTCGGCGCCGAGCACCAGTGCCGTCCTGGCCGCCCAGTCCACTTCCGACAGGGTTTGCCCGCCGTCGGCCGCGAGGCCGGCGCACCAGAAACCGGCTGCCTTCAATTGTTCGAGGGCGCGGGCGAGATTCGTCACCCGGATCAGCGGTACCCGGTCGAGCGCCCCCGACGCCGCCTTGGCGAGCGCCGCGGTGGCTTCGGGGGCGTGCCGGTCCGGGACGATGACGGCGGCCGCGCCGAATGCGGCGGCCGAGCGCAGCACGGCGCCGATGTTCCGCGGATCGTTCGGCCGGTCGAGGACGACCATGACCTGTTCGTCGCCGTTGCGGCCGATCACCTCTTCGAGGGTGACCGGATCCAATGGGTCGGCCTGAAGGGCCATTCCCTGATGCACGGCGCCCGGCGGCAACAGGCGGTCGATGTCGCGCCGGTCCATGACTTCGGCGACCACATCCGCGGGCGCCTCGATCCTGGCGTCTTCCAGATAGCGGGCCGAATCCCCGGTGAGCACCAGCCGGTGTTTGCGCCGCGCCGGATTGCTTATTGCGGCGAGCACCGCGTGATTGCCGTAGAGCCAGATTCGGCCGCCGTTCCGTCCGCCATTCGGCGTCTTGACGGGGGCCGCCTGCCGGCCCTCCTGGCGCTTCTCGCCGCCGCGCCGGGTTCGCTTGCTCTTGTCTGCCATAGGGGTTAGATTACGCGGACAATCGAGACCTGCAACAGGTTCCGTTCCCCGAGTTCACACGGCTCACCGATCGGACGCGAACCTGTGCGCTTTTTTTATTGCCTTTGTTGTTGACAAGTTTTTGAAAATTAACGATAGAACGGCCATTCCAACACGATCACGGTGCTGCATCAGCGGAGGGGTGCCCGAGTGGCTAAAGGGGACGGGCTGTAAACCCGTTGGCGTACGCCTACGTTGGTTCGAATCCAACCCCCTCCACCACCGCCCGGAGGGGACGGACGGTCATAGTCGAGTGATCAGGCGGGTGTAGCTCAATGGTAGAGCCCCAGCCTTCCAAGCTGGTTACGTGGGTTCGATTCCCATCACCCGCTCCAGTTTCAGGGACCGCCCGAAACGGGTGAGCCGGCGGAGCCAAGAGCCGGCAGAGTAGGAGTAAGTGAGTTATCGGCCCCGAATCGGGCTTACGGAGAGATTAAGTATGTCGAAGGAAAAGTTTGAGCGGACGAAGCCGCACTGCAACGTTGGGACGATTGGGCACGTTGACCACGGGAAGACGACGCTGACGGCCGCGATCACGAAGATACTGGCCGAGAAGGGCGGCGCGGAGGAGATGGCGTTCGACCAGATCGACAAGGCGCCGGAGGAGAAGGAGCGGGGCATCACGATTGCGACGGCGCACGTGGAGTACGAGACGGACAACCGCCACTATGCGCACGTGGACTGCCCGGGGCACGCGGATTATGTGAAGAACATGATCACCGGTGCGGCTCAGATGGACGGGGCCATCCTGGTGGTCAGCGCGGCGGACGGCCCGATGCCGCAGACCCGGGAGCATATTCTTCTGGCCCGTCAGGTGGGTGTGCCGGCGATCGTGGTGTATCTCAACAAGGTGGACCAGGTTGACGACGAGGAGCTTCTGGAGCTTGTCGAGCTCGAG
>JAJDXO010000011.1 GCA_022823235.1 Rhodospirillales bacterium
GGCGCAACGCCGCCACGGCGCGAAGGAACCCGGCCTTCGGTGGCGCTCCCCGGTCCCCCGGGTGCGTTGCGGGCCTCGTCCGATGCACACACATCGCACTTCGGCCCGCGCCTGCCCGGCTAACCGATGAGCGCCATCAAATTGATCCAATTTGGCCGGATACTGCTCTAACTTCCGGAAGGGCCGGCGCAAGCGCTGTCGGGCCATGCTCACGGCGGCTTGAACGGCCCGCGGAAAGCGAAAAATGTCTCGGAGAACCGATCCAACGGCGGTACCCTTTGGCCCGCGCCTTCGACGTGTTCGGCTACCCGTTCATGGCGCGGAAGCCCGGCTGAGACCGCCTTGGAGCCGATATGACCGTCGCCAATGTTCCGACTACTCTGTTTACGGGATTCTTCGGCGTCGGCAAGACGACGGCGATCCGTCATCTGCTGTCGCACAAGCCGCCGGACGAGCGGTGGGCGGTCCTGGTCAACGAATTCGGCGAGGTGCCGGTCGACGGCGCGGCGCTCGAACCCGATGAAGCCGAAACCGACGGTGTGGTGATTCGCGAAATCGCCGGCGGGTGTATGTGTTGCACCATGAACCTGCCGATGAAGGCGGCGATTACCGAGGTGCTCCGCCGGGCAAGGCCCGAGCGATTGATCATCGAGCCGACCGGCATCGGACACCCGGCGGGCATTCTGGATGAGCTTCGCGGCGACGATCTCCGTGACGCGGTCGACGTGGGTGCGGTCATCTGCCTGGTCGATCCCAGGGTCGTCCAGGACCCCAGGCTGCGGGAGGTGGCCTTGCTTCGCGATCAGGTGCATTTGGCGGACGTGCTGGTGGCCAACAAGGCCGATCTCGCGGCCGACGACGACTTGGAGGCCTTTGACGCATGGGCGCGGAACCTGTTTCCGCCCAAGGCGGTGATCGAAACCACGAGCCGGGGTGTCCTCGACCCGGCACTGCTCGACCTCGCCGGCGATGCCGCGCGGGTGCCGTTGTTTCCGCATCTCCATGATCATGAGCATGACCACGGGTCTCCCGAATCGCTGGACACCGGGACTCTGTCGCCCGGAAAGCCCATCCGGCGGCGGAGCACCGGCGAAGGGTTCGATGCCTGCGGCTGGATATTCGATGCCCGCGATGTGTTTCGCCGGGACGATCTGGTCGACCTGCTGGGCCCTCCCGGCCCGGTCGGGAATCTTCAGCGCCTCAAAGGGGTATTCCGAACGCCGGACGGATGGCTGCTGATGGATCGGGTGCGGAATGAGATGACGGTGATGCCCATCGCCTATCGGCGGGACAGCCGGGTAGAGGTGATCGCCGAAACCGGGAATATTGACTGGACCGGCCTCGAAGGGGCGCTGCTGGAATTGATCGAGACCGGCTGACGGAGCGCCGGGACGCCAAGGTGAACGCGGCGGCGATGAGGCATAAAATGACTGCGTCAAGTAAGGTCAATTCGCTCCGAATTGACCGAGCCGGTGATGACGACTTGGTTTGTGTCGTATTTCCACTCGTCATGTAAGGTCAATTCGGACGAATTGACCGACCCGGCGCAAGTCCGGGGTATCCACATTTCCAATTCTTGAACCACAGAGACGGTGAGACAGTGAGGAGCACCGGGATCGAAACCTCTGCTCTCAACCTCTTTGCCTCTGTGTCTCTGTGGTGAATATCCTGGATGCCCCGAACAAGTCGGGGCATGACGACGTGTGGGTGAGGGGGCGCAAAAACGGGAATCCCCCAATTGAGTCCGGACCCTAGCTCTGCGTCCCCCCGGCGTCCCGCTTGTAGTTGGTATCGATGTACCAGCTCATATATTCAAGCACGGTCATGGGCTCGAACCGGGCCGGGTTGTCGTCCGAAATGCAGGTGTCCAGCGGATCGGCCACGGTCTCCGGGTTGGGATTGAAGAACATGGCCATGGAATAACGGTCCTTCCGGGGCGGCACCACGCGGTGCGGCGTCGGCATGAACCGGCCGTTGGTCCAGCGGTTCAGGAACTCGCCCGTATTGACGATGATCGAATCCTTGATCGGCTTGGCGACCATCCACTCCTTTTCGGGCGTCAGAATTTCGAGTCCCGGCACGTCCGAGATGGGCAGCAGGGTCATGAAGCTGTGATCGCAGTGGGGCGCGATGCCGAACTGGTTCTCCTTGGCCTTGGCCGGCGGATAGTGGGCGTTGCGCGTCCACCAGGTGGGCTCGGTAAAGTAGGGCTCGAAGAAATCGGCGGGCTTGTCGAGGGCCAGCGCATACAGCGGCAGCATGGCGTAGCCCAGTTTGCTCATCTCGTTCTGGTAGTCGACCATGGCGGTCTTGAACCGGGGCAGGCTCTCCGGCCACGGGTTGGGGCCGCAGAATCGGTAACCGGCCCGGATGTGGGGATGGTCCGGCGCGCGTTCGCGGGCCAGCGTGATGGTCTCGTTCAGGTCCTTCTCGGTGTTCTCGTTGATCACCGAGGTGACGTAGACCGTCGATTCCGACGGAATGTAACCGACCGAGTTCTCATTGATCTTGAGCTTGAGCTTCTCCTCCATGGGCAGCGCGCAGAATTCCTCCAGCGCCGCATAGGCCGCGTCGATGGGTTCCCGGTCGATGCCGTGATTGACCACATAGTAGAAACCGATGTTCTCCTGGATGTAGCGGAGCTGCGCCGCCAGTTCGTCGCGGGCCGCCGTGTCACCGGCAAGATAGCCGCCGAGATCGAGGGTCGGAATGTCGTGAAACCTGCCGTCGTCGCTCATCACGGTTTCCAGGGCGACGGGGGGCGCGGTCCGGGTGGTATCGAATTGGGCGGCGGTGCTCATATCAGCCTCCTGGAACGGCTCCGCGGTTCATCGTCGATGCGACGTTGATATAAGAATTACAGATATTAAATGGCTTAAAAAATGATAATTTATTTTTGGTGGGCGGAATCCCGGCCATTGGCCGGTCAATTCGCGCCAGCGCAAGGAGCACCGGCGGTGCCGGTGGACAGCCGATGACCCATACCCGGGAGATTCCGGTTCTCGATATCGCGCCGTTTCTCGCCGGTGATATGGAAGCGACCGGCGAACTCGCGAAGAACCTCCGTTGGATTCAAGAGGAGATCGGGTTCTACTACATCGTCGGTCACGGGGTGCCGGCGGATTTGATCGCCGCCGCGGTGGATCAGGTGCGCGGCCTGCACGCCCTGCCGCAGGACGAGAAGCTGAAACTCAAGGTGGATGAGCGGACCACCGGCTACGTGCCCATCAAGTCGACCATCTACGTGACCACCGATGCGGGCGACAACACCAAGTACGATCTGAACGAGAACTATCGCATCGTCCGGGAACGGCCCGACGATCATCCGGGCATCCGCGAGGGGCGCCGGTTTACCGGGCCCAACAAGTGGCCGGCGCCGGAGCTGCTTCCCGGCTTCAAGCCGACCATGCTGGCCTACTACCAGGCCATGGAAGACCTCGGCGGATCGCTGCTGCCGCTTTATGCCCGGGCCCTGGGCCTGGCGCCGAACTATTTCGACGGGATGTTCACCGATCCTCACTGGCTGACCCGCAATGTCCGGTATCCGGCGGTCGAGGCGGAGGAGGACGAGTTCGGAATTTCTCCCCATACGGACCACGGATTCATTACGCTCCTGCCGATCCCCGAAATTCCGGGATTGGAGGTGAAGACCCGGGACGGCGACTGGATCACCGCCGGCTACGTGGAAGGCGCCATGATCGTCAACAGCGGCGACTTCATGCAGAAATGGACCAACGGCCGGTTCATCGCGACGCCGCACCGGGTGCTGGCACCGCCGGTGGAGCGGCATATCTCGGCGTTCTTCTACAACCCCAACTGGGATGTGCGGTCCGAGCCGCTGCCCGGCTGCACCGGGCCGGACAACCCGCCCCGCTACGAGGTGACGACCTTCTACGATCACCTCTGCAACTACGTCGACAGGAACTACAAGAAGTCATCGGGCGGCCAAGCCCCGGACATGGCCCCGGACATGACGCCGGACATGGAAACCGATCCGGCTCTGTCCTGAGCGCCGCGCAGACCATGACCCTGGTGAGAAATGCGGGCTAGGCCAACCGTATCCGGACGGTTCGGGAATCTGGACGCCTATCGCACGGCGACCGATGAAGCGGCCGTCGAGCGGTTGCGCGCCGTCTATGGTTTCTCGCCCGGGCAGCACGCCAGGATCGAATCCCGCGCCCGGGATCTCGTGGCCCATATCCGCGATCAGCGCCGTGTGGCGGGCGGCATCGACCTGCTGCTCCAGGAGTATGATCTGTCCACCGACGAGGGCGTGGCGCTCATGTGCCTCGCCGAGGCGCTGCTCCGGGTGCCGGACGCGGAGACCGCCGACCGCCTGATCCGCGACAAGATTCTCGATGCCGACTGGTCCCGGCATATTGGCGAGAGCGACCATCTGCTGGTCAATGCGTCGACCTGGGCGATGATGCTGACCGGCAAGGTGCTCGAGTGGAATCCGGAGTCGGAAGAATCGCACAACCTGATCGCCGGGCTGCTGGCACGCGGCGCCGAGCCGGTCATCCGCCGGGCCATGGTGCACGCCATGCACATCATCGGCGACCAGTTCGTCCTCGGGCAGACGATAGAATCGGCCATCGAATCGGCGGGCGGACCGGAACACGCGGGTTATCTGTTCTCATTCGACATGCTGGGCGAGGGCGCGCGGACGGCCGTCGACGCCGAGCGTTACCTGGCGGCCTACCGGAACGCCGTCACCGCGGTCGGCGGCACCGTCGCCGGCGCCGGTATTCATGCCGCGCCCGGGGTGTCGATCAAACTGTCGGCGCTCCATCCCCGCTACGAATACGCGCAACGGGACCGGGTGATGGCCGAATTGGTTCCCCGGGTCGGCGATCTGGCCCGCGCGGCCATGGAGCGCGGTGTGAGCCTGTGCATCGACGCGGAGGAATCGGAACGGCTGTTGATTTCCCTGGAGGTGTTCGAGGCGGTCAAGCTCAGCCCGGAGCTGAAGGATTGGCCCGGGCTCGGCCTGGCGGTCCAGGCCTATCAGAAACGGGCGCCGGAAGTCATCGCCGCCGTCGAGGGCATCGCCCGGGACAGCGGCTCCCCGGTGATGGTCCGGCTGGTCAAGGGCGCCTACTGGGACAGCGAGATCAAGCGCGCCCAGCAGGAAGGGCTCGCCGACTATCCCGTCTACACCCGCAAACAGGCAACCGACGTGTCCTATCTCGCGTGCGCCCGGGCGCTGCTGGACCAGCCCGGGCACATCTATCCCCAGTTCGCCACCCACAACGCCCACACGATTGCGGCGGTTCTGGAGATCGCCGGAGGACCGGACCGCCGGCTTGAGTTCCAGCGCCTTCACGGCATGGGAAAACCGCTCTACGACAAGATCCTGAAAGAAGGCGGGGGACGGCTCACCTGCCGAACCTACGCGCCGGTGGGCGGGCATCGGGAGTTGCTGTCCTATCTGGTCCGGCGGCTGCTGGAAAACGGCGCCAATTCCTCCTTCGTCAACAGATTGGCGGACGACGATCTGCCGGTGGAGCGGGTGATCGCCGATCCCGACCGGCGGCTCAAATCCTTCGATACTCTTCGAAACGACCGAATTCCATTGCCCGAAGATCTCTACCGGCCGCACCGGGCCAACTCCCCGGGTTGCGACCTGACCATGCCGGCGGTCGCCGAGGCCATCGCGGCGGCGCTCCGCGGCCTTGAGCCGGTCCATGCCGGCCATGGGCACCCTGAGAGCGCGATTGTTGCCGTCTATAATCCCGCCCGCCGTTCGGAAGAGGTCGGCACCATCGGCACGGCGAGTCCCCCGGCGGTCGACGGAGCCCTGCGCGCGGCTGCGGCGGCGCGGGACGGTTGGAACGGAATTCCCGCGGCGGCCCGGGCGGAGATACTCGAACGCGCGGCGGAACTGCTGGACGCCCGAATGTTCGATTTTGCCGCGTTGTGTATCCGCGAAGCCGGCAAAACCATCCCCGACGCCATTGCCGAGGTTCGCGAGGCCGCCGATTTCCTCCGTTATTACGCGGCGGAAGCGCGCGCGGCATTCGGCAATCCGCAGACCCTGCCGGGTCCCACCGGCGAGACCAACGAGCTTCGTCTGGCGGGCCGCGGCACCATCGCCTGCATCAGCCCGTGGAACTTCCCTTTGGCGATTTTCGTGGGCCAGGCGTCCGCGGCGCTGGCCGCCGGCAATAGCGTTGCGGCCAAGTCGGCGGAGCAGACGCCGCTGATCGCCGAAAAGGCGGTGCGCCTGCTCCACGAAGCCGGCGTGCCCGAAGACGTGCTGCATCATTTGCCGGGAGACGGGCCGGGCGTCGGCGGGGTCCTGGTCTCCCACCCGCTCATCGACGGCGTCGCGTTCACCGGGTCGTTCGAGACGGCCCGGGCCATCAACCGGGCGCTCGCGGCGCGGGAAGGCCCGTTGGTCCCGCTGGTCGCCGAGACCGGCGGCATCAATGCGATGATCGCCGATTCGACGGCGTTGCCCGAGCAATTGGTCGACGACGTGGCCCAGTCCGTCTTCCGGAGCGCCGGGCAGCGCTGCTCGGCGCTGCGCGCCCTGCTGCTTCAGGATGATACGGCGGACGGCGTCATCGACATGCTGGCGGGCAACGCAGCCGAACTGAGGCTCGGCGATCCCGCCATGCTGGAGACCGATGTCGGCCCGATCATCGACCAAGAGGCGCTCGCCCGGCTCGAGGCTCATTGCCGGCGAATGGACGAACGCGCCGTTACCCATTTCGCCGGGAACCTGCCGGAAGGGACGGCGGACGGTACTTTCCTGGCGCCCCGGATTTACGAAATCGACAGTCTGGACGACCTTGAAAACGAGGTCTTCGGCCCCGTGCTGCACGTGATCCGATACGATGCCGCCGACATCGACCGGGTGATCGATCAGATCAACCGCAAGGGCTATGGCCTCACGCTCGGCATCCACAGCCGCATCGGCGCTTTCGCCGACTATGTGAGCTCCCGCGTGCGGGTCGGCAACGCCTATGTCAACCGCAACATGATCGGCGCGGCGGTGGGCGTTCAGCCCTTCGGCGGCGAGGGACTGTCGGGCACCGGCCCCAAGGCCGGCGGGCCGCACTATCTTCAGCGGTTTGCCGTGGAACGCGCGCTGACGGTCAACACCGCCGCCACCGGCGGCAACGCCGAACTACTCGCCCGCTAGACGCTGGGGCTCGGGTTCCGGTTCCGGTTCCGCTCGGGCCCGCCGCAATCGCGCCCCCAGCAGGTAGTGGAAGGCCAGGTAGATAGCGGCGGCCACGAGGGCGGACGTCGAGATCAACGGCATTTTCAGCAAAATCAACACCGCCAGCACGAAGCGCAGGGCAATCTCGTAGGTCGGCAGGAGCGCCCGGTCGAACCGGCTCAAGGCGCTGGCCACCAGGTAGAGAGCCGCCGCCAGTTTCAGCAGCAGCCAACTGATTTGCGCCAGGCTTACCGTGCCGTCGTATCCCGGCAGGTACTGCTTGGTCGCGCTGGGCGCGCCGTCCGCCGACTGGGCGATCTGGGCCTGCTCGATCAACAGCAGTTCCGGGTAGAACGCGAACACGAAGGGGATGGTGAACATCACGATCCCGGCGCGCACGGCGGCAAAACCCGTGGCCAGCGGCTCCGATTTCGAGATTGTCGAGGCCGCGAATGCGGCGATCGCAACCGGCGGCGTTATCGCCGAGGCGACCGCGAAATAGAAGATGAACATGTGGGCGGTGAAATAGGATGTGCCGAGCGCCACCAACAGCGGGCCGATGATCAGGATGACGTTCACATAAGCCGGCAGGGTGGGCATCCCCATGCCCAGCAGGATGGTCGCGAACATGGCGACCACCAGCGCCAGCATGAGATAGAGCGCGCCGCCGATGGTGACGGTTTGCCCGAATATCTCAAACGTCGACACCGAGCGCAGCCAGTTGAGAATGTCGATGGTCAGGATGCCGGTGAAATTGGTGAAGTTGACGCTGACGTCGATGATCGAGACCGCGATCAGCAGCAGGAACAACTCCGCGATGATAATGCCGGCGTCCGCCAGGGCCCGCAGCACCCTGACCGGCTGCTTGCGGATCGCGGGATCCAGGAAAAGCAGGATGACCAGGACGAAAACCGCCCAGAAGCCCGCGGAGTCCGGATCGCCCGCGGCGTTCTGGTAGACCTGAAGAAGCCACGGCAACGCCTCGCCGGACGCCGGGTCATAGCCGAAGAGGAAGCCGGAGAGGCCGGTTCCCACATTGTCTTTCTTGCTGAGCAGCAGAATCAGAATGATCAGGATGGGCCCGGCGATCATCAACAGGTTCGTCCAGTCCCGCTTGTCCAGCTTCTGTTCCTCGGTCAGCGTGCCGACGGGTTTAATGTCCATCCGCCGGGATTCGAAAATCACCATGAGGAACAGGCTGAAGAAGTAGGCCACGGCCGGCAGGAACGCCGCGACGATGACCTCCGAATAGGGCACCGTCGACAGCGCCGCCAGGACGAAGGCGGCGATGCCCATCACCGGCGGCATGATCTGACCGCCGGACGAGGCGGCGGCTTCGACGCCGCCCGCGAAGGTGGGCCGGAATCCGTTCTGCATCATCATCGGGATGGTCAGCGTCCCGGTGCCCAGCACGTTCACCACCGGGCCGCCGGAGATGGTCCCGAATGTCGCGGATCCGACCACGGCCGCGTGTGCGGGCCCGCCCCTGAGTTTTCGGGTGATGACCACGGCGAGCTTGATCAGCGACCGGCCCCCCGCCGAAGCGCCGAACAAGGCGCCCAGCACCACATAGGGGAAGACGATGTTCACCGTAATGTTCAGGAACTGCCCGAATATACTGTTCGATTCCAATATGATGGCGTTTCGCGCGCCGACCACGCCGGCGGAGAAATTTCGAACCCCGTCCTCGACGGTGCCGATGGAAGTGGTCAGGTATTTGTTGTCGGTGAGGTCGAAGTACCAGGCGCCGGAGGAGAGCAGGGTGTAGAGCGACACGATGATCGCCACCGCGACGATGGGCAGACCCCAGGCCTTGACGATGTAAACGAAGTAGATGGCCA
Source organism: Rhodospirillales bacterium (assembly GCA_022823235.1). GTDB lineage: Bacteria > Pseudomonadota > Alphaproteobacteria > Rhodospirillales > UBA2165 > JAJDXO01. The sequence goes on from JAJDXO010000011.1 coordinate 9,013, forward strand.
CCACCCAGACCAGGATCGGCATGATCCAGTTGCCGAGATTGGCCTGGCAATCGGGAAAGTCGTCGTCCGGTTCGGTGCCGAAAATTTCGCGGTATTCGTCGGCGCGAGCGGCATTCTCCGCCATCAGGCGCTCGCGTTCCCCACTGAATACGTCCAGGAGGCACACCTGGTCGTGTTCGATCCAGTAGGCGAGCATCAGGCCGACGGTGGTCACCAGCATCAATACGTCGAGGCCGATGCCGGCGGACCGCTTGGCGGCTCCCTTGTTGCGCCAGGTGCGCGCGAAGGACGTGGTCATCAGCGCAACGATCATCATGACGCAGAAAACGATGGGGAAGAAGAACTCGGAGCTGAACTTGCTGATGCGGGGCAGACCCGACAAACCCGGAATGGATTGGATGGCCGGCAGCAGGCCCGGAATATTGGGCAGGTTGTTGAGCATGCCCATGCAGACCAGGAAGAAGGCGAACACCAGCCCGACCTTCATCATCCAATCCCTGTGGTCCTGGACTTCGCCTTCGATGGGTTTGTCGCTCATGGTTTGCGCCCGTCCCTGACTTGCAGCCCGGCCATGGACCGGTAGGTTAGAGTGGAACGAGCCGGAACACGGTTCAAGTGTTCCGGCTCGTTTACTCTTGGATTGCTTCAGACCGTGGGCTTACGGCTTGGCGCAATCGGCGATCTTATGACCGGCTTCTTCCCAGGCCTCGATTGCGCCGGGGTGGAATTTGACGCCCGCGGCGCACATGCCCATCTTGGCATCGTCGACCGAGCCGTAGAGGGTCGTCTTGGCGAACGGCACCTTTTTCTGAAGGGCGGGAACGCCCTTGATGAAGGCGGCGGTCAATTTCTTGGCCAATGCCTTGTCCATGCTCGCCTGTACCATGTCCCCGCCGGTGTCGGCAAAGGAGCGGAACATGCCGTCTTCGGAGATGATCCGGGCGTTCGGCCCATAGTGGGCGAGTTCGCCCACCGGGAACATGTTCGCCACCTTACCCGGAGATTTCACGAATTTCCGGAAGGCCGGTGCTTCGTATTTGGCCTTGGGCATGGAAACGATGTTGATTTTTCCCGCCGCCATGTAGATCGGCATGTATTCGGCCGGGTTCGTGCCGGGGCGCACCGCCGCATCGACCGAGCGGTCGAGGAACAACGAGTTGGCCTGTCCCCAGGCGATCTGCTTGCCGGTGTAGCCCTTGCCTTCGGTCATGCCGGTGTTGAGACGGATCGCGGCCCGGGCGGAAATCAATGCGCCGCCGCGGGGCGGGCCGTTGAAGATCGTCTTGCCCTTGAGCTTATCCCAGCTGTCGATGCCGGTGCTCTGGAACGCAATCAGATAGAACGACGCCAGATGGTACGGGTAAAGCAGCCGCAGGTTGGCCTGGAGCTTCGCACCCTTGCCGTCCGCCTTCAGATCGGAATACGGGCCAAGGCCCTTGCCCATCATGAAGTGCAGGACGAACGGCGAAGCCGAGATGTCGATTTTGCCCTCGGCCAATTCCCGCAGGGTTCTGGTCAGCGTTTTGCCGCCCTGGACCTGGATGGTCGCGATTTTGCCGGCTGCGGCCAATTCGGCGAGATTCTTGGCCGCGATATCGGTCGCGCCGCCCGGCGAGGCCGACGTCATGGTCAAGGTTACGTTTTGCGCCTGTGCGCCACCCGCAATCATGAAGGCGGCGGCACCGGCAAGTAGAAGGCGTTTCATGGAGATCTCCCTGGTTAAAATTAACTGTGAATTCCGTTGAATTCCTCCCCGGAGCCGATTGAACGCGAAATGGCCGTCATTTTCAAACGATTGGTGGTCTAAACCACCATTTTGTCCGATTTTTGTCAGCCGTCCGTCCTGACCTCCCCGCTCCGTGTGCTAAACTTGGGGCTTGAGCAAACAACAAACGTCTGACTATCAGGGGAGACCCGTCATGCCCATCTTCATGACACAAACCAAATATTCCGAAGAATCCTTGAAGGCGATGGCGGAGCATCCCTCCGATCGGCCGAAACAGATGTCCAAGGTGATCGAGAGCTTCGGCGGCAAGTTGCTGCACTTCTATTGGGTGTTTGGCGACACGGATGTTGTCGCCATCTATGAGGCGCCGGACAGCGAGGCGGTGTTCTCCATCGTGCTGACCCTGTCCCATGGCGGCGCCATCGCCTCTCAGAAGACACTGTCGCTGCTGTCGAACGAGCAGGCCATGTCCGCGATGAGCCGCGCAAAAGGCGCGGATACGGGCTACACCTCGCCGGTCGAGGAGTGGGAAGGCTGGCACGACGACGGCGGCGAAGGCTGAACGTGCGCTTGAGAAACTGAGTCAACGAAAAGGAACGAATGGATGAGCGGAAAGGGTTTCAAGGACTTGCTCGCCGAGGCCAACGCGGTCATCGATACGTTGTCGGTCGAGGATGCATTGGCAATGGTCGACGACGACAGTGTCGTTCTCGTGGATGTTCGCGAGACCGACGAGCATCAACGGGGCGCCATCAGGCATTCCGTCCACGCCCCGCGCGGTTTCCTGGAGTTCATTGTCGATCCCGAGGGTCCGATGCACAACCCGGCGCTGGCCAGCGGCAAGCATCTGGTCCTCTATTGCGGTTCGGGCGGCCGGTCGGCGTTGGCGGCCAAGACCCTGAAGGATATGGGGGTGGAGAAGGTCAGTCATATTGCGGGCGGGTTCGCCGCCTGGCAGGAGGCGGAGGGCCCGACCGAGTAGGTCCGCTCCCCGGCAATCGCGTGACCGGCCGAAAGAACCGGACCCGCGGGTGGAATACGAGGCTCACCGAAGCGTTATTGGTCCAGTAGACGAAAGCGGGAGTAGGCTGATCCCATGAAACGCACGCTGATTTCTTTGGCCGTTGCCGGTACCGCAATTGCCGCCGGGACCGCCGCTCTCACCGGTTCGCACGGGCCGGCGGTCGCCGCCGATGCGTCGCGGCCGACGGTGGTCGAGTTGTTCACCTCCCAGAGCTGCTATTCGTGCCCGCCGGCCGAGGAGTATCTCGGCGAGCTGGCCAAGCGGAAGGACCTGATTGCGCTCGAGTTCCACGTCGATTACTGGGACGACCTGGTCTATGGCCGCGCCGGCAAGTGGAAGGACCGCTTCTCCAAGCGCACATACACGGACCGTCAGCGGGGCTATGCCGGCCGTTTGCCGCGGGGGCAGCTCTATACGCCGCAGATGGTCATCGACGGCCGGGCGTTCGAAGTCGGCTCCCGCCGCGCCGCCGTCCGCCGGACCCTCAAACGGGTCGCCAAGGAACGCAGCGAACGTTTGGACGTTCGGGTAACGCCGGCCGCGGCCGGGCAGCTCGCCGTGTCCGTCAAGGGTGAGGCGAAACCGGGCGGCGGTATCTGGTTCGTCCGCTTTGTCCGCGAGAAAACCACCCGGGTGCTGCGCGGTGAAAATCACGGCAAGACGCTCACCAACTACAACATCGTCACCGAACTGAAGCGCATCGGCGACTGGACCGGCACGTCCGTCTCGGTGACCGCGCCCGCTGACCTCGCCGACGGCCAAAGCTGCGCCATTCTGGTGCAGGGCGAGAACCACGGGCCCATAAAGGGCGCCGCGGCCTGCCCGAGCCCGAGCAGCTAAAGTTTAAACTCGGCCCGCCCGCCCTATGCGTGTTGCGGTGGCTGAGGCATGAAATGACAGCGTCATGGCCGGGCCTGGACCCGGCCATCCACGTTTTCAATTCTTGAACCACAGAGACAATGAGACAGTGAGGAGCACCGGGATCGACACCTCTCCTTCCGACCTCTGTGTCTCTGTGGTGAATATCCTGGATGCCCCGAACAAGTCGGGGCATGACGGGTCGGTCAATTCGGACGAATTGACCTTATTTGACATGGTGCGCCACCAAAGCGTCATGGCCGGGCCCGGACTATGTCGGCTCCGGTGGGCAAGCCCCGCTCACACACATAAACCACTTGTTAACCACAATGGTAGTTGTCTCTCGGGCGACGATGGTGGCCGGCCCGGCGGGTCGGCTGGAAAACCAGGAACCAATTGTTGGCGCGCCAATGACCGATACGCCGGGGAAACAGCCATATACCATTCCATGCTCCAGTGAATTTCGCGACCGCGTGACGGATCTTGCGGCGCGGCGGCGGGTCAATGTCGCCGATCTCGCGCGCTCGGTTCTGATCCTGTTGCCCTTCGAGGCCATCCGCAGTGCCCCCGACCCCGGCGGGCCGCCGCCTGGCGATCGGGAGGAGACGGTGCTCAAGTCGGGCCCGTCCAAGGGCAAGCCATGGCGCCGCAAGCCGCGCCTGCAGATGCGTCTGTCGGCGGGCTACGACCCGTCCTTCGTCCGCCGCGCCCTCGGCATCGCGCTGGCCATGGATTCCGGTGATCTGGAACTCAGCCTCGATGACCCCAATGCGCGGCCCGACGCGCCGGTGGCGGCCGAGTCCGAAGTGGAACGCCTCAAGTCAACCGTCTCGGCGTTGTCGTTCTCGCCGTTGAGAGACGGCGTGAAGTCGCGGGCCGATGCCCTCCATATTCTCGGCTTCCCGCCGGCGGAGCGGCCCGACCGCTCGATGATCACCGCCCGCTTCCGGATGTTGGCGACCATCCATCATCCGGACGGAGAAATGGGGTCGCACCAGCGGATGAGTCAGCTCAATGCCGCACGGGAAATCCTGTCGGCGTAAAACAAAGGCCTGATATCAAACGAAAAAAGGGCCCGGTTCAAACCGGGCCCTTTCCATTCGAGAATCCTGCCCTGCTATTCCCGATTACCGAACAGGTGCAGCAGCATGATGAACAGGTTGATGAAATCGAGGTACAGCCGGACCGCGCCGTATACCGCTTTCTTGGTGGCGATCTCGCCGCCGTCGAACGCGTTGTACTCGTTGCGGATCTTCTGGGTGTCGTAGGCGGTGAGGCCGACGAACACCAGGACGCCGATCACCGAGATCACGAAGTGCAGCGCCGACGAGGCCAGGAAAAGATTCACCAGGCTCGCAATGATGATGCCGATCAGTCCCATGAACAGGAAGGAGCCGAGACCGGACAAATCGCGCTTGGTGGTGTAGCCGTAGAGGCTCATGGCCGCGAATGTGCCGGCGGTGATGAAGAACACCCGGGCGATGCTTGTGCCGGTGAAAACCACGAAAATGGCGCTGAGCGACAGGCCCATGACCGCGGCAAACAGCCAGAACACGGCCTGCACGGTCGACGCCTTCATCTTGTTGATGCCGAACGACAGCACCAGTATGAAAGCCAGCGGCGACAACATCACCACCCACTGGAGCGGGGTGCCGAAGATCGCCTGCATCAAGGTTTCCGACTGAACCGTGGCCGCCGCCACGATGCCGGTCAGCGCCACGCCGGACGCCATGTAGTTGTAGACCCGCAGCATATACCGCCGAAGGCCGACATCGATTTGCGCCGCCTCGGCCTGCGCCGTGGTCATGCGCTGTGCGCCAAACGGATTGTTGTCCCGTCCGAAAGCCATTTTTACAATCCTCTAAAATTTCTCATGGTTCGCCCGCCCGCACGGGCGAGTTTCCGTGGTCCTTAATATGTCAGAATTCGATTCCGTATCAAGGGAAACCGATCCCTTTCACGCAGATTTCATGCGGACAAGCCCCGATAAAATATAAGGAAATTACGTCCTGGCGCCTGTGCTCATTCGTTGCGCAGCAGCGGTCCCGCCTTCTGGCCCAAGGCCCGCCAGGTGCCCGCGAAGCCGATAAACAGCGTTACCGCAAGACAGAGGGCGAGGGTGACGGCGACGGTTTCCGGAATGAACACCCAGTCGGCCTCCATCAGGAAAACGATCACCGCCCAGGCGGTAACGGATCCGATCACCGCCGCAATGATACCGGTGGCGAGGCCCAACAATCCGTATTCGATCAGAAAGGCGCGGGTGACCGAGGCGCGGGTCGCGCCCAATACCTTGAACACCACCGCGTCATATATCCGCCGCCGCCGTCCCGCCGCCACCGCACCCGCCAGCACGATGGCGCCGGCGACGATGGTGATGGAGGCAACGGCACGCACCGCGGTGCCGACGCCGGCGACGATGTTGGCCGCCGCCTGAAGGGCCTCGCGGACCCGCACCACGGAAATATTGGCGAACCGGTCGGAGACCGAGGCTTCGATACGGTCTTCCAGATTTTTCGGCGCCTGGATGGCGGCGATATGGGTGTGGGGCGCGTTCTCCAGCGTCCCGGGCGAGAAGATTATGGCGAAATCGAACCGCAGGCTCCGCCAGTCGATCTCCCGGAGCGAGGCGATTTCCGCCGTGATCTCCCGGCCCAGGATATTAAGGGTCAGCGTGTCGCCCAGACCGACGCCGAAGTCCCGGGCGATATCCTGGTCCAGCGAAATCTTCGGCGGACCGCTGTAATCGGCGGGCCACCACTTGCCGGCGACGATCTTGGCTCCCTCCAGGGGAACCGCCGAGTAGGTGAGCGCCCGGTCGCCGCGGACCGCCCATCGGGATCCTTCACCGATCCGCCGCCGGCTTACGGGATCGCCGTCGATGCGGACGATGCGCCCGCGCAAGGCGGCCGTGCGCATGAAGTCTCCGGTGCCTTCGACGCCGTTCACCGTCCGGTCGAAGGCCGCGACCTGCGCCGGCTGAATATCGAGAAAGAAGAAGGCCGGCGCCTGATCGGGCAGGCGCTCGTTGACCTGACGGGAGATATTGCCTTCGATCAGGGCAATGGCCACCAGCACCGTCAGCCCGAGCCCGAGGGATACGACCACGCTGCCCGTGGTGGCGCCGGGCCGGTGGAGGTTCGAAACGGCGAGGCGCAATTCGGTGTGGCGGATGTTGTTGAGCTTCGACGCGCCCTTGATCACCAGGATCGAAGCGCCCTTCAGCAACAGGAGGGCGGCGGCCGCGCCGCCGACGAACCACAAGGCGAAACCGGTGCGCTCGGCGGTGGCGATGATCAGGCCCGCCAGCAGTAGGGCGGTTACCGCGGTGGCGAGCACGTAGCCCTTGTGCGGCCACGCTATTTCCGCCGCCACTTTGGCCCGGAAAAGGTGTGTGGGCGGAATGTCCTGGGTGCGCGCCAACGGCCAAAGCGCGAATGTGAGTGACACCAGCACGCCGAAAATCGCGGCTAGAATCAACGACTTGGGGAACAAGGCGACGGTCAGTTCGACCGGCAGCAGATCGTTGAGGGCGCCGCCCGCCAGCATCGGCGCAACCCCGCCGATGACGACGCCCAAGAGTATGCCGAGCAGCGCCAGCACAAAGACCTGGATCAGATAGATCTTGAACACCAGGTTCGCCGGGGCGCCCAGGCACTTGAAGGTGGCGATGACGGACGTCTTGCCGTCGAGATAGCTGCCGACGGCGTTGGAAACGCCGATCCCGCCCACCAGGAGGGTGGTCAGGCCGACGAAGCCCAGGAACAGGGTCAGCCGGTCGATGAAGCGCTGCAGGCCCGGCGCGGCGCGGGAGCGGTCGTTGACCCGCCAGCCGGCCTCGGGGAACGCCCGGTTGACGTCATCCACCCAGGCCTTCACGTCGGCATTCTCGTCGATGGCGATCCGATAGCGGTAGCGGATCAGGCTGCCCGGCCGGATGAGGCCGGTTTCCTCCAGACCCGCCTTGGGGACCATCACCCGCGCGCCGAAGCTCAGCACCGTGGCCACCCGGTCCGGTTCCCGTTTGATGACGGAATTGATCCGGAAGGTGCCTTCTCCGATGCGGAGTTCGTCGCCGATCCCGAGACCAAGCTTGGTGAGCAGGTTTTGCTCCACCGCCGCGCCCCAGAGGCCGTTCCTGCGGGCCAATACAGCTCCCAGTTCCTCGCCCGATACGGTTTCCAGGGCGCCGACCAGGGGATAGGCGCCGTCGACGGCCTTGAGTTCGACCAGGGAACGCTTGGCGGCCCGGTCACCCGCGGAGCGGGCCATGGCGCGCATCTCTATGACTTCGGACAGATCGCCCCGCTCCGAAATATAGGCGCGCTGCTCCGCCGTGACGGGACGGTGCAGCAGGCGCAGCGAGATGTCGCCGCCGAGGAGGCTCCGCGCATCGCGCTCGATGCCGCCGGTTACCGATTCGGAGACGCTGCCCACCCCGGCGATGACCGCGACGCCGAGGGTCAGACAGATGACGAAGACCCGGAATCCCCGGAGGCCGCCGCGGAGTTCACGGCGGGCGAATCGGGCGGCGAGCGCAAGGCTGCTCATGCGGAGGCAGCCCCCTGTTCCGGCCCGCGGTCCCGCGCATGGACCGGAATCTCCTCGCCGACGATCCGGCCGTCGGTGAGCGTGACGATACGGTCGCAGCGGGCCGCCAGCGTGGGATTGTGACTGATCAGCACGAGCGTCGTTCCCGACCGGTCATGCAGGTCGAACAGCAGGTCCATCACCGCCTTGCCGGTGGCGCCATCCAGATTGCCGGTGGGCTCATCGGCGAGCAGGATCGCCGGCTCGACGGCAAAAGCCCGGGCGAGCGCCACGCGCTGCTGCTCGCCGCCGGACAATTGGCCGGGGTAGTGGGTCAGACGACGGCCGAGCCCCACCGCTTCCAGTTGCACTTCGGCCGTGGCGAAGGCGTCCGGTTTGCCGGCGAACTCCAACGGCACGGCGACGTTTTCCAGCGCCGTCATGGTCGGGATGAGGTGAAAATCCTGAAACACGATGCCGATCCGGTCGCGGCGGAAGAGCGCCAGATCGTCCTCGCTCAACGAGGCGAGATCGATGCCCGCGGTCTTCACAATGCCCGAGGTGGCCCGTTCCAGCCCGGCGATGACCATGATCATGGTCGACTTGCCGCCGCCGGACGCGCCGACGACGCCGACAGCTTCGCCCGCCGCCACACGGAGATCGAGGCCGCGAAGAATATTGACCTCTCCCGCGGCGCTGGTCAGGGTGAGCCGCACATCATCCATGAGGATCGAAGGGTCGGCGCTATCGCCGGTCTTGTCGGCAGTCCCAGAGGCAGTCATTGAGTCGGTCGCTTTTTCGGCCAAATTAGTATGAATATTCTTGGACATCTTATCGGGCGCATTCATCGTAAACACCGCATATGGGAATCAAGGGCTTAAATAGGTCGGGTATTTCGTCCCGGGCAAGGGCTGTCTCGCTGATTTTTCTGGCTCTCGCCGCCGTTTTACTGATGGCCAGAACGGGAGACGCGGCCGATTCCGTCCGTCTATTGGCGCTCGGCGACAGCCTGACCGCCGGATTCGGCCTGCCCAAGGAGGATGCCTTCACCACGAAGCTCGCCCGGGCGCTGCTTGCCAAGGGGTACCAGGTGGAGGTCATCGACGCCGGGGTTTCCGGCGACACCACCGCCGGCGGGTTGGCGCGGCTCGACTGGGCGCTCGCCGACAAGCCGAATGTCGCCATCGTGGCGCTCGGCGGGAATGACGGGCTTCGCGGCTTGGAACCGGCGGAAACACGGTCGAATATGGACGCGATTTTGAAGAAACTTTCGGACAGGAAAATTCCGGCGATGGTCGCCGGGATGCTGGCGCCGCCCAACCTGGGCCGGGAATTCGGCGCCGAGTTCAATGCGGTGTTCCCCGACGTGGCGGCCAAATACTCGGCGCTGCTGTATCCGTTCTTTCTCGACGGGGTGGCGGCGGATCGGGCGTTGAACCAGCCGGATGGCATCCACCCCAACGCCGCCGGGGTCGATGTTATCGTCGGGCGAATGCTGCCGTCGGTGATCGAGCTCATCAACTCGGCTTCCGGCGTCCAAGCGAAAACCCAGGGGAGCCGTTAGGATGTTCAAAAGCGCGCACGCCGCCGGCGAGTGGCAGGACGCCGTTATCGAGTGCCTTCGCGCGCTGGGGTCCCTGGACGGGGTTTCGGGACCCGGATTTGTCTACGCCACCGAACATCACGCGGATCATTTGCACCAAATCGAGGCGGCGCTCCGCGACGGCACCGGCATTCAGGACTGGGTCGGCAGCATCGGCATGGGGGTCGTTGCCGGCGCGCGGGCCTTCTTCGACGAGCCGATGTTGGCGGTGATGGTGGCCGACGTGGCGGACGGCGCGTTCGCGGTCTGCCCGCACATCGCACCCGAGGACTTTACCGGGATAACGGCGCCGGGCCCGACAAACCCGTTGAGCGGACCGGCGTTCGGCCTGATCCACGCCGATAGCCGGGCACCCGGGACGCCGGCGTTGATCCGGGCGCTCACCGATCAGGGGCAGGGGTATCTGGTCGGCGGTCTGACCGCGTCCAACCGGGCCGACCACCAGATCGCCAACGGCGTTACCGGCGGCGGCGTGTCCGGGGTGGTGTTCGCGCCGGACGTGGCCGTGGCAACGTCGCTGAGCCAGGGCTGTTCGCCGGTGGCCGGCATTCATGAGATCACCGAATGCGAGGACAACATCATTGTCGAACTCGACGGCCGCCCGGCCTATGACGTTTTCGTCGACGACGTGGGTCGCGAGTTGGCCGAGGATCTGGAGCGTCTCGCCGGGCTGATCCACGCGGCCATTCCGGTCAGCGGCAGCGATACCGGTGATTATCTGGTCCGCAATCTGGTCGGGCTGGATGCCGAGCGCGGCCTTTTGGCCATCGCCGAGACCGTCGAGCCCGGCGGCCGGCTGATGTTCGTCCGCCGGGATCCCAAGGCCGCCGAGGAAGACCTCCGCAACATGACCGCGAGGCTCGTGTCCCGCGCCGGCGACGCGGCCAAAGGGGCGGTCTATGTTTCCTGCATCGCCCGCGGACCCAATACATTCGACGGGCTGAACACGGAGATGGAGATCGTCGCCGAGGCGTTGGGCGACGTGCCGGTGATCGGCTTCTATGCCAATGGCGAGATCTCCAATGACCGCCTCTACGCCTATACCGGCGTACTCACTCTTTTCCTTTAGGGCGGGTTCATGCTGCGGACATTTGCCGGGATCGCCCTGCCCGAGAGCCTCCGGGAGCGGCTTGCCGGGCTTCGGGCCGGACTTCAGGACCCCCGCTGGGTGGAGCCCCAGGACTATCATGTGACCCTCAAATTCATCGGCGAGGTCGATGAGGGGGCGGCCGAAGATCTGGATGCGGCGCTCGCGGCGGTGCGTGGCGCGCCGCCGACTATCGCCATCGAGGGGGTAGGATGGTTCGAGAGCCGCAACAGGGTGCGCGCCGTTTGGGCGGGCGTGGCGCCCGATGATCCCTTGTCGGCGCTCCGCGACCGCGTCGAAATGGCCGTGGCGCAGGCCGGGGGGCCGGCCGAAACCAGAAAGTTCAAGCCGCATGTGACATTGGCGCGCCTCAAGCGTGCGCCGTTGGCGGGCGTGCGGCCCTATCTCCAGGCCCATGACGGCCTCCGGCTGACGCCCTTCACACCGCCGTCGTTCCAGCTGTTTCGGAGCCATCTGGGCAAAAAGGGCGCCCATTATGAGGTCATCGCCGACTATCCCCTCGCGCCGGGGCGGGACGGACCAGATGGCTAGGGGCAAGCTCGACCGGCTATTGGCAAGGGTCGAGGCCTGCCGGATCTGCGAGACGCATCTGCCGCTGGGTCCCCGGCCGGTGGTGCGCGCTGGGCGGGGCGCGCGCATCGCCATCATCGGGCAGGCCCCGGGCACCAAGGTGCACGAGAGCGGAATACCGTGGGACGATGCCTCCGGCGACCGGCTCAGGGACTGGCTGCGGATGGACAAGGAGACGTTCTACGACCCCGCGCGGATCGCCATCGTGCCCATGGGGTTCTGCTATCCCGGCCGGTTTGAGCGCGGCGGCGACAAGCCGCCCCGGCCCGAATGCGCGCCCGAATGGCACGAGCCGATCTTCGCCCACCTTCCCAATATCGAACTGACGTTGTTGGTCGGCATGTATGCGCAAGGCTACTACCTGGGGGATCGGGCCGGAAAAACGCTGACCGCGACCGTCGCCAACTGGCGGGCCTATCTGCCCGGCCGCATTCCGACGCCGCACCCGAGCTGGCGCACCACCGGCTGGCAGAAGAAAAACCCCTGGTTCGAGACGGAGCTGCTGCCCGAATTGCGGAAACGGGTGACGGCGCTGCTCCGCTAGCGGGCCGCCGATTCGATGGCTTCCATGTCTTCATCGGAGAAGCCGAAGTGGTGGCCGATCTCGTGGATCAGCACATGGCGGACCGCATGCGCCAGTTCTTCACCCGTGTCCTCGATGTAGGCCAACAACGGCTGGCGGTAGAGGAAGACGCGGTCCAGATCGTGGGCGACGTCGCTAACGCCGGCGACGTCCATGGAGACGCCCGAATAAAGGCCCAGGAGGTCGTAGGGGCTCTCGATGCCCATTTCATGCAGAATCTCGGGATCGGCGAAATCGTTGACGAAGAACGCCACGTTGTCGACACAGCTCCGGAAGGGTTCCGGCAGTTTCGTCAGTTCCTCGGCCGCGATCTCGGCGATCCGGTCGGCGTCGGCATGCGGATTTTGCGCGTCCATGGCAATATCTTAACTGGTCCCGCTTGATCTTGCAGCCAACCCGTGCGAGTCCTGAATGACGGTAATCAAACCGAAATCTACTTGAGGAGACGCCGATGGTTGAGAAGCTGACGCCGGAGGAACGCGCGGCGGCGCTTGCCGAACTCAGCGGCTGGTCCGAGGTCGACGGCCGGGATGCGATCCAGCGAACGATGACGTTTTCCGATTTCAACGAGGCCTTCGGTTTCATGACCCGGGTGGCGATCAAGGCCGATCAGGCGGACCATCATCCCGAATGGTTCAACGTCTACAACCGGGTCGAGATCACCCTTTCCACCCACGACGCGGATGGACTTTCGGCGCGTGACGTGGCGCTCGCCCGGTTTATCGACGGTATCGCCGGTTAGGGGCTAAGTACTGTCCTGGGTGGCCGCTCTGGTCGTGGGCGGCCCCTCCGTTTTGGCCGCTTTGGCCTCCCGCCGGGAGATATAGAGGCTGGAAAGAAAGATCACCCCGCCCCCGACCCAGGTCCAGATATCGGGGATTTCGGCGAAGGCGAAGAAAGCGAGAATCGAGGTAAAGATCAGCCGCGAATAATCGTAGGGCAGCACGGCGCTGGCGTCGGCGGCCGCGAAGGACCGGGTCATGGCCTGGTGCGCGGCGGTCGCCGTCACGCCGATTATGATCAGCCAAAACCAGGTCTCGATGGGCGGCCAGGTCCAGACCAGGAGGGCCGGCACCAGGGAGATAGGGGTCGAAACCACCGCCAGGTAGAAGACGATGGTGTCGGGGTGCTCGGTGCGGCTCAGCGTCTTGGTGAGCACGGTCGACGTGGCGACGAACACGGCGCCGCCGATCATCATCAGCGCCGGGGCCGAAACGGCCTCAATGCCCGGCCGGAGAATGATCAGGGTGCCGACGAAGCCGGCGAAGACGGCGATCCAGCGCCGGAGGCGCACCACCTCGGGCAGAAACAGGGCCGCCCCCACCGTGGCGAACAGCGGCGCGGTAAAGGTCAGGGACGTCGCCGTCGCCATGGGGATCAGTGAAATGCCGGTGAACCACAGGAACTGCGAGCCGACGGACGACAGGCCGCGAAGGCCGTGCATCACCGGCCGCTTCGTTCTCAAGTGTCCGAATCCGATGTGCCAGAACAGCGGCAGCATGATCAGCAGGTTGACGATGTTGCGGAAGAACACCGCCTGCAGCACATGCACCTCCTGCACCGCGAAGCGGATCGACAGGCTCATGAACGAGAACAGGACGCCGGCGAGCAGCATCCACAATGCGCCGCGGATCGCCGGCGAAAGGCCGGACTTTCGGCCCGACCATGGCGAAGGCGCCGGTTCCGGCAGGGGTTAAGCCGCCTTCAGGGTCGGCGCAACGTCGAAAGAGGCCTCGGTCTTGGCGTTGACTTCCTCGAGATCGACGCCGTCGGCGAGTTCCACCAGCGTCGCGTGACCGGCCCGCTTGTCGATCTCGAAGACGCCGAGATCGGTAATCAGCTGATCGACCACCTGCGTGCCGGTGAGCGGCAGGTTGCAGCGTTCGAGGAACTTGGAGGAGCCGTCCTTGGCCGTGTGGTCCATCACCACCACCACCTTCTTGACGCCCGCTACCAGATCCATGGCGCCGCCCATGCCCTTGACCATCTTGCCGGGGATCATCCAGTTGGCGAGGTCGCCGTTATGGGCGACCTGCATGGCGCCGAGGATGGCGAGGTCGATATGACCGCCCCGGATCATCCCAAAGCTCTGGGCGCTGTCGAAGTAGGACGTCTGCGGTAGTTCGGTCACCGTTTGCTTGCCGGCATTGATCAGGTCCGAGTCCTCGTCGCCCTCGTACGGGAACGGGCCGATGCCCAGCATGCCGTTTTCGCTCTGCAGGCTGACGGTCATCCCCTCGGGAACGAAGTTGGAGACCAAAGTCGGAATGCCGATGCCAAGATTGACGTAGAAGCCGTCTTCGAGGTTTTGCGCCGCCCGCGCGGCCATCTGGTTTCTGTCCCAAGCCATATCTCGTTTCCTCCCCGTCTTCTATTCCGCCGCTTCCGGCCGCGGCCGAGTGGTCAGTTGCTCGATCTTTTTCTCGAAATTGTCGCCCTCGATGATCCGCTGAACGAAAATGCCCGGTGTGTGGATCATATCCGGGTCCAGTTCGCCCACCTCGACCAGTTCCTCGACCTCGACGACGGTCACCTTGCCGGCGGTGGCCATGGGCGCGTTGAAGTTCCTGGACGTCTTCCGGTAGATCAAATTGCCTTCCGTGTCGCCCTTCCACGCCTTGATGATGGAAAGGTCGGCGATCAGCCCGGTCTCCATGATGTAGTGATCGTCGCCGAACCGCCGGGCTTCCTTGCCCTCGCCGATCTGGGTGCCGTAACCGGTCTTGGTGTAGAAGGCGGGAATGCCGGCGCCGCCGGCCCGGATGCGTTCGGCCAACGTGCCCTGCGGGTTGAACTCCACTTCCAGCTCGCCGTCGAGGAACTGCTTCTCGAAGGTTTTGTTCTCGCCCACATAGGACGAGATCATCTTGGTGATCTGATGGGTGTCCAGGAGCAGTCCCAGGCCCTCGCCGTCGATGCCGGCATTGTTGGATACGGCGGTGATGTTCCTGGTTCCGGCGTCCCTGAGCGCGACGATCAGGTGCTCGGGAATGCCGCAAAGGCCGAACCCGCCGGCCATGACCATCATGCCGTCGAACAACAGGCCATCGAGCGCCGAATTGGCGTCGGGGTAAACTTTTTTCATCGAAAGGCTCCCTGGTGGGCAGTCATTTTTCGGTGCGCCCGTTCCGGGCGATCGGCGGAGATTACCGCGCGGGGTCCGGCTTGCAAAGCGGCCATCCGACGGTCATGGTGAGACCGTTCGCGACCCCAACAAGTTTTGTCGCCCCGTTGGTCAGACGAGGGGCCGACGCTTCAGGAGTGTCCGCCGTGACCCGCCGCACGTTTGTCGTCCTCATCGCCGGTTGCCTGATCCTGCTCATTTCCATGGGCAACCGGAACAGCTTCGGCCTGTTCGTCGGGCCGATCGCCGAGGAGTTGTTCAACAACGAGGTCGCCGTAATTTCGCTGGCGCTCGCCGTCCAGCACCTCTTCTGGGGCTTGAGCCAGCCGGTGGTCGGCGCCATCGCCGACAAATACGGCTCGGGCAGGACCATCGCGGTCTCCGCGCTGGTGTACGCTTGGGGCCTGTGGCTGATCGCCAACGCGGATTCAGCCTGGGATCTCTATACCGGCGCCGGATTGGCGATCGGATTTGCCGGGTCCGGCACCACCTTCGCGGTGATCCTGGCGGTCATCGCCCGCAACACGGCGCCCGAGAAGCGGAGCATGATCTATGGCATCGCCACCGCCATGGGGACCGGCGGCCAGATCACCATGGCGCCCATCAGCCAAACCCTGATCGACCAGTTCGGCTGGTCGGTGGCGATGATGATCATGGCCTCCATGATCCTGTTGTTCGTGCCCTTGGGGCTGGTGATGACCGGCAAGGCGGCGGACTTCACCGAGGAAGGGGGCGGCGCCGACAGCGTCACCGAGGCGGTCAACGAGGCCCGCAGCCATTCGGGCTTTCTCTACCTCACCGCCGGCTTCTTCGTCTGCGGCTTCCAGGTGTTCACCGTCGGCATTCACCTTCCCAACTGGCTGAATACGTTGGGATTCGAGGGGCTCGGCGCCTGGGCATTGTTTACCATTGGCGCCAGCAATTTCTTCGGTACGTTGACGGCCGGCTATTTGGGTGGAAAGTACTCGAAGAAGCGGCTGCTGAGCGGCCTGTACCTGATGCGCTCCGTCATTTTCACCATCTTTCTGCTGGTGCCGATCTCGCCGGTCAGCGTGATAATTTTCTCGGCGGCCATCGGTTTCCTGTGGCTTGGCACCGTCCCGCTGACCAACGGCATCGTCGGGCAGGTTTTCGGGGTCAAGTATCTCGCGACCCTGTCGGGAATTGTCTTCGCGAGCCACCAGCTGGGGGCATTCTTCGGCATCTACGGGGCGGGCCTGATCTTCGACCGGACCGGGTCCTACGACCTGGTCTGGCAGATCGCCATCGTCCTCGGCGTGGTCGCCGCCCTGCTCCACATGCCCATCAACGAAGCGCCGATAAGGCGCGTCCCGGCCCCGGCTGAATAGGCGGACCCATGCAAGCTGTCACCATGCGCCGTGCGATCACCATCACTTTGCTGGCCAGCCTCGTCCTGGCGCTGTCCATGGGGATGCGCCAGAGTTTCGGCTTGTTCCAGCAGCCGGTCGCCGAGACATTCGGCATCGGGCTTACGGCATTTTCCATCTCGCTCGCCATCCAGAACCTGCTGTGGGGGCTGTCACAGCCGGTGGTCGGCGCCATCGCCGACAAATACGGCTCCGGCCGGGTCATCGGCGTGACCGCGGCGGCTCAGGTGCTGGGGCTGTTCATGCTCGCCAATGCCGACAGCATTTGGGAGCTTCATCTCTCCACCGGCATCATCATCGGCGTCGCCGGCGCCGGCACCACCTGGGCGGTGCTGCTCTCGGTGGTGGCGCGCAACGTGCCCGAGCACCGGCGGAGCCTGTTTTTCGGTTTGGCCTCGTCGGCCGGGACCGGCGGCCAGATCGTCATCGCGCCGATCAATCAGCTGACCATCAACGCCTTCGGCTGGACCGACGCCATTGTGATCCTGGCGTTGATGCTGGTGGTTATCATCCCGCTGGCGTTCGCCCTGAAGGGCCGGACGACGGACCATTCGGCGGGCCGGCAGGCGGCGGAAACCTTGGGCGCGGCGCTCAATAAGGCGCGCAAGCACTCGGGTTATCTCTATCTTACGGCCGGGTTTTATGTCTGCGGTTTCCACGTGATGTTCATCATGGGGCACTTCCCCAATTTCATCCGAACCGCGGGGCTGCCCGATTGGCTGCCGGGCGTGGCGATCAGCGTCATCGGGATCACCAACCTGGTGGGCACGCTGCTGTTCGGCTGGCTGGGCGACAAATATTCGAAGAAGTACCTGTTAAGCACCCTGTACTTCCTGCGGGCGGTTGTCTTCGCGGGCTTCCTGCTGGTACCCCTGTCGGCGACATCGGTGCTGGTGTTCTCGTTCATGCTTGGGTTCCTGTGGCTGGCGACGGTGCCGCTGACCAACGCGTTGGTCGGCCAGATTTTCGGGCTCAGGTACCTCGCGACGCTCGCCGGCATCGTCTTCGCCAGCCATCAGCTCGGTTCGTTCACCTCGCTGTGGCTCGGCGGCTTCCTGTTCGATGCCCGGGGCGACTACGACCTGATCTGGCAGCTTTCGATCCTGCTGGGGCTGCTGTCGGCGGTGCTTCACCTGCCGATCAAGGACAAGCCGATTGCGCCCGAGCCGGCCCCGGCCGCCTCATGAACGCCGATTAGTTCCACACCTCGGCGGCCTGTAACCGTCCGGCCGGTCACAGGCGCCATGCCGCCGCGCCGATTTCCCGAATCGGCGCAAATCCACCGGAATCGGACCTGATCTATTTCACACCCGAATCCATATTTCGTCTAACTTTTTGCTTTCAACGTTACGAGACGTACCGTATTGTATATGCAAGAGGGAGCACGGAATATGGCGCGGACACGATCCCCGGAGAAGAAGGAGGCGATCCTCGACGCGGTGGCGCCGCTTGTGGAATCCGAGGGCTACAACAAGACCCGGATCGAGCACATCGCCGCGGCCGCCGGTGTGGGCAAGCAAACCATCTACCGCTGGTGGCCGACCAAGCCGGATCTGATGGCCGAGGCCTACACCCGCATGGTGCCGAGCCACGAATTGGCCTCGGGGGCCGAGGACCCGCGCGATGCCCTGACCGAGATCCTCCGGAACTCGTTTCGCATCTTCCGCAGGACCCCGGCGCCCCGAATTCTCGCCGGCCTGATCGCCGACGCCCAATCGGAACCGGCCGCCGCCGAGGCGCTTTACAACAATCTGCTGGTCGGCCGGCGGGGCGTGATCACCGCGCCGTTCCGCCGCGGGGTCGAAAGCGGCGTGCTTCCGGATGATTTCGATATGGAGGCCGCCGCCGATCAGCTGGTCGCCGCGGTCTGGTACAAGCTGCTCACCGATCCGCAGGCCCTGACCGACGCCTTCGCCCGGCAGGTGGTCGATCGGATCCTGCCCCGGGACGCCAAGGGGAAGCTGGTCATGCGGGATTATTTCCCGGGCGCGCTGGGCGAGGTGTGCGCCTTGCAATCCCGTTACTACGCCGAAGGCTGGGGGTTCGGGCGCAGCTTCGAGCTGGACCGGGCGAGGGAGATGGCCGAATTCCTCGGCCGTTTCGATCACGAACGGGATCTCTTCAAGCTGGTTTGCCGGGATGGCCGGGTGGTCGCGGCCATCGCCATCGACGGCGGCGCCGAGGACGTGACCGGCGGCGGCTCCCTTCTCAGATGGTTTATCGTCGACGGAGCGGAGCAAGGCAGCGGCATCGGCCGCCAGCTTCTTTCCATTGCCGTCGAACACGCCCGGGCCAGGGGCTACCGGTCAATCGCACTGCACACTTTCGACGGCCTCGAGACCGCGCGGTACCTGTACGAAGAGGCCGGGTTCAAGCTGGTCGATGAGGAGATGAGCGACAGGTGGGGCGCGGTGACCCTGCAGCAGGTGTTTGTGCTGGATTTAACGGAGTAGCGCCTCCAGGCGCCGCGTTTGAGCCCCATCCGGGCCGGAAACTGCCCTAGGCGGGTGTTTCAACGAAACTGATCGTCCGGGGATCGGCGATGGCGTAGACGCAAACCGCGCCGTCCCGGCCCCGGACCGATGTTTCCCGCGGCGTCAGGGCGCGGAGGTCCGCGCCGGCGGTTTTGGCCGCTTCCTCCGACAGCACCAGAAAGCACCCGAACTCCTTGGAGAGGGATTCAAGGCGCGCGGACGTGTTGATGGTATCGCCGATGGCCGAGAAATTCTGCGCCGTCGGCGGGCCCATGGTGCCGACGATCGCCTCGCCGGCATGAATGCCGATCCCCATCCGGAGGGGTTCCCTGACCTCACGGGCCAATCGCTGGTTGAGCTGGTCCAGGCGCTCGGCCATGGAGGCCGCCCCGCGGATGGCGTTTCGGCACCCTTCCTCGATAGGTCCCTCGATTCCATAGAGCGCCATCAAGCCGTCGCCGGTGAACTCGGCGTAGTGTCCATCGGTCTCGCTGAGGGCCGACGACATTTCGGCGAAAAACTGGTTGAGAATGAACAGGACGTCGTAGGGCAGTTTTTCCTCCCCGAGCTTCGTCGAGCCGCGAAGGTCGATGAACATGGAAGCGACTTCCTGTTCCCGACCCTGGATTCCGCCCCGCGCGTTGGCCTGGGCGGCGGTCGCCGTCGGCGGCAGCAGAGGGGTGATGGAAAGGTCTTGGCGAGGCCGGCACTGACAGGCCAGCCGCACCTCGGGTTCGAGACCGACCCGCGTCAGGGCCGTCTCCTCGACCTCTCCGGGGGGGTCGAGATGTCCGACCGCATCGCCCACATGGACCCGGCAGGTGGTGCACCGCCCCCGGCCGCCGCACACCGCGGCATGTTCAACCCCCTCTTCGCGGAGGCTGTCGAGAATGGTGGCGCCGACCGGGGCGGTGATCACGTTGCCGTCGGGCAGTGTGATCCGGTAGGTGCCGTGCCGGTTCCGGTACCACCGGCGTCCCAGCCGGGCCAGCAGCACGAAGCCGAGGATTGCCGCGAACACGTACCAGCCATTGGGCTCGATGCGGGTGAGGTCGGCGACCATGTTGGGATCGGAATCGATGATGGGCTTGAAGACCCGGTTCAGGAAGTCCGGATCGCGATCGGCGATGCCCTGCAGATCCTGACCGACATTGGCGAAACCGAGGAATGACAGAATGGGTATCGCGACCGCGGCGCCGTAGATGACCGGCAGCCACGCGCGGTACCAGGTCCGGATTCGCAGCCAGAAGTGAATGCCGACGCAGAAGTGGCCCCAAACCACGAACAGGAGCGCCGTCTGCTGGGCGCCGCGGACCGGATCGGCGACCCAGAGCGCCGATATCACGTACTCGTAACTTGGGTCGAAGTCGAGCATCCGGCCGGCCAGGACGGTGCCGGCGACGTGGGCGAGGATGAGCGGGAAGATCAAAATGCCGAGGGCCAGCTGCGCGCCTTCCCAAAACGGCATGCGGAGCGTCGACCGGCGATAAAGCGAGGCAAGGCTGAGGACGAAGTGCGCCACGAGCGCGAGCAGCAGGACCAGCGCGCCGGGGGGCTGCCCAAAGACCGGCTGCATGATTTTGCGCATGGCCTCCATGGCTTCCATGGAGATCAGGCCCAGCGCATGGTTGATCAGGTGCAGGACCACGAAAATGCCGACGAGCAGCCCGGAATAGGTCCTGATGCGCCGTTCCCACATGTGCTCAACCGTCCTTCGTTGCCGGGTATCCTCTCAACCTATCATATGGGGCGAGGGAGGGAATCCCGGTCAAGACCGTACCGCCCTGAGGAACAGAACGCCCGCCCCGTTCAATACCTCGTGAACCACCGTGATCATGGCGATGAAGGTTTCCCAATCCAGGTCTGGATCGCTTTCGCTCAAGCGTTCGTGGATGGCGCCGAGGGTCCGGGTTCCGTCCATCAGGCGGATCATTTCCCCGCATCCCGGCGGAAGGGTGCGTTGGATGGCCGCGCCCGCGACGTTGACCGTGATGGATTTGCCGGCCGCGACGGTCTCGGCGAGCGCCCGCGCCCCTACCTGGTAGAGAACGGGAACCATATCCGCCGCCGGCCGGGCGACGGCGGTTTCGGCCCGCGCCCGGGGCACCGCGTAGAAGACGTGAGTCTTCTGACTGCCGCCGAGGAGTTCGGCCAGCGCCGCCCGCGCCGGCCCGTCGAGTTCATCGATCCGGCCGAGGGTTTCATCGTCGTCGAAATAGATCGACGGGTCGTATTCGACGGGTTTGATGAGCCCGGTGATGGCGAGGCCCGCGCTCCCGGTCAGTTCGAACAGTTCCGGCACCCGGTAGGCCCGGTCCCGGGCATTGAGGAGCAGATCATGGAGCTCGGCATCGCCCCGTTCGTGATCGCCGACCACCGGATTGGTGCGGAACCGGTTGCCGGGCGGCAGGCGGGCGAGCAGGTGCCGGGCGTACCTCACCCGGTCGGCGGGCGTTCCATGCGGCTTCAGCGTCTTCAGCGCCGCCTGAAGGTCATAGACCCCGGTACGGCCCAGCTCGCCGTAGACCATGGCGCCCAGGCCGCCCGCCGGCGAGAGGACGGAGGCGAGCGCGTTCAGTCCCGCTTGCGGATCGTCCAGATGATGGAGTACGCCGCAGCAGTCAATGTAATCGAACGGCTCCCATCCCTGATCCGCCACATCCAACAGGGACAAGGTGTGGAACGTGATATTGGCGAGGCCGCGTGCCGCCGCCCGGGCCTCGGCGATTTCCCGGGCCGCGCGGGACACGTCGACATAAGTGATCCCGGCGGGGCTGCCCGCATCGGCCAGCTGCTGGGCGAGGGCAATCGTGCCGTCACCGGTGCCGCCGCCGGCCACCAGCACCTTGAGGGGTCTGCCGACGTCGAGCCGCCCGCCGAACGCATGGTGATTGACCTCGAGAAGGTTGCCGGGCGAGCCGATGAGCGCCGGGCCCGTCTCGTCCGCCGGATCGCGGTTCGGATAGGGATAGGCGTCGTATTGGGCGCGAACGTCGTCGTCGGACATATGTTGAGGCGTTCCGGCCGTGCCGTGCTATTTAATCGGAGGTCCAACCTATCGGGCGGCATAGGTTAAGGAAAGTATATGCGCGGCTATTTCGGGATCGGCGTCGAGGGTATTTCCAAGGCGATGAATGTGGGCGGCTTGTTCCGCACCGCCCATGCCTTCGGGGCGTCGTTCGTGTTCACCGTCGGCGCGGTCTATCAGCGCAGCGACGGCGGCCGGTCCGATACATCGGACGCGCCGGGCCACGTGCCGTTCTACAGCTTTCCGGATACCTCGTCTCTGCTGCTGCCTCAGGGGTGCGATCTGGTGGGCGTGGAGCTGCTGGACGAGGCGGCGGAGTTGCCCAGCTTCCGTCATCCCCGCCAGGCGGCCTACATTCTGGGGCCGGAGCGGGGCGAGCTGTCCGGTGACATCCTCGAGCGCTGTGCCTATACGGTCAAAATCCCGACCGGCTTCTGCGTCAATGTGGGCGTCGCCGGGGCCATCCTGATGTACGACCGCCAGATCAATCTCGGCCGTTTTCCGGCCCGGCCGTTGACGCCGGGCGGGCCCGTCGAAGATCTCCCCGAGCACGTCCATGGCGATCCGGTCCTCCGGACCCGGATGGAAGCGTACCGGGATACGCCCCCGGCCTATTCGGAAGAGGAATAGAGCAGTATCCGGTCAAATGGTTCAATCTGGCCGGAAACCGCTCTGGCCCGCCAGGGCCGCCAGTCCATCCTTGAGCTCCACCGACGGCCGCACCTCACCGACCCGGTTGCCGAGCGTATTCAGCACGGGCGTCGCGAGCCACGGCGCGAGGGCGTTGCGGGCGTCTCGGTCGAGCGCGCCGATCCCATCCAGGATATTGGCCATCACCACGTCCGCCGCGCGCCGTCCGCCGTCGTCGATCTTGACGGCGATACCGATGCCCTTGGCGGGAACGATGCCCGCCGAAACCCCTTCGGCGCCCACCTTGGTGACGAAAGCGCCGTTGCCGGCGGTGATGGCGACCGTATCGAACTCGCCCCGGCCGCGAACCAGTTCGGGCTCGGCGGCCATGGCGGCAATGATCCGTTTCGCCGCCCCGCCGTGATCGGGCGTCAGGCCGTCCGGGTTGGCCATCCGGGCGCAGGCGCGGGCCAGGCCCGCGATGGGCATGGGGAGTGTCGGAACGCCGCAGCCATCGGCCGCCGGCGCGACATTGCCGAGGTCGAAGTCCGATAAATCGGACAGGAGTTTCCGGATCGTCCGCTGCTCTTCGCCCTTGGCATCCGCATAGGCCGAAACGGGCAGACCCGCATGCAGGGAGGTGGTGAGAAAGCCCGCATGCTTGCCCGAACAGTTGTTGTGGACGCGGGTGGGTTTCCCGCCCGCTTTGATCAGGGCGGCGGCTTCCTCCCTGTCGCCGGGCTCGATGGCGCCGCAAACCAGGTCGGCCTCCGAGAGGCCGAGCCGCGAAAGCCAGTCCCGGACCACGGCCACATGCCGCCGGCTGGCCATGTGGGAGGCGGCAGACATGGCGATTTCCTCGTTGCCGAGGTTGAACGCGTCCGCCGCGCCCGAAGCGACGAAGGGGATGGCTTGCAGCGGCTTGACGGCCGAGCGCGGATAGTGGGGCGCGTCCATATCGCCCCAGGCCGCGATCACCTCGCCGCCGGCGTCGACCACCGCGGCCGTCCCCCGGTGCAGGCTTTCGACCGCCGAGCCGCGTGTTACCTCGGCAAGGACAGGGTTGGCTGTACGCATGAAGCCGTTTTGGCATTCGGTCCACCCCTTGGCAAGCCGGCGAACCAGCGGTATCTATGGGCCGTTATGGCAAGACATGCGCTACTTGGCGGTTTGCTGGCCGCCGCGGTGACGGCGGCGGGCTCGGCGGCCGCTCAAAGCCCGAAGGTCCTCGGCAACTTCTCCGATTGGACGGCGTTCACCGACGGGTCGGGCCGGTCCAAGGTGTGCTACATCGCCAGCCAGCCAAAGAAAGAGCAGGGCAAGTACACCAAGCGCGGCGACACGTTCATCCTCGTGACCCACCGGCCGTCCGAGCGCGCCCGGGATACGGTGGAAATCCGCGCCGGCTATACCTACAAAAAGAATTCCGACGTGACGATCTCCATCGATGGCCGGGCGTTCAAACTGTTTACCAATGCCGGCAGCGCCTGGGCCCGGGACCAGAAGACCGATACGGCACTCGCCAGCGCCATGCGCCGGGGCAATGCCATGGTGATCCGCGGCACCTCGTCCCGCGGGACCCGCACCACCGATACCTATTCCCTGAAAGGCTTCACCGCCGCCCACCGGGCCATCGGCAAAGCGTGCGGCCTGACCTCCTGATGTCGGGAAAAACCAATCTCATCGGTCTCGGCCGGGATGAGCTGAGCGCCGAACTCGCGGCCATCGGCGAGAAGCCGTTTCGCGCCAAGCAGCTTTGGCATTGGATCTATCACCGGGGCGCCCGCGAGTTTGCCGGCATGACGACGCTGGGCGGGGACTTGCGGCGGAAGCTCGCCGAAAACTACGTGGTCGCGCTGCCCGAGATCATCACCGAGCAGCGCTCGAACGACGGTACCCGCAAGTGGCTGGTCGGCACCGAGGACGACAACCGGGTCGAGGCGGTCTACATCCCCGAAGAGGACCGGGGCGCCATGTGCATCTCCTCGCAGGTGGGCTGCACCCTGGCCTGCACCTTCTGTCATACGGGCACCCAGAAGCTGGTCCGCAACCTCACGGCGGGCGAGATCGTCGGGCAGTTCATGATCGGGCGCGACTCGTACGGCGAATGGCCGTCGCCCAAGGAGGGCCGTATGCTGTCCAACATCGTCATGATGGGGATGGGCGAGCCGCTGTTCAACACCGACAACGTCATCAAGGCGCTGACCATCATCATGGACGGGGACGGGCTCTCGGTCTCCAAGCGGCGGATTACGCTCTCGACCTCGGGTGTGGTGCCGGAGATCGAACGCGTGGGGCGGGAGCTCGGTGTCGGACTGGCGATTTCACTGCACGCGGTCACCGACGAGTTGCGCGACGTGCTGGTGCCGATCAACAGGAAATACCCGATCGAGGAGTTGCTGCGGGCCTGCCGGGATTATCCGGCGGCCTCCAACGCGCGGCGCATCACCTTCGAGTACGTGATGCTTGACGGGGTGAACGATTCGCCGGCCGAAGCCCGCGAGATGGCGCGCCTGCTGAAGGACGTCCCGGCCAAGATCAACCTGATCCCGTTCAACAAATGGCCGGGCGCCATTTACGACTGCACGCCCGCGCCCAGGATCAGGAAGTTCTCCGAAACCCTGAACGACCTCGGCCTGTCAGCGCCCATCCGGGTGCCGCGCGGCCGGGACATCCTCGCCGCCTGCGGCCAGCTCAAATCGGAGAGCGTGCGGGCGCACAAGGCGAAGCTGGCGGACACTGCACTCCCCGCTTAACACACGTATCCCCTCCCTCTATCTTCAAATTGCAGAATTGGAATTGGAGGGCGCGGCGTGAAACTCCCTGTATTCGCCACGGTGGGGCGGTCCTATGTCCAGTGTTTTCGGAATTGGGATCTGGTGGTGGCTCACGCGGCGGTCATCTGGATATTCTTTGTCGCGACCGCTTGGTTTCTCCTGAATGCCATCGGTGTGGCCGATTTGATCGCCGGTGGCGCGGAGCAATCGGACAGAGCGATAGAGCGAATGAAAGAGCTGTCCGATACCGAGCTGGTTTTCGACTTCGTTTGGTGGGCGATTTTTCTACTTTTGCTGACGCCGTTTGCGACGGCATGGCATCGGCGGTTCGCTTTGGGCCGTAAATTGGTGCCGGCCACTCAGGCACTTCGGTTTGGGAAGCTTCAGGTATCGGTATTTGTCCAGTTGATAGTGCTGCTTGTGGCGTATTTCGTGACATTTGCTCTGGCAATCGTGATGGGGCTAATTCTCGCGGTTGCAATTGGTTTGGCGATCGGGGAATTTCAGTTGCCAAGCTCGTTTCAATCGATTGAGTTTCAGTCGAATAACCCACTTGTGGTTATCCCCCCCGCACTTCTGGCTCTGTTCGTGATTGTCACGGTTTCGCTTCGAATTTGGCCGGTGATTCCCGCCCGGGCCCTGGAGCAGCCGCTGGGCTTGGTGGGTTCCTGGAAACTGATGCGGGGCAATACCATTCGAACGTTCTGGATTTTCATGTTTTGCATGCTCATCACGTACATTCCGATGGTGGTGATCGTGTTGGTGTTCATCGGATCTGAGCTTGCGCTCATGGTGTTCAAACCGTCGGCATTCGGTTTCTCGACCATAGCGATTGGTCTGATCGTGGTTGCGCTGTTCTATGCGTGGTTGATCGGCGTAGTCCTATCGGTGATGTCGATCGCCCATGGGCGTCTGACGGGTACACCCCTGGCGCCGGCCGGGCAGGAAGGCCATTCGGACTCCCGGACGTAGAATCTTGGGTGCGTGAAACGCCTACCACGCCTCGAAACTGAACGGTGACGGGCCGCGCTGATAGGCGGGGACGGTGAGGCGCCGGTTCAAGGGCGGCTGGGCCCGGTCGGCGCAATCGGCGCGCTGACAGAGGCGGCAATTGATCCCCACCGGCGTCGCCGCATCCTCGTGGGTGAGGTCGAGCCTGTCGGCGTAGGCGATCTTCTTCACGTAGTCGGCGCTGCACCCCACCCCGATCGCCCGCAGCCGCGCCCTGCCGCCCGGCTCCTGGGTCGGCACCGAGCGGGCGAAGGTGAAGTACCGGGCGCCGTCTTCCATTTCCATCAGCTGGGTGATGGTCCGGCCCGGCGAACGGAACGCCTCGTGGATATTCCAGCGGGGACAGGTGCCGCCGAAGCGGGCGAAATGAAAGCCGCCGGTGGAGTACTGCTTCAGCACGTTGCCCGCATGGTCGATGGAGAGAAAGAAGAACGGCACCCCGCGGGCGCCCGGGCGCCCCAACGTGGTCAGCCGGTGGCAGACCTGCTCGAAGGACCCGGCAAACCGGGCGCCGATGGCATGCACGTCGTAGCGCATCTCCTCGGCCGCCTTGAGGAACGGCCCGTAGGGCATCATCACCGCGCCGGCGAAATAATTGGCGAGCCCGAGCCGGGCCAACGCCCGCACCTCGTCTCCCTTGAGACCCGCCTCGTCCATCACCCCCTCGATCAGGTCCCGGTACCCGAGCAGCCCCAACTGCTGGGCGACGACGAAGCCGCGGGTGGACGCGTCGAGCCATTCGGAGATGAACAGCCGGCGCGAGTGCCTGTCGAGACGCCAGCGCGATCCGGCCAGCACCTCCGCCGGTACGATGCGGACGCTGGTGTCGTGAGCGGTCTTGAGCTGATCCTTGAGCCCGTGGAAGAGGTCGGCGGAATCGAATCCGGCATCTTCCCACAGGGTCTCGACGGCGCTCTCGAGAACGGGAAAATGGTTGCCCGCCCCGGTGAAGAAATCCCGGGCCTCTTCCAGCGGCTGGCGGTGCGACTCCGGACCGGCGGCGGGTCCCGTTTCGACCTGCTCGGCGAGTTCGACGGCGGCTTCGACCCCCTTCCGATAGGCCCGGTAAAGGGTCACCATCGCTTGCGCGGCGGCGGGGGAGGCGCCGACCAGATCGGCGAGTTCCGAATTACCGACGTTCAATCCCTCGAACAGGGGGTCGGTGAGCACTTCCTTCAGGGAGGCGGCGGCGCGGGCCTCGTCATCGCCCGAGAAATCCTTCAAATCCACGTCGAACGTGTCGGCCAGACGGAGCAGCAGTTGGGCGCTCAACGGCCGCTGGTTGCGCTCCACCAGATTGAGGTAGCTGGTGGAAATGCCGAGATCGTCGGCCATCTGCGCCTGGGTGGCCCCCAGATCCCGCCGAAGGCGGCGGATTCGAGTGCCGGCAAAGATCTTCTTATCGCTTAGGACGGCCATGGCGACATATCACATCTTTTACAAAATTGACAAAATGACAAATGTATTCTGCAAGTCGGTAAACATATTTACCTTATTAAACTCAATAGCTTATGGACTAATCTGGCGTGGATGTAAAGTATGTCCGGATCATCAATCTAGGGATTTCGGAGGTAACCATGAATCCGCCCGGCAAGTCATTCGAAGAGTTCATCCAGAGCGCGCCGGACGGCCGCTATCACGGCATCGAACGGACCTATGGCGCGGCCGATGTCGCCCGCCTCCGAGGTTCGGTACAAATCCAACATACCCTCGCCGAAAGGGGCGCCAACCGCTTGTGGGAACTGCTCCACGAGCGGGATTACGTGAATTCCCTCGGCGCCATGTCCGGCAACCAGGCCATGCAGCAAGTCCGCGCCGGTCTGGAGGCCATCTATCTTTCCGGCTGGCAAGTGGCGGCCGACGCCAACACGGCGGGCGCCATGTATCCGGACCAAAGCCTCTACCCGGCCAACTCCGGACCGGAACTGGTCAGGAAGATCAACCGCACCCTTCAGCGCGCGGATCAGATCGAACATTCCGAGGGCGGCGCCGGCCGCGACTGGTTCGCCCCCATCGTCGCCGACGCCGAGGCCGGCTTCGGCGGACCCTTGAACGTTTTCGAGATCACCAAGGCCTACATCGAGGCCGGCGCCGCGGGCATCCACTTCGAGGACCAGCTGGCGTCCGAGAAAAAGTGCGGCCACCTGGGCGGCAAGGTGCTGATCCCGACCGGACAGCACATCCGTCACCTGAACGCCGCGCGGCTCGCCGCCGACGTGATGGGCGTCCCGACACTGATCGTCTGCCGCACCGATGCGGAAAGCGCCAGGCTGCTCACCTCCGACATCGACGAGCGGGACCGTCCGTTCATCGAAGG
Source organism: Rhodospirillales bacterium (assembly GCA_022823235.1). GTDB lineage: Bacteria > Pseudomonadota > Alphaproteobacteria > Rhodospirillales > UBA2165 > JAJDXO01. The sequence goes on from JAJDXO010000011.1 coordinate 37,764, forward strand.
CCACCGGACGCCGGAAGGCTTCTTCCGGGTGCGGGGCGGCGTCGAGGCGTGCATCGCCCGGTGCCTCAACTACGCGCCGTATTCCGATCTCATGTGGTGGGAGACCTCGAAGCCGAACCTGGAGCAGGCGCGGATCTTCGCCGAGGCCGTCCACAAGGAATATCCGGGCAAGATGCTGGCCTACAACTGTTCGCCCAGTTTCAACTGGCGGGCCAACCTCGACGACGCCGACATCGCCAGGTTCCAGCGCGAACTGGGCGCCATGGGCTACAAGTTCCAGTTCGTGACCCTTGCCGGTTTCCATCAGCTCAACCACGGCATGTTCGAGCTCGCCGGCGCCTATCGCGAGCGCGGCATGGCGGCGTACTCGGAGCTGCAGGAAGCCGAATTCGCCGCCGAAGCGATGGGCTACACCGCCACCCGTCACCAGCGGGAAGTCGGCACCGGCTACTTCGATGCGGTCGCCACCGCCCTCTCCGGCGGCCGGTCCTCGACCACGGCTATGGCCGAGAGCACCGAAGCCGACCAGTTCACCCCGGCCCAAGCCGCGGAATAAGCGGCAGCGAAACGCCACGCTTCGTCGCTAGGGCCTAAAATACTGCGCCGGTCCCCCCGCCCGAGGGGCTGGCGCTTTTTTTGTCCGGTGCCGCCCTCTAAAGTGGCATGCGGACAGTCGGGAGGGACCCATGAAACTGCCGGTCATGATGACGGTACGGGAGGCGCTGGGCTTCGTCTGGGAGAACCGGATGTGGGCGATCAACCTTGCCCTGCCGGCGATCGTCATCACCGGCATCCTGACGGCCGTCGCCGGCGTGACCGGCCCGGCGCCGACCCCCGGCCAGCCGGTGCAGCTTCAGTTCATCCAGGTGGCGCTTCTGGTGTTCAACATCTGGTTCACCATCGTCTATTCGGTGGCCTGGCACCGGGCGTATCTCGCCGAGGAGCGGAACGCCACGGTGCTGGAATGCTATCTCTGGCGGATGCGGACGACCAGGTTCGTCATCCAGTACCTCAAGCTGTTCATCATCTTCGGCGTCATCGGTTTCTTTTTCGTGCTCATCTTCCTCGGCGTGTCCGGCTCGCCCATCGGAGCCGGCGCCACGTTCGGGGCCGGCGCCGTGGTGTTCCTGTGGCTGACCGGCCGCCTGATCCTGATTCTTCCCGCTACCTGCGTCGATCATGATCTGAGCCTCCGCGACGTGCTGGTGCTCAGCGGGGGCAACGGCTGGCAGGTGGTCGGCGCGATGATCGTCGCCGGCCTCATCACCGCCGTCGTCGGAGCGGTGCCGCTGATGATCGCTGCCGGTATCGTCGCCGCGACCGGCGCCGGCGAGACCTTGTCGGGGTCGCTCGCCATCTCCCTGGTCGGCCAGTTCATCGGCTTTGTCGGTATCGCGCTGGGCGTCTCGGTTCTGTCGGTTGCCTACGGGAAACTGTCCGCCGCGCAATCCTCCGGCCGATAGGGCGCGGCCGGCCTTTCCCAACCCGACTAAAACGTGTAGGTGTCTCACCGCTCATCGCGGAGGAATTCAAATGCCTGTCGATCGGGAACTGATCTACGTGGGCGATCCCATGTGCTCGTGGTGCTACGGGTTCGCGCCGGCGAAGGCCAGGCTGGAGGACCAGTGCCGGGGCCGCGCCGCGGTGACGTTTGTCGCCGGCGGGCTGCATATCGACTGGACCGAGCCCCAGGACCGGAAGCGCATCGACTTTCTGCGCGAGCACTGGGAGGAGATCAACCAGCGCACCGGCCAGCCGTTCAAGTTCGGCATCCTGGAGCGCACCGACTTCGTCTACAACACCGAGGCCGCCTGCCGCGCCGCCGTCACCGCGCGGATGATGGAAGGCAACGACACGGCGCTCAAGTTCTTCACCCGCCTGCAGACCGCTTTCTACGCCGAAAACCTGGACGTCACGCAGGAAGGCGTGCTGATCGGCTTGGCGGCCGACTTCGGTCTCGGCAAGGATAAGTTCACCGAGCTGTTCAGCTCCGACGAAATGAAGGCCGAGACCATGCGCGACTTCCAGTTCGCCCAGCGCATGGGGGTTACCGGCTTCCCCACGGTGGTGGTCAACGACCGTACCGGCTACGCCTACCTCACCGTCGGCTGGCAGCCCTACGAGCAGTTGGAGCCCATCGTCGAAGCCTGGCTCACCGACCAGCTCGACCGCCAGAGCCAAGCGGCGGAGTAGGGGTGGGACTTGAGGCGCACGCCTTAATCCCTATACTGCGCCGGCGATTCGACGGCGGGTCATAATCCGCTGAGACTTAAGGGTTTTTCGTGATGGCGGACGACGTCAAAAAAGTGGTGCTGGCTTACTCGGGCGGCCTCGATACCTCGGTCATTCTGAAGTGGCTGCAGGAGGAGAAGGGCTGCGAGGTGGTGACCTTCACCGCCGATCTCGGCCAGGGCGAGGAAGTGGAGCCGGCCCGGGCCAAGGCCGAGATGCTGGGCATCAGGGAAATCTACATCGAGGACCTCCGGGAAGAGTTCGTCCGCGATTACGTGTTTCCCATGTTCCGGGCCAACGCCCTCTATGAGGGGACGTACCTGTTGGGCACCTCCATCGCCCGGCCGCTGATCGCCAGGCGCCAGATCGAAATCGCGGCGGAAGTCGGCGCCGACGCGGTCTCCCACGGGGCCACCGGCAAGGGCAACGACCAGGTGCGGTTCGAGCTCGGCTACTACGCCCTCAATCCGGACATCAAGATCATCGCGCCGTGGCGGGAGTGGGACCTCCAGTCCCGCACCCAGCTCATCGATTACGCCCAGAAGCATCAGATCCCCATCCCCAAGGACAAGGAGGATGAGCCGCCCTATTCGACGGACGCCAACCTCTTGCACATCTCCTACGAGGGGAAGGCGCTGGAGGATCCGGACGTGGCGCCCGACGAGGACATGTTCACCCGGAGCGTGGCGCCGGAAAACGCGCCGGACGAGCCGCTGATCATCGAAATCGAATATGAGAAGGGCGATCCCGTCGCCGTCGACGGCCACGCGATGAGCCCCGCGGCGCTGCTCACCCATCTGAATCGGGTGGCCGGCGATCACGGGATCGGCCGGGCCGATATCGTCGAGAACCGGTTCGTCGGCATGAAATCGCGCGGCGTCTACGAAACCCCCGGCGGCACCGTCATGCTGGCCGCCCACCGGGCCATGGAGAGCATCACCCTCGATCGCAACGCCGCGCACCTCAAGGACGAGCTGATGCCCCGCTATGCGGAGTTGATCTACAACGGATTCTGGTTCGCGCCCGAGCGGGAAATGCTCCAGGCGGCCATCGACAAAAGCCAGGAGAACGTCACCGGCACGGTGCGCCTCAAGCTGTTCAAGGGCGGGATCACGGTGCTGGGCCGGAAGGCGCCGGGCAGCCTCTATGACGAAGCGACGGTGACCTTCGAGGAGGACAGCGTCTACGACCAGCGGGACGCCGAAGGGTTCATCAAGCTGAACGCGCTGCGCCTCCGCATCGCCGGCAGGCAGCGCAACAAATAATATATTCAACGTCATGCCCCGCTTTATGCGGGGCATCCACGGTTAGGTCCTATGGATGTCCCGGACGAGCCATATCGCCGCGGCCACCTCACATCTTTGTTGATTGACGGGGCTCAGGCGCTGGAATACATCCCCGCCATGCGCGTTAATTCGACCATGACCCGACGGTTCGCCTTTCCGGTCCTGATCCTCGCCGCCTTCGTGCTGGCGAGCGCTCCTGCGTCCGCGCAGGCCCAGAACAAGATCACGCTGACGCCAGAGATCAAGCAGCGGCTGATCGATGCGCCGCCCCTGAAGGGTGACGGCGTCACCCGCGAGACGTTCAACGGCAAGCCGGTCTTGGTGACCTTCTTCGCCAGTTGGTGACCCCCGTGCCATACCGAGTTCGGGGAACTCGCGGAATTCATCGGCAAACACGGACCCGGCAAGCTCACCATCATCGCGGTGGATTGGCAGGAGAACGCCGAGGGCAACAAGCGCCTGCGGCGGATGATCAGGCGGACCATCCCGGCGCCGGTCCATGTGGTCGACGGCACCCCCCAGTTGGGCAAGGATTTCGACGGCGTGCACTCCATCCCGGCGGCCTATCTGTTCGATCCGCGGGGCAACGAGATTTTCCGGGTCGGCGGCGATCCGGGCCCGCCCGGCCGGCATTACATGAATCGGCAGCAGCTGGAACGCGCCCTCGAGGGCATCGAAGCGGCGCGCCTCAACTGATCCTAATCACGGCCACATGACGCTATTCGGCGGGCATATCCCGAGACCGCCCGACCATCAGTCCACTGACCCAGAGCCAGATGAAGGCCAGCACATGGAGCCCGGCGACGGCGGCGACCGCCGCCCGGTGGCCGTCGACGGCGTAGGTGCCGTCGGGTCCTTCCGGCCACAGATCGATGATTGCTCCCATGCCCCATTGGATGGCGAAGGCGCCGGCCAGCACCGGCAGGTTGAGGGCGGCATTTATGCGGCCGGCCTTGTTGGCGGGATAGAGCTGCGCCATGCCGGTAAAGATCAGGATCGCTGAGGCGCCGACAAATCCGAACATGGCCCACAGCACCACGTCGAAGGGCCCCAGATTGGCCGCCAGCAGGAGCTGAAGGGCGGTATAGGCGGCGATTCCCCAATAGGAAACGGTGAGCGCCGACACGCCGGCGCGGGCCAACCGCTCGGCGAACACGCCGGTGGCGATGTAGCCGAGCATGATGGCGATGCCGATGACCATCAGTCCGTTGGCGACGCCGAAGCGTTCGAACCCGGCCACGTCCCGGAGCCACGGGCCCGCCCATAGGCTCGGCACGCCCATGAAGGCGCCCAAGGACGCGGTGGCCAGCGGGACCACCCGCCAGACCCGGAAGTCTCCCATGATCTCGGCAAAGTCCTTCAATTGACCGGTGAGGCTGGCGGTCCGCATTTCCCGCTCGCCCGGCTTCTCGGGCACCGTCAACAGGATCATGACGCCGGTGACGAAGGTGAATCCCCCGAGATACAGGAACACGCCCCGCCAGTCGGTGAAGGCGAGGGACGCCTCGACGGGAACCGTGGAGGCGATGGCGCCCAGGCTTCCCACCGCCATCAGCGTTCCCTGCCAGAAGGCGAGGCGCTCCTTGGGGAACCATTCGATAATCGCCTTGAAGGCAGCCATCAGGCCCGCCGACATGCCGAGACCCATGAGAGCCCGTCCGGTGATCAGGAGGCCGAGCGTATCGGCGGTGGCGAACAGGGCCGCGCCCGCCGCGGTGACGCAGAACAAGCCAGCCTGCACCCGTCTGGCGCCGTAGCGGTCGAGCAGCACGCCCAAGGGGATCTGAAACAGCGCGAAGGTCAGGAAATAGACCGAGGTCAGCAGGCCCAGACCCTCCGCATCGACCCCCACCTCGGCGGCGATATCGGGCGCCATCACCGCGTTCACCGTGCGGTAGAAGAAGCCCAGGAAAAAGCCGAGCGCAAAGGGCAGGAACACCCGGACGATGAGCGATGGTTGCATGCGGGAGGCCGGCGCCGCGCTGTTTGGGGGCTTCAGCCTAATCTCCCGATACGGGTGCGGAAAGCCCCAAGGGTCGGCAAACTGTGCTTCCTCCGGCGACCGTGATCGCTAAGATGTTTCTTCGAATCAGGGAGAAATACATGCTCAACGCCGCGGTTATCGGTTTGGGATGGTGGGGCACCACCATCGTCAGGTCGCTGGAAGGCTCGGACAAAATCAATGTGGTCCGGGGGGTCGATATCAACCAGGACGCGCCGGCGGCATTCTGTGCCGAGCGCGGTCTGCCGTTTTCCTCCGGTTTCGAAGACGCGCTCGACGACCCGGACGTCGATGCGGTGATCATCGCGACGCCCCACTCCCTGCATGAACCCATGGTTCTGGCGGCGGCCGCGGCGGGCAAAAACATCTTCTGTGAGAAACCCATGGCGCTCTCCGGCGGCGGGGCCAGGAAGATGATGGTGGCCTGCGAGGAAAAAGGCCTTGTCATGGGCATCGGCCACGAACGCCGGTTCGAGGGCGCCTGGGAAGAATTGAAACGGATGGCCGATGCCGGGGAACTCGGCGAAATCCTCCATCTGGAACTCAACTCGTCCTACAACAACATGGCCATCAAGCCGCCGTCGGGCTGGCGGCAGGACCCGGTGGAGGCGCCCGCCGGCGCCATGACGGCCTTGGGCGTACATGTGACCGACCTGATGCTGTCCATTGCCGGTTCGGTGACCGAGGTCTACGCCCATCTCAACTCCCGTTCCGACAAGTTCCCCAACGAGGATGTGCTGACGGTCCAGTTCCTGTTCGAGAGCGGCGTGACGGCGTCGCTGGTCAATCTGGCGACCACGCCGTTCTATCAGCGGATGAGCATCTTCGGCGATGAGGCCTGGGCGGAAGCGCGGGAAATCTCGAACGTGGATATCCCGGACCAGGCGCTGCTCACCTGGCGGGGCATGGATATGGTGATTCATACCCGGACTTATCCCTGGGATTCCTCGACGGTGGAACGCAATCTCCACCACTGGGCCGACGCCGTCGCCGGCACGGCCGAGTACCGGTTCACCCCCGAACAGCGGGTGCAGAACGCCCAGATTCTGGAAGCCATCACCGAGAGCGCCGCCGGCGGGAAGCCGGTGGCGATCAAGTAGGGATTACCCCCTGAGCACACCCTTGGTGTGCTTGGCCACGTTGGCCACCACCTTGCCGGAGACCGCTTCGATCTCCTCGTCGGTGAGGGTGGCCTCGGTGGGCTGAAGGGTGACGGCGATGGCCAGAGACTTCTTGCCGGCTTCCAGATCGCCGCCCTGGAACTCATCGAACACCCGGACCCCTGAAATCAGCTTCTTGTCCGCCGCGGCGGCCGCCTTGGCGAGATCGTCCGCCGCGACGCCGTCATCGACGATGAAGGCGAAATCCCGCTCCACCGGCTGGAAGGCGGAAAGGGTCAAGGGCGGCCGCATGGCGGATTTGCCGTCCTTGGGCCGGGGCAGGTTTTCGAGATAGATTTCGAATCCAGCCATCGGGCCGTCGGCATCCATGGCCTGAAGAATGCCGGGGTGAATCTCGCCGAAATGGGCGAGCACCTGCCGGGGCCCGAAAGCAACGGTGCCCGACCGACCCGGGTGATACCACGCCGGCGCATCGGTGGAGATGCGGGCCGAACCCGCCGAAACGCCCAGCTGTTCGAACACCGCCATGACGTCCGCCTTGACGTCGAACGCGTCCACCCCGCGGGAGCTTCCGGCCCAGTCGCGGGGGCCGGTGAGCCCGGCCCGGACGCCGGCGGCGACCACGGCCTGATCCTCGGGGTTCTCGCCGGCGAATTGCGGTCCCACCTCGTAGAGGGAGACGTCTCCGAAGCCCTTGTCCGCGTTGCGCCTCGCGGCGTCGATCAGGTTGGGCAGCAGCGACGGCCGCATCACATCGAGATCGGCGGAGATGGGGTTCACCAGATTGACGGTTTCCGGCACCCCGCCGAAGAGGTCCGCGTGTTTGCGGGGCAGGAACGAGAAGGTCACCGACTCCGTGAGGCCGCGAACCGCCAACGCGCGCCGCGCCCGCGCGCGGCGGGCCTGCGGCAGCGACACCGCCGGGCTCGGCAGGTTGGTCTCGCGCACCAGCGAGACGGCGGGGATATTGTCAAAGCCGTGGATGCGCGCCACCTCTTCGACCAAATCGGCCTCGCCGACCACATCATGGCGCCAGGACGGCACGTCGCACGCCCAGGCATCGCCGTTGTCGGTGACGTTGAAGCCCAGCGCGTTGAGAATCCGGACCGTCTCTTCCTCGGATACCTCGACGCCGCCCAGTTCCTTCACCCGGTGCTTGCGCAGCGGATAAGACCGCGAGACATCCGGTTTCTCGCCGGCGATGACGATGTCGCTGGCTTCGCCGCCGCACAGGTCCAAGAGCAGTTTGGAGGCGAGTTCCGCGCCGTCGAGCACGAAATCCGGATCGATGCCGCGCTCGAACCGGTAGCGGGCGTCGGACGTCAGGTTGAGCTTGCGTCCCGTGGCCGCCGTACGGACCGGGTCGAAATAGGCGCTTTCGAGGAACACGTTGACCGTCTCCCCGGTGCAACCGGAGGGCTCGCCGCCCATGACGCCGCCAAGGGCTTCCGCTTCCTTCTCGTCGGCGATGACCGTCATTTCGTCGTCGAGTTCGTACTCCTTGCCGTCGAGGGCCAGGATTTTCTCGCCCTTCCTGGACAGCCGGACGTGAATGTCGCCATGGACCTTGTCGGCATCGAAGACGTGCAGCGGCCGGCCGTAGGCCATGGTGAGCAGGTTGGTGATGTCGACCAGCGCCGAGATGGGCCGGAGACCGATGGCGAGCAGCTTCTGTTGCAGCCAGTCGGGGCTCGGGCCGTTCCTGACGCCGCGGAAATAGCGCCCGACGAAATAGGGACAGGCGCTTATGGTTTCATCGTCGAGATCGAGATGAACCTTGATCGGGCTCTCGAACTTGCCCTCGACGGGCTCGATGAGCAGCGGTTTCAGCGTACCGATACCGGCCGCCGCCAAATCGCGGGCGATGCCGCGGACGCCGAGGCAGTCGCCCCGGTTGGGTGTGATGCCGATATCGAACACCGGATCGGACATGCCGAGGGCCTCGGCCGCCGGGGCGCCCGGGACCGCATCGCCGCCGAGCTCGATGATGCCTTCATGCTCGTCCGAAAGGCCGATTTCCCGTTCGGACAGCAGCATACCGTTGGAGGTAACGCCGCGGATCTTCGATTTCTTCAGCACCATGTCGATGCCCGGGATATAGCTGCCTTCCGGCGCGAACACGCCTTTCATGCCGGTCCGGGCATTGGGCGCGCCGCACACCACCTCGAAGGTCTCGGTACCGTTGTTCACCCGGCACACCTGGAGCCGGTCGGCGTCCGGATGGGGTCTGGCGTCTTCCACATGGCCGACGACGAAGTCCTTGAGCTTGTCGGCAGGGTCGTCGAGGCCCTCGAGTTCAAGCCCGATCATCGTCAGTTCGTCGGCGATTTCCCGGGGGCCGGCGTCCGTCTCCAGCTCCTGCTCGAGCCATTTCAGGGAGAATTTCATCCGACGACCCTCCCGAGCAGCGACGGCACATCCAGGGGCGCGAAGCCGAAATGCTCCAGCCACCGGATGTCCGAATCATAGAACGTCCGAAGATCGGGAATGCCGTACTTGAGCATGGCCAATCGCTCGACGCCCATGCCGAAGGCGAAGCCCTGATATTCGGTCGAGTCGATCCCACAATTCTCCAGAACCGCCGGATTGACCATGCCGGAGCCGAGAATTTCCAGCCAGTCGTCGCCGGCGCCGATTTTCAACCCGCCGCCTTCGCGGGTGCAGCCGATATCCACCTCCGCCGAGGGTTCGGTGAAGGGAAAGTAACTGGGCCGGAAGCGGACCGGCAGATCGTCGATGCCGAAGAAGGCGCGGCAGAATTCCATCAGGCAGCCCTTGAGGTGCCCCATGTGGGAGGTCTCATCCACGACCAATCCTTCGACCTGATGAAACATGGGCGAGTGGGTGGCATCGTGATCGCTGCGGTAGGTGCGGCCCGGTACGATGATCCGGATGGGCGGCTTTTGGGACTGCATGGTGCGGATCTGTACCGGCGAGGTGTGGGTGCGGAGCACCATCCGGCGCCCTTCTTTCTCCGCATTGATGTAGAAGGTGTCGTGTTCCTGGCGGGCCGGGTGGTCCTGGGGGATGTTCAGGGCGGTGAAGTTGTACCAGTCCTCTTCGATGTCGGGCCCTTCGGCGACGGTGAAACCCATCTCGCCGAAGATGGCGATCACCTCGTCGATGGTCTGGCTGATCGGGTGGACGCAGCCCCTGCGTTCGGGCCGGACGGGGAGCGTGACGTCGATCTTCTCCTCGGCCAGCCGGGCATCCAGTCCCGACGCCGACAGCGTGGTCCTGCGCGCCTCGATGGCCTCGGCGATTTCATCCTTCAGCGCGTTGAACGCCCGGCCGGCGGCTTTTCGCTCGTCCGCGTCCAGCTGGCCCAGGGTCTTCATCAGGCCGGTGACGCTACCCTTCCGCCCGAGGGCGGCGACGCGCACCGCCTCCAAGGCATCCAAATCGCCGGCGCCGTCGATGGCCGCCGTCAATTCGCTCTTCAGTGCCTCCAGGTCTTGCATGTCGTTTCCGTGCTCCAAATCAAAAGGGGGCCGCCGTCCGGGCCGCCCCCTTCCAAAAAATCTTCGTTCGATCCTGCCTTAGGCAGTGCTGGCGAGGGCGGCCTGGGCCTGTTCAACCAAGCTTTTAAACGAATCCGGCTCCGTGACGGCGAGATCGGACAGCACCTTGCGGTCGATCTCGATCCCGGCCTTCGAGAGGCCGTTCATGAACTGGGAATAGGTCAGGCCGTGCAGACGGGCGCCGGCATTGATCCGCTGAATCCACAGGCGGCGGAACGAGCGCTTCCTGGTCCGGCGGTCCCGGTAGGCGTATTGCAGCGCCTTGTCGGTCCGCTGTTTGGCGAGACGGAAGTTGTTGTTGCTCCGGCCCTGGTAGCCCTTGGCCCGGGCGACGACCTTCTTGCGTCGGGCTCGGCTGGCGACGGTGGGTCTGGACCGCGACATGTTTATTTCCCCCGGTTGTACGGCATGTAGGCGCTGATGATCTTCGCATCGGCATCGGCCATGATCACGGTGCCCCGGGCCTTGCGTTTCATCTTCTGGGTGCGCTTGCGCAGATTGTGACGCTTGAATGCCGGGCTGCCCTTGATCTTGCCGGTGCCCGTGCGGGAGAAGCGCTTCTTGGCGCTGGATTTGGTCTTCAGCTTGGGCATTTCCTCATCCTCGTTTGAGTTTTCTGTGAGCGTCCGGCATGCCCTCGGATCAAACATCCGGCCGTTTCGCTCGGCGAAGGCGCGGTTTATAGCGGCGGCGCCCCGGGATTGCAAGAGGCGCGGGCGACGACGAAACCGGCGGCCTCATTTCCGGTATGCGACCACCCGGACGTCCTCGATCCGTTCGTCCTCGGTGAAGCGCCAGATGCCGATATGGCCGCGGCGCAGATCGCCGTTCCCGTCCCAGTCCATGCTGCCCGAGGCGCCTTCGTAATCGATCTCCCCGCCGTCGGCGAGAATGCGAAGCGCATCGGCGACGCCGTTCGGGCCGGCGTTCACGACGGTGCCCGGCGAACTGCCCACCGCGCGCAGCCGGTCGCGGATCGCCGCGCCGTCCAACCGCCCCGCGGCCTGCGCCGCAAGCGCCAGGGCGATCGTAGCGTCGTAGGCCTCCTTGACATAGGCGAGCACCGGCAGCGCGCCGTACTCGGCGACCCAGGCCGCCTCCCACGCCGCGGATGCGGCGCTCTCCGGTGCGGATGCGGGCCCGGTGCCGTACATGTTGCCGAGGCGGGCGCCGCCCAGGGACCGGACCAGGCTCGGCCGCTTGGCGCCGTCGCCGAAGACGAAGCTCTCGTAAAGGCCGTTGTCGATCGCCTCGCGCACCATGGCGAGCGACGCCGTCTCGGAGGCGATCACCACCAGAGCCTGCGCGCCCCCGCTCGCGGATTTGCGCAGTGCGGCCAGGAAGCGGGTCTCGCCGCGGTCCACCGGGACGGCCTTGAGGGGACCGTCCCAGGCTGCATCGAAGGCACCGGCAAGGCCCCGTCCCCAGGGATCGTCGACATGGAGCAGGCCGACGTTGTCGAAGCCCCGCTCGCGTGTGAGGCGGGCGAGGACGGGTCCCTGGGACACGTCGGAAAGCGCGGTTCGAAACAGGAAGTCGTTGTCGGCGACGGCCGTCAGCGCCGGCGACGTGGCCGAGAAGCTGATCGTGGGGATGGCGGCCGGACCGATCACCCGCTCGGCCACCGGCAGCGCGCTGGCGCTGGCGTTGGGTCCGACGATGGCATGCACGCCGTCGGCCTCGACAAGACGCCGTGCCGCCGCGACCGCCTTCTCCGGTTCCGCCGTGGCGTCGCGGACCGCGATCGTCACGGGCAATCCGAACACGCCGCCGCCCTCGTTGACATGCCTGATCGCGAACTCGAACGCCCGCTGCCTGTTCCTGTAGACCTCCGCCGAACCGCTGCTCAGGTCCAGCAGCAACCCGATCTTGAGCGCGGCGGCCTCATCCGGCCTCGCCGCCGCCGGCTCCGCTGCCGCACCGATCAGCGACAGGCCCGCCGCACCCAGCAGCAGCCCGAACGAACACGCCCGGAAAGCTGCCCCGCCGCAGAGACCGCGGATCATTGTGAACTCCTCTCGTTATGGCGCGCGACCGTGGAGACTGGCCGGGCATGCGCTTCACTATCGACCTTCCGTACTGCGTGGCCGGACTTATTCCGCGGCCGCCAGGGGCCCGGTGCGGGGCTCCTGGCCCGGCAGCTGAAAATGGATGTCGTGGGCATCCGAGATACGGATGACCTCGTGCGCGTCGGCGACATTGTGGAGCGCCTTGAAGAGATCGAACAGCTTGTTGGTCGGCTCCGCCCAGAAAACCCCTTTCACCGTCTCGCCGCTATTGTTGAACAGGGCGTGGGTCGAGTACTTGGGAAACGGAAGCACCTCGCCCGCGCCTCCGACGAACTCCTTGCCGTCGAGGATCATCTGCAACTCGCCCTCGGTTATGTAGAGAAATTCATCCTGGCTGGAATGGGAATGGGGCGGAATGTAGCTCTCCTCGGGCATGATGGCTTCCCACCAGATCGCCTTTTCGTCCACCTGTTTGGGAATGTAGATCTGTCCCATCACGTTCCACACCATACCGCCGACGGGCTTCGCCTCGTTGACGATCCGATCGATATCCCGCGCACTGACGCTCATGATGAATCCTCTCCGCGTAGTTTCTTCTGCGCTTTGGCCCAAACCGGGTTGAACGCCGCGAATATGGGGCGATCCTGCCATGCCGCGGCGGCTTTCTCCAGATCATCCCGGTCATAGCAGCCGATTAGAACGCCGGCCTCGGTGATGTTTCGCTGGACATCGACGGTTTCCAGCATGCCGTCGGTTACGGTCACCCGGTGGCGCGGTTTCATCGCCCAGTCGAAGAGCAGGTCCTTCAGCCGCGCGCGCTCCGCCTCGTAGGCCGGGTCGGCGCCCAGATCTTTCAGTTCCCGGGGATCTTCCTCCAGGTCGAACAGCATCGGCCGGTATTCGCCGCAGTCGACATATTTGAACCGGCCGTCAAACACCATGCGCAGCCAGCAGTCCCTGGGCTTCGTGCCCAGCGCGAGGCGGGGGTCCATGAACGCGTAGTCGTATTCGCTGATGACGTAGCTCCGCCAGCCATCCGGCGTTTCGCCGTGCAGCAGCGGGGTCAGGGAGCAGCCGTCGAAAATATGAGGTTGGGGGTACCCGCCGATGGCTTCGACGAAAGTCGGTGCGAGGTCGATTGCTTCGACCAGCGCATCGCTTGCCGACCCGCGGGTCGCGTCGGCCTCCGGCGACGGGTCGTGGACGATGAGCGGAATCCGGACGCTAGGCTGGTGGAACAGGTCCTTTTCGCCCATCCAGTGATCGCCCAGGTAGTCGCCGTGATCCGAGGTAAAGACGATCATCGTATCGTCCATCCGCCCGCGCGCCTCGAGCGCTTCAAGCAGGCGGCCGATCTCGTCATCGATCTGTTTGATCATGCCCATGTAGCCGGGAAGCACCGCATCGCGGACCTCGTCCCGCGACATGGTCCGCGACACGCGCTGGCCGATGAACGCGCCGAAGACCGGATGCGGGTCCTGTTTCTCCTCGTCGCTGCGGACGACCGGGTAGGTGTCTTCGGGGCCGTACATGCCCGCATAGGGGGCCGGCGCCATGTAGGGCCAGTGCGGCTTGATGTAGGAGAGGTGGAGGCAGAAGGGCTCGTCCCCCGCATCGTCCAGGAAGTCGATGGCGCGTCCGGTCATGTACGCGGTTTCGGAATGCTCGGCCGGAACCCGCGCCGGTTTGTTCGAGTTTTCCAGATACCAGCCGGACAGCAGTTCGCCGTCCGGACCTTCCGCCGAGTTCGCCCAATCCTCCCACGGGTTGTCGGCCTCGAAGCCGTGGTCGCGGAGATATTGATTGTATCGGGGGTTGGGATCGTGACTTGAGCTGGGGTGGATGCCGTCGTCCCGCTCAAAGGGCTCGAAGCCGCATTCGGCCGCCAGCACGCCTTCGCCGGAATGAAGATCGATCCCCAGGCGCGCCATCCCGGCATAGTCGGCACGCATGTGAGTCTTGCCGACCAGCGCGGTGCGGATGCCGCGGGGCCTGAGATGATCGCCGATGGTCTGCTCGCCGATCCTGAGCGGGACGAAATTCCAGCTGGCGCCATGAGAATTCACATACCGGCCGGTATAAAAGCTCATGCGCGACGCACCGCACACCGGGGACTGACAATAGGCGCTGTCGAACCGCACGCCCCGGGCGGCTAGGCCGTCGATGTTCGGGGTGTCCAGTTTCGGGTGGCCGTAGCAGGACAGGTAATCCCAGCGAAGCTGGTCGCACATGATGAAGAGTATGTTCCTGACCGCGCCCACCACGCCGCTCCTATCCGCCGAACGTCTTTTCCAGCCGGTCCAGGGTGCGCATGGCCGACAATCCCTGCGCCGCACTGCTGTTGGGCTCGCGGCCGTCGGCGATGGCGGCGAGGAATTCCCGGTCGGCGAGTTCGATGCCGTTGTCCGAAATCGCCACGCCGCTCAAGTCGATGGGGTTTTCGTTGCCGTCCACCAGATCGTCATAGCGGGCGATATAGGTGCCGTTGTCGCAGATGTAGCGGAAGACGGTGCCGAGCGGCCCGTCGTTGTTGAACGACAGCGACAGCGTGCAGATGGCCTGGTTCGCCGCTTTCAGCCCGATGGACATGTCCATGGCGATGCCGAGTTCCGGGTGCGGCGGCCCCTGCAGCCCGAAGCACTCGGCCGCCTCGCCGCCGGTCTGATACTGGAACAGATCCACCGTGTGGCAGGCATGATGCCATAGCAGGTGATCGGTCCAGGTGCGGGGCTTCCCTTCGGCGTTGATGTTGGTGCGCCGGAAGAAGAAGGTCTGCACATCCAGTTGCTGAAGGGTCAGTTCGCCGGCCTTGATCCGGTTGTGGACCCACTGATGGCTCGGGTTGAACCGCCGCACATGGTCGACCATGGCGACGAGGCCGGTTTCCCGCTGGACGCGGGCGATGTCCTCGGCGTCCTTCAGGCTGTCGGCCATGGGAATTTCGATCATCACATGCTTGCCGGCGCGCATGGCGGCGACGGCTTGTTCGGCATGCAGGTGGGTCGGGGTCGCCAGGATCACTGCATCGACATCGTCCCGGGCGAGGCTGTCCCCGAGATCCTTGGTCCAGTGGTCGATGCCCCGGTCCCTGGCGAAGCCTTCCATATCGTCCGGTTCTCCGCCGACGACGGAGGTGACCTCCACGCCGTCGATCACGCCCAGGGCATCCAGATGCTTGCGGCCGAAGGCGCCGGGCGCGCCGGCAACGCAAAGTCTCATTTTTGTGCCTCGCCGCCTGTCAGCATGGTGTCCACGTTCCCGACGACCCGCCGTAGAAGCTCGTTGAGGTGACTCCGGTCGGACTCGGAGAAGTTCCTGAGGAGCAGTTCCTCCCGGGTAAGGGCGAACGAAGCCAGCTCGTCGTGAACCCGGACCCCTTGACCGGTCAGACCGACCAGGGAGCGCCGCCGGTCGCGCGAGTCCTCGGAGCGCGAAATGAATCCCCGCATTTCCAGCCGGCTGATGGCGCGGCTGGTGCCGCCGCGATCCATGGCGATACGGTCGGCCACGTCATTGATCGTGGAGCGCCCCTCGGCGCCCAAGATCAAGATCACTCTCAACTCCCGCAGATCCAGGTCATGCGGACGGGCGCCTTCGCGGAGCGCATGGAGCGAAATCTTGTTCCCCAGGGTCTGAATCAACGAGGGGAGGTGTCGGTCGAGCTCCAGGGGATGTTCTGGTTTGGACATGCCGGCCGCCTTCATCCGGGACAACGGAACGACAAGAACATCATATTTGTGATAAGTCAATAATTGACATATCACATAATTATCGGATAGGTTCTCGAAATTCCGTGCCTGAATGTGGGAGGCCAGAAAATGTCCAACGACCTCAATCTCGGCATGTTTCAGTCGACGCCGAAGGAGCTTGATACCGATCCGGATGCGCGCGCCCGCTGCCCGGTAACGGGGATGGCGGCGGAGTTCGAGCCTTTCGACGACGCCTATATAGCCAATCCGTTCGCGTTTTTCGGCAAGGCGCGGTCGGACGAGCCCATATTCCATGATCCCAAATCCGGCTACTGGGTGGTGACCAAGTACGACGAGATCGTCCGCGTTTTCCGTGATCCGGAGACTTTTTCCGCCGCCTTGGCGCGGCACCCGGTGACCCCGTTGTGCCCCGCCGCCGCCGAAGTGCGGGACAGTCTCGATATCTCGGTGGAACCGTCCCTTGTGGACGAGGACCCGGCGACCCACCGGGCGCACCGCAAGGTCTTTGGAGACGCGTTTACGCCGAAACGCGTCGAGCAGGTCGAGGCGCGGATCCGGTCGATCGTCAGCGGCTTCATCGACCGGTTTGCGGCCAAGGGCGAGGCCGATCTGGTTGCGGAGATGCTCTACGAGGTGCCCGCCTTGGCGATCTTCATCTTTCTGGGCGCGGACGACGATCATGCGGTGCGGGTCAAGCAGCTGGGCTCGGCTCGGGCCGTCGTCAATTGGGGACGTCCCAGCGACGCCGAGCAGGTCGCGATGATGCATGACATGGGCGAGCACTGGGCGTTCACCAAGAAGCTGGTCGACGATGCTTACGAGAACCCGGGCGACAATTATCTCGGTGACATGGTGCGTCTCCACCAGGCCGATCCGGACAAATTCACCATCAACTACCTCTACAACGTCATGTTCCTGATGCAGTTCGCGGGGCATGAAACCACGACCCAGGCCTCCGCCAACGGGATGCGGGCGCTGCTGGAGGATCGGGCACAGTGGGAGGCGCTTTGCAATGATCCCTCCCTGATCCCCAACGCGGTCGAGGAAATTCTCCGCTACGACTCCTCCATCTTCACCTGGAGACGCATTGCCGCCAAGGATGCGAAGATCGGCGGCTTCGACGTTCCGAAAGGCGCCAAGATCCTTCTGGCGATCGGATCCGGCAGCCGGGACGATGCCGCGTTTGCCGACGGCGACAAATTCGACATTCTGCGCAAACAGGAGAAAAAGCACCTCGCGTTCGGCAACGGGGCGCACTTCTGCATGGGCGCGCCGCTGGCCCGGCTGGAAATGAAAATCATCCTCGAGGAACTAACCAGGCGGCTGCCTCATATGAAGCTGGTCCCCGGTCAGGAGTGGGAATACATCCCGACGCTGTCATTCCGGGGTATCCAGCGGCTGCGGATCGAATGGGATCCTGATCTGAACCCGTAACCGCGGATCTTGATCAGGCCCGCCAGACCACCGGGAAGACGTCGTCGTTGATGGGCATCTCGCCGATCGGGAACATATCGTCCGACGTGCCGGGCACCTCGAAAATCGTGCGTTTGCCGTGCCAGGTGGCGTCGCCGCCGAAATAGCGGACCGAGAGGGCGACCCGCGGCGTATCGAGGGAGGCGTTCTTGCCCGACCCGTGCACGGCCATCGGGTGATGCACCAGACAGTCGCCGGCCTCCATGTCCCAACTCAGGAACCGGTAGTCGGGATTGTCGAATTCCTTGTGGAAGGCGGGGCAGCGCTCGAAGGCCTCGGCCTCGGGCATGGTGAAGTTGTCCCGGGGCGTCGCCGGTTCCGGGTAATACATCTTGTTCCACTTGTGGGAGCCGCCGACATAGACGAGGCCGCTGTTTTCCTTCGGGGTCGGGGTCAGCGCGACCCAGACCGAGGCGACATCGCCGCCGTCGAAGGGCCAGAACGGCAAATCGTTGTGCCAGGCCGTCGGCGCCAGGGTGCCGGGGTCCTTGAAGAAAAGCTGATCGTAGAAGAACCGCGTCTCGTCCACGCCCATCAGGGTCGCGGCGATCTCCGCCGCCGGCGAGTTCATCGCGAAATTCCATATGTCCTTGTTCTCGCGCGACATGTGGGTCGCGGCGACGAAGCGGCCGGGATCGTCCGCGTCACTCTGTTCATGGCGCGCGCCGCCCGGATTTACGTCGTTGCCGGTACACACCGCCAGCATGTGATCGATCCATTCTCGATCGAACTGGCCGCGAATGCAGACCACGCCGTCCTCGTCGTAGGTCCGCTTTTCGTCTTCGGTTATGGGATGCAGCAGGTCGCGATTCATCGTGTGCTCCCTCGCCCTGAATACTAGAGCAGCTTCCGGCCAAATTGAACCATTTGGCCGGGGTTACCGCGGTGCAAACACCATGGTCATCTGGCGGCCTTCCATCTGGGGGAACTGCTCCACCTTGGCCATCTCGTCCATGTCGTCCCGCACCCGGTCCAGCACTTTGGCGCCCAAATCCTGGTGGGCCATTTCCCGGCCGCGGAAACGCAAGGTCACCTTCACCTTGTCGCCGTCGTCGATAAACCGGCGCATGGAGCGCATCTTGACCTGATAGTCGTGCTCCTCGATGCCCGGGCGCATCTTGATTTCCTTGACGTCGATGGTCTTCTGTTTTTTCCGCGCCTCGGCCTTCTTCTTCTGGTTTTCGTATTTGAGCTTGCCGAAATCGAGAATTTTGCACACCGGCGGGTCCGCATTGGGCGACACCTCGACCAGGTCGAGGCCCGCATCCGCGGCGCGGTCCAGAGCTTCTTCGGTGGGTACGACGCCGATCATTTCCCCGTCGGCATCCACCAGACGGATTTGGGCGTTATCGATGTCTTCGTTTACGCGGGGGCCCTCTTTCTCGGGCCTGGCCTGCATGGGTGGGCGGGCTATTGACGCAACTCCTCTATCGGCCTTTGCCTCCCCAGGTGCCGATAGATCATGATGCTGTCACGCGTTGGACCCCTGGTTATGAAAAAGGACTTTAAACTCGACTAGCCGCCCGGTATCGCCCCAGCTCAGGCTCCCGGTGCGGCCGCTTCGCCGACAAGTCTAGCGACTGCCTCATCCAGCGCAACAATTTCTTGAGCCTTGCCGCCCAAACGCCGGAGCGCCACGGTCTTTTCTTCCGCCTCCCGGACGCCGACGACGGCGATCAGCGGCACATGGGCGTGGCTGTGTTCGCGGATCTTGTAGTTGATCTTCTCGTTCCGGAGGTCCGTTTCCACCCGGATGCCGGCCGATTCGAGGGCGCCGGCGACTTCGCCGGCATACGCGTCCGCATCGTTGGTGATGGTCGCCACGACCGCCTGCACCGGCGCCAGCCACAGGGGGAAGCGCCCGGCGTAGTTCTCGATCAATATGCCGATAAACCGCTCGAACGAACCGAGAATGGCGCGATGAAGCATCACCGGGCGGTGCTTTCCGTTGTCCTCGCCGATGTAGTTGGCGTCCAGGCGTTCCGGCAGTACGAAGTCCACCTGAAGGGTGCCGCACTGCCAGTCCCGCCCGATGGCGTCGCGGAGCACGAATTCCAGTTTGGGACCGTAGAACGCGCCCTCGCCCGGGTTCAACTCGACCTCGACCCCGGCGGCGTCCGTCGCCTCCCGCAAGGCCCGCTCCGCCCTGTCCCACACCGCATCCTCGCCGGCCCGCACGTCCGGCCGGTCGGAGAACTTGATCACGAAGTCCTCGAAACCGAAATCCTTGTAGATCGATGACAGCAGTTCGATGAACGCCGCCGTCTCGCTTTCGATTTGATCCTCGGTGCAGAAGATGTGCGCATCGTCCTGGGTGAAGGCGCGCACCCGCATCAAGCCATGCAGCGCGCCCGACGGCTCATAGCGGTGGCAGGAGCCGAATTCGGCCATGCGCAGGGGCAGGGCGCGGTAGCTCTTGATGCCCTGGTTGAAGATCTGAACGTGGCAGGGGCAGTTCATGGGCTTCAAGGCCAGATGCTTCGTGGTGCCGTCGCCGCCATCCGGGTGCACGCCGTCACCGGAAGCGCCGTGGCTTTCGCTCGCTTTCACCGCTTTGCCTTCGTCCACCTCGGCGATGAACATGTTCTCGCGGAACTTGTCCCAGTGGCCGGAATCCTCCCAGAGCGCACGGTCAACCAACTGCGGCGTCTTGACCTCTACATAGCCGGCGTTTTCCAGCCGGCGGCGCATATAGGCCTCGATGGTGCGGTACAGGGACCAGCCTTTTTCGTGCCAGAACACCGAGCCGATGGCCTCTTCCTGGAGGTGGAACAGCTCCATTTCCCGGCCGATCCGGCGGTGGTCCCGCTTCTCCGCCTCCTCAAGCATGGTGAGGTGCGACTCGAGCTGCTTCTCGTCGGCCCATGCCGTGCCGTACATGCGCTGCAGCATCTCGTTCCGGCTGTCGCCCCGCCAGTAGGCGCCGGCGAGCTTGAGCATCTTGAACGCCTTGCCCAGCTTACCGGTCGAGGGCAGGTGCGGGCCTCGGCAGAGGTCCTTCCAGCCGCCCTGCCGGTAGATGGTGATCTCTTCCGATTCCGGCAAATCCTGGATGATCTCGGCCTTGTAGATCTCGCCGATGGACTTGAAATGCGCGATCGCTTCAGCCCGGTCCCAGACCTGGCGTTCGATGGGCAGGTCCTGATCGACGATTTCCGCCATCCGCTTTTCGATGGCCTCGAAATCATCCGTCGAGAACGGCTCGTCGCGGGCAAAGTCGTAGTAGAAGCCGTTTTCGATGGCCGGGCCGATGGTCACCTGGGTGCCGGGGAACAGTTCCTGGACCGCTTGGGCCAGCACATGGGCGGCATCGTGGCGCAACAGCTCCAACGCATCCTCGTCCCTGGCGGTGACGATGGAGAAATTGCAGTCACCCGGGATTTCCCGGTTGAGATCCCACATTTCGCCGTCGATCCGGGCGGCCAGCGCCGCCTTGGCGAGGCCGGGGCCGATGTCGGCGGCCACCGCGGCGCCGGTCACCGGCGCCGTGTAGTCCCGGACGCTGCCGTCGGGCAGCGTCAGCTTCACGTTCGCGCCTGCTTCTACTCCGTTCGCCATCGGCCTGATCCTTCGTCGTCACTCAAGACATTGCACCAAAAAACCCCCCTTGCGATTGCGAGGAGGGCTGTGAGTCCGTCCATATACACGCGCCGGACGTCACGGCCCCCCGTGGAGGGTCGTGGTGGTGGTAGTGGCACGGTCATGCGTCATCGTGGCGCTTATATCGGCAATCCGGCTCCGCCTGTCAAGAAGGGCCTAGGCGAGGGTCCGGAGGATGGGCTCCGAGAGTTCATCGGTGACATCGGCGAGCTCCAGGGTCTCGAGGTCGTCCCGCCGCAGGATGCTCACATATGGTCCCCGCTGGGCGCACAGCGCCGGGTCGGAGTCCTTGGAGTAGACCACCACCGTCGGGCAGCCGACCATGGCGGCGGCGTGCATGGGGCCGGTGTCGTTGCCGATGGCGGCGAGGGCGCCCCGGCCGAGCGCAATCAAATCGGCGAGGCTTGTTTCGCCGGCAAGGGAACGGGACCCAGGCGCCTCGAAAACGATCTCGTCCAGAAACCGCACTTCGCTCGCCGTGCCCAGAAGCACCGGCTGAACCCTCCGGTCCAGAAGCCAGTTGGCGAGTTCGGCGAAGCGATCCCTGGGCCAGCGTTTTTCGGGCCGGTGAAGGGCGCCCGCGGGCGCCAGCAGGGCATGGCGTTCGGCGAGCCCGAAGCGCTCGGTCCGGGTGTCGACCCAGGAAAAGTTAGGCGCCGGAACCGCGTCGATTCCCGCCATTTGCAGCTGTTCGGCCTGGCGTTCCATGGTGTGCATGAGGTCGCGCTGGGGGTTGGCGTGGGGGTGGGAGCAGGACCAGGCAATTCCCGACCATTCGGGCTTTTTTCCGAATAGCCGGTAATAGCCGGACGAGCGGTCGGAGGTCTGGAGATCATATACCCGGTCGAACCGGCCGCTATTGAGTTGGCCCCGAAGGCGCATCCATTTGATGAATTGCCGGAGCTTGGGCCGGACGTCGGTCCACACCTCGTCGAACCAGGGCGATGCGGCGGCGAAGTCGGCGAATGGCTGGGTCGTCAGCAGGGTGATGCGGGCGTCCGGGTGATGGGCGCGGATGGCGGCGAAGGGTCCCGCGGCCTGCAGGAAGTCGCCCAGCGCCCCAAGCTTGATCACCAGTATCCGGCCGGCCATTCGCTCGGGCTCCGGACTCAGCCCGCCGGTGCGCCGTTGAGAAGTTCGTCATAGACGGCGATGGTCTTGGCGCACATGGCGTCCTTGGTGAAGTTGTCGCGGATATGGGCCACCGCACGGGCGGCATAGTTCCCCCGGGCCGACGGGTCCTGATCGAGAACCCGGGCGATCGTGGCGGCGAGCGCTTCGGCGTCGCCCGGCGGCGTCAGCCATCCGGTCCGGCCGTCGATAATGGTCTCGCGGGCGCCGCCGTGATCGGTGGCGATGACGGGCCGGCCGAGGGCTTGGGCCTCGGTAACGACGCGGCCGAAGGCTTCGGGTTCGATGGAGGCGGAGATCACCACGTCGGTTAGCATGTAGGCGGCGGGCATGTCGTCGCAATGGTCGATCACATGTATCTTGCCGCCAAGCCCGGCGCCCTCGATTTCCTTGATCAGCTCCTTGCGGTAGGCATCCCGCCCCTGGTCGGAACCGACGATCAGGCACCGGACGTCATGGTCCGTCAGCAGTTTCACCGCGTCGATGAACACCCGCTGGCCTTTCCAGCGGGTGAGCCGGCCGGGCAGCATCACCACGGGCACGCCGTCGGGCAGCCGCCAGCGTTCGGAGAGCGCGATGATCCGTTCCTGGGACACTTTGGCGGGGTCGAAGCGGGCAACGTCGACGCCACGGTGGATGACACGGATCTTGCTGGCCGGGACATCATAGACCTCGCGCATGTGCCCGGCGACGAATTCGGAGATGGCGATGACCCGTTCACCCCGGGTCATAACGCTGTTGTAGCGGCGCTTGAACACTTTGCCGTGGCCGTAAGCGCCGTGGAAGGTGGTGACGAAGCGGCAACCGGTTTTATTGGCGGCGGCAATGGCGCTCCAGGCCGGCGCCCGGGAGCGGGCGTGGACCACATCGACGTTTTCCGAGTTGATGAGCCGGACCAGCCGGCGGACGTTGGCGCGCATGACCAGCGGGTTCTTGGAATCCACCGGCAGGGTGACGTGTTCGGCGCCGCTCCGGCTGAGTTCGTGCTTCATCAGTCCGCCGGCCGAGGCGACGATGGAACGCCCGCCCGCGGCGGCGACGGCGTTGGCGACATCGACCGTGCCCCGTTCAACCCCGCCCGTCTCCAGCGCCGGTAGGACCTGCAACACGGTGGCGCCGTCGGCGATGGTTTTTCCGCCCGCGGCGGATACCGCCGGCCTGTCTTCGGTGCTAATTTCCTGGTTCAATCTCTTCGCCGCCATTTCGCACGGGAACAAGAATGTCCGACCACGCGTCCACCCCAGACCTCAAGGCCGGAATATTACCACGCGGTTCCGGGCCGTCCATTGCCTACCACCGAACGCCGGGCCGAAGCCCCGGCGTCATCTTCATGACCGGTTTCATGTCGGACATGTCGGGCGGCAAGGCGCTGGCGCTCGAGGCGCTATGCCGGGATCGGGGCAACGCCTATCTCCGTTTCGATTATGCGGGCCATGGGGAGTCCGAAGGCGCGTTCGCCGACGGCACCATTGGTTCCTGGGCGGCGGACGCGCTGGCGGCCTTGGATGAACTCACCGACGGACCCCAGGTGCTGGTGGGGTCCTCCATGGGGGGCTGGATTATGTTGCTCGCGGCGCTGGCCCGTCCCGAGCGCGTTGCCGGGTTGGTGGGCATCGCGCCGGCACCCGACTTTACCGAGCGCCTTTACGCCGAGGAACTGACCCGGGAGCAGCGGGATGTGATGAAGACAGAGGGCAAGGTGATCGTCCCCAGCGATTATGAAGACGACTACACCTTCACCCAGGCATTGATCGACGACGGCAGGGACCAACTCCTGCTCGGCGGTGAGATCGCCATCGACTGCCCGGTGCGGCTGATCCACGGGCTGGAAGACGACGCGGTGCCGTGGCGGACCAGCCTTACCATCCAGGAGAAGCTCCGTTCGGACGACGTGGAGATCACCTTCGTCAAAGGCGGCGATCACCGACTCAGCGAGCCTCACGATCTCGACCGGCTGACGGCGACCGTGGCGCGGCTGTTGGACCTCGCTGGTCAATCCCCGGCGGCCATGTGAATGGCGCGCAAGCCCTCCCGGTAGGTCGGGTATTTGAGCGCATATCCCAACTCGGTTCGGATGCGGGCGTTGCTGACCCGGCGATTGTCCCGCCAGAAAGACCGCGCCATCTCGGTCATGTCCCTTTGGGCCTCCTCGTAGGGGATCAGCGGGGACGCGTCGACGCCCAGCAGCTCACACCCATGGGCGATCACGTCGGCCTGGGGCGCCGGTTCGTTATCGCACACATTGTAGATCGCGCCGGGATTCGGTGTGGCGATGGAGGCGGCAAGGACGCCGGCGACGTCTTCCACGTGGATGCGCGAGAACGCAAATCCGGGCTTGCCGATCCGCCGCGCCCGTCCGGCCTGGATCTGGTCGAGGGCGCTGCGCCCCGGCCCGTAAATGCCGGCGAGGCGGAATATGTGGGCCGGTACGCCTTCGAGAGAGAGCCAGCCCGCTTCGGCTTCGACCCGCCGCGCCGAGCGATCCGAGGTGGGGTTGAGGGGTGATGTTTCGTTGACCTCCCCGCCGCTCGTATCGCCGTAGACCCCGGTGGTCGAGAGATAGCCCAGCCAGGCCAAACCAGTCCCTGACATGGCGGCGCCAAAGGCGTTCAGTACGGGATCGCCGTCGCTGCCCGGCGGAACCGAAATCAGGATATGGGTGGCCTGGGCCGGATCAACCCGGTGGAAGGCCGCCGGCTCTACACCGTCCGCTTCGATCAGGGCAGCGGCCTCCTCCCGCCGGTAGGTGCCGATGATCCGCCAGCCGGCGGGAATCAAGCGTTTCGCCAGGGCGCGAGCCGAATAGCCGTAGCCGAAACAAAGAAGCGTGGATGTGCCTGCCATGGCTCCTATATGGTCACGGCATGAGGAATTGGGCAATCGCCGCCGTCGCAATGATGGCCGCATTTCCGGCATCGGCGCAATCGCAGCCGCCGACGGCCGCCGATGCCGCCGAGTACCGTGCATGCATCGCCGAATTGGAGCGCAGCGCCGAACGGGGTTTCGAGCATGCCATCGGTTGGGAAAGCCTGGGCGGCGGCGACCCGGCCCGCCATTGCGTCGCCCTGGCACTGATGCGGCTCGGTCATCACGAAGTGGCTGCCCGCCGGCTCGAGGAATTGGCCCGCGTGATAAACGCGGATGCGGCCGTGAAGGCTGATCTTCTGGGCCAATCGGGGCAAGCGTGGCTGCAGGCGGAAAACCCGCCGGCCGCGCTGGCCGTGCTCGACGCGGCGATCAGCCTCGATGACCGGAACCCGGAGATATTCGCCGACCGGGCGCAGGCCCATGCCGAGGGCGGCGATATGGGCCCGGCCATCGAGGATTTGTCCCGGGCGCTTCAACTGGATTCCAAATTCACCGATGCACGGGTATTCCGCGCCAGTGCCTACCGGCAGACCGGCGAGGCGGGGCTGGCCATGCAGGATGTGGCGTTGGCGCTCTCTCAGGACCCGGCCCACCCGGAGGCGCTGCTGGAAAGGGGCATTCTGCGCGGCCAGGCGGGTGACGGGGCCGGCGCCCGGGCCGATTGGCTGAGGGTGGTCGAAATGGTGCCGGACAGTCCGGCGGCCAAGGCGGCCCAGGCCAATCTCGAACGCATGGACGGGCCGAAGTGAGCCGCTAAAAATCCGGATTCGCGTAGTGCTTGGGCGGCGGCAGCCCGGGGATGGCGTCCGCCAGAATCTGCCGGAAGCTGGGCCGGGATTTGATCCGCGCGTACCAGTCCTTGGCCGCCTGGTGGTCGGCCCACGGCACATCGCCCAGATAATCCACCGCCGAGAGGTGCGCGGCGGCGGCAATGTCGGCGAGGGAAAACTCCTCGCCCGCCAGCCAGTGGCGCCGCCCGGCGAGGTAGCCGATATATTCCAGGTGGGTGTGGATGTTGGCGTGGGCCGCGCGGATAACGTTCGAATCCGGCGAGCCCAGTCCCTTGATCCGCTTCATCACCTTTTCATCGATCAGCGGCGTGGAGATTTCGGCGTCGAACTTGCGGTCGAACCAAGACACCAGCCGGCGGATTTCGGCCCGTTCATGGGGACTGCCGATGATCATCGGCGGCTCCGGCGCGATTTCCTCCAGAAACTCGCAGATCGCCCCGGAATCCGCCAGCACCGTGCCGTCATCCTCAATGATTACCGGCACATCTCCGGCCGGGTTGATGGCGAGGAACTCCCGCCGCCGGTCCCAGACCTGCTCGACGACCATGTCGAAGCCCAGGTCTTTCTCGGCCAGCACGATTCGGACTTTGCGCGAAAACGGATTGAGCCACAGGTGGTAGAGGGTGCGCATCCGCCCCTTATAGCCAAATCGGGGCCGCTGAAACAGGTCCGTAATGCGCAACTTGGGCGGGAGACCGGTTTCATGGAAACCAGCGCTTGGGCTCCGTTAACTTCCTGTACTCAAAGGAAAAGTGATATACAGGCGTAAATCGCGCAGGGCCCAAACGGATTAGGGGATACGCTTGCCCCTCTTGAACATTATCGTCCTATCGGCGGTCCAGGGCATCACCGAGTTCCTGCCCGTCTCGTCGTCCGCCCATCTGGTCCTGGTTCCCATTTTCACCGGCTGGCCCGACCAGGGCCTGATCATTGATGTCGCGGTCCATGTGGGGACATTGCTCGCCGTGCTGATCTATTTCCGGCGCGATGTCTGGGGGATGATCGCCGCCACCGGCCGCCGGTTCCGGCCCAGGCGGCGCCGACGCGGCGGCGGCGAGGAATTCCGCATCGCCATGCTGGTGGTCGTCGCGACGGTCCCGGCGGTAGCCGCGGGCTGGGCGGTCAACGAATTCAACCAGGACCTCTTCCGGGGGCTCAAGATCATCGCCTGGGCGACCGTCGGATTCGCCGTTCTTCTGTACCTGGCCGACAAGCTGAGCCTGACCATCAAGCGGCTCGACCACCTGGGTTTCGCCGGTGCCTTGTTCATCGGTTCGTTCCAGGCGCTGGCGCTGATCCCCGGCACCTCGCGGGCCGGCATCACCATCACGGCGGCGCGCATCCTGGGCATGGAACGGACCGAGGCGGCGCGGTTTTCCATGCTGCTGTCGATCCCGATCATCATCGCGGCAGGCTCGCTCAAGGGGTGGGAACTCTACCGGACGGGCGACGCGCAGTTGACCGATACGGTGTTCACGGCAATCGCCGTCTCGTTCGTCTTCGCCATCATTACCATCGCCGGATTCATGGCCTGGCTCCGGCATTCCGGCTTTACGCCGTTCGTCATCTACCGGCTGATCCTCGGCGTGTTCCTGCTCTGGGTCGCCTATGTGGCACCGGGCTTCACTTTCTAACCGAATTAACCCCTCACCACGCCCGTCTCGTCGGCGACAAGGTCGAAGGCCGCGGCCATCAGCGCCTTGGTGTAGGGCTCTTGGGGGTTGTCGATAACCTGCTCGGCGGGGCCGTGTTCGACCACCACGCCGTCGCGGATGACGATGACGTCGTGGGACAGCGCGCGCACCACTTTCAGATCGTGGCTGATGAAGATGTAGGAAAGCCCGTGCTTCACCTGCAGTTCGCGCAACAGCTCGACGATCTGCGACTGCACGCTCATGTCGAGGGCCGAGGTGGGTTCGTCCAGGACGATCACCCTGGGCCGCAGCACCAGCGCCCGGGCGACGGCGATCCGCTGACGCTGGCCGCCGGAAAATTCGTGAGGGTAGCGGTCCATGGTGTCGGGATCCAAGTCGACCTCGCGGAGCGCGTCCGCAACCATTGCCCGGCGCTCGTCATAGGTTTCGCCGATCTCCTGCACCAGCAAGCCTTCCTCGATCACCTGGAAGACCGACATGCGGGGGCTCATGGAGCCCACCGGGTCCTGGAAAACGATCTGCATGTCCCGGCGCAGCGGGCGCAGCTCCTTGTAACCGAGGCCCTGGATGGTCCGGCCGTCGAGCTGGATATCGCCGTCGCTTTTTTCGAGCCGCAGCAGCGCCCGGCCGAGGGTCGACTTGCCGGAGCCGGATTCGCCGACCACCCCCAGCGTGTGCCCCTCGCGGAGATCAACGGTGATGCCGTCCACCGCCTTCACGTGGCCGACGGTGCGGCGGATGACCCCCTTCTTGATCGGGAACCAGACCTTGATGTCGTCGGCGGTCAGCAGCGGCTTGGAATCGGGATCCGCCGGATCAGGCCGGCCCTTGGGCTCGCTGTCCAGAAGGTGGCGGGTGTAGGCATGTTCCGGACTGGCATAAATTCTCTTCGTCTCTCCGGTCTCCACCACCTCGCCCTGGTTCATCACGTAGGTACGGTCGGATAGCGCTTCGACGATGCCGAGATCATGGGTGATCAGCAGCATCGCCATGTCGAGGTCCCGGGTGAGGCTCTTCATCAGCTTCAGAACCTGGGCTTGGACCGTGACGTCGAGGGCCGTCGTCGGCTCGTCGGCGATCAGCAATTTCGGCTCGTTGGCGAGCGCCATGGCGATCATGATGCGCTGCTGCTGGCCACCGGAAAACTCGTGGGGCAGGGAGTGCATGCGCCCGACCGCGTCCTCCAGCCCGACCAGGCCCAGGAGTTCCCTGGTCCGCGCCTCGACCTTTTCGTCGCTGATGCTCTGATGGAGGCGGATGATCTCGCCGATTTGCTTGGCGATGGAATGAAGCGGGTTGAGGGAGTTGAGGGGCTCCTGGAAAATCATCGAAATGTTGTTGCCCCGGACGCCGCGAATCTCCCGTTCGTCACCGCGCATCAGATCGTAGCCGTCGAAGATGATCTCACCGGACGGGTGCCAGGCGACGGGGTAGGGGAGCAGCTTGAGGACCGACAGCGCGGTGACCGACTTGCCGGAGCCGGATTCGCCCACCAGTCCGATGGTCTCGCCCGGATGGATATCGATGGAGACATTCTTGACCGCCCGTACCTCGCGCTCGCCGCGGCCGAAGCTTACCGACAGGTCCTGGATATGGAGGAGGGGCTCGCTCATTGGATTTGCCTTCCCCTAGGCCCTGAACGTCTTGCGGGGGTCGAAGGCGTCGCGAACCGCCTCGCCGATGAAAATCAACAGGCTCAGCATCACCGCCAGGATGAGGAACGCCGAAATGCCCAGCCATGGCGCCTGCAAGTTGGCCTTGCCCTGGTTCAACAGTTCGCCCAGGGACGGTGAGCCCGGCGGCAATCCAAAGCCCAGGAAGTCGAGGGCCGTGAGGCTGGTGATGGAGCCGGTGAGGATGAAAGGCATCAAGGTCACCGTGGCGACCATGGCATTGGGCAGGATGTGCTTGAACATGATCTTGCGGTCGGAGACGCCCAATGCCCGGGCGGCCATCACATAGGTATAGTTGCGACCGCGGAGGAACTCGGCGCGGACCACGCCCACCAGCCCCATCCAACTGAACAGCAGCAGGAAGACCATCAGGATCCAGAAAGTGGGTTCGATGAAGCTCGCCAGGATGATCAGCATGAAGAGCTGCGGCATGCTCGACCAGATTTCCATGAAGCGCTGGAACAAAAGGTCGGTCCAGCCGCCGGAGTAGCCTTGCCAGGCGCCCGCGGCGATCCCCACCATGGAGGAGACGATCGTGAGGACCAGCCCGAACAGCACCGATATTCGGAAGCCGTAGATCAGCCGGGCCACCACGTCCCGGCCCTGATCGTCGGTGCCGAGCCAGTTCTGCAATGTCGGCGGAGAGGGCGCGGGCCCGGGCAGGTCGAAGACGATGGTGTCGAAGGAATAGGGAATCAGCGGCCAGAGGATCCAGCCTTTTTCCTCGATCAGCTCCTGGACCTCGGGGTCCGAATATTCGGCCTCGGTCTCGAAGTCGCCGCCGAAAGC
This sequence comes from Rhodospirillales bacterium, assembly GCA_022823235.1. Taxonomy (GTDB): domain Bacteria; phylum Pseudomonadota; class Alphaproteobacteria; order Rhodospirillales; family UBA2165; genus JAJDXO01. Next base: position 67,625 of record JAJDXO010000011.1, read on the forward strand.
GGTTTCGGGGTAGGCGACGAAGACCGGCGCATAGAACGCGCCGTCATAGCGGACCAGCAGCGGCTTGTCGTTGGCCAGGAATTCCGCGAACAGCGTGACGAAGAAGACGGCGATGAAGATCCATAGGGACCAGTAGCCGCGCCGGTTGGCCTTGAAATTCTCGATCCGCCGCGCATTCAGCGGCGTAACCCGCATGCCAAGCAGGCGCCCTTCGTCCATCTAGACCTCCTGCGCCTCGAAGTCGATTCGCGGATCGACCACGTGGTAGGCAAGGTCGCCGATGATCCCCATGATCAGGCCCAGCAAGGTGAACATGTAGAGGGTGCCGAAAACGATTGGATAATCCCGGTTGATGGCCGCCTCGAATCCGAGGAGCCCGATCCCGTCGAGGGAGAAGATGATCTCCGTCAGGAGCGAGCCGGTGAAGAAGATGGAGATGAAGGCTGACGGGAAGCCGGCGATGATCAGCAGCATACCGTTCCGGAACACGTGGCCGTAGAGCACCTTGTTCTCCGTAAGCCCCTTGGACCGCGCCGTCTGGACGTACTGTTTATTGATCTCGTCCAGGAACGAATTCTTGGTCAGCATGGTCAGAACGGCGAAGGAGCCGATGACCATGGAGGTGATGGGCAGCGCCATGTGCCAGAAGTAGTCCAGGACCTTGCCGACCGGACTGAGCTCATCCCAGTTGGGCGATACGATGCCGCGCAGGGGGAAGATGTCGAAATAGCTGCCGCCGGCGAACAGCACCACCAGAAGAATGGCGAACAGGAAGCCGGGGATCGCGGTGCCGATGATGATCACCGCGCTTGTCCAAAGATCGAAGTTGGATCCGTCGCGCACCGCCTTGCGGACACCGAGGGGAATGGAGATCAAATAGGTGAGGAGGGTGGTCCACAGGCCAAGCGAGATGGAGACCGGCAATTTCTCGATCAGCAATTCGATCACGGTCTTGTCGCGGAAGAAACTTTCGCCGAAGTCGAAGCGGAGATAGTTCTTCAGCATGATCCAGAAGCGTTCGTGTGCCGGCTTGTCGAACCCGTAGAGCTTCTCGATCTCGGCGATCAGCTCGGGATCGAGGCCGCGGGCGCCCCGGTATTTGCTGGCGCCGCCGCCTTGAGCGCCGACCTGCTGCTGGCCCTGGTCGCCGCCGCCGACGGTTTCGCCCTGAGAGGTGCCACTGACCCTCGCCGTCGCGTCCACCGCTGTCCCCTGCAGTTGGGCGATGGTTTGCTCCACCGGTCCGCCGGGGGCGAACTGCACGAAGACGAAGTTCAGCAGGATGATGACGAACAGCGTCGGGACGACGAACAGCAGCCGGCGGATGATGTAAGCGAACATGTCGTCGGGCGGCCTTTCCCTCTATAGCGCGACCTCGGCGCCGGCGCCCGCCAGTGCTTCCAACCGGTCGAGGCGGCCCTGCACGGCGGTCCGTTGATGATAAAACCGCAAGCCGCGCGCGCCGCCCAATTCTTCGCCGCCGCCGGCACGGCCGGGTCCGCCGTGGGTGCACATGGGCATAACGATGCCGTGTCCGGTCTGGCTCTCGGCGACCTGCTCGTCGACCACCAGGACCCTGCCGTGATCGGCGGCGATGCCCAGCGTCGCGGCATTGGCGAATTCGTCATCTGCGGTGAACACCGACGCGGCCAGCGACCCGCCGCCCCGGGAGGCGAGCTCGACGGCCTCCTCGGCGGTCTCATAGGGCATCACCGTGCACGCGGGGCCAAACACCTCCACCTCGTGGACCGCCCTGGCGCCCTTGGGGTCCGCGCATTTGAGGAGCGTGGGCGGCACGAATGACGAGGTTTCCGGGTCCGCATCGACGGGCTCGAAACCGTCGCCGCCGGTGATTACGTCCGCTTCCTCGGCCAATTGGGCAATTCCGTCCAGAGCGGATTGCTGCTGCGCCTTGTTGACCAACGGACCCATGCGGACGGTCTCGTTGCGGGGATCGCCGATTACCGTCCTGGCGAGCCGAGCTTCCAGGGCGCCGGCAACCTCATCGAGGATGCCCGCGGGCACGAAGGCGCGGCGGATGGCGGTGCATTTCTGCCCCGCCTTGACGGTCATTTCCCGGGACACTTCCTTGACGAACAGGTCGAACTCGGCGGTTCCCGGTCGGGCATCCGGACCCAGCAGGCTCATGTTCAGGCTGTCGGCTTCGGCGTTGAACCGGACCGAGCTTGCGATGACGTTGGGGTTGCCCCTGAGCATGTTGGCGGTGTCCGCCGAGCCGGTGAAGGCGACCGCGTCCCGGCCGGTGACGTGATCCATCAGATCGCGCCCGCCCCCGCAGATCAGGCTGATGGCGCCGTCCGGCACGACGCCCGCCTCGATGACGTCCTTGATCATTTCGTAGGACAGTAGGCAGGTGGCGGTGGCCGGTTTGGCGAGAAACGGCACGCCGGCGAGCAGGCTGACCGCGGCTTTCTCCCACAGCCCCCAGGAGGGGAAGTTGAACGCATTGATGTGGATGCCGGCGCCTTTCAGCGGCACCCAGATGTGCATCCCTTGGAAGGCCGCGTCCTTGGCCATGCGTTCAAATCCGGAGTCCCGGAGGTAGTTTGCATCGCCCAGTTTTCCGGCGAGGCGCGCGTAAAAGAACAATGTGCCCGTGCCGCCGTCGATATCGATGGCCGCATCGATCTTGGTATTGCCCGAATTCCGGAGCGCAATGTCGGCGTACTTGTCCCGGTTGGCGGTGAGGGTTTCGTTGATCCTGCCCAGCATTTCGCCCCGCCCGGCGTAGGTCATGGCGCGGAGCGCGGGACCGCCGACAGTGCGTGCGTGATCCAGGGCCCTGCCGAGATCGACGCCGTCGGATGTGGCGCGAGCGATTTCCTCGCCGGAGACGGGATCGGCCAGAGGTGTTCCCTCGCTGTTGCCCTCCACCCATTCGCCGTGGACATAGTTCTGAATTTTCACCGATTTCTCCCTGGATACGGCCGTTCCCTTCGAGACTGCATTATGACCGTTGGGGCAGGCTTGAAAAGAGCGGCGCGTAGCCCCGTGGCTCAATCCTTCGCGACGATCTTTCCGCCAGCCAGGTGACCCCGGGTATCCGCCATGCCGGCCAAGTCCCGCCCGATCATCCGGGAAGACTATTTCTCGCTGGCTAGATTCTTCCGCTCGTTGAGGGCTGCCTGCTTCCTGGCATCCACCCACCAGCCGTCGAACCCGAGGCCATATCGAGGGGTCGTTGCGGGCCGGCCGAACTTGTCCCAGTAGGCGACCCGGAACGTACGAATATGCCACTGAGGGATCAGGTAGTGGCCCCAGGACAGCACCCGATCGAGAGCGCGGGTCCGGGTGATGAGGCTCTCCCGGTCGGGGGCGGAGATCACCAATTCGATGAGCTTGTCCACCGCCGGGTCCTTGATGCCGATGACATTGCGGCTGCCCGGCCGGTCGGCGGAGTCGCTGCCCCAGAAATCCCGCTGTTCGTTGCCGGGAGACAGGGACTGACCGAAAGAGGACACGATCATGTCGAAGTCCTTCTCATCTGTCCGTTTCTGGTATTGGGAGGTATCGACGGTGCGGACCCGGATACTCATGCCGAGCCGCTCGAGGTTTTTCTTGAACGGCAGCGCGATCCGCTCGAATGCCGGCGAGACCAATAGGATTTCAAACTCGAACGGCTGGCCCTTCGTGTTGACCAGTTTCTTGTTCCGGATTGTCCAGCCCGCCGCCTGGAGCAATTTCCGCGCCGTCCTCAGGTTGGAGCGGATGCGGCCGTCGCCACTGGTCACGGGGACGGAGTAGGTCTCGGTGAATACCTCGCCGGGGATTTGGCCGCGGAGCGGCTCGAGGATTTTCAGCTCTTCCGGTGACGGCAGCTTGCTCGCGGCAAGCTCCGAGTTTGAAAAGAAGCTCGTGGTTCGCGCGTATTGGCCGAAAAACAGATTCTTATTGGTCCATTCGAAGTCGAAGGCGTAGGCCATGGCGCGCCGGACCCGCCGGTCCTTGAAGATATCCTTTCGGGTATTGAAAACGAAGGCCTGCATGCCGGTCGGCAGCTCGTGGCGAATATCCTGTTTGAGGTAGAGCTTTCGCTCGAATGCCGGCGATTCATAGCCCGTCGCCCAGACCTTGGCGGTGTTCTCGACCCGGAAGTCGTACTCGCCCGATTTGAACGCTTCCAGGGCCACCGTGGCATCCCGGTAGTAGTCGTAGCGCATTTCATCGAAGTTGTTCCTGCCCCGCTTGATCGGCAGATCGCGGGCCCAGTAATCCTTTACGCGCTGGTAGGTCACCGAGCGGCCGGGCTCGAAGCTTTTGATCTTGTACGGGCCGGTACCGGGGATGGGCTCCAGAATGGTACTGGTGAAGTCCCGGCCCTCGAAGAAATGCTTCGGCAGGATGGGGAGTTGCCCGACGATCAGCGGCAGTTCCCGGTTCTCCCCGCCGGAGAAGGTAAACTTGACCTTGCGGGGGCCAACCTTCTCGGCGGTGGCGACGTTGCCGTAATAGAACCGGAAAAAAGGCCGGCCCTGCGTTTTAAGGGCGTTCAGGCTGAACAGCACGTCGTCGACGGTCACCGGCTTGCCGTCATGCCAACGGGCATTGTCCCGAATGGTAAACGCGACCCAGGACCGGTCTTCCGGCATCTCGACGGACCTGGCCAGGAGCCCGTATTCGGTGAAGGCCTCATCCTGGGTGCCGGTCAGCAGGCTTTCGAAGACCGATCCGGCGCCCGCCGCCGGGACGCCCTTGAGGGTGAACGGGTTGAAGGTGTCGAAGGTGCCGATGGCCGACAGCCGGACGCTGCCGCCCTTGGGCGCGTTTGGATTTACATAGTCGAGATGCTTGAAGTCCGGGCCGTATTTGGGATTGCCGTGCATGGCGATGCCGTGGACGGGCCTTGCGTCCTGGGCAACGGAAGCGAGGGGCAGGGCGGCCGCCGTGAGGGCGGCGGCGGCAAACAATGTGCGGCGCATGATGGTCTCTCCCGGATGCACGTTCTTGGCGTTCAATTTGTCCGTTAACCAACGAATCGGCAAGGGATTCCGGTCGATTTCAGGCGGGCGCTCACCAGGAGTTGAGTTAGAGCGGCTTCCGGCCCGCAAGTAATTCCAACGCGTCCGCGTGACAGCGTGCATCGCCGGCGGCCAGTACCCGGCCATCGGAGCCCAGGGTCAGCTTGGTGCCGGACCAGTCCGTCATCACCCCGCCGGCGCCTTGGATCACCGGCGCCACCGCACAGAAATCCCACGGTTTGAGACGCGCCTCACAGACCAGATCGACGAAGCCGGACGTGAGCAGTGCGTATCCGTAGCAGTCGGTGCCGAACAACGGATGCTTTACGGTTTCCGCGAGGCGTTCGAAGGCGGTCTTTTCGTTTCCCCGGAACATGTAGGGCGAGGTTGCATACATCCAGGCCTCCGATGCCGAGGGGCAGTCCCGTACGCGCGCCGGCATGCCGTTGAGTGTCGTCGGCACGCCCTCGCCGCCGATCCAACGCTCCTTCAGAACCGGCTGATCGATCACGCCGAGAACCGGAACGCCGTCGCGGGCAAGGCCGATCAGGGTTCCGAACGAATGTTTGCCGGTGGCGAACGCCTTGGTGCCGTCTATGGGATCCAGAACCCAGAGCCATTCGGCGTCTTCCCGGATACCGCCTTCTTCTTCGCCGAGGATGCCGTGCTCCGGCTGTTCCGCCTCGATCAGTGCGCGCATGGCGGCTTCCGCCTCCTGATCGGCGAGGGTCACGGGCGTGGAATCGGGTTTGTCGCTCAGCCCGGCGGAAGTGCGGAAATATTTGGCGATGATGGGCCGCGCCGCATCGGCCAGCCTGTGGGCGAAATCAACGAAGTCCCGGGGTGAACTCACCGGGCGCGCCGCCTTACGGTGCGGGCAGCGGAACGGGGGAGTTGTCGAAGCTCCGCATGTAGACGATGACCGCCGCCCGGTCCGTGGGTTTCCGAAGGCCGACGAACGCCATTTTCGTGCCCTTGAGGAAATTCTTGGGCTTCAAGAGGAACTTGTCCATGTCCTCCAGCGTCCATTCGCCGCCCAAGCCGGACATGGCGGACGAATAGGAGAAGCCGTCGGCGCCGGCCCGGCCGCGGGTAAAGACCGACCACAGATTGGGTCCGACCTTGTTTTTGCCGCCGCTGGCGAAGGTGTGGCAGGAGATGCACTTCTTGGCGACCCGTTTGCCGCGCTCGGCGGTCGCTTCGGCCAGCAGGACCGGGAACGGCACGACCGGCTCCGGCGCCTTTTGCGCCGCCGCGGGCGCCGCGGCGTCCTCGTCCGAGTGCACGATCTCGATGTGCGGGATCAGAATATTGCCCAGATAGTTCGTTCCCCAGATCATCCAGGCGGCGACGAGGACGGCGCCGAAGACGACATTGGTTTTCATACTCCACATGAGGCAATCCTAATCCTTCTTGGGTCTTTGATTTTGTTTCCGGACCCGGCCGGGCCCGCAAATCTATGTGCCGAAAGCGAGAGCCGGCCTCGCGTTTAGCCCGTCGCCGGGGCCCTGTCAATCATATGGGGATCGCCGATCCGAAAGACCACCCGGCCACGTCACGCCTAGGGGATGGGAAAAACGGCAAAAACAGGATATACGGGGCGGCCCATTGTCTCGGCGGTCCAGGCGGCCGGCGAAAACGACTTGAATATCAATGCCTTCCGCAAGGCGTTGGAAGACGGAGAGGTCCCATGTCCGAAGGGTTGCATGCCATCGCTTTTCAGGGGATGGACGGCGCCAATTCTCATATGGCGTGCCGGGTGGTGCACCCGGAAATGACGCCGCTCGCCTGCACCTCCTTCGAGGACGCATTTGCCGCGGTGGCCGAGGGCGCGGCGAAGCTCGCCATGATCCCGATCGACAACTCCGTTGCCGGACGGGTCGCGGACATCCACCATCTGCTTCCGGATTCCGGACTTCACATTGTCGGTGAGCATTTCCAGCGGGTGGAACACACCCTCTTGGCGATAAAGGGCGCCGCCGAAGACCGGCTCACCCATGTCCACAGTCATATCCATGCCCTCAATCAGTGCCGGAATATGATCCGGGAGCTGGGGGTCGAGCCGGTGGTCCACGCGGATACGGCGGGGGCCGCCCACGACATCGCGGCCGCCGGGGATCCGACCCAGGGCGCTATCGCCTCGGAACTGGCCGCCGGAATCTACGGCCTGGAAATTCTCCGGGAAAACGTCGAGGACGCCGAACACAACACCACCCGGTTTCTCATCATGTCCCCGGACGAGGCGATCGCCTCGCCGGACGAAGAGGCCGTCGTTACCAGCTTCGTGTTCAATGTCCGCAACGTCCCGGCGGCGCTCTACAAGGCGCTGGGCGGGTTCGCGACCAACAATGTCAACATGACCAAGCTGGAAAGCTACATGATCGGCGGCGGCTTTTCGGCGACCCGGTTTTACGCCGAGGTGGACGGCCACCCGGACCATCGGGGGCTCAAATTCGCCTTGGAAGAGCTTGAGTTCTTCTCACATGAAGTGAGGATATTGGGCGTATTCCCGGCCAGTCCGGCGCGCAAGGAGCTCAATGGGGATTAGGGTCTAAATTAGCGGACCGCTATCCCCACCAGCCCTTCGTGCCTCTTCCGCTCGATCTTCCAGCACGTTCTGCCAGATTTGGTAGGTCTCGTCGATCATCTCGTCCACGTAGTTCGCATCGAAGATATCAATATCTTCATCCGTATAAAGTTTCGGGACGTACAGTTTTTCGTTCTTGGGGTGAAACCGGAATATGCCCATTCGAGCTTCATACAAATCTGGATCGGTGTCGCGAATTCTGTGGCTCATCAAAGAAAGAGCAAATTGCCTTCCCAACTTATTCAATCCCTTGCTTCGGCGAGGATCGATAAATGGGACTACAAGAACCCCATCTCTAATAACGATCAAGTGGTGCCAGAGCTCTACCTTTAGACCGGTGCCGAGCGTCATCGGTAAGAAATTGCGCTGTCGGCAAACAAGTTGGTGTTTGGCGCAGTATCCGTAAAGGCCTCGTGCGACCCTAAGATTTGCCAAGGCCTCTTCCTCCGACTTGGAGGACTCAACGATTTCCGACCTGATCTTCTTCCACGAGGTTGCCAAAACGCTGGGCAACAGGTCGAATTGCACGTTAAAGATGTCGTGAAATCGATCTCTAAATGGTACATAGCTCAACGGAGGACGAAAAAACCTAACCTGCTCAAGCTCGTACCGCTTCTCTTCGCGCGTGAGCGGTGCAATTCGCGCTAAATCAGTCTCTGGTAAACGGCGTATCTTCACTTGGCTCTCCATGCCGCGGATCCTGGCCCACGGACACTTTATGGTATTTGAAGCGTTCCTTTATAACATTATCTGGTATTTTCATACCAAAAGATACTCCAGAGTTACGCCGACCAATTACAAAGTGCCATGGCGCATCTTTGGCATGGGATATTTCGACTAATCTGCCAGGAGTTAACTGACCGTAAGAGGCCATAATTCGATGGACACATCTCACAACCTGTTCGTCTACGATTGGCGGAAGATCACAGAATTGACCAGTCAACACGATTTCTCTTTTCGCGCGAAAGTTTATTGACCGATCTGCTGCACGCCTAAATGCTTGATATGCAACAGGATGTACCGGTCCATACTGCCACGCCTCAAAATCTCCGTTGACTAGCGGCCGATCATTCTCGATCAGGAATAGTGCATGAGCGAAGTAGAGGATTTTTTGGAGCGCCAAATTTGTGAGTGGCGTTCCCAATCTTTCTGCTTCGTCCAGAATCAAATTCGAGACGCGTCGAGCGTCGAGCGCCTGATCATTTGCCCAAGACATATTGGTGCAAGTCCCACCAGAATACTACTTTGTACGCCGATTCGGGCGGATCGGCCAAGAAAATTGGTGCCCGGTGCCTCCCTAGTCGTCTAGCTTTTGATCCAAATAGTGAAGCAATGTTCTGGTTGAATTTATTGCTAACATCGCCTCGGCTTCGGCAAGAACATCCTCGGCTGGGTGGGCACCACTTGCTTCGTTCCTAATATTGTTCAAGGCATCAACCACTGCCGACATGGCGCGGATCATTCTTAGTAGGTCTTCTGAACGAGTGCCCACATCTTTGACAGATGGTTCATTTTCTCGCAGCAAAGAAAAAAGCAATGTTATCGGTGCGGTTTTGGCGAAGTCGACGCCACGACGATCTAGTACAGCTCGTAGGTAACCGTGAAGTGCGGTGTGAACGCGGTCCACGGCACTCGAAGCACCACTGGTCTGGATGAGATTTTCTGCGTCCTTCAAAGCTCTGTCGACCGCCTCGCTGGTCACACGTGGTGACGGCGGTTCGACGGGAATTACTGCTTCTTCGGTTTCGAGGCTAACTGCCACAAACCGTGTAAAAGGTCCAATTTCAGATATAGCGTCCGCCACCGCTCTGAACGATGCTTTTGAGGCCGGGTTAGCTGCTGCCTCCGAAAAATATGCATACGCTTCGACGTCAACACTGGCATGCAAAACAGCAAACTCGTCGCCAAAGTAATTGGTCCCCTCAAGCAGCTCGAACTCATACTCATCCCACAGTTCTGCCGCTCGTTTTCCCCCACGAAGCTTCGCAAGTCGCTTTGCCGCTGCAGCGATTTTCTTCCAGTCGGCAGAGGGTAAGGTTGGGCCAAGCAATTCTGTGACCCCGGCTCCACCACCATGATAGAGAATTATCACTGACCTGACTCGTAATGACTACCCGGCGGTCTCGTCCAGCCAGGTGTCGATCAGCCAGCGGGAAATGGAGAATTTGCTCGGCGGCAGCACACCGTCCCGGGCCGCCAGTTCCGCCACTTCATCCCGGGTGAACCAGCGCGCATCGGTCAGTTCGTCATCCTGAATGGTGATCTCGGTGGTGAGCGCGCGGGCCCGGAACCCCAGCATGATGGAGGCGGGAAACGGCCAGGGCTGGGATGCTTGATAGACGACATCGGTCACATCGACGCCGGTCTCTTCCTTGACCTCGCGGGCGACGGCCTGTTCCAGCGTCTCGCCCGGCTCGACAAATCCGGCGACGGTGGAGAACCGGATGCCCGAGGGGAACCGCTTGTTTTGGGCCAGCAAGGCGCGCGGGCCCGAGCCGTCGTCATGGGTCACCAGCATGATCACCGCCGGGTCGGTCCGCGGAAAATGGGTCTTGCCGCAGGTTTCGCTGGTGCACTTCCGTTCGTGGCCCGCCTTGCGGCTTTCGGTGGGCGATCCGCAGACGCCGCAGAATTGATGGGTCCGGTGCCAGTAACCGAGGGCGCGGGCGTGGGCCAGCATGGACGCGATGCCGTGTTCGAGGCTGGGCGCCAGGGCCCTCAGATCCGCGAAATCGCCGTCGCCGGGGATGGCGGCCGAAAACGGCTCCTCCAGATGCGAAATGTCGGCGGCGAAATAGGCCGTGTCGCCGTCCATGCCGAGAAACACCAGCTCGGAGGCTTCGTCATGGAGCGTGCTGGCGCCCTCGACGATCAGCGCTTCGCCGGAGCCCGCGTTTCGGATCAGCACCTTGTCGCGCCAAACGGTCACCGTCCGCGCCTGCCCGGCGGCAATTTGCTCGGCAATCCACGCCTGATCGGTGCGCAGGTGGTGGGCGCGGTCCAGAATCATGTTGGTGAAGACAAAATCGATCATGCGACTGAAAACGGCCGGGCTTCCGGCATGTCCTGTTTGGCCGCGCGGAACCTGACACAGCGGGCGGTTTCAGGCAATGGTCCCGGCCAAACCCTTCACTCGGCTGCCGTTTTTCGAGCACCCGGCGTCAACGTGACTTGCGACTCATCGCCTCTCACCTGCTATACTCGCCTTGGAAGGTCGGCCGCGGACGAGCCGCTCGCCAACCCGGTCAGGTCCGGAAGGAAGCAGCCGTAACGAGTTTCGCTCGGGTCGCGTGTCCGGCCTTCCACCCGACCCTTTGATCCGACAGCGTTCATGACCGACGACGCCAGCCCAGACACCCGTGAAGAGACAGAAGGCGGAACCGACGGCCTGACCGCCGCGCTGCCCGGGCTGGACCTTGGAGACGAAGAGGCCGCCGGCCAATACCAGGTGCTGGCGCGCAAGTACCGGCCGTCGGGATTTTCGGATCTGGTGGGCCAGGAGGCCATGGTCCGGACCCTCACCAACGCTTTCGCATCGGGACGATTGGCGCACGCCTTTGTTCTCACCGGGGTCCGGGGGGTCGGCAAAACCACCACGGCGAGGATCATCGCCCGGGCGCTGAATTGCGTCGGACCCGACGGGACCGGCGGACCGACCATCGAGCCCTGCGGCGTTTGTGAAAATTGCAGGGCGATCGCCGAAGACCGGCACGTGGATGTGCTGGAAATGGACGCGGCGAGCCGCACCGGCGTCGATGACATCCGGGAACTGATCGAGGGCGTGCGCTACCGGCCGGTCTCCGCCCGCTACAAGGTCTACATCATCGACGAAGTGCATATGCTGTCCCGCAATGCGTTCAATGCGCTGTTGAAGACCCTCGAGGAGCCGCCGGAGCACGTGAAGTTCATTTTCGCCACGACGGAAATCCGCAAGGTGCCGATCACCGTCCTCAGCCGGTGCCAGCGTTTCGATCTCCGCCGGATCGGCGCGGAGAACTTGAGCGCCGACTTCGCGCGCATCGCCGCAACCGAGGGGGCGGCAATTTCGGACCGCGCCATCCGGCTCATCGCCCGCGCGGCGGACGGGTCCCACCGGGACGGCCTGTCCATCCTGGATCAGGTGATCACCACCGGGGCCGGCGGCGGCGGCGAAATTTCCGAAGATCAGGTTCGCGATATGCTGGGACTGGCCGATCGGACCCGCGGCTTCGATCTGCTCGAAGCCGTGTTCGCGGGCGACGCGGTCCGCGCTCTCGACATTCTGGAGGACGACTACCGCAACGGCGCCGATCCCATGCAGGTGCTTCAGGATTTGCTGGAGATCACTCACTGGCTCACCCGGATCAAGCTGGTGCCGGCGGCGGCGGAGGTGGCGGGCGTGCCGGAGGCCGAATCCGAACGCGGTTCCGGCCTGGCGGGCCGTCTGGGCATGGGCGCCCTGGCCCGGGCCTGGCAGATGCTGCTGAAGGGCGTCAAAGAGGCCCAGGGCGCGCCGTCGGTTGTCCAGGCGGTCGAGATGATCCTGATCCGGCTGGCCTATGCGTCCGAATTGCCAACGCCGGAGGAAGCGCTCAAGAAACTCGATGGCGGCGGTTCCGCCAGGGGATCGAGCTCCCCGCCGGCCCCGGCAGCCTCGGCGCCGAGGCCGGGCAACGCACCCGCCGGCGTGGTTGCCGCCGAACCGGCGACGGCGTCGCCGCCGGAGGCGGTCTCCGATGCCCGGCCCCATCCCACCAGCCTGGCCGAGGTGATCGCCCTCGCCGAGACAAGGGGCCAGCCCGTGTTGAAGGCTCAGCTGATCAACAATGTCCGCCCGGTTCATTTCGAGCCCGGCCGGATCGAGTTCAGCCTCGAAGACGGCGCGCCGCAGGAAATCGTCGGCAATCTCGCCAAGTTCCTGCATGCGGAAACCGGTGAACGATGGATGGTGTCGCTGTCCAATCAACCGGGCGGGCAAACCGCCGCCCAAAAAGCGGATGCGGAGACGGCGGAGGAGAAGGCCGCCATCGCCGAAACCCCGTTGGTGAAATCCATCCTGGAGACCTTCCCCGGCGCGACGATCGAGACGGTGCGTCGCCTCGGGCCGGAGACCGCGGCGCAGGCGGGCAACGGCGGCCCGGCCGGCGGCAATGAGGGAGAAACCCCGGAATGAAGAATCTCGGCCAGATCATGAAGCAGGCCCAGGAAATGCAGGAAAAGATGGCCCGGATGCAGGAAAGCCTCTCGGCGGAAGAGGTGACCGGCCAGGCGGGCGGCGGCATGGTTCAGGTGACCCTCAACGGCAAATACGAAATGCGGAAGATCAGAATCGACCCGTCATTGGCGGGGCCGGACGACGTGGAGGTGCTCGAAGACCTGATCGTGGCGGCGCAGAACGACGCCAAGAACAAGGTCGAGGTGATGGTCCAGGAGAAGATGAGCGAACTCACCGGCGGTCTTCAGCTTCCGCCGGGCATGCAGCTGCCGTTCTAGAGTTTTGCGCCCAATGCGTTCAGCCTTCCCAGCAGCGGCGCGGTTCCCTGATAGGTGAGAACGTCCCGGAGACGGTCGTTGGTCTTGGGGCCGAGAATGCCATCCACCTTGAGGGGCCCGGCGAACCCGTCCCCGGCGACGCCGTTGAGCGCGGTCTGAAGCGCCTTGACCGGTTTCGTAAGGTCGACCCGCGCGGCGGTTTCCCGTATCCCCTGGCCGATGGCGCCCGCCACCTGGGCGAGCCCTTGCGGCAAGGCGCGGCCGTCGGCCATGCGGGCGGGAGACGATGTCCGGGGCACCCGCGGGGCCGCGCCCGCCGGATGATCGTAGGCCCGGACGAACCAGTCCCGGGCGAAGTCCGGCATGGATTGGGGCGCGGGCCGGAGCCTGTATCCGACCGAGTTCCAGTAGTCGGGATGGCCGATAAGCGAGGCGATCTCCGGTTTGGTGATGCCGGAGAGCGGCTTGGACATGATTTCGGCGGGAGACGCGCCCAGCGCGTTCAGGCGTTCCAGGGCCGCCCTTGCGGCCGGCGACGGTTGGGGCGCGGCCGGGGCGGACGCCGGGACCCGGCCGGCGGTTTCGGGATTTTGCCGCGCCGGCGTTCCCGTGGAGTGATCCTCCGGATCCGGTCCGGCGGACGGCCGCTTCCGGGCGGGCAGCCGCAGCACGTCGCCGGCGCGGATCCTGTCGGGATCGTTGATCCGCGGATTGACGGCCAGAATTTCGGCGATGGTATGGCCGGTGCGTTCGGCGATCCCGGACAGCGTGTCGCCGCGGGCGATCATCGCCCCGCCCTTGAGTTCGGGGTCCCGGAATATGGCGGCCGCGCCCCGATAGCGGGCCGGATTGCCCAGCGCCTCGCCCATCCGCGCCAGGCGGCCGGCGGCGGCATCGAAGTCGCCCGACCTGATATGCCGGACGAGATCGGGGGCCGCGTTCCGGAGGGCGCGCGGCGATTGGTAGGCCGCCAGCGCCAGCTCGGCCCGGCGCCTGGGGTCGAGGGCGCCGAAGACATCGGCGCCCAGGAACCGGCGGGCGTCGGCTTCGGCGCGCCGATAGGTGACGGCGAACAGCCTGTCCTGCTGCGTCGCGGTCAGGGTGACGGATTTCAACGCCTCCCGCGCCCGTGAGAGCTTGGCGGGATCTCCGCCATTCGGATTGGACCGTTCAATGGCGATATCGCGAAGCGCTTTGTTTTGTGCCGGCGTGAGGCTGATTCCCGCCTGGGCGAGGTCGGCCTCGAGGTTGTCTCGGGTTTCCCATCTTCCCTGGCCAATTTGGACGATGGGCGTATACCCCAAGCCGATGGTATCGGTGCCGCCGCTGTCCACATAGAACCGGGCTCGGGCGCCTTCCAACTGCCGGGCTCGGGCGGCGGCGTATTCGAGGGATCGCGAATCGTTGGTATCCATTTGATTGTTCTCCTGGTGATTTGAAGCGTTAGGCGGGTCTAGTTGATGGTGCCGGTGCTCGGCTGGCTGAATTCGAACCAGTAGCATCTTCCTCTCAGGCTTCGGCTCACATCGAATCGCTCGATGATGCTGATGGCGTCAAAGCACATGAGGATATCGACCTCGCAACGCTCTCCGGACGGGTTTCCGAGTGTCCCGGGATAGAACAGCTTGACGAAGTGATTGTCCGGATCGGCGAACTCCTCGATTTTGAGGCTGCGGTCGAGTTCGAGATAAGGATGTCCGCCGGGGGTCGTCCGCCGGGTGAAACCGAACCGTCCCTGGCGGCCGAAGACCAGCGCATCGGGGGTGATGGTCAGCGAACCAAATAACTCATGGGTGCCGTCATGCAAACTGAACCATTCGCCGAGCATGTTGGGCCGGCAGTGGGGCTGGGGCGCCTTGACGTTGGGCAGCGGCGGGCGCGGCGGATCGACCGGCTGGGCAACGGTCCCGGCGCTCCAGACGAGCAGCACGGCGATCAATGCCAAGCGCAGGCCGAATGATATTCGCAACATGTTTAGCCACTACTCCCAGCTGAAATTTCGGTGTGGCTTGCATCCCAGTTTACCACGGCCCGGTTTCGTATGTTCAAGAGCACACGTCATCGCCTTGGGGCCCCGCAACCCAAATCGGATCGCGGCGCGCCTCTCGCCAAAATATGACCGTTTGGATTGGCCGATTCGGCGCGCCAAATTGATCGGCGCCGGACAACTTACCCAAAAAACCGCGAATGTCAATTAAATTCCAATAATATATCTAATAAATCAAATTTATAGACCAGATTTTCTCCCGGCGGGCGGGTAATTTCCGGGTGTTTGAGCGGGCTGCCGGACCGTCTAAGGTGGGCGCATGTCCACCAACGATATCGACCGGCTGATCCAGCTTCTGGCCAAGCTGCCGGGACTGGGGCCGCGCTCGGCGCGGCGCGCATCGCTGCACCTGATCAAGCACCGGGACAGCCTGATGACGCCCCTGGCCCGGGCGCTCGAGGCGGCGGCGGACAGCATCGTTCCCTGCGGCATCTGCGGCAATCTCGACACCACGGACCCGTGCGCCGTCTGCGCCGACCCCCGCCGCGACAACTCGGTCATCTGCGTGGTCGAAGAGGTGGCCGATCTCTGGGCGCTGGAGCGCACGGCCTCCTTCAAGGGCCGCTATCACGTGCTGGGCGGCGTGCTGTCTCCCCTCGACGGGGTCGGGCCGGAGGATCTGAACATCGACGGCCTCGTGGGCCGTGCGGGCGCCGAAGACGTGAAGGAGATCATTCTCGCCACCGGTGCCACGGTCGACGGCCAGACCACCGCCCACTACGTCACCGACCGGCTCGCCGGTTGCGGCGTTTCCATCTCGGCCCTGGCCCACGGTATTCCCGTCGGCGGCGAGCTGGATTACCTCGACGACGGCACCCTGTCGGCGGCGCTGAAGGCCCGGCGGCAGGTTTAGTGCTGCTCCGGACCACCGGTCGCGACGACCTCAAGAGTATTTTCTCCGTACACGAACAGGCCTTCGGCGGCACCGAAGAAGCCCGGTTGACCATCGAACTGCTGGCCGATCCGAGCGCCCGGCCGGTTGATTCCATACTGGCGGAGGAAGAGAGCCGGGCCATTGGCCATGTCCTTTTCACCCGGGTTCGGATTCAGTCCGCCGAGGATGTTGCTGCCGCGATCCTGGCGCCCCTGGCGGTCGTTCCCGACCGTCAAGGCCGGGGAATTGGCGGTGAACTCGTCGAGGAAGGACTGAATCAACTGGCCGAAAGGGGGGTGGGGCTGGCCTTCGTGCTCGGTCATCCCGGCTATTATCCGCGGTTCGGATTTCAGCCCGCGGGTATCCACGGATTGCGGGCGCCCTATCCGATCCCGGCGGAGCACGCGGGCGCCTGGATGGTCCGGGCCTTCCGGGACGACATTCTGGGCAGGGTTCGCGGCCGGGTGGCGTGCGCGGAAACCCTCGACCAGGAAAAATACTGGGTCGAATAGGCGCTAAGCGCCGCCGGCTTCGTCGATCGCCTTCCACACCCGGGGCGCCGTCGCCGGCATGTCCAGGTGGCGGATGCCGAGCGGCGACAGGGCATCGGCGACGGCGTTGGAGACCGAGGCCAGCGCGCCCACCGTGCCGCATTCTCCGGCGCCCTTGACGCCGAGCGGATTGTTGGCGGTCGGCACCGGATGGCCCTTGATCTCATAGCCGGGGAAATCTCCGGCGCGCGGCATGGCGTAGTCGAGAAACGAGCCGGAGAGCAGTTGCCCGCGCTCGTCATAAACCATGTCCTCCATCAGTGCCTGGCCGGCGCCTTGCGCGATGCCGCCCATTACCTGGCCGTTGACCAGCAGCGGGTTGAGCTCGAAGCCCACATCGTGAACCACGGTGTACTTGACGATCTCTATCCCGCCGGTGTCCGGGTCGATCTCCACCTCGGACAAATGGCAGCCATTGGGGAAGTTGGCCTTCTCCGGATCATAGGTGGCGATCTCATAGAGGCCGCTCTCCATTCCCTCCGGCAGGTTGGCCTTTTGGAAGGCCGCTTTTGCCACATCGATGAACGGCAGGGACTTGTCGGTCCCGGCGACGGCGAAGGCGGTGTTCTCGTACGCGACGTCGGCGTCGGCCGCTTCCAGCATGTGGGCGGCGATCTTGTGGCACTTGCCGATCACCTTGTTGACCGCGGCGAGGACCGCCGACGTGCCGATGGTCGCCGAGCGGGACCCGCCGGTGCCGGTGCCGAAACTCACCTTGTCCGTGTCGCCCTCGATCACCCGGATGTTGCCGGGCTCGATCCCCAGCCTGTCGCAGACCAGCTGTTTGTAGATCGTCTCGTGGCCCTGGCCGTGGGGCGTGGTGCCGCACAGCACGGTAACGGTGCCCGACGGGTCGAACCGAAGTTCGGCGGTCTCCGATTGGGGAGCGGCGGCCTGTTCAATGGTGCATGAGATGCCCAGCCCCCGAAGCTTGCCCTCGGCCCTGGATGCCTCGCGCCGCGCCTCGAACCCGGCCTGATCGCCGAGTTCCAGCGCTTCGTCCATCACCGCTTCGAATTCGCCGCAATCGAAGGTGAAGGTGAGAGGCGTTTTGTAGGGGAAGGCATCCACGGGAATGAAGTTGCGCCGGCGAAGCTTGACCGGATCGATGCCGGTCTCGGCCGCCGCCAGGTCGATCATCCGCTCGATGATGTAGGCGGCCTCAGGGCGGCCCGCGCCCCGGTAAGGGGATAGCGGGGAGGTATTGGTGAAGACGCCGGCCACCTGGACGTGGATGGCGGGCGTGGTGTAGACCCCGGCGAGCCCGCCGACGTTGCCGGTGGGCGGCCCCATGCCGAGAAACGACACGTAGGCGCCGAGATTGGCGTTGGTCCGGACCCTGAGGGCGAGGAATTTGCCGTCCTTGTCGAGGGCCAGTTCGGCCTCCGAGACGTTGTCCCGGGCGTGGTCGTCGGCCATGAAGCCTTCGGACCGCTCGGCGATCCACTTCACCGGCCGCCCGACCCGTTTGGAGGCCCAGGCGCAAAGGGGAATTTCCGGGTAGATGGCGCCCCGCATGCCGAACGATCCCCCGAGATCGCCGGTAATGAACGAGAGCTGGTTCTCCCGGACGTGGAAGTAGTTTTTGGAGAGATTGGTCCGCCAGGCGAAGGGGCGCTGGCAGCCCGCATACATGGTGTAGCGGTCTTCGAACGGCGTGTAGACGCCGACCGCGCCCCGGGGCTCCATGGTGTTGGCGGTGATCCGATTGATGACGAATTTCTGTTTGATCACGTGGGCGGCGCCCTCGATCGCGGACGCCACCGCATCGCCGTCGCCCATCTCGAAGAAAAAGCTCTCATTGTCGGGCGCCTCATCCCAGATGGCCGGCATGCCGTCCCGATTGGCCTCCGATGTGCCGAGCACGGCGGGCAGCGGATCGTAATCGACCGCCACGGCTGCCGCCGCGTCCTTGGCCCGGGCGAGGGAATCGGCGATCACCATGGCCACCGCCTGGCCCATATGCCGCACCCGGTCGTTGGTGAGCGCCGGCCGCGGCGGGCGGAACATGACGGAGCCGTCCCGGCGCTTTCGGGGCGTCGGACCGGTGATTTCACCCATCCCGTCCGCCTCGTGCTCGGCGCCGGTCAGCACGTCGACGACGCCGGGCATGGCCTTGGCGGTGCCTGCATCGATGGACTTGATCCCGGCGTGGGCATGGGGTGAGCGGACGAACACCGCATAGGCCTGGTGCGGCAGGTTCACGTCATCGGTATATCTGCCGTTGCCGGTCAGCAGCCTCGGATCTTCGGACCGGGGTACCGGTTGGCCGACCGCGTAGCGCATGGGCGTGTCCTCTTCGGGGCGTTGGTGGAAGCGATCTTAGTGGCCGGTGCCGGTCATACAAGCGGGTGACTCTCCCCTGTCCGATCCCTACAATGATCGCGTTCATTTTTTGAAGGAATTTCTGGAATGGGAGCGAATTCATGAGCAAGGGAACGTTTCTCGGGCCGGACGACGGCAAGATCTATCTCCGCAACAACCGGATGCGGGTGATCGTGCCGTCCGCGGCGACCGAGGGCCACTACGAGATTTGCGAAGAGATCTGCCCGGCGGGGTTCGAGTCCCGCCGCCACATGCACGGCAACGATTTCGAGACCTTCTACATGGTCGACGGCAGCGCCACCTGGGAAGTGGGCGGCGAGACCATCGAGGCGACCAAGGGAACCACCATCCATATTCCGCCGAACGTGCCGCACAAGGTGCAGGTCAAGGAAGCGGCGACCATGCTGGTGGTGTTCTCGCCCGGCGAGCAGAGCGCCATGTTCCAGGAAATGGCCGACCTCTCGGATGAACAGCGGTCCGACCCCGAGGTCACCAAGCCAATTCTCGACAGGTACCAGCTGATCCCGATGGAATAGGCGAAACCGGGTTTTGCGTTGACGCGGGCGGCACCCCGGTGCCGCCCGTTTTCGTCAGCCATCCCCGTCGCGGCGGACGGGAAGCTCGTGGATTTCGGCGATTTGCGGGGAAGCGGCCTCGTCGCCGTCCATGCCGAGCTCGATCTCCTCGATCTTTTCGGAGCGCTGGGAAATCTTGCCGGCCGAGGTGCGGATCTCGCCGATGGTCTTGTTCACCCGGTCGAACTGTTTTTGCAGGTTCGCGGTGCGGTCATCCAACCGGCCGATATCTCCATGCAGCAGCCGGACCTGGTCTTGGATCAGCGCCGCGGCCTCCTGCATGCGGGCATCCTTGAGGATGGCGCGGATGGTGTTGAGGGTTGCCCACAACGTGGTTGGAGAAACGATGAAGACCCGGGCCTTGAAGCTCTCCTCGACGACCGCCGCGAAGTTGCCGTGAAGCTCCGCATAGACCGCCTCCGAGGGCAGGAACATCAGTGCCTGATCGGCGGTCTCGCCGGGGATGATATAGCGCTCGGCGATGTCCCTGATGTGCTTGCGGACGTCGGCGGAAAACGCCCGGGACGCGGCGGTCTTTGCCGCCTTATCGGGCGCGTCATGGAGCGCCCGGTAGCTCTCCAGCGGGAACTTGCTGTCGATGACGATCCGGCCCGGCGGGTTCGGCAGGTTGAGGGCGCAATCGGCGCGCTTGCCGTTGCCGAGTTGAACCTGAAAGCCGTAGGCCTGCGGCGGCAGCACCTGGCTGACCAAATCGTTCAACTGAATTTCACCGAACGCGCCGCGGGCCTGTTTATTGGAGAGGATGTCCTGGAGGCCCACCACCTCCCGCGACAGGCCGGTGATTTCCTTTTGAGCGGCGTCGATCACCGCCAGCCGTTCGTGCAGTTCCTTCAGGGTCTTGCCGGTTGTTTCCGCCTGTTGGGTCAGGCCGTCACCGAGGCGTTTGCCGATGCCGTCCAGGCGCTCATCCACACGAGCGCCCAAGGCGGTTTGGGAGTGGCTGAGCTTGTCCGCCATGTCGGCGAAGACGGCCAGCTTGGCGTCGGTCTCCGCGCGGGCGCGTTCGCCCCGCAGCACCAGAAGCGCGATGCCGATGACGCCGAGGGCAATGACCACCGCCAGGATCGTGATGAGGTCCATGCGCTAATCTGACGCAAGCCCCGGTGAGATGCAATCAAGCGCCTGGATCGCCCCGGAAATCTTGACCCGGCGGGTCCGCTGACCTACTTGATGGGTCCCGAATAACCGCCAGGTCCGCGAATCGATGGCCCTACTGGACATCATCAAGGCCCCCGACCCCCGGCTGAAGAAAATCAGCCGGCCGGTTGAAAAGGTCGATGCCGAAATCGCCCAGTTGATGGACGACATGCTGGAGACCATGTACCTGGCGCCGGGCGTGGGCCTGTCGGCGCCCCAGGTGGGGATTTTGAAGCGGGTGATCGTCGTCGATGTCTCCAAGGACGAAGACAACCGGCTGCCCGTGAGGATGGCCAATCCGGAGATCGTCTGGGCGTCGGACGAGATGTTCGAGTACGAGGAAGGCTGTCTCAGCCTGCCCGAGCACTATGCCGAGGTCTCCCGGCCCGAAAAGGTCCGCATCCGCTATCTCGACCGGCAGAACGAGATCCGCGAGATGGAGACCGAGGGCCTGCTCGCCGTCTGTCTCCAGCACGAGATGGATCATCTGGACGGCATCCTGTTCGTCGACCACATCTCCAAGCTCAAGCGCGACACCATTCTGCGCAAGCTCTCCAAGCTCAAGAAACAGGAGGAGAAGGAGAGGCGTAAATCCGGCGGCCGCCAAAAGGTGGCGGCGAGCGCTTAGTTTTCGGCCACCGGCCGCGCCGCCCCATGACCACCTCACTACGTATCGCCTTCATGGGATCGCCGGATTTTTCGGTACCCATTCTGCATGCGCTGCGGGACGCGGGGCATGGCATTGCCGCAGTCTATTGCCGGCCGCCGCGGCCGGCGGGCCGGGGACAAAAGGAACGGAAATGTGCCGTCCATGCCGCGGCGGACGAGGCGGGTCTCGAGGTCCGGACGCCCAAATCCCTCAAGGGCGAAGCAGCCCGGGCCGATTTCGCGGCCCTCGAGCCCGACGCCGCCGTGGTCGCCGCCTACGGCTTGATACTGCCGAAAGCCATTCTGGATGTCCCGAAACACGGTTGTCTCAACGTCCATGCCTCGTTGCTGCCCCGCTGGCGGGGAGCAGCCCCCATTCAACGGGCCATCGAGGCGGGCGATGCCGAGACCGGCGTCACCATCATGCAGATGGACGAGGGACTGGATACGGGCGGCATGCTGCTCGCCGAACGCGTCGCCATCACGTCCGCGGCCACCGGCGGTTCGTTACACGACGAATTATCCGCAATGGGCGCGCGGCTGATCGTCGAGGCATTGGGCGGGCTCGCCGAGGGCGCCCTGGAGGCGACCCCGCAGCCCGGGGACGGCGTGACCTACGCCAAGAAGCTGGACCGGGCCGAAGCGCGGATCGACTTCTCGGAACCCGCCCAGGTCATAGAGCGCCGCCTCCGGGCATTCGATCCCTGGCCCGGCGGCTACACGGAACTGGAGGGCGCGCGGCTGAAGATTCTGTCGGCGGTGGTCTCGGACGGTTCGGGCGAGCCCGGGGTGACGCTGGACGAGGCGCTGACCATCGGCTGCGGGCGGGGATCAATCGCGCCCACCCGCGTCCAGTTGGCCGGCAAGTCCCCCATGTCCACCGGTGATTTTCTCCGGGGCGCCCCGGTGCCGGCCGGGACCCGGTTGGGCGACGGGGATTGAACGGGCGATGCCGCGCTACAAACTCACCGTCGAGTATGACGGCAGCGGCTTTGTCGGCTGGCAGCGCCAGGCCGACGGCATTACCGTCCAGCAGGTGCTGGAGGAGGCGATCGAGGCCTTCGCCCGGGAGCAGCGGTTGGTGGAGGGTGCCGGGCGCACCGACGCCGGAGTCCACGCCCTGGGTCAGGTGGCGCACGTCGACCTCCGAAACGACTGGGAGCCGGATCGGGTCCGGGACGCGCTCAACTTCCACGTCAAGCCCCACCCGGTCGTCGTGCTGGCGGCCAAGGCGGTGGATGACGATTTCCACGCCCGCTTCTCGGCCACCCAGCGGGGCTATCTCTACCGCATCCTCAATCGCCGCCCGCCGCCCGCGGTCCGCGCCGGCAAGGTCTGGTGGATTCCCCAGCCTCTCGATGCGGCGGCGATGAACGCGGCGGCCCGGCATCTGATCGGCAGGCACGACTTTTCCACCTTCCGCGCCGCCAACTGCCAGGCCGACAGCCCGGTGAAGACCCTGGACGAGATCGGCGTGCGGCCGGACGGGGATGAAATTCTGATCACCGTCCGGGCACGGTCATTCCTTTACCGTCAGGTGCGAAATATCGCCGGCACCCTCAAGCTGGTGGGGGAGGCAAATTGGACGCCCGACGATGTACGGGACGCGCTGGCGGCGCACGACCGGGGGCGAGGCGGCCCCACCGCGCCGCCCGACGGGCTCTACCTCACCGACGTGGTATACGAGACCTAAGCGAGCGCCGCCGCCCGGATGGCGTCCCGGTTGAACGGCATGCGGCGCAGGCGGATGCCGATGGCGTCATGGATGGCGTTGGCGATGGCGCCTCCCGCCGGTCCGGCGACCGTCTCACCGGCGCCCAGGAAGGGCATGCCGGGCCGCTCCATCAGCCTGCATTCCACTTCAGGCACATTGTCGAAGCGGAGGATGGGGTAGCTGTCCCAGTCCCGGCTGGTGATCCCGTCCCTGTCCCAGGTCACCTGCTCATAGAGGGTCCAGCTCGCCGCCTGGATGTAACCGCCCTCCAGCTGGGCGATCAGCCCGTGGGGGTCGACCACTTCGCCGGCGTCACAGGCGATCCAGGCTCGGGTCAGCTTGACCTCGGCCTCGTCGGTGATCTCCACCTCGGCGCCCGTGGCGCAGTAGGCGGCGGAATTCTTGTAGCGGGCGAAGGCGATACCCTGGCCGAGCCCGTCGCCGTCCCCCGCCTCGTCGGCGGCCATCATGCCGGCGAGCGCGGTGATGCACTCCTTGGCCCGGTCGTCATCCAGGTGATTAAGGCGGAAGGTGACCGGATCGATCCCGGCGGCCTCCGCGAGTTCGTTCATGAACGCCTCGATGGCGACCGTATTGCCGAAGGCGCCGAGAGTGCGGAGCGCCGAGACCCGGAGCGGCATGCCGCGAACCAGGTTCTTGACCAGCCGGGGGACGGGGAAATTGTAGAACGGCTCCAGGTTCCGGTGGATGCCCACATGCGCCCCCATGGTGGGCGGCGGGACCGGCCAGTCGATGGGGTTTTCCATGAAATGGGTGGAAACCAGTTTCTCGGCGGGTGTCCCGGCGCGGCCCGGGGCCGGGCGGCCCATGAAGGTGTCGCCGTAGCTTTCGTGGGACCAATCGATGATCCTGCCGCCGCCATCAATGCTTGCCCGCAACTCCATCACCATGGCGCTGCCGTAGGGCTCCCACGCGTGCTCGTCGTCCCGGGTCCATTTCAGGAGGATCGGCGCGCCCGGCACGGCGATGGCGCAGAGCGCCGCATCGAAGGCCGCGTCGTCGGCGCCGTTATGGCCGTAACAGCCGGCGCCCGGCACGAACCGGACGTGCACGTCGTCGGGTTCCATCTCAAGGGCTTCGGCGATGGCCGCGCGTAGCGGATAGACGCCCTGATTGTGGGTCCAGACGGTGAGCCTGCCGTCCTCGAACACTGCGCACCCCGCCGACGGACCGATGGATCCGTGCATGTGATAGGGCTTCTCGTAGCGGGCCGAGAGGGTTGCGGCGGCCTCGGCCGGCGGATCGGCAAGCGCCGGCACCGGTGCGTCGATCGGGGCGCCGCCTTCGACGACCGGCAGGCTGATGCGTTCGTTGGCGGTCAGCGCTTCGTAGAGTTCCTGGGTCGGTAGCCCGCCGCCCATATCCCACTCGGCGGCATTGGCGAGCCGGGCGGCGGCCTTTACCGCCTCGTACTCGCCCTCGGCCGCCACGGCGAGGAAACTGCCGTTTCGGATCACCGAGACGCCGGATGCTTCCAGGCGTTCGACCACGCCCGCATCCAATGATTTGAGAGATGCCCGGTAGTGGGGCGGCCTGACCAATCGGCCGAACTTCATCCCCGGCAGGCGCAGGTCATGGAGATACTCCATTTTGCCTGACACGATGCCGGTCATACCCTTGGCCAAAACGGTTTGACCGATCACCGAATGGCCGGCGGGGGCCTTCACCGGGATGTCGATGTCCACGTCGGCCTCGAAGGGCTTGCCGCCGGCCAGTTCCCAGAAACTCACCGACCGGTTGGTGCCGGGCACCTGGATCAGGCCGTCATCGATCTCGAGGCTGTCCCGCTCGGCCCCCAGTTCGTCGGCGGCCATATCCAGCAGCCGCGCCCGCGCGGTGGCGGCGGCGTGTCGCACCGCGTTGCCCGAATGCATCATCGACATGGAACCGGCGGTGAAGCCTTCATTGGGGTCGATGCCGGTCTCGGTCCGCTTGATGTCGATGCGGTCGTAATCCACATCGAGCTCTTCCGCCGCGATCATGGCAAGCGCCGTCGAAATTCGCTGTCCGATATCGACCTTGCCGGTGTGGACGAGGATGCGCTCGTCTTCGGTAATCTCAATCCATTGATCGAGGCCGGGGTGGGTCTCGAGAGATGCGCTGCCGGCCATGTCACACCCCCCCGGCAATCAGGTTGTCGATGGCGGCGAGCACCCGGCGGTGGGATCCGCAACGGCACAGGTGCTGGTGCAGAGCTTCGACGATTTCGTCCTCGCTGGGCCTGGGGTTGGAACTCAGCAGCGCCGTGGCGGCGATGACGATGCCGGGCGTACAGTACCCGCACTGGGCGGCGCCCATTTCGGCAAAGGCCTGCTGAATGGGGCTCAATTCGCCGCCGCCGGAGAGACCTTCGACGGTGGTGATTTCGTTGCCCTCGAACTCGGAAGCCGCGCGGACACAGCTCAAGGTACGCTCACCGTCGACGATGACCGCGCAGGCCCCGCACTGCTCTTGTGCGCAGCCGAGCTTCGGCCCGGTAAGACCCAACTGATCGCGGAGAACGAATATCAGCGGCGCGGCGGGATCGGCCTCGACCTCCCTCCGTTCACCGTTCACGGACAACGAAATTTTCGCCATATGCGGCGCCCCTCCTTGGCGGACGTGGGCCATAGACTATTGATCGGACCCGGCGGTGCAAGCGTCCGCGGACGGTCGAGGAATAGCGGTTGCGTTCGGGGAAACGGGTTCGCACCATAGGGGCCGATCGGCGGAGGACATTATGGACGATACACTTGAACCGCTCCCCTATATCCGGCCGACGCTGCAGAATATGGGGAGCTGGAATCCGACCCGGCTGCTGCCCGGTGAGCGGAGCGGCATCGTGCACCGGATGGATCTCAATGAATGTCCGCTGCCGCCGTCACCGAAAGTCATCGAGGCGATCCGCGACCATGCGCACCTGGTGAACCGCTATGCCGATGGCGGCTGTCCCGAGCTCACCGAAAAAATTTCGGCCGCGACCGGGGTGCCCGTCGATTGCATCTGCTGGGGGACCGGCAGCGCGGAGCTGCTGAGCAATATCGTCCGTCTGGCCATCGCGCCGGGCGACGGCGTCGTGGCGCCGACCCCGGTCTGGCGCCGTTTCCACGGGGTCTTCAGCTCGCTTGAGGCGGACGTGGCGCACGTGGACATTCGGGACGACGGATCCGTCGACCCGGACGGGATGATCGCGGCGTGCGGCGGCAAGACCAAGATCATGGTCTGCGTCACGCCGAACAATCCGTCCGGTGCGATGCTGTCCGAGGCTGAAGTCCGGAAAGTGGCCGAGAAAACCCCGGACGACGTGCTGCTGTATCTGGATGAGGCCTACTACGAATTTGCCCGGTTCGCCGGCGGCCCCGATGGGTTGGCGATCCTGCAGGCGCACCGCAAGGGCCCATGGATCGTTACCCGGACCTTCTCCAAGGCCTATGCGATGGCGGGGCTGCGTATGGGCTACGCCATGGCGAACAATGTGCACGTCATCAATGCGCTGCGTTCGCTGACCGGAACGTTCAACGTGTCCGCCATGTCCGAAGCCGCGGCCTTGGCGGCCTGGGAGGACCAGGCCTATGCCTTGCGCATCCAGGAGACCACCGCAACGGAACGCCGGCGGATCGTCGATGGCCTCGAGGAGATGGGGATCGAGGCGCTGCCCTCGGTGACCAACTTCGTGTCGGCGCCCCTCGACCGGCCTGCCGGACCCGTCATTCAGGCAATGAAGGAACGAAACATCCGAATCGCCGGATGGGCCGAGGAAGGGTACGGCCACATGATCCGCGTCAGCATCGGCCTGCCGGAGGATACGGACGCCTTCCTGACCGCGCTGAGGGAAATCCTGGACGCCGGTTAGGACGGCGCCGTGCAGACCATGACCCTGGGGAGAAATGCGGGCTATGCCGCCCGGGGGCCGAAAATGATGATCCCGGCGCCTACCAGACAAACGAGACCGCCGACCACGTCCCACCGGTCGGGACGCATGCCCTCGATCAACCACAGCCAGACCAGGGACGAGGCGATATAGACGCCGCCATAGGCGGCGTAGGCGCGCCCGGCGAACGCCGCGTCAATCCGGGTGAGGATGACCGCGAAGGCAATCAGCAGCACGATGCCGGGTGCGATCCAGAGAATGCTCTTGCCCAGCCGCAGCCAGGACCAGAATGCGAAGCTGCCGCCGATTTCCGCCACGGCGGCGGCCACGTACAGACCGGCGGTGAGAACAAAGGACATGGGCGCCTCCTTGGAAGGTGGGGCAGAAGCGTCTAGACGCCGCCGGTAGCGGGCCGGGCGAGTCGCCCGGATCTCAAGGCGGCCTCCCGGCGGGCGACATAGGTCGTCGAAGCGATGATCAGCAGCCCGCCGATCAGCGTCCAGATGCTCGGAGTTTCGGCGAAGAAGAGGAAACCCAGAACGGCGGCAAACAACAGCCGGGTGAAATTGACCGGCTCCAGGGCGCTGACGTCCGCCAGCGTGATGGAATGCATGAAGGTGAAATGAGCGCCCGTCAGCAGCGCGCCGACGGCGATGAGGCTGGCAAGGGCGCTCAGGCTGGGGGTGGTCCACACCGACATCGCCGGCAACAGCGTGACCGGCACCATCAGTCCCATCAGGTAGAGCACGCTCGTCGTGCTGGATTCGGTGCGGGTCAGGGACTTGGCGATGACCCGATGGCTGGCGCCGCAGATCACCGCGCCAAGCACCAGCCAGACCCCGAGGCCGACGTCCTGGAAACCCGGACGGACGATAATCAGGGCCCCGCATATTCCCACCGCCAGGGCCGCCCAACGTCTCGGGCCGACCGTTTCGCGGAGGAAAATCATCGCGAAGATGGCCACCACCACCGGCATCAGCAAATTGAGTGCCGCCGCATCCGCCAGCGGCATGAGCGTAAGCGCCCAGAACCAGGCGATAACGCCGACGCCGTTGAAGGTGGCGCGAATAAAATGGGTGACGAATCTCCGCGTCTTGAAGACGGCCACGCCCCGTTTCAAGCCTACCGGCAGGAATATCAGAAAGCCGAACAGGGTCGCCATGAAGGTGATCTGAAAGGAGTCGAGTTCGTCCGAGACGTTCCGGACAATGACCCACAGGCAGGCAAGCATGAACGCGGACGCCGCCGCCCAGAAGACCGCCATGGCGCCCGACGTCGATACCAAGCCCGCCGCGACGGTCTCCCCCAGAGTAGGCTTTTGATCCATGGCGCCAGCCTACGGCCGGGCGGCGGCTTGGCAAGCACTTGGTCTGGCCCGCATTTCTCACCAGGGTCATGGTCTGCGCCATGGCGGTGCGGGGTCTCGTTAAATCGGCGTGCGGCCTGTACGATATCCGCTGGGCGAGAAAAGCGGAGCTAAAATATGCGAATTGCGTCCTTCACGGTGGATGGCCGGGAGAGCTACGGGATCGTTTCCGGCGACGGGATCATCGATGCCGAACGTCATTTGGGCGGCGAATACCGCTCCGTGGCAGCGCTTTTGGAAGCGGTGGCCCTGGACCGGCTGTTCGAGATCGAAGCCGCCGCCCCGGATTACGCACTGGACGATGTGCAACTCCTGCCGCCCGTCACGGGCCGCAATCCGGTTCTCTGCGTCGGCCGCAACTACTCGGAAACGAGTGAGCAGGCGGGCTATGAGGCCGCGCCCTATCCGTCCATCTTTCAGCGCCGAAACGCCGCCCAGGTCGGACATGGCGCGCCGATCATCAAGCCACGAGAGTCCGATCAGTTCGACTGCGAGGCCGAGCTCGCGGTGGTCATCGGACGGGGCGGGCGGCGGATTCCGGAGGACCGGGCCCTCGAATTCATCGCCGGCTACACGATCCTCAACGAAGCTTCGGTGGTTGACTGGATGAACCACACCAGCCGCAACGTCACACCGGGCAAGAATTTCGACGGATCCGGCGCCCTGGGTCCCTGGATGGTGACCGCGGATGAGATCGCCGATCCGCAGGACCTGACGATCACCCACAGGCTCAACGGCGAGGATGTCCAGCACGGTTCGACCGGTGAGATGATCTATCCCGTGGCCAAGGTCATTGCCTATCTCTCGACCTTCACCCAGCTCATCCCGGGCGACGTCATCGCCACCGGCACCCCGGGCGGTATCCACGCGCGCCGGCAGTCCCGGACTTTTCTCAAGGTCGGTGACGTGGTGGAGATGGAAATCGGCGGCATCGGCCGGCTGCGCAACGAGGTGGTGGAGGGGTAGCCCGCATTTCTCACCAGGGTCATGGTCTGCGCGGTGCCGTCGGGTCGACAGAGCAGGAGAGGCGCGCCGCGCGATGCGGTGACATCGGGCAAGCGCCTCGACGCACACTGTCGACCCGAGAGCGCCGCCCTTCGGGTCGCGCCCCGGCGTCCGCCCGCGTCGTCGCGCGTCCACGCGCGCGGGGCGCACGATGCGGCCCTCAACCGTAGTTGCCGCTACGCTTCTCGGGCCGCTCCTGGCGGCTCGACCGCCTGGACGCGACGCAGGCCGTAACCCTGGTGAGAAATGCGGGCTAGGAGCGATCCCCGGATTTCCGGAACACCGTTCCGTAATGATAGGGCGGCAACTCGATCACGTCTTCCTGGGTGAAACCGGCGGGCGCGACCAGTCCTTCCAAGGCGACCGGGCTCAGCCGCAGGCCAGTCGCCGGTCCGCGGGGTTTCTCGAGTACCGGCGTTTCCTCGCGGGGCCGGGCATGCCAGTTGACGACGATGAACCGGCCGTCGGGCACCAGCGCGCGGGCGACGGCCCCGCTTAATTCGGTGGGCTCGGGCACGCCATGGAAGGTGTTGGCCATCAGCACCACGTTTACCGGTTCCGGCATCAGGACGTCGATTTCCCGGGCGTCTCCCAGCAGCCAGGTGATGCGCTCGCGGATACCGCGGGATTGGGCGGCGGCCAATTGATCCGGATCCAGGTCGACCGCGAAGGTTTCGGCGCCGGTGAGTTCTGCGAGGGCGCCGGTGAAATAACCGTCTCCGCAGCACAAATCCGCGACGACATCCCCTTCTTTGATGCCCAGTTTTCGCAGCACGTCCCGTGGGCTCGGCCACAATGCCTGCCACCAATCCGGGTCGGGCATCCCCGTTGCGGGAAAAAACTGGTCACGGCTTGGCAAGGGGGTTCAGCCTCCATAGAGTGGCGGCGCCGATCCGGCGCAGCCTAATTCGCGAGCATTTCGGTTTCGTGTCGCAGACATTCACCATATCCCGGGCCGTATTCGCCGGCGTCGCGGCGACCGCGGTCATCGTGGCTTTTCTGCCCGCACCCGCGGGCGCTCAGGACGGCATCATGCCGGCCGCCGCCATTATCATACTGGCTATCGGATTATGGTCGACCTCGGTCGTTCCTCCCTATGTGGGCGCGCTGGTGTTTCTGTTTGCCGCCATGGTCGCCGGGATCGCGCCTGCCGATGTCGTGTTTTCGGGATTTCATGCCGGCGCCATGTGGTTGGTCTTCGGCGGCCTCGTCATCGGACTGGCGGTGCGTCAAGTGGGAGTCGACAAGCGCCTGGTCAATGCCATCCTGACCCGCTTTCCGCCCCACTATCTGGCACTGCTCTACGGCGTGGCGCTCGGGGCCGGGTCACTGGCCTTCGTCATTCCCTCCGCTTCCGGCCGGGTCGCCCTGCTGACGCCGATCATGATGGCGCTTGCCGAACGATTGGGATTTCCGGCGGACAGCAAGGGCCGGACCGGCCTTGTGCTGATGGGCGCCATGGGGACCATGACCCCGGCGTTCGGTGTTCTGCCCGCCAACGTGCCCAACATGACCTTCTACGGTGCGATCGAGAGTATCTATCGGATTCAGATTCCCTACGGCGAGTACCTGGTCACCAACTTTCCGGTTCTCGGCATCGGTGGAATCATCCTCTATCCCCTGGTGATCTTTACCCTGTTCCGTGAACAGCCGAAGCCGGCGGAAATCGAAGAGACCGGCGGGGTATGGTCCGCGCCGGAGCGCCGCTTGACGGTCATTCTTCTGCTCGCGCTCGCCTTGTGGATCACCGATACGGTCCACGGCGTGGCACCGGCGTGGGTGGCATTGGGTGCCGCCCTCGTTTGTCTGTTGCCCGGCGTCGGCATGATCCCCGGGAAGGCGCTCGGCGAAATCAACTATACGCCCCTGTTCTTCCTCGCCGGCGTCATTGGGCTGGGCGCGGTCGCGACCCATGCCGGCATCGGCGACGCGGCGGCCAAACAAATCCTGCCGGTACTTGATCTCTCTCCGGAGACCCCGGTCCGCAATTTTGCGTCAATGATCGGCTTGGGCTGGGTGGTGGCCATATTCACCACCATGCCGGCGGCGCCCTCGGTTCTGGTGCCGATGGCGGATGCGCTCGCCGAGGCGTCCGGCTGGTCGCGGAACGGCGTACTGATGACCCAGGTGGCCACCTGGATGATCTTTCCGTTTCCCTATCAGGCGCCGCCGGTGGTGGTCGCCATGGTGCTCGGCGATCTCCGGATCGCACCGATCATCAAGATGCTGGTCACCTACATGATCGTCGGCGTGATCCTGCTGCTGCCGCTTCACTACCTATGGGGCCGCTGGCTCGGGGTGTTTTCGTAGGCCGCAGGCCGGACGCACCGACCCGCACCCGCACCGGCCGCCCAGCTTGATCGGGAAACCGTCCATGCACTAACATTTGAAGCGGATGGGCCGCCGGGCGCGGGCCGCGGGAGAGTGCCGAACATGCTGGATAGCTTGCGGAACGAGAAGCGGCCTCCCTACGCCCGCGAGCTCTTTTGGGCGGACCTGAAAGCCGGCGTCATCCTCGTGGCATCCTACGTGCCGACGGCCATGGCGCTCGGCGTCATCTCCGGCATGGGACCCCTTGCCGGGCTGTGGTGCGGCGTCATCGTGGGGATCATCGCGGCGGTGTGCGGCGGCACCCGGGCGATGGTGAGCGGACCCAGCGCGGTGCTCGCGGTCGTCACCGCGACGCTGCTCATGGGCAATGAGATGACGCTTCCGGAACTGGCAGTCGTCATCGTCATGGCCGGCGCCATCCAGATGGCGCTCGGACTCGCCGGAGTCGGCCGCTACGTCTCCTACATGCCGCACATCGTACTCACCGGGTTCATGTCCGGAATCGGCGTGCTGCTCCTCTGGACGCAGGTCGAGAAGCTGTTTCATTTCGGCATGAGCGACGTTGCGCTTGCAGCCTTTTGCCTGGCCTTGATCTTCCTGTGGCCGGCCCGTATCGGCAAATTCATCCCGGCGCCGCTTGCCGCGGTCGGGATCGGGTGGTTGGGTGCGCTCTTCATACCCGGCATCCACGAATTGGGCTCCGTGCCGGTCGGACTGCCGATCCCGGTGCTTGACCTCCCGTCGCTCGACTTCCTGCAGAAAGCCGTCGGACCGGCGGTGCTGATCGCCCTGATCAGTTCCGTCTACACCCTGATGTGGTCGCTGATCGCCGATACCTTCACCGGCTCCCGGCACAATCCGAACCGGGAGCTGTTCGGCGTCGGCCTGGGAAATCTTGCGGCGGGGATCGCCGGCGTTATGCCCGGGGGCGCGACCATCGCGACCATGACGGCGCGCCGCTTCGGCGGCAAGACCGTCGTTGCCGGCATCGTCTGCCTTGTCATCGTCGCGGCGCTCATCCTGGGCCTCGGCCCCTATGTGGCCACGCTGCCGCTGGCGGCGCTGTCCGCCATCGTCATGATCGTCGGCTGGCGGATGATCGAGTTCTCGTTCCTGCGGAAGATCCCCCGGATGGACCCGAGATATTCCGCGGTCATGCTGCTGGTCATGGTCGTGACGATCTTCGTGGATCCGGTCTTCGCGATCGTGTTCGGGGTTATCGCCGCCAACACCGTGAACACAGCGCAGCTGGAGTCGCTGGAACTCGACAGCGTGATTTCGACGCCGCTTCTCGACAGAACCTTCAGCGCGGAGGCACCCGACGAGTTCGCCGCGCGAATTGGGCTGGTGGCGTTTCGCGGCTCTTTCACGGTGTCGTCCTCGCGCAAGCTGATCGCGCTGATTGCCGCCGACATCCGCGACCACGACGTCGTGATCTTCGACCTTTCCCGCGCCACCCACGTCGACGACAGCGCCGCTCATTTGCTGGCCCAGGTCATCGACCGCGCGAAGCAGACCCGCACGGAGATCGTCGTCTGCGGCCTCAACGACCGCATCCGCGGACCTCTCTTCGCGTTCGACGTCCTCGACCGGATTCCGGAAGACCGGATCGCCGAGACCGAGAAGGAAGCCAGGGACCTTGCCTGGTTGCTCCTCACGGCGGCGGCGCGGATACCCGGTTAGCGCCGTCTCCGCCCCGCAACTTTGTGAGTGCCGCAATTCCTGCCGACGGCCGGCATTGGTATAAGCATTGGCAACATCGGCATGCCATGCAGCATTATCGGCCGGCGGAAGGGTGCCGCCGTGACAAGGAGACATCCATGACCAAGACGTTGACCATCGCCGTCCTCGCGGGCCTTTTGGTACTGTTCATCGGCGGGGCGGCCGCCCAGCCTCGGACAGGCGGCAAGGTGCTGGCGACCGGCGAGTTTATCCAGGCCGACCCCACGAACAGCCGCCATCGGGGCAAGGGCAGGCTCACGGCCTATGCCGATCGGATTGAGTTCGGTGAAGCTTTCGAGGTGCCGCTGGGCCCCAAGTACCATGTCTATTTGATGCTGGACGCCGAGATCCGCAGCAACGACGATATCAGCATCGGCCGCCTGATAGATTTAGGGCGGCTCCGGCATTTCAAGGGCGCTCAGACCTACGAAATTCCCCGGGGAATCGATCTCGCGAACTGGGGGAGTATCATCATCTACTGCGAGGGGTTCGAGACATTGATCTCGCCGGCCGGTCTGAGTTTCAACCGGGAGGCGGTCCGATGACCCAATATGTGCTTTGCCATGGTGCCTGGGGCGGCGGCTGGGGCTGGACCCGGGTGGCCGCCATTCTTCGCGGCGGCGGCCACGAGGTGTTCACACCGACCTATACCGGCCTCGGCGAGCGGGTACACCTCGCGGCGCCCGAGGTCGATCTTCAGACCCATATAGACGATGTGTGCAATGTCATCCGGTACGAGCGCCTGCGCGAGTTTGTACTGGTTGGCCATAGCTACGGCGGCATGGTCGTTACCGGCGTCGCCGACCGGGAGTGGGAAAAGATCAGCCGGCTGGTCTACCTGGACGCGTTTCTGCCGGCGGATGGCCAATCGTTGAATGACCTTACCGGCCCCGAGCGCACCGGGATGACATTACAGGCGGCTCGAGAACACGGCGACGGCTGGCGCGTACCCCGCCCCGACGGCAGCCTGCACCCAAGTCTGAGCGACGAGGACCGCGAGTGGCTTTTGGCCAATACGTGCATGCAGCCGCTCAAGACTTTCGCCGACCCGCTGCCGCTGGCGGGCAACCATCTGAATATCGCCGAGAAGGTCTATGTACTGTCGACGGGATATTCGCCCTCCGTATTCCCGCAATTCGCCGAATGGACCCGGACGCAGAGCGATTGGCGGACCTTGGAATTGCCTACCCACCATCACCTGCATCTGTCGATGCCGCAAGAAACGGCGGAAATTATCCGGGGTGTCTAGAACAGTTCCCGGCATTCGCGTTACGCACGCCGCGGTCCGGTGTTGATCCGTCCTGACCGGCGCGCCAAGATACGGCCCGTATTCGGAGCGAAACAGCTCACAATCAATTGCGGAGTAGGGAATATGGCCGTTGTTAAGCAAAAAGAGGTTGTTGGCCGTCAGGTGCGGACCGTACAGTCGAACAGTCCCGAAGGCGTTCGGTGCGAGGTTGCGACGCCCAGTCCTCATATGATCATTACCGATGAGCCGGCGGAGCGGGGCGGTACGGACACCGCGGCATCGCCGCTGATGCATTTCACCACCTCGCTGGCTACCTGCCAGACGGTTCAGATCCACAAAATCGCCGAGGCCATGCGTCTCAAGACCGGCGCCATCAACGTCGAGGCATCCACGGTGACCGATCGTGTGGCGGCGGTTGAAGGCGACGCCAAGGTCATGCGGTTCATCGGCGCCGAAATGAACATCGACATCGAGGTCGAAGGGCCGGAAGCCAAGATCGAGCAGCTGAAGAAGCTCTCGGAGGATGCCTGCCCGGTCGGCAACATCTTTGTCGATGCCGGCCTCGAATGCACCCTCAACTGGAACGTTCTGCCGGTTCCCGAGTAGGCCGCGCCCTAAGTTCAGCCGACGCGGATCAGGGATTCCGAAAATCCGTTGATGAACACGCTGATCACCAGGTCGATCGCCACGAGAATAGCGGCGGCGCCGGCGCCGACCTGCAGGGCGGTTCGGGTCACGACGAAGATGTAGGCGAGCACGATAATCATCAGCGCAACCAGCAGCCCGCTACGCAATGCGCCGCCGAAAAGCCCGAGTTCGACCATGATGGCGAATGGCAAGAACAAGACGTTCTGCCACACCGTCGCCCAGTTATAGGCGACGATGTAGGGGATGTAGTTGGCGGTCCGGTCCATTGCCCGGGTAACGCCCAGCATGATCACCGGAAAGGCGACCCACATAACGACGTAGGAGATGAGTTCGATGGAAGCGAAGCGCCAAAACGGCGCCTCGATCCCGCCGCCGGCAAATCTCAGGCCGAGAAGGACGGCCAGCGGCGGCGCGATGAGGACGGCGGCAAAAAAGGACCGCCAGAAGCCTTCGACGGTCCGATTGAAATACTGCATGCCCGATGCATCCAGCCACGCGAGCCGCCAGGCGCCGTAGAGGCCATTGGCGACTTCGAGGATCGGGATCATCGGCGCATTGCCATCATGGCTGAGCGAAGAAACCGTCCAGGGTCGCGGCGTAGATCCGGGTCAGGCTTTCCACGTCGCTCACCGGCATCTGTTCGTCCACCTTATGCATGGTCTTGCCCACGAGGCCAAACTCGGCGACGGGACAGTAATCCTTGATGAAGCGGGCATCGGACGTTCCGCCCGAGGTCGATAACTCGGGCGCGCGGCCGGTCACCTCCTCGACCGCCCGGCAGAGCACGTCGGACAGCCTGCCGGGCGGCGTGAGGAATGCTTCGCCGGAAACATGAACATCGAGATGGTAGTGCTCGCCATCCACGGCGCCGGCCTCCCGGAACCGCTCGTGCAGCCAGTCGGTGACCGACGCGCCCGTGTGGAGATCATTGAAGCGGACATTGAACAGCGAGTTGACCTTGGCCGGGATGACGTTGCCGGCGGTGTTTCCCGTATCGACCGAGGCCACCTGGAGGGTCGAGGCCTGGAAACGATCCGTGCCTTCGTCGAGGGGCGTCCCGGTGATGGCGTCCAGCATGCCGATCAGGCGGTGGATCGGATTGTCGGCCAAATGGGGGTAGGCCGTATGACCTTGGATGCCGGTCACCTCAAGGCGGGCGGTCAGGCTGCCGCGCCGGCCGATCTTGACCATGTCGCCCATGGCTTCCGGGTTGGTGGGTTCACCGACCAGGCAGACATCCAGGGTCTCGCCCTCGTCGGCAATCCATTCCAGGAGCTTCTTGGTGCCGTTGATCGCCGGCCCTTCCTCGTCGCCGGTTATCAGCAGGCTGATGGACCCGGGCACGCCGCCGCCGGTTTTCTCCAGATATTGGGATGCGGCCGCGACAAATGCCGCGATCGCGGCTTTCATATCCGAGGCCCCGCGGCCATAAAGCACACCATCCCTGATCTCGGCGCCGAAGGGATCGACGGACCAGGCGTTCTCGTCACCGACCGGGACGACGTCCGTGTGCCCGGCAAAGCAGAAGTTTGGTGCGGTGGCGCCGATACGGGCGTACAGGTTATCCACATCCGGTGTGCCGTCGGCGGAAAAGACTTTCCGGCGGACGTCAAATCCCAGCCCGGTCAACGCGTTGCCGAGAACGTCCAACGCCCCGCCGTCGGCGGGGGTGACGCTGTTGCAACGGATCAACGCCTGCGATAGTGCGATAGGGTCGATTTTCTTAGTCACTTGCCAACCTCTAGTCCTACAGGATCGGACGGACAACGTTCTCGCTTTCAAGTGCTGTCCGAGCCGCGTCGGTCAGCCAGTATCGCCAACCATCTTCCTCTTCTTCGTATCGAATGAAGTCGTGGTACAGTCTATATCCCTTCGCGGGATACGACGACGCCACCCTACGACCGAATGCCCCCAAAACACCGCCGATTTCTACACCGTCCATTTTCACCTTATCAATGAGGTCTTCGTGTAGAATCCCCGAATCTGCGGCACCATGGATGACACGCAAGATTCGCTTAATCTTCTTTGACAGTGGCCGGCGTCGAAGTATGTGTCTGGCCTCTTCTAGAGACAAGCCTGATTCCACACGCTGAATGTGAGTCTCAGGGTCGTTTACGATGCTAATGTTTCCCATAGACTTCAATGTCTCTGAAATCCTGTTAAACTCTTCCGGTGTGCCTTGAAATATAATAACTTTCATAGCTCATCACCCGCTGGAACTCATTGGTTTGCGGGGGTCGATGTTTGGCAATCGACCCCCGCTACGCGTAAGGCGCCACCAAACTTACGGCGCCATATGGAAGCCGTAATGGACAAGGGGGGAAATGTCAAGACATTGATAGTCTATGACTTTATTTTCTTAGAAAGCTGTCTGTGGGGTGTAAAATATCAGGTATAAAGAGGCAACGAGACCAAGGGCTGCCAACAGATACATCAGACGAAACATCCAAATGAACGCTACCCGATAGCTCCAGCTACCCTTCTCTTTTTCGTCCGCGTTTCTTACAAGCCGTATCTCATCCACAGATGTAGAGACGGCCAAATCCGACTCCAGTCTGTCCATTGCTGATTCGGAGGTCTTTACCAAGTACCGAATTCTTTGCTCTAGCTTCTCAAACAAGAATGTAGTGCCACCGACTAATAGACTTGCGACTAAAGATAAAACAATCTGCTGATTGAATACCGCAGCCGCGAATGCGGCCAAACCGGCGCCAACGATTAGCAGATAATACCTAACGAGGGTCAGCCGATGATTTGCATGAAGTTCAAACCAGTTCCATGCATGTCGAAGTGCTATCTCACGCCTTTCATCAAATTCGACCATCTCCGAGTACGAAATCCTATTCCCGGAGAAGGTCGTTGACGGATGTCTTCGCGCGCGTGCTTTCGTCGACCTGCTTGACGATCACCGCGCAGTAAAGGCTCGGACCCGCCGACCCGTCCGGCAGCGGCCTGCCCGGCAGGCTCCCGGGTACCACCACCGAATAGGCGGGAACCCGGCCGGTGATGACCTCGCCGGTATCCCGGTTCACGATCTTGGTGGAGGCGCCGATATAGACGCCCATGGAGAGCACGGCGCCTTCCTCGACAATGACACCCTCCGCCACCTCGGAGCGGGCGCCGATGAAACAGTTATCCTCGATGATCACCGGTTCCGCCTGCAGCGGCTCCAGGACGCCGCCAATGCCTGCGCCGCCGGAAATATGGCAGTTCTTGCCGATCTGGGCGCACGAGCCCACCGTTGCCCAGGTATCGACCATGGTGCCTTCGTCGACGTAGGCGCCCAGGTTGACGAAGCTGGGCATCAGAACCACGCCGGGCGCGATAAACGCGGACCGGCGGACAACGCAGGACGGAACCGCCCGGAAGCCGGCTTCGCGAAACCGGTTCTCACCCCAGCCCTCGAACTTGGAGGGCAGCTTGTCCCACCAGTTGGTATCGGCGCCGGGCCCGCCCCCGATGGGCTCCATATCGTTCAGACGGAAGCTCAGGAGGACGGCCTTTTTCAGCCACTGATTGACCTGCCAGGAACCGCCGGCCTTTTCGGCGACCCGGGCCTTGCCGCTGTCCAGCAGTTCCAGAGCGGCATCGACGGCGTCACGAACGTCGCCGGTGGTCGCGGGGGTAATCTGGTCCGCCTGATCCCAGGCGGCGTCGATGGCGGCTTCCAGTTGATCGGTAGGCATACTATCGGGCACGGGGCTGTTCCTCGAAAGAATTTGAGCGCCGGAAAATGGGCCAGGGGACCGGCGGTGTCAATATTGGGCCGTCCGGAATCGGTTAGGCGCCGGATATTTCGACCAGCCAGCCCGAAAGATCCGTCACGGTGTGGTCCGGGTCGACATCCTCGGCTTCCGCGTTTGCCCAGGGCCGGTCGGTGACCACCCAGACCGTCGCCATGCCCATTTCGGCGGCCGGCTTAAGGTTCCGCGCGACATCCTCGACCATAACCGCATTGGCGGGGTCGAACTCGTACGTCTCGGTCAGCAGCCGATAGACGCTCGGCTCCGGCTTCGGGACATAATTGGCGGCGGCGATGTCGAACACGCCGTCCATGTGGTGATCGACCCCCAACCGGCCGAGCACCCGCTCGGCATGCCGGGCGGATGCGTTGGTGAATACCACCTTTCGGCCGGGCAGAGCATGAAGGGCGCGGTCCAGGTCCGGGTCGGGCTGAACCATGTCGACGCTGACCTGATGGACGTAGTCGAGATAGGGAGCCGGATCCATGCCGTGATTGTCCATTAACCCCTTCAACGAGGTGCCGTGTTCCCGGAAATAGCGCTTCTGGACCTTGTAGGCCTCGGCGTGATCGAGTTTCAAATATTCGGCGATATAGGCGCACATCCGCCGGTCGATCTCTTCGAACATGCTGGCCGACGGCGGATACAGCGTATTGTCGAGATCGAATACCCAGGTGCCGCACTCCCGCAATAGGCAGGCGTCCCGCTGAATTCCATCGGTCCGGGTTTTTACTTGTTTTTCAGGCATGTGGCATTTGTCTCAAGGGCGCCCGGGGATTTTCCCTGAACAAATAGACGGTCCGGTTAGCCGGCTTCGATCAGCGTTCCCGCACCATGCTCGGTGAAAAGTTCGAGCAGCAGGGCATGGGGGACACGGCCATCGATAATGACCGCCGCGTCGACGTCGCCGTCGACCGCCCGCAGGCAGGTCTCCACTTTGGGGATCATGCCGTCAGCGATGACGCCGGACTCAATCAGCGCGCGCGCTTCCGATGCCGTGAGTTTGGGGATCAGTTCGCCGTTTTCGTCGAGAACGCCGGCAACGTCGGTCAGGAGCAGCAGCCGCCGGGCCGACATGGCGTC
The DNA here is from genome assembly GCA_022823235.1 of Rhodospirillales bacterium. Classification (GTDB taxonomy): domain Bacteria; phylum Pseudomonadota; class Alphaproteobacteria; order Rhodospirillales; family UBA2165; genus JAJDXO01. Next base: position 107,573 of record JAJDXO010000011.1, read on the forward strand.
GGCGATGGCGCCGGCTGCCGTGTCGGCGTTGATGTTGAAGGTCTCGCCCTTTTCTCCGCCGCCGATGGGGGCGATGACGGGAATCATATCCGATTGCTCGAACACTTCGAGGACGTGGGTGGAGATTTGCCGGGGTTCACCGACGAAACCAAGATCGAGAATTTTTTCGATATTCGAGTCGGGATCGCGCCGGGTGCGCCGCAGCTTGGCGGCCCGTATGAGATTACCGTCCTTTCCGGACAAGCCCACCGCAAATCCGCCGGCGCCATTGATGGAGGCGGCGATCTGTTTGTTGATCGTCCCGGCGAGGACCATTTCAACCACTTCCACCGTGGCGGCATCGGTGACCCGCAGGCCGTCGACGAAGGATGACTGAATTTTCAACCGTTCCAGCATTTCGGCAATCTGCGGCCCGCCGCCGTGCACGACAATCGGATTGATGCCGACATGTTTGAGCAGCACGACGTCCTCGGCGAACAACTTGGCAAGATCGTCGTCACCCATGGCATGGCCGCCATACTTGATGACGAAGGTGTGCCCTTCGTGCCGCTGCATATAGGGCAGCGCCTCAGCCAGCGTGTGGGCCTGATTGAGCCACGCTGCTCCGTCGTCGCCGTCCGCCCCTTGAGGCGGCGTTTTGGACTCGTCGTTCATCTTGGGTCTCTCCGAGGGCCGGGACTTTAACCGAACTCGGGCGATGCCGCCAGCGCCGCCAGCGCGGCCCGTAAATCCGGGATTCCCCTGCCGGACCGGGCACTGGTTGCGATTATCTCGGGATGGGCGGCGACGCGCGTTGAAATCTCGGCCGCGGTCTTTTCCTCCATATGGGTGAGCGCGCCCGCCTTGACCTTGTCGCACTTGGTGAGCACGACCTGATAGACGACCGCCGCGTCGTCCATCAGCTTCATGGCGTCCCGGTCACTGTCCTTGATGCCGTGACGGGCGTCGATCAACAGGCAGGCGCGGCGCAGGCTGGCCCGGCCCTTGAGGTAGGATCGGGTGAGTTCGGTCCAAATCCTGATCTCGGATTTCGAGGCCCGGGCATATCCGTAACCCGGCAGATCGGCAAGGCACAGCCGGTCGCCAAGATTGAAAAAATTCAGCTGTCGGGTCCGGCCCGGCGTGTTGGAGGCCTTGGCGAGGGTCTTTCTGCCCGTTAGCGCATTGACCAGGCTGGACTTTCCCACATTCGAGCGGCCGGCGAATGCGACCTCGGGGAGCGCGTCGTCGGGCACCTGAGCCAGGCGGGCCGCGCCGGTGATGAACCGGCAGTCCCGGGCAAACAGCAGCCGTCCGGCTTCCAGCAGAGCGGCCGTTTCATCCTCAGGGGTGAGGGGGGCGGTCATAATCGAGTACCGGGACGGCCCGCCTTACCCGTTCTTCTTCTTCTTTTTCTTGGACTTGCGGGAAGGTTTGGCCGGCTCCTCGCCACCGTCATCGGCGTCTTCATCGGAGCCTTCGTTCGCAGCCGCGGCGCCCGCCGAAGCCGCCGCGGGAGCGGGTTTGACCTGACCGCCGCCGATGGGCACGCCCATGCGCCGCATAATCACGTACTGCTGCAGGACCGACAAAAGGTTGTTCCAGGCCCAGTAGATCACCAGACCCGACGGGAACCGTGCCAGCATGATGGTGAAGATGAACGGCAGGAACATGAAAATCTTCTGCTGGGTCGGATCCGTGGGCGGCGGGTTCAGCTTCTGCTGGGCGTACATGGTGAGGCCCATGAGGATCGGCCAGATGCCGATGATCGCCCATTCCGGCGGCGTCCAGTCGATGAGGCCGAAGGCATTGACGAAGGTCAGGCGATCCATGTCCGAGAGGTCGTCGATCCACAGGAAGAAGTCCGCGTGCCGCATTTCGATGGTGACGAACAACACCTTGTAGAGTGCAAAGAACACCGGAATTTGCGGCAGGATGGGCAAACAGCCGGAGGCCGGATTGGCTTTCTCCCGCTTATACAGCGCCATCACCTCCTGGTTCATGCGCATCTTGTCGTCGCCGAACCGTTCCCGGAGTTTCATCATTTCCGGCTGCAGGGCCTTCATCTTGCTCATCGCCTTGTAGGACTTGTTGGCGAGGGGGAAGAAGGCGAGCTTGATCAGAACCGTCAGCAGCAGGATCGCGACACCCATGTTGTCGACAACATGATCGGTGAAAAACACCAGGGTGAAGAAGATCGGCTTGGTCAGCAGCTCGAACCAGCCCCAGTCGATGGCCAGGTCGAACCGTTCGATACCGAGATCATCCCGATATTTGAGCATCAGCCGGGCCTCCTTGGCGCCGGCGAAGAATCGGCTGGTCGTACCGGCGCTCGCACCGGGCGCAATCGCCGATGCGTCATCCAGGAAATCGACCTGATAATTGTCGCCCTGCTGGTTCGGGTTTTCGAACATGCGGGCGGTGGCCGAGGTATCCTGATCGGGAATCAGCGCCGTCAGCCAGTACTTGTCGGTGATCCCCACCCATCCGCCGGTCGTACTCCTCTTGATGATTTGGCGGTCGGTGCGCTGCTCCTGCGCCGCATCCTGGAGGTCGTCGTAGTCGTACTCGTCCAGGACGCCGTCGAAGACGCCGAGAATGCCCTCGTGGAGGATGTAAAAATCAGTGATATCGGGAGTGCCGCTCCGTCTGATCCGGCCAAACGGAAACACGGTGACATGCTGGTCGCTCGAATTTACGACCCGCTGGGTAACCGAGAACATATAATTCTCATCCAGCGTCAATCGCAGGCTGAACTCGATGCCGGCATCGTTTGTCCAGCGCAGGGTAACGGGGTTGTCGGGGGTAAGCGTCTGCCGGTCCGCCGTCCACAATGTCCGCTCATTGGGCACATCGACGCCATTTGCAACCCAGCCGAAATCGGCGAAGTAGGCGTCATGCGTGCCGAATGGCAGCAACAGCTTGATATTGGCGCTCGTCGGATCGGTGGTCTCCCGATAGTCGAGGAGCGTCAGGTCGTCGAATAATGCGCCCCGCAGCGAGATGGTTCCGGTCAACCGGTCTGACTGGATGGCAATCCGGGGAACCGAGCTAATCGCCCGTTGCGCGGCCTGCTTCACGGCTTGGTCCGGCGTGCCGCCCGGGACGGACACGGCGTCCGGCCCGGTTGGAACGGTGCCGGGGGCCGCATCTTCGGCGGCCACCGGCGGTGCGGCCGGGTCGACGGTATTTTGCGCCTGTTCCTGCCGGGGTTCCGGCGGCGGGCCGAACTCGCTGACGTACCACTGGAAGCCCAGCATGATCCCGACCGAAAGGACGATCGCCAGGAGAAGATTTTTCTGGTCCATCATTGCGGACGCGCCCCGGCGGTGTGGTCGTGATGCTGTCCCGAAGGCACCGGATCGTATCCCGAGCCGCCCCACGGGTGGCAGCGGCCGATGCGCTTGACGGCCAGCCATGAGCCGCGAACCGCGCCATGTGATTCAATGGCCTCAATGGCGTACTGTGAACAGGACGGCGCGTACCGGCAGTTGGCGCCGAGGACCGGCGACACGAAAAGCTGATAGCCCCGGATCAGGAGCTTCAAGACTGTGCGGATGGGTTTCATGCTGGTCCCTAGCCGGCCTGCCGATTGGTATCCCGATCCGGCAGTTCTGTCTCCCTCTCATCGGCCATTGCGCCGACTTTTTCAAGTGCCGTTTCCAAATCCCCGATCAAATCCCGGAAACGGCGGTCGAGTGTCGCATTCCGCCCGATAATCACATAGTCACGATGCCGTGCAGCCTGACCGGGCATCACCTCGTCCGCGGCGGCCTTGAGTCGCCGGCGGGCGCGGTTTCGGGCCACCGCGTTGCCGACTTTCCGGCTGACCGTAAATCCAAGGCGCCGTTCCGCCAAAACGATAGTCTCGGCCTCCCCGTGAATCCGGCACTGAAGGATCAAGCCGGGGGTCACCCATTTCTTGCCCTCCCGGGCCGCACGAAGAAAATCCCCGCGGTTCCTTAGACGCACGAGGGGCGTACCCACGGGATGTACCTTATCCGTCTAGGCGGAGAGTTTCTTGCGGCCCTTGGCGCGCCGCGCCGCCAGAATCCGCCGGCCGCCAACGGTTGCCATGCGTGCGCGAAAGCCGTGCCGGCGCTTGCGCACGAGATTACTGGGCTGGAATGTCCGTTTCACTGTCTGCTCCAAGAACGGCCTGAACTTGCAAGGCCCGGTGTATACGTTTTCGGCCCCGCCAAGTCAACGTTGCCGGGAGGCGTCAGGTCACGGAATGGTGACTGGATTAGAGGCCTCGGCGGCCATATCTACCTGAGTGCAACAGGCTTGGGCTCGTGACATTTGTCGCAAGAGACGACGGACACCTGAGGCACAAGGATCGCCGCAGATCATGAACGACGAAAACCGGGAAATTAATGCCAAGCAAAGCGGCCTGCCGATCAAGCGGTTGGCGCCGATCATCTTGCTTGTGATCGGGCTTGGTGCGGCATTTTTTTACGACCTCCACCACTTCTTCTCGTTCGAAATGCTGAAGGAAAACCGCGAGTCGCTTCTGTCGTGGGCGCAAAACAACCATATTCTCAGCGCCATCGTGTTTATTGCGGCTTATGCCGCGGCCATCGCCGTCAGCCTTCCCGGTGCCGTTTGGCTCACGATTTTGGGCGGGTTCATGTTCGGCACCCTGGAAGGCGGAATCCTCGTGGTCTTTGCCGCGACCCTGGGCGCCACGGTGATTTTTCTTGCCGCGCGATATGCGTTTGCCGATTTCTTTTACGAGAAAGCGGGCCCCGCTATTCGCCGTATGGAAGATGGTTTCCGGGCCAATGCCGTCAGCTACATGCTGGTGCTTCGGCTGGTACCGCTTTTTCCGTTTTGGCTGGTCAATCTGGTCCCGGCGTTCCTGGGCGTTTCCACCCGTACCTACGTCATAAGCACGTTGGTCGGCATCGTGCCGGGTACGTTCGTCTACGCCAGCCTCGGTAACGGGATCGGACATTTGATAGATGCCGGTCAAGTGCCGGACCTGTCGATTATATTCGCGCCCGAAGTGCTCGGACCCCTGATTGGCCTGGCGGCATTGTCGCTGGTGCCGGTTATTTACAAGCGCTTCAAGGCCCGGGAGCAGGCTGCCGGCTAGGCGCGGCCCGCCACTTCGTTTCAGGAGCACCCCATGACCGACGTCATCAACACCGATATCTGCGTCATTGGCGCGGGCTCCGGCGGCCTGACCGTTGCCTATGTGGCCGCCAACCTCGGTCTCCCGACGGTCTTGCTTGAGCGGGACAAAATGGGCGGCGATTGCCTCAACTACGGTTGCGTACCGTCGAAAGCCCTGTTGGCGGCGGGCCATGCGGCCGCGGCCGCGCAGGGCGGACAACCCTTCGGCGTCAGCCGGGCGCCCGCTGAAATCAGCGGCGCCGGCGTCTACGATCACGTCCGTCACGCTATTGATGTCATCGCGCCCAACGACTCGGTGGAGCGGTATGAGGGCTTCGGGGTCAACGTCATCCAGGCCGAGGGCAGGTTCACCGGCCCCCGGGAGGTGACGGCGGGCGATCGGAAAATTCAGGCCAGGCGTTTCGTTGTCGCGACCGGTTCCGGGCCCATGGTGCCGCCGATCCCCGGGTTGGATCAGACACCCTTCCACACCAACGAAACCATATTCGACCTTGACGCGGTTCCGGATCACTTGATCATCGTCGGTGCGGGGCCCATTGGAATCGAAATGGCCCAGGCCCACCGGCAGCTCGGCGCCAAGGTCACCGTCCTGGAAATGGCCAACATGCTGCCCAATGACGACCCGGAACTGGTGGAGGTGGTCCGTCAACGTCTGAAATCCGAAGGCGTCGAACTCCTTGAGGGCGTTCGCGTGGTCGGCGCGGGCGAGGACGGGGACGGCATCGTCGTGGATGTCGAAGGGGCCTCGCAGTCCCGTATAACGGGCTCTCATCTTCTCATAGCCGCCGGCCGGCAACCCCACCTGGACGGCCTTGATTTGGAGGCTGCCGGGATCGAGCATGACCGGTCCGGCATCAAGGTGGATGCCCGGATGCGGACAACTAACAAAAGGGTGTTCGCAATCGGTGACGTTGCGGGCGGTTTGCAATTCACCCACGTCGCCTCTTATCACGCAGGTATCGTCATCAAAAACGCGCTGTTTCGAATCCCCGCCAAACAGGACATGTCCGCGATCCCGAAGGTGACCTATACCTCGCCGGAACTTGCCCAGGTGGGCCTTACGGAAGCGGCGGCGCGGGAAATACACGGGGACCGGATCCGCGTGACTTCCTGGCCGTTTGCCGAAAACGACCGGGCGATCGCCGAGCGTGCGACCGAAGGTTTGGTCAAAATCGTCATCGGTCCCAAGGGCCGGGTTTTGGGCGCCGGTATCGTTGGCGCGCACGCAGGCGAGTTGATCCAGGTGTGGACCCTGGTGGTCCAAAAAAGGATGAAGATCGGCGCCGTCGCCAACATGGTGGCGCCCTATCCAACCCTCGGAGAAGCCGGCAAACGGGCGGCCGGCCAGTACTTCACGCCCTCCCTGTTCGGCGACCGGACCCGAAAAATCGTGAGATTTCTCACGAATTTCGGCTGACGGCAGACCATCTTTTCATAGCGTCGAACCCATCCCACCGGCGGCCAAATGTGTTACATTGAGCCGCCATGGCTGGACAGCAAAGAACTCCGGCACCGTTCACGCATTCGCTGTCGGCGCGGCTGCTGGTTCTGACGATCTTCTTCGTGATGATCAGTGAGGTGCTGATCTACGCGCCGTCGGTTGCACGATTTCGGCAGAGTTTCCTCGTGGAGCGCATTGCGGCCGCTCACCTCGCGACCCTGGCCCTGGAGGCCATGCCCAACCATGCCGTCAGTCCGGACCTCCAGCAACGCCTGCTGGAACGATCCGAGACCTATCATGTGGTGCTACGCACGCCGAAGCGGCATATGTTCGCGCTTGGCGCACTGGAGTTGCCGTCCATCGACGCGACATATGATTTACGGGAACCGGTATTTTTCGGCTGGCTTGCGGACGCCTTTGTGACATTAGTACAGACGGAAAACCGGGTGCTGCGGGTCATCGCGCCGTCCCCTCAAGACCCGGGGACGGTCGTCGAAATTCTCATGGACGAAGCGCCGATGCGTCAGGCCATGTATGATTTTTCGGTCCGCATCCTGGCCTTGTCCCTGATCATCTCCGCGATCACCGCCTCGCTGGTATTTCTGACCCTCCGCTGGCTGATGGTGCGGCCCATGGAGCGCATTACCGAGAGCATGATGAAATTTCGGGCCGATCCGGAAAATGCGGAAGCAAGCCTACCGCCCGGCGACCGGGTGGATGAAATCGGCGTCGCTCAACGGGAGCTCGGCGTGATGCAGCAGGAGGTGCGCCAGGCGCTCCGGCAGCGCCGGCGCTTGGCGGCCTTAGGCTCGGCCGTGGCCAAGATTAACCACGATCTTCGAAATTCCCTTGCCACCGCCGTGCTGGTGTCCGACCGGTTGGCCGACAGCGATGATCCGGAGGTCCGCCGCCTGGTGCCGCGCCTGTTCGAGGCCATCGACCGGGCGGTGGAACTTTGCTCCCAGACCCTGAGCTTTGCGCGCGACGGCGCGCCCAAGATGGAGACCACCCGGTTCGCCCTCGCCGATCTGGTGGAGGAGGTGGGTGAGGGAATCCGCAACTCCGAGCTTGCTGTGGACGCTATTGTCTGGCGTAACGAGGTTTCACCGGATATTCAGGTGGATGCCGACCGTGACCAGATTTTCCGGGCTTTCACCAACGTCGGCCGCAACGCATTTCAGGCGGGCGCCAAATCGGTCATCGCCCGAGCCGAGTTCCGGTTCGGCTTCATCTGCCTGAGTTTCACGGACGATGGTCCGGGTATCCCGCAACAGGCACGGGAGAACCTGTTCGCGCCTTTCGCCGGTTCGACCAAGAAGGACGGAACCGGTCTCGGGCTGGTGATAGTGCGCGATATCATGCGCGCGCACGGGGGTGATGTGACGCTGGGGAGCACTACCGAAGAAGGCACGACATTCTTGTTGGAACTTCCGGCGCGGATTGAAGAAGAAGGGGAAGAAAAGAGCCTCGTCGGGAGCCGCTAGAGCGGTTTCCGGCCAAATTTGATCAATTTGATGGCGCTCACCGTTACCGGTGCGCGGGGTGGAAGCGCCTTTGCCTCGGCGCCCATTGTCGATCAGTCGCCGACCGCGACGCCTTCGCCGCGGGGGTCCGCCCCCCCGAGGAGGCCGTTTTCGGTGATCTGAATGGCGTGAAGCCCGCTCACCATGTTGAGGATCCGGACTTTGTGCCCCAATCCTTCCAGAACGGGTTGAAGCGCCGCCACCGGCGTATCCGCCTCCAGGTCGGTCGGGCCATTTCGATTAACGTAGTGGGGGGCATCGATTGCCGCCTGGGGGTTCAGTTTCCAATCCAGTACCCCGATGATGGTCTTGGCAACATATCCGACAATACTGCTGCCCCCAGGGGTCCCGACCGCCAGGACAGGTTTGCCGCCGGCATCGAGCACCAGGGTTGGGCTCATGGACGACCTCGGCCGCTTGTTCGCGGCGGCCGCGTTGGCAATGGGTCGGCCATTGCGGATCGGGCTGAAACTGAAATCCGTGAGCTGGCTGTTGAGCACGAAGCCCCGGACCATCAACCGCGATCCAAACGCGTTCTTGATCGAAGATGTCAGCGACACCACATTGCCGTCACCGTCCACGATGCTGACATGCGTCGTGGACAGGCCGCGGTCGTCGGGTGACGGCGCATGGCGCCGCGCCGCCTGCCCGGCGAAGCTGCCGGGTTCGGCCTTTTCCATCGCCATCGCGCGGCTGATCAACTTGGCGCGCATCGCCAAGTAGCCGGGGTCGATCATCCGTCCGACCGGAACGCGCACCGCGTCCGGATCGGCGAGGTATTGTCCCCGGTCGGCGAAGGCCAGCCGGCTCGCCTCGGCGATGAGATGGACGGCCTCGGCTGATCCCGGCTTCATGGCAGCCAGGTCGAATCCCTGCAAGGTGCCTAGTATCTGCAGGGTCGTCACACCGCCCGATGCCGGGGGCGCCGCGCCGCAGACCACCCATTGACGATAGAGGGAGCAGACCGGCTCGCGCTTTTTCGCCCGGTAGGTTTGAAGATCGTCAGCGGTGATCCTCCCGGGATTGGGCGAGGCGCCCCTTGCCGCGGCGACAATGTCTTCGGCGATGGGGCCGATGTAGAACGCGTCCGGTCCAAAGTCCGCGATCACCTTGAACGTCGACGCCAAGGGCCGATTGATCAGGCGGGTGCCGACGGATTTCGCGTCTCCGGCGGCGTCAAAGAAGTAACTTCTCGCGGTGTCGAATTTCTTCAGATGTCGATCGCGGGACACCAAGCCGTGCAGACGGGGCGATATCTCAAATCCCTCGTCAGCCAGTTCGATGGCCGAATCGAACAGCCGCCGCCACGGAAGCCTGCCGTGATCCTTGTGCGCGGCTTCAAGCATCCGGAGCAGTCCCGGGACGCCGACCGACAGGCCGCCGGGAACCGCGTCATGAAATTGGCGCGGGCTGCCGTCGGAATTGAGAAACATGTCGGGGGTTGCCGCCGCCGGGGCCGTTTCCCGACCGTCATAGGTCTCGATGGATAGAGACTTGGCCGAGTAGTGAACCAGAAAACCGCCGCCGCCAATGCCGGAAGCCTGAGGCTCCACCACATTGAGCACCATCTGAACGGCGATCGCCGCATCGATTGCCGAGCCTCCCGCCCGCAATATCTCGAGACCGGCCTGGGCCGCCAACGGATTTGCCGCCGCCACCATGTGCTTGGCTGCCCGGACGGCGGGACGCGGGGCGGGTTCCGCCGCGGCGACGGCCGGGGGGACCGGAGAGGGCGTCGCAGCTTCGGGTGCGGCGTGCGCCTCCGTGGCGGTCTGTGGCGCGGTTTCGGCGGTGGTCTTCGGTGCGGGCTCCGCGGCGGTCTGCGGTGCGGGCTCGGCGGCGGTCTGCGGCGCGGTTTCGGCGGTGGTCTGCGGTGCGGGCTCGGCGGTGGTCTGCGGCGCGGTTCCGGCTTCAGGCGGTGGCGTGGGGACGCAGCCCGCCAAGGCCAGGCCAAATCCGAACAGCAGCAGTTTGCGCCGGCCGGCGCCCGTCAATCGCCGCATTTTCAAATTTCCTCCCGCAGGAAATTACCCGGGTTTCCTCCCGCCGGATAATACCCAGGTTCCCGCCCGCCGGATAATACCCGAGAGCACCGGATTCGCAATGCGCACGGCCCCGGAAGCGCAGGGCAATCCCTAGACCGTGACGCGGCCCGCCCGGTGTGGTATTAAACCATTTCTTTGCAGTGCAAAAACTCTGGAGGACGAGGGTGAGCACGTCCAACGGCACCAATCGGCGGGTCACCATACCCGATATCATATCCCGCAAGGGCGGTGAGCCGATCGTCTGCCTGACCGCATATTCGACGCCCATGGCCAAGCTGCTGGATCCTCACGTGGATCTGCTGCTGGTCGGCGATTCCATGGGCATGGCGCTCTATGGCATGGACAGCACGTTGGCGGTTACCCTTGATATGGCGATCGCCCACGGCGCGGCGGTGGTCCGCGGCAGCAAGCGTGCCTGCGTCATCGTCGATATGCCGTTCGGCACCTACGAGGAATCGCCGCCGGCGGCGTTCCGGAATTGCACCCGGGTGATGGCCGAAACCGGCTGTGCCGGCATCAAGATCGAAGGCGGCGCCGAAATGGCGCCGACGGTAGGGTTTCTCGTTGAACGGGGCATTCCCGTCATGGGGCACGTTGGCTTGATGCCCCAATCGGTTCACGCCGCCGGAGGATTTAGATCGCAAGGCCGGGATGAAGAAACGGCCAACAAAATCGTGGCCGATGCCAAGGCAATTTCAGAGGCCGGTGCGTTTTCCATCGTCATCGAGGGTGTCGTCGAGCATCTCGGCAGGACCATCACCGAATCCATCCCGACGGTCACCATCGGAATTGGCGCCTCCGCCACATGCGACGGCCAGGTGCTGGTCACCGAGGATGCGGTTGGCATGTTCAACGATTTCACCCCCAAGTTCGTGAAGCGCTTTGCCGAGGTGGGGGACGTGATCGGTCAAGCCGCCGCTGACTATGCGGCCGAGGTCAAGGCCCGCTCGTTCCCGGCCGACGAGCATACCTACGGCAAGAAATAGGCGCTGGAACCCCCTCGATGCGGATCGTCAGGACGGTTCAGGAACTCCGTCGGGAGGTCTCGGATTGGCGGCGCTCCGGCTTTTCCGTCGGATTGGTTCCGACCATGGGGGCCTTGCACGCCGGTCATTTTTCCCTAGTGGAGCGGGCAATCACGGAAACGGACCGCACCTGCGTCACCTTATTCGTCAATCCCAAGCAGTTTGGGCCTAACGAGGATTTCGAGGTTTATCCGCGGGACGAGGAAGCGGATGCGGAAGCGCTGCAAGACCGGGGGGCCAACCTCCTGTTCGCGCCGGGCATCGATGAAATGTACCCGGAAGGCAGCGCGACGAGCGTCTCGGTCGCTGGCCTCGGCGATATCCTGGAAGGCGAGTTTCGGCCCGGATTTTTCGCCGGAGTTGCGACGGTGGTCTCCAAGCTCCTCATTCAGTCGATGCCGCACCGGGCGTACTTCGGCGAAAAGGACTATCAGCAACTGTGCGTGATCCGGCGAATGAGCGCGGACCTTAATTTGCCCGTCGACATCGTCGGCTGTCCCATCGTTCGCGAGCCGGATGGTCTCGCGCTGTCATCACGGAACGCCTACCTCTCCGAAGAGGAGCGGGCCATTGCGCCGCGGCTGCAGGCGGCGCTGAAGTATGTCGCCGATGTGGCGGGGTCGAAGGGCGACCACATGGACGCGGCACGGGGCGCGGCGGCGGAATTGGTCGAAGCGGGCTTCGCCTCGGTCGACTATCTCACCGTCCGGGACGCATCCTCGCTCGAACGGACCGACGACCCGTCGGCAAATTTGCGCGTACTCGCGGCGGCGTGGCTCGGCAAGACCCGGCTGATAGACAACGTGGCAGTCGGTTGAGCATTTTCGGTTTTGATGCCGCCCAAGCGGACGTCACCGCATGTCGTACGCCGTGCCGGGTCACGATCGCTTGGTCGGCATCAAAACGCAGCCGAGAGCGACACACACCAGGATCAGCGCCACCGCTTCGCGCCAACCGACCGCCTCCCCCAGAACGACGCTGCCGCTGGCGACTCCGATGACCGGGATCAGCAGGGTCGAAACGCTGGAAACCGTGACCGGGGCGGAGGCGACGATTTTGAACCAGACGAACCAGCAGAAAACGATCGGTACGACGAGGATATAGATCATCGTCCAGACGGCGGTCGTCGAGACCGGCTCCCAATGGGGCGACTCGATGACGAGGGCGATGATGGTCATCGGGAGGCCGCCGATCAGCAGTTGCCAGCCGGCGAGGGAAACCGGCGGGAGCTGCCAGTCCACCCGCTTCTGGACCACCGTCCCGGCGCCCCAGGAAAGGGCGGAGCCGAGCATCAATAGGGTGCCGAGGGGGGACGCGGCGAAGACACCGAGATCGCCGCCCAGCAGAACCGCGATCCCGACGATGCCGAAGGCCAGGCCGATATAGCGCTGAAGGCTCGGCCGTTCAGCCGTGAACAATATTCCGATCAGAACCGCCCACAACGGCATCGTGTAGGCGAGGATCGATGCGTGGCCGGAATTGACCAGTAACAGGCCAAAAGCGCTGAAGATGTGCCAGCCGGTGATATTGAGCGCCGAGGCGAGCAGCAGCGGACCCCACTGCCCGCGTGGACGGGTCAGTTCTTCCTTCATGAGATAGCCGAGGCCGAACAGGAAGACGGCTGCGGTGGGGGCAATCAGTCCACGAAAAGTCCAAGGCGGAATTTCGCTCAGCGCGATCTTGAGGATCGGCCATGATGTGCCCCAAATGATGGTCAGCGCCGCCAGGTAGGCGAAGCCCGAGGCGGGGAGGGTGTCCTGTCGGGTCGGGCTCATCGGCAACAGGCGGCCATAGCCAGTGCCCGCCGCGACCGCTTGTTCCGGCGTTGCGGGCCTCGTCCGATGCCCAGACATCGCACGTCGGCCCGCGCCTGCCCGGCTAACCGATGAGCGTCATCAAATTGATCCAATTTGGCCAGAAACTGCTCTAGTTGACGTAGAGGTGGACTTCGTTGGTGGTCGCCTGCGCCGAGGTCCGAGCCGAAATCTCGACCCGTTGGGGGGGAATGCCCATGCCTTGCAACGACCTGAGGACGTTCTCGGCGCTGCGGCGGACTCGATCGGAATTCAGCGCCTGACGGGCCTTGCCGCCGGACGCCGGCGCAACGGCGACTAGTTCAAAGGTTGCGTTGGGGCGGCGTTTCAATACGCGGCTGACCGCGTTGTAGAGGGGCTGTTCGTAGGCGATGTTTTCACGATCAAAGCGGATAATCACCAGCGGCTTTCGGCCGGCGAAGGTGCCGCTGCTCGTTCCGGGGGTTACGCCCGGCGCCTCGATATTCGTGGTTCCCGGCTGGGGCGGGGTCGGCGCGGTTACCTGTGGCGCAGGTGCCGGCTCAGGTGCCGGTGCCGGTGCGCTTGGGGCTTGCGCGGGCGTTTGAGCCTGTTGGGTCGGCTGACCTCCTCCGGCGGGGTCTTCGCCGGTTAGCGATGGCCAGAGGGTGTCCAAAGCAAATGAACATCCCCCGAGAAATAGGGCCGCACCAACAATAATCGGCCGAATCGTCTTTGAATCCATCGCGCCATGTACCTTGGTGGTGATCAAAAATACGGATAAATCAACAGATTGGACACAGGAATTACCTGTCCCCATATATTTTTCAAGAGTCTACTCAGTGCCCGATTCAGCCGCAAGCGTCGAACCGAACCCCTCGATAACGCCTGAATGGCGGCGCCCGAGACAGGTCAAGGCGGACTCGTTGGAGACTTGCAGTGGCGCGCCGATTTCAATAGTGTCCGGCTCCCGTCGGCGGCGCCTGATGCCGCTTGACGCCGCATGACGTCCATGGCGCCCGTAGCTCAATTGGATAGAGCGTCTGACTACGGATCAGAAGGTTGGGAGTTCGAGTCTTCCCGGGCGCGCCATTCCGTCTAATCTTTGTCCGAGACGCCGGCTTCGGCGAACGTCGACATGCCGGTATGGCAGGCCACGGCGGCTTTCAGCACATTGAGGGCGAGGGCGGCGCCCGAGGCCTCGCCCAAACGCATTCCCAGATTTACCAGTGGTTTCTGTCCCAGGTAATCCAATAGCAGGGTGTGTCCGGGCTCCGCCGAGACATGTCCGGTCAGGCAATGGTCCAGGACGGTCGAGTTGACGGCGTGGAGCGCCGCGGCTGCTGCTGCCGTCACATACCCGTCCAAGACCACCGGCACACGATGAAGGCGGGCCGCGAGTATCGCGCCCGCCAACGCCGCCAGTTCCCGGCCGCCCAAGTGGCGCAGAATTTCAAGCCCATCGGTCATGGCGGCCCGGTGCCGTTCGACGCTTTCGGCGACAACGCCGATTTTCCTGTCCAGCGCGGCATCGGCGACCCCGGTTCCGGGGCCTACCCAATCGGCCGCGGCCCGGCCGCATGCCGCGTGCACAATGGCGGCCGCCGAGGTGGTATTCCCGATTCCCATCTCGCCGAGCGCCACCGCATCCCACTTGGGGTCGACGGCTTCCATCCCCGTGCCGAAGGCGTTGACGCACTCCCTTTCGCTCATCGCGGGCCGCTGGGAAAAGTCTTCGGTCGGCCGGTCAAGATCCATATCGATGACCGAAAGATCGGCCCCCGCGACATCCGACAGTTGGTTGATCGCGGCGCCGCCGGCGGCGAAGTTCGCCACCATCTGAACCGTCACCTCGCTCGGAAACGCCGAAACGCCCTGAGCCGTCACCCCATGATTGCCGGCGAACACCAGCACGCCGGGCCGGTCCAGCGTGGGCGGGTGCCGGCCCTGCCAGCCGCTGAGCCACGAGGCGATGTCCTCCAATCGGCCGAGCGAGCCGGGTGGTTTGGTCAATTGGGGTTCTCGCGCCGCCGCCGCCGCTTGCGCCGTCAAATCCACGGTGGGCAGACGGGTCAGAAGGGATCTGATGTCGTCGAAATTCCGGGGACGGGAGAAAGGCGGGGTCATGGTGTCTTGATGTCGGGTGGGGAAATATCGGGCGGCACTATATACTGGGCGGATGAGATCGCGCACGCCACATATTGGACCCCCGGTGTTCCATGCCGGCTGACGAGCAGACCCCTTACGATTCAGGCAAGCCGGGGCCGCTCCGGGAATGGCTGGACGACTTGCGCGTCGCGGCTGGTCTCCTGAGCGCCATTCCCATCCCTTTGCCGCCGCGGGACCGGGTCGAGATCGCGCGGTCGGCCCGGCTTTTCTCGCTCATCGGCCTGATCATCGGCCTAGCCGGCGCCGTGGTCTTGGCGCTGATGAATTGGATCGGCCTGCCGGCGGCGGTGGCCGTGCCGGTTGCCCTTGGGTCCATGGTATTGGTGACCGGCGGCCTGCATGAGGACGGGTTGGCGGACCTCTGCGACGGTTTCGGCGGAGGCCACACTAAGGAAGATATTCTCCGCATCATGCGGGATAGCAGAATCGGCACGTACGGTGTGCTGGGCCTAATCTTCGTCATCGGCATAAAGTGGGCATCGTTGGCGGTGGTCGCCGAGACCTCCCTGAGCGCGGCGGTCTGGGCGGTCATCGGCGCGGCGGCGCTGTCACGCGGCCTCTTGCCGCCGATAATGCATCATGTTCCCCATGCCCGCGAAGACGGTCTGAGCGTCGCCGCCGGGCAGCCCGGCTTCGGACACGCCATGACGGCATTGGGGTTTGGCGTCTTGGTGGTCTTGGTGGCTTTCGGTTTTTGGTTCGGCCTGTTGGTCACCATCGTTTCACTGGCTGTGGTGATTGGACTGATTGCCTGGACAAGCCGCTGGCTGGGCGGGCAGACCGGCGACGTGCTCGGCGCGTCTCAGCAGGCCGCCGAGACCGTCATCTTTGTCCTGGCGGCGGCGGCTCTCTGATGGGCAGCCGTACGTGGTGGTGGATTCGGCATGCGCCCGTGACCGGAGACGCGCGGCTGTGCATCAACGGCCGGAACGATCCCGAGTGCGATCTATCGAATGAGGAAACAATCGTGGCTTGCGCCCGCTGCCTTCCGGAGGACGCCACGTGGGTCGCCACCGGGCTGAGCCGGACCGAGCAGACCGCGTCGGCGCTCCGGGCGGCCAAGGACCGCCCGGCGCGGCTGGAAACGGTTCCCGCCTTGATGGAACAGGATTTCGGTGAGTGGGAGGGGCGGCGCTGGAGCGATCTTGCCAGACAGGAAGGCTTCGAATTCTGGAACGATCCCATTGGCACCGCGCCGCCAGGCGGTGAGAGCTACGCCGAAATGACGAAACGGGTTGCGGGCGCAATTGCCGATGTGGGAAATCAATTCCCCGACGGCGATTTAATTCTCGTGGCCCATGCCGGGCCCATCCGGGCCGCGTTGGTCATCGCCAAGCCGGTTACCCTCGGCGAATCGCTCGCCTTGGAGGTGGATCCTCTGTCAATCACGCGGATCCGAGAAACGGGCGATACGGATGGCTGGCAAGTCGTCGGAATCAACGAAGCTCCGGGCGTTCTGGTCTCCGCCTGAACTCTTTGCGCCGGCCGAATCCGCGTGATAGCGTCTCAAAATCCCGCCGGGACAGGGAAGCCGGTGCAATTCCGGCGCTGCCCCCGCAACTGTGACGTGCTTGGTCCACACCCATCGGCGTTTTGCCGATGAGCCACTGGCATCGGCCGGGAAGGCGTTTGGACCAAATAGCACCAGCCAGGAGACCTCCCCGGCGCGGCGGACACGGACCATCCCCTCGGGTGGAGGAGGACTGCATGCCGGAAACTCCCGGCTCAAACGGATTAGAGGGCACGACGTTGGTGCTTGGCGGCGCCAAGTCGGGCAAGAGCTTGTACGCCGAGAGCCTGATCGAAGCCGCGGGCGGCGGTATCTATTTGGCGACCGCGACGGCCGGCGATGAAGAAATGCGCCGCAAGATCGCCGCGCACCGCGATCGACGAGGCGACGGTTGGGAGACGATCGAGGAACCGTTGGATGTTGCAGCCGCCCTGGCCCGGCTGGCGGGCGATGGACGGCAACAGCCCGTTCTGCTCGATTGCCTGACCCTTTGGCTATCCAACCTGATGCACGCTGGGAGCGACATTGACCGGTCGACCAATGAGCTCGAAACGGCGCTTCGCGCAGCGCCGTTTCCGGTGGTGACCGTAAGCAACGAAGTTGGCGGCGGGATCATCCCCGACACCGAACTCGGCCGGACATTCATGAATCGCGCCGGCATTCTCAACCAACGCATCGCCCAAGCTTCGGATCATGTAATCCTGGTGACGGCGGGCATTCCGCAAGCACTGAAATAGGCTGGAAGAAGATGTCCCAGGAAGCACGCACGCCCGTCACCGTCGTCACCGGATTTCTTGGCGCCGGCAAAACCAGCCTGATCCGGCATCTGCTGGAAAATGCAAAGGGCAAACGCCTGGCGCTGATCATCAACGAGTTCGGCGATCTCGGGGTCGATGGGGAGATTCTCAAGGGATGCGGCGACGACACCTGCCGGGAAGAGGATGTCATGGAACTGACCAACGGTTGCCTATGTTGCACCGTGGCGGATGATTTCATTCCGACCCTTGAAACTCTCCTGGACCGGGACGACAAGCCCGATCACATCGTCATCGAGACTTCGGGCCTGGCGTTGCCCAAGCCTCTGGTCAAGGCGTTTCAATGGCCGGAAATCAAGTCGCGCACCACGGTCGACGGAATCGTGACGGTGGTTGACGGCCCGGCGGTCAGGTCGGGGCTGTTCGCCGACGATCCTGAGTTGGTGGCCCGCCAGCGGGAGGAGGACGAGGCTGTAGACCATGAAAGCCCGCTTGAGGAGCTGTTCGAGGATCAGCTCAAATGCGCCGATTTGGTGGTCCTCGGCAAAGCGGATCTGATTGACGATCACGATGCCGACGAAGTGTTGGAGGTCATCCGCCGGGAGGCGCGTCCGGCGGTGAAGACGTTGTCGGCCAGCCATGGCCGGCTCGATCCGGCGTTGGTGCTTGGCATCGCCGCCGCCGCCGAGGACGATTTGGACAGCCGGCCGTCACACCACGATTCCGAGGATGACCACGACCACGATGATTTCGACAGCGTCGTCCTGCCGGCGCCGGAAACGCCCGATCCCGAATACCTGGCGTCCCGGGTCGGGAAGGCTCTCGCCCTCGACGGCGTTCTGCGGGTCAAGGGTGTGTGCGCGGTGGCCGGCAAGTCGGCGCGTTTGGTGGTGCAGGGGGTTGGACCGCGGGTCGATCACTATTATGACCGGCCGTGGCGTGAAGACGAAACGCGCGCGGGACAGCTGGTCGTGATCGGGCTGAAGGGGACCGACTTCGAGGCGGCCGCAAAGACCCTGGGTACGGTCTGATCCATGCATCTGCTCGTCGCTCAGCCCGGACAGATCGCCGCGGACGGCGAGGCGGCCGATCTGGATCAGGCGCCGGGCGATGTCGTGTTTCTGTCATCCGCGGCCAGCGAATTGGCCCTGTTGGCCCAAGCCTGGCGGGATCGGGAGGCGGCCGGCGGCGGCCGCGGTTCAAGCCTGCGTCTCGCCAACCTCATGCAGCTCGATCACAACATGTCGGTCGACCTCTATGTGGAAAAAACGATTGCGCAATCGAAATTGGTGATCGTCCGTCTCATGGGCGGGGTGCGGTATTGGCCGTATGGCATTGAACAGGCCGCGGCGGCCTGCCGGGAGAACGGCGTCAAGCTGGCCGTGGTGCCGGGTGACGATGCCGCCGATCCGGAACTCATCGAATATGCCACGTTGGGAGCCGCGGACTGCCACCGGTTGTGGCAATACTGCGCCCAGGGCGGCGCCGGGAATTTTCTGGCCCTGCTCGAGTTTGCGGATCATTTGCTTGGTCACGAAGCCGATTGGCGCGAACCCGTGCCCCTGCTTCGCGCGGGACTGTATTGGCCCGGATCACAAATAACCGATGTGAAATCGCTTCGGGCGCACTGGCGGGACGGCGCGCCGGCGGCGCCGATTATTTTCTATCGGGCGCTGGTTCAGGCGGAGGACCTCAAACCCATCGATGCATTGATCGAGGCGCTGCGGATACGGTCCATCAATCCTCTGCCGATCTTCGTCAGCAGCCTGAAGGACCGGGCCTGTGCCGAGCTGGTCGCCTTGTTCTTGGCGGATTGCGATCCGGACGTCATCCTCAACACCACGGCTTTTGCCGTGACCACGCCCGGCGATCCCGGCTCCGGGACCCCGTTCTCGGGAACCGACGCGCCTGTATTGCAGGTGGTTTTGGCGGGCCAGGACGAGGATTCCTGGCGCGTCGACCCGCAGGGGCTTTCGCCCAGGGACCTGTCGATGAATGTCGCGTTGCCGGAGGTGGATGGCCGGGTTCTGTCCCGCGCGGTCTCCTTCAAGCGTGCCGAAGCGCTGGAGGATCGGGTCCAGGGCGCCGTTGTCCGGCACGAACCCGCCGCCGACCGCATCGATTTCGTCGCCGACCTGGTGGAGAACTGGGCCGTTCTCCGGCGGACGCCGGCGGCGGACCGCCGGGTTGCCGTCATTGTCGCCAACTATCCCAATCGGGACGGCCGGCTCGGGAACGGGGTCGGGCTGGATACGCCGGCGGGCATTCATGCATTCCTGACCCGCGCCGCTGCCGATGGGTACGATTTGGGTGGCCAAGTTCCCGATGACCCGGCCGCGATCATCGACCTCCTGTTGAGCGGCCCCACTAACGCGGATCCAAACGCGGATGGTACGGTCGGTCTCGATCTTCCGACCTACCTGTCCCATTGGGACCGGCTTCCGGAGAGTGTCCGAACGTCCGTCGGGGAACGCTGGGGCGCGCCGGAGGATGATCGGTTCTTCAAGGACGGCGGCTTTGTTCTTGGTGTCCATCGGTT
The DNA here is from genome assembly GCA_022823235.1 of Rhodospirillales bacterium. Taxonomy (GTDB): domain Bacteria; phylum Pseudomonadota; class Alphaproteobacteria; order Rhodospirillales; family UBA2165; genus JAJDXO01. The sequence continues at coordinate 127,470 of JAJDXO010000011.1, forward strand.
GGGGAACGTGGTGCTCGGCGTGCAGCCGTCGCGGGGCTACGACGTTGATCCGCTGGAATCCTATCACGATCCGGATCTGGTGCCGCCGCACCGCTATTTCGCCTTTTATTTCTGGCTTCGCCATGTATTTGGCGCGCACGCGGCGGTCCACTTCGGCAAGCACGGCAACATGGAGTGGCTGCCGGGCAAGGCGCTGGCCTTGTCCGGGGAATGCTATCCCGAAACGGTTTTCGGCCCGCTGCCCCATGTTTATCCGTTCATCGTCAACGATCCCGGGGAGGGGAGTCAGGCCAAGCGGCGCACCCAGGCGGTGATCGTCGATCACCTGATGCCGCCGCTGACCCGCGCCGAGAGCTATGGCCCGCTCCGGGACCTGGAGGCGCTGGTCGATGAGTACTATCAGGCGGCGGGTATGGACCGCCGCCGGCTTACCGTCCTCAGGAAGGAGATTCTCGATCTCAGCTGCGACCTTCGCCTCGACCGGGATGCAGGGATGATCCCCGACGACGATGACGATGAGGCGCTTGGAAAGATCGACAACTATCTCTGCGAATTGAAGGAAACCCAAATCAGAGGCGGATTGCACGTTTTTGGCCGGTCGCCCGACGGCGATCTGGTCCCGGACCTGCTGGTTGCCCTGACCCGGGTGCCGCGCGGGAACGGCGAGGGCGAAGATGCCTCCCTGATCCGAGCCTTGTCCGCCGACCTGGGGATGGTCGATTTCGATCCCTTGGACTGTGAGCTTGGTAAGGTCTGGGACGGGCCTCGGCCATCGCTGCTGGAGACCGGGGCCGGCGTGTGGCGCTCCTGTGGCGACACGGTGGAGCGCCTCGAACATCTGGCCTCGAGCCTGGTTTCCGGATCACGGGACCCGGACCCCGATTGGCACCGGACACGTGCCGTTCTCGATCTTATCGCGACAACTCTCCGGCCCGCCATCGAGGATGCGGGAGACGCGGAATTGACCGGCATCGCGACGGCGCTCGATGGCCGGTTCGTACCGCCGGGGCCCAGCGGGGCACCGAGCCGGGGCCGGCTCGACGTTCTTCCCACCGGGCGAAATTTCTATTCGGTCGACGTGCGCGCGGTACCGACTCCCACCGCCTGGACACTGGGATGGAAGTCGGCCTCGTTGCTGATCGACCGGTACTTTCAGGATCACGGCGAATATCCGGCGCGGCTCGCCATCTCGGCCTGGGGAACGGCCAACATGCGGACGGGCGGCGACGACATCGCCCAGGCTCTCGCGCTCATGGGCGTTCAGCCCGCTTGGGACCCGCAAACCCGGCGCATGACCGGATTCGATATCATGCCGTTGGACCTGCTGGACCGTCCCCGCGTGGACGTTCTGTTCCGGGTCTCCGGGTTTTTTCGCGATGCTTTTCCGACCCAGCTGAAGTTGCTCGACTCGGCCGCGCGGGCAGTCGCCGATCTGGATGAACCGAATCATCTCAACCCGATTGCCGGTCAGGTGCGTTCGGACGCCGAAGCCCTGGTCGCCGCCGGCCACGATGAGGGTTCGGCCCGCCGGCGCGCCGGTCATCGGGTATTCGGGTCCAAGCCGGGTGCTTACGGCGCCGGTCTTCAGGCATTGATCGACGAGCGGTTGTGGGAAACCGACGAGGACCTCGCGCAGGCCTATGTCGCCTGGGGCGGATATGCCTATGGCGGCGGGTCGGCAGGCGAGGCCGTGCCCGAACTGTTTGCGTCGCGCCTTTCCAATATCGAGGCCGTGGTTCAAAACCAGGACAACCGGGAGCACGACGTCCTGGACAGCGACGATTACTACCAGTTCGAGGGCGGGATGGCGGCGGCGGTCCGCCACTTCAGCGGAACGCAGCCGGAGATTTACCACAACGATCACTCCCGGCCCGAGACCCCCCGCATCCGGACGCTCCATGACGAGATCGGGCGGGTCGTCCGCGCGCGCGCCGCCAACCCCAAGTGGATCGACGGCGTCATGCGGCACGGCTACAAGGGGGCCTTCGAGATCGCGGCCACCGTGGACTATCTGTTCGCATTTGCCGCCACGTCGCGGGTGGTGGAGGATCATCACTTCGATCAGCTGTTCGATGCCTACTTGCGCGACGAGCGGGTTCGATCATTTATTGAAGACAACAATCCATCGGCCTTGAGCGAAATTGCCGAGCGGTTCGAAGAGGCGATTGACCGGGGGCTTTGGCATCCCCGGTCCAACGCCGCCGCGGCGCTGTTGGCCGGGATCAGGGAGGAGAGGGGCGGATGACCGAAGAGCTGACCGAAGACGAAATCAACGCACGCGCCAACGAAAAGCGGCGCAGGCACAAGGAAGCCAAGGACAAAATCCTGGCCACCAAGACCAAGGAGGGCGGCCTGTTGGTGGTCCATACGGGCAAGGGCAAGGGCAAGACCACGGCCGCCATGGGTATCGTCGCCCGCTGTATCGGCCACGGCATGAAGGTCGGCATCGTCCAGTTCGTGAAGGGAAAGTGGGAAACCGGAGAGCGTGCCGTCCTCGAACGGTTCCCCGATTTCGTAACCATGACCGCCATGGGGGAGGGATTCACCTGGGAAACCCAGGACCGGGCCCGGGATATCGCGGCGGCAACCGCCGCGTGGGAGCGGGCCAAGGAAATGATCAACGATCCGGACAACAAGCTGGTGCTCCTGGACGAGATCAACATCGTGCTGCGCAACGATTATCTCGACATCGACGAAGTGGTCGGCTTCCTCAAAAACAAGCCGGCCCATATCCATGTGATCTGCACCGGGCGGAATGCGAAGCCGGAGCTTATCGAAGCCGCCGATTTGGTCACCGAGATGACCGAGATCAAACACCATTTCCGGGCCGACTTTAAGGCGCAGGCCGGAATCGAATTTTAGGGACGCCTCGGTGACCGCCAAGGCATTGATGTTTCAGGGGACGGCGTCCGATGTCGGGAAGTCGCTGGTCACGGCGGCGTTCTGCCGGGCGTTGACCAACCGCGGGCATTCGGTCCGGCCATTCAAACCTCAGAATATGTCGAACAACGCCGCGGTCGCCGCGGACGGCGGTGAGATCGGCCGGGCGCAGGCCCTGCAGGCGAAGGCCTGCCGCGTCGAGCCCCGCGTCGACATGAACCCGGTACTGTTGAAGCCCCAGTCGGATGTGGGCTCCCAGGTCGTGGTCCGGGGCGAGGTCAAGGGGAACTACTCGGCGCGTGAATTTCAGGACATCAAGCCGGCTTTGCTGGACGATGTCGTCGCCGCTTTTGACCGCTTGGGCGAAGATGCCGACTTCGTGGTGGTGGAAGGCGCGGGCAGTGCCGCCGAGATTAATCTCCGCCGAAATGACATCGCCAATATGGGGTTCGCCCTGGCCGCGGGCGTGAATGTCGTCCTGATCGGCGATATCGACCGGGGCGGGGTGATCGCGAACATCGTTGGCACCAAAGCGCTCCTCGATCCCGAGGAAGAGGCGCTGATCGCCGGCTTCATCATCAACCGGTTTCGCGGCGATCCATCATTGTTCGACGACGGCCTCGCCATGATTGCCGGGCGGACCGGGTACCGTTCCTTCGGCGTGCTGCCGTACTTGACAGCGGCGGGACACCTTCCCCAGGAAGATGCCATGTCGCTCGAGAACAGGGAGGGCGGCCCTGTCGGCGGGACGATCCGGATTGCCGTTCCGCGCCTGGCCCATATTTCCAACTTCGACGATTTCGACCCGTTGATCGCCGAGCCGGATGTGGACCTCGTCATGGTGCCGCCGGGTGAGGCGCTGCCGGGCGATGCGCACCTCGTTATTCTCCCCGGCTCCAAGGCAACCATTGCCGATCTCGCTCACTTGCGGGAGCAGGGCTGGGATATCGATCTCGCCGCCCATGTCCGGCGTGGCGGGCAGGTCCTGGGCATTTGCGGCGGCTATCAGATGCTTGGCCGCCGGATTGCCGATCCGGACGGCATGGAAGGTCCGGCCGGTTCAACGGATGGGCTCGGCTATCTTGATATGGAGACGCGGCTGACGGCCGGAAAAACGCTTACCGAGGTGTCGGGCGCCGACGCCCGGGGCACGCCTATTGCCGGTTACGAAATGCATGTCGGGGAGACGTCGGGTCCGGCGACGATGACCCCGTACCTGACCCTCGGGGGCCGGGCCGACGGAGCGGTCTCGGAAGACGGCCGGATCACCGGGTGCTACGTTCACGGATTATTTGCCGCCGATGAATTCCGGCATTCGTTCTTGAAGGGGCTTAAGGAACGATCGGCATCCGGCCTGCTGTATGAAGCGTCCGTCGAGGCCGCCTTGGACGATGTCGCCGAAGCGCTGGAATCGAATCTGGATGTGGACGGCCTCATGGACGCCGCCGGTTAGCTGCCGAACTCCAGAACCGCTGCCGCGCCCGTCACACCGGCCAACAGGGCGCAGGCAACGGCATAGATCCTCAGGCCCCGCCGGATGGTCCGCTCGCCGCAGTCCGCCGGACCGCCGTCGAGCCAGGGTTCGTCGAGGCTGTCGCCGCCGTACCTCCTGGGACCGCCGAGGGCAACCTGTAGCGCGCCCGCCATGGCAGCCTCGGGATAGCCGGCATTCACCGATCTGTGTTTCCGCCCGTCCCGGAACATCGTCACGAGCGCCGGCTTCGGCGCGCCGGTTCCAAGGCCGGCGGCGGCCGCAATCAAAAGACCGGCAAATCGCGCGGGGATGTAATTGAGGACATCGTCCAGCCGTGCCGACGCCCAGCCGAAATCCCGGTACTCGTCATTCAGGTGGCCGATCATGCTGTCGGCGGTATTGACGGCCTTGTAGAGCATCATTCCCGGCAGACCGAAGAAAACCGCGAACATAACCGGCGCAACCACGCCGTCGCTGAAGTTCTCGGCCGTCGATTCGATAGCCGCGCGGCTCACCCCCGCTTCATCCAGGTTGTCGGAATCCCGGCCGACGATCCTGGCCACCGCCGATCGTCCGCTGTCCAGCCCTCCGTCGCGCAGGGCGTTGGCCACATCGGCGACATGCCGGTAGAGGCTGTTCTGGGCAATGAACAGGGACATCAGAAGCGCGATCAATGCCCACCCATACGGCAGGGGAGCCGCCCAGACGACAATCAGGGCGCCGATCAGCCATGCCAGGGCGCCCACCGCACATACGGCCAGGATGCCCGCCAGACGTCTGGCAATGGCCGGGATCGAGGGTCGATTGAGCAGATTGTCCAGACCGGAGATCACCTTGCCCGCAACGGCAACCGGGTGCGGCACGTACCGGTAAAACCAGCGCGGATCGCCTATCGCGGCGTCCGCCAGCATCGCAAGCGGAACGACGAGAAGCGGCGTGTCGGCCCACACGGACATTCAGGTCTCGGCGCAGAGGCCGTTCAGAGCTTCGGCCAGCCGGGCTTGGTTCCCGTCGCTGCCGGGCAGGCCGATCCGCAGCCATCGGGAATGGGACTGGAAGTATCGGGTCAATATCCCGTTTCGCGCGAGATGTTCGTATATCCACCCGGCGTCGTCGGCCTCGACCAGCCTGAACAGATCGGTGCCGCCGATGACGGTCAGGTTGTTGCCGGCGAGGAGGAGGTCCAGCTGCCGGCGCGCGTCGCCGAGGGTTTGCCGCATATCCTCCTGCCACCGGCGGTCCGAGAGGGCGCGGTGGCCGATGGTTATGGCCGGCCCGCTCACGGCCCAGGGGCCCAACCTCTCGCGAATCGCGGAAACGATTTCCGCATCGCCGGCTGCAAATCCGAGACGCAGGCCGGCCAGCCCGAAAAACTTTCCGAGGGACCGGAGGACCACGAGGCCCGGACGGGGAAGAAGCGGTGCGATCGAGAAATCCGGTGCAACGTCGGCGAAGGCTTCGTCCACGATCAGCAATCCGCCGCTCTGAGACAGTTCATCCGCCGCTTCAGCCAGCGCCGATGCCGGAATCAGCCTCCCGTCCGGGTTGTTGGGATTGACGGCAACGACGACGTCGGCGGCCAGGGCGTCCGGGAGCGAGTCCACCTCCGATACCGAATGTCCGGCATGACGCCAGCAAGCCGCATGCTCCTCGTATGTCGGGCCCAGCACGGCAACCGCGGACGGTTCTCGAAGATGAGGGAGAATTTGGATGATTGCCTGTGTGCCGGGCGCGGCGGCCACCGCCGTGGCGGGGTCCAGACCGTAGGCGGATCTCGCGGCCAGCAGAAGCCCGCCCAGGTCGCCGTCATGGGGCAATCGGCGGATCAGGTCGGGGTGGATGGTCAGGGCGTCATAAGCGAAGGGATTGATCCCGGTGGACAGGTCCAGCCATCCCTCGGGTGGCTCGCCGAACGCGGCGGAGGCCTGATCCAGCCGGCCGCCGTGATGAAGGGAAGCGTTGGCCACGGGAATACCGGCCGCCTAGGCCGACCTCTTGCCGGTCGGCGCCTCGAAAGGCCGTGTCGGAGGCTGGGCCGGCCCGATGGGGACGACGATCCGGTTGCCGCCGTCACCGTGAATCTGCGCTTCGATCCCGTAAACCCGGGCCAGCCGTTCTTCGGTCAGAACGCCCGCGGCCTGGTCGTCGGCGACGATCCGGCCGCCGGCCATCAGCACGATCCGGTCACAGTACCGGAGCGCCAGCGTCAGGTCATGGAGGACGACAATTACGCTCCGGCCCCGGCGGGCGAGGTCCTTCAGCAGCTGCATGATTTGCAGCTGATGTCCCGGGTCGAGGCCCGAAATGGGCTCGTCGGCCAACAGGATCGGCGCCTCGACGGCCAACGCGGAAGCCAGCAGCATCCGAATTCTCTCACCGCCGGACAAGGTGGGCGCCTTGCGGTCCCGGAGATGGACGATATCCGTCTCTTCGAGCACCCGCTCGATGACCGTCCAATCGCGCCGCCCGAGACCACGGAACGTGCTCGAATAGGGCAGCCGTCCGAGGCCGACGATCCGCTCGACGCTCATCGGCCAGTGCACGCCCGCATTCTGCGCCAGATAGGCAACCTCGCGGGCGATCTCCGGGCGCGACAGGGTCGCCACGGGGCGCCCGTTCAGGTGAACGCCTCCGCGGTCGGGATTTATCAGATTGACCAGGCAGCGAAGCAAGGTGGTCTTTCCGGCGCCGTTGGGTCCGATCAGGCCGACGATCTCTCCATCCGCCAGAGACAAACCGGCCTCCCGCAGAATGGTTGTCCCGCTCCGGATGACGGTCAGTCCATTCGCATCGAGCACGCTCATGCCATCGACCTCCGGACCTTGAAGATCAGGAACAGGAAAAACGGCGCGCCGACGAGGGCGGTCAGCACGCCGAGCTTCATCTCGACGTTGGTGGGGATCAGCCGGACGCCGATGTCGGCCGCAAGCAGGAGCGCCGCTCCCCCGAACGTGCTGGCGAGCAGAAGGCGGCGCGGCTCGTGGCCGACGAAAGGACGAAGCAGGTGGGGGACGACCAGGCCGACGAACCCAACCACCCCCGCGACGGCGACTCCGGCCCCGACGGCCAGGGCGGTGCCGGCGATCAGTTGAACCCGTACGCGCTTCAAATCGAAGCCGAGGGTGCTCGCCATGTCCTCACCGAGGGTCAGAGCATCCAGGGCGCGGCCGGTCGTGAGCAGCAACAGGGCGCCCGCCGCCATGAACGGCAGCGACAGGAAGAAGTGATCCATGCTCCGGTCCTTGAGCGAGCCCAACAGCCAAAAGACGATCTCGGAGGCTGACAGGGCGTCGGGTGACAGGTTGATCGCCAGCGAAATCAACGCCCCGGCAAGGGAGCTCAACGCAATCCCCGCCAGTATGAGCGTCAGGACGCTGGGATCCCGCCCCGCCAATGCGAACAAGAGGGCGATCGCAATCACGGCGCCGGCAATGGCGGCGAGCGGCAAGGCCAGCGGAAACAAATTGAACAGACCGAAGTAGAGGACGATCACCGCGCCGAGGGCGGCCGACGAAGAGGCGCCGATGATTCCCGGCTCGGCCAGTGGATTGCGCAGCAGCCCCTGAAGCGCCGCGCCGGCAAGTCCGAGCGTGCCGCCGATGGCGAGCGCCAGGAGAACCCGGGGCAGGCGAATTTCCTGCATGATGATGGCGGCCGTGGAGTTGCCGCCGGCAAAAAGGCCGCTCATGGGAACCGCCACTTCCCCGATCATCAACGAGGCGCCCGCAAGCACCGCCACCAGCACGGCCAGGCATGCCAATAGGGGCAGATCCGCCAACAGGGGCGGGCCGCTCATCGGGTGCGATGAACCCGAACTCATTGGTCCACACCGGGCGTTGCGGGGCCGCGCGTGATCCCGGCGAGTGCGTCGACGGCAACGGGCGTCGCCTCGCCGCCGCAGAGCCAGTAGGCGACGGGAAACTCGATTCGCCCCGATTTGCCCAGGGACCGGTGGAGCGCCGGATGGCGAATGATCTGGGCGCCGATCCGGGGCCGCATGGGGTTTCTGACCGTGTCGTCAAGCAGGTAATCCGGCTTGCCGACGAGCAGAATCTCCAAGGGAACGTAGCCGCCCCGCTTGTAGCCCAGTTTGGTCGCGATGTTGTCGATCCCGGCCGCCGACATGATGGCATTGACCAGGGTATCGGCGCCGAAGGAGTAGCCGTGGCCGCGGTAGATGACGGCCGTCGGCCGTTGCCCGCCGGATAGGGGGGGGGCGCCGGCCGCGAAACCGTCGATCGACGAGGCGAGCCGCTCCCCCCGTTCGGGATGCCCCAATATCCCGGCCACCCGCCGTATCTGCGCCGATAGGTCGCCGAGGGTCTTTGGCCGTTTGGTTCGAACGATCTCGATATCGAACCGCTGAAGAAATTCCCGGGTGCGGCGGCTGAAGGGGCCGGTGAAGACCAAGTCGGGATTGGCGGCAATGACCTCCTCGGCGCTTCTTTGATTGGCCGGGATGCCGCGGGCCTTTTCGTGGAGAAAGGACGTGCGGGGATCATCGGCGCCCTTGGCGAGGGAAATGATTTGTTCCCTGTCGGCCAGCGCCAGAACATATTGATTGGCACAGGCTTCGATGGACATCACCCGGGGAGGTTCGGCCTCGGCGGGCGCTGTCGCACCGGCGGCCAGCGCCGCGACCAGAATTCCCCAAAGCCTCGCCGACCGGACCATGTGCCGTCCCTCAGAATGAAACCGTTAAGCCGCCGTAGACACCGAATGGCGCCGACCCGTATCCAGCCGCGCTCTCGTAGGCCTCATCAAGCATGTTTTCAATTCGCGCGTGGAGCTTAACCCGATCGTTCAGCTGGTAATCGCCGGCGACATCAAACCGCCAATGCTCCCCGATGTAAACGACCGCGCTGGACGACGGATAAAAGTCCTTGTGATCCGATTCCCATTCACCATCCAGGCGAAGACTGGCCTTCCCATAGAGGAACGCGTAATCGAAGGAGAAATTGACCCGATGCCGGGGCACCCGGTCGATCTCCGTTTGGTTTTCGTCCTCCGCCAATGTGAACGTATGGTTGAGCGAAAAATCCAGTTGCCGGTCCGGGGCCTTGAACAGCGACGCGTTGACGAAATTTTCGAAACCCCGGCTCTTCATTTGGTCGCGGTTGATGTACCGGCTGGGCGGCCAGGCAAAAACAATCTGGTTCTTTACGGCATTCCGGAAATAGGTGGCGCCGAACTCGACGCGGTCGTTCCAGACTTTCTGCTCGAATCCCGCGTCCCACAACCGGGTGCGTTCCGGGCCGAGATTTTGGGTGTCGGCGAAGCGGAAGAGCTGAAAAAGCGTGGGCGCGGCAAACCCGGTTGCGTAACTCGACTTCAGGATGGTCCGGGTCTCCTCGAGGTCGTAGGAAACGCCGCCGCGATAGGTCCATGCGCCGTCCGTCAAATCAGAATGGACATCGTCAAAATGATCGAAACTGAGACCGGCCGTGATGGACACCCGGCCGAGGAACCGATTCTGGGTTTGGACGAAGTAGTTTCGGTGACTTGTCCGCCTGTCCAGCGTCTCCATGGGATTGGCCGTGGTGCCGCCCGAGAGGCGTGCATAGCGTTCCTGGTCATATCCGGTGCCGAAGCTGAGCAAATGTCCGTCGGCAACCTCGAACGTCCCGCGATAATCGACATTTCGATACCAGGCGTCGGACCCGCCGTCGAAAGCCAACGACGACGTTCGCCGGATGCTCGTGCTGGTGCCCGACAGCGTGACGTTGTTTTCCATGCGGCCGTCGAGAACGTCCCGGCTTCCGACCAGGGAGTATGACGTGACTTCCTTGTCCTTGGTTTCGTCCGCATCGAACACGACACGGCTTTTCGTATCGTCGAACTCCGCAAAGAGCGTGGTGTGGTCGAAGGTGGCGCGAATTTCCGAGTCCGGCGTCGGCCGGAACCCGCCGTTGAAACTGACCGAGTAATTCCGGGCGCCGTCATTTTCCGTCGGTATGGCGTAGCCCGGCGGATCCCGGTTTTCGTTGGCGGCGGAAAACCCATCGGTATGGAAAACCGTACCGGAGACGGCATAGTCATAGCCCATGCCGTTTTGCAGCCGTCCGCCGCCGCTGCCGAACAGGTCCGTAAGGCGGGTATTGTTGGTTCCCGCCTCGGCCTTGATCCGCCCGGAGAAACCGTCTTTGCCCTTCTTGGTGATGATGTTGATGACGGCGCCATTGGCCCGGGAGCCATACAAGGTCGCCTGGGGGCCCCGGATGATCTCGATCCGCTCGATATTGGACACCATCAGGTGCTCGAAATTGAAGCGCCCGCGCCAGTCTCCGGGATCGTTCTGCCGCACGCCGTTCACGAGCACCAGGGTCTGCTCTTCCTCGAGCCCGCGGAACTTGGCGACCGACGATGTGCCGGTCGGGCCATTTTGCTGAATATTGATGCCCGGCGTGCGGCGCAGAATATCCGTAACCGCCGGCGATTGCATTTTCTCCAGCTCTTCCGCCGTGACAACGGTGACGGAACTGCCCAACAGAGTCTTGAGGGTCGGGGTTCGCGTTGCCGTGACGACGATGTCCTCGCCTGTCGCCGGCGACTGGGCGAGCGCCCAATCGGCAAACGTCCCGACGGCAAGCGCGGTGCCGAACGCCGCCGGTACGAGAATATTTCGAAGGTTCATGCCGACCCCCTGCAATGATGACCAACACATCACCGCACGCGGTCCGTCCGCGCCACCCGGTCGTCCCGCCCCGGCGGCAGGTGATGCTGGCTACGGCAGGTCTCCTGACTCGCGGGTCTCTGGAAAATCTTCGCCTTCCCGGTTCCCCAGTGGCTTTTCTTAAGATTTCCTCGCCGCTCACAGTTGCGGGCGCAGTCTCGGTTTTGACCGAGTTCCCTATTATCCCCTCGCGGGGGCCATAGCTGGGCCGAAAGATGAAGATCGATGACCGACTTGTCAATTCGCGGGCGGCGAACCCGGCTGTTCGACCGTCGCCATCAATTGACCGATCCGCTGCCGGCTCGAGGGCTTCAGGCCATGTTGAGGGGCAGCGGACTCCGGTCCACATGATCGATGGAGCGCCGGACCATGCGCTCCAGCAATTCGGCCTTTACGTCCGCATGGTCCGGATCATCCCAGAGGTTTCTGAGCTCCGAGGGATCGTTTTCGAGATCGTAGAGTTCGGCCAATTCGGACTTGCCATAGAGCGTCATTCGCCAGCGCTCGGTCACCATCGAGCGGACTTGAATTGGGGCCGGGATGCCGAGGGATGCGTGCTGGCTCTCCTCTTCGACGACAATATCGCCCGGTCCCGTGTCGGCGCCGGTTTCCATGTCGGTCAGCAGGGTCCGGCCTTGAACGCCGTTGTAGGCCCCGAGCCCCGCCCGGTGGAGAATGGTCGGGCCGATATCGATGGTGCTGGCCAATGAAGAAAGTGTGGAGCCGGCGGCGCCGTTGGCCGCGGGATCGCTCCAGATGAACGGCACCTTGATCGTCGCTTGCAGGTGCAGCGGCCCCTTCAGTATCAGCCCGTGATCGCCCAGGAAATCACCGTGATCGGCGGTGAAGACGATGACCGTATTGTCGAACAGATCGAGGTCCTTGAGCTTTTGGACGACCTCGGCCAGTGCGTCGTCGATCATGGTGATCATGCCGCAGGTAAGGGCGATGGCCTCCTTGGCTTCCCGCTCGTCGACCCGCAGGAAGACCATGGTCCGATCGCGATCGAAGTTGGGGTTGTTGTCCTCCGTCGCCCGCGCGAGATCGGCGGCGTTGGCGACATTCGGCCGGTCCGAATGGAAACTCGCCGGCAGTTCCACCTGATCCGGGCTGTACATGTCCCAATACCTGCCGGGGGGCGTGAAGGGATGATGGGGATCGGGAAACGAAAGCATGAGAAAGAACGGATTGTCGCCGCCGTCGGCCGACCAGTCCTCCAGGCACTGGATCGCATGGTCCCGGATATAGGAGGTCGGATAAAGCTCCTCCGGAACCGATGTCCGCCATGCCTGTGGCGCCACATGGTCCGAGGGCCGTGCGTTGTCCCTGCCCCGCAATTTGTCGGGATCGTGACCTTTGTCCCTCAGCCAGTGGGGGTAATCGGCGCCAACCATGTCGCCATGTCCCGAGCACAGGTGCACGCGGTCGAATCCGTAGAACGGCAGATGCATTTTCTGGCGCTCTTCGACCCAACGCGCCGGTTTTTCCTGATCATAGAGGGTCATGTCCGAGGTGTAGGGTTTGAGCGCCTCCGCGAAATCCCCGTCGAGCAGTTTCAAATCGTCGCCACGGCTGGTGTCGTAACGGGGCGCGCCGTCGGTCATGTTTTGCAGATGGCTCTTGCCCGACAGCGCCGTCCGGTAGCCGTCGGCCCGCAGCAGGTCGACAAAGGTATTCGCCTGGAGCGGCAGCGGCAGCCCGTTGCCGCGGGCGCCGGTCACCGAAGGCAGCCGGCCGGTCATCAGACTCGCGCGGTTGGGCATGCAGACCGGCGATGCCACATAGAACCGGTCGAACCGGGTGCCGCTTTCGGCAAGCCCGTCAATGGTCGGGGTTTTCAGAAACGGGTGTCCGGAGCAGCCGAGATAGTCGGCCCGGTGCTGATCGGTAATGACGAAAAGGAAGTTCGGCCGTTTCTCAGCCATCGCTTTCGGTGCCTCCCGTGGCCCACGTTTATCTTGTTGCGGGCAACTATGCAGAAGGCGGCCCGTGGCGGTCTACCCGACCGGCCGGAGTTCTCGAAAGTTGTCCGAGATTCGGACACGAAATGGGCGGCCGTGTCATGACGCCCGCCCTTTCGGACCGGCGTCAATCGAGGTCCAAATCGAACAATTCGATCGCGTTGGTGCGCCCGATCCTGAGTTTTTCCTCACCCGAAACGACTTCCGTCGCGTCGTACCAGTCGGCCGCATCCTCCATCTTCTCGAACGGGTAGTCGGCGCAGAAGAACATGCGGTCGACGCCGACAACGTCGAGGCAGCATTTGAAGGCCGGATCTTGGAAGTTGCCCGATGTCGTGATGTAGAAGTGATCGAGGAAATATTCACCCAGCGGCCGGTTGCCCCGGTATTCGCGGCGCGAGAACGCCATCCGCGCATCGATCCGCCAGAGATCGTAAGGGATGTGCTCGCCCAGGTGGCCGATGATGATCTTCAGGTTGGGATAGTCGTCGAACATTCCCGATCCGCACATACGGAGCGAGTGAATGGATGTTTCAACGGCGAATCCCCACGGCGAACTCTTGAGCCAGGGATGACCGTCATAGATCGGGGCGCGCGACGGCAGCTGCATGCGCGGGTGCAGATAGAGCGGCACGTCCAGCTCCGACACGGCGCCCCAGAACGGCCGTAACGCCGGTTCGTCAAGGTACAGAACATCGTCCTCCTGGCCGGTTTGCTGGAAGCCGTTGACCATGGCGCCCTTGAATCCCATTTCCTTGACGCAGCGGGTCAGCTCTTCGGACGCCACATCCGGATTGTGCATCGGGAGCGCCGCGAACGCCGCAAAGCGGTCCGGATGGCGCGCGACGGCTTCGGCCATTGCGTCGTTGGCCTTCCTGGCCACCTCGACCGCCTGAGCGACATCCCGGATTCCCTGAACGCCCGGCGCGTTGTTGGAGAGGATGGCGAATTCAATTCCCGTCTTGTCCATGATTTCCAGACGCTCGTCGTCCATATCAAGGATTTGACGGGTGAATTCGTCCCACTTCCCCGAATCGCCGGCGAACGCGCGGGTGTCTTCCAGGGTTTCGGGGATCGCCATGTGTTCTTCAAAAACGATTTTGCCTTTCATGGTGGGATTCTCCTGCTAGCTGATTCGTCCGTCAAAACCCTCGGGCGGCCGGCGCCTCGAGGACTCGAAATTTGAAAAACCGTCTGTGATTGGTACCGGTTTCGCGCAACCGCCCCGGCGCGGACGCCACCTCGTTCCCGGTGAATCGGCCCCTCCCTGGGCCCTTATTGTTCGTTGCCCGAGCAATTTCATCAGAAGCCACGGAGCAAATCCACTTCGCTGCCCGATATTCTGCTTCGAGTCCGAATCCCGGACATGTTTGCGCCCGATCAAAGGACCGGTTCTAGGCGTTTTGAGCCCGCCAGGCTTCGGTGTTGTCGAGGGTGGCGAGGGGCAGTGTCATACCCGGGTCGAACGTCCGCGGCTCATCTCCCGCGGCGATCTTGTTTGGCCATCCCGGATCGGCCAGCGCGCCGCGCGCCATGGCGACGAAGTCGGCGTCACCCGCACCGATCATCCCATCGGCGGCGGCCGCGTCGCTCATGCCGCCGCAGGCGATGACGGGTCCCGAAAAATATTCCCGGGCGTGGGCCGCGAGTGTCCTGTCGCCGTCGAAGACGGGCTTGAAGGCGGGCACGCTGTTGATGTGGAGATAGTCGGCGCCGTTGGCATCCATGGCCGAAAACAGCGCCCTGGCATCATCCGCGCCGCCTTCCCAGACATGCTCGAAGTTGTTGACCGCCATCTGCGAGAGCCGCATGCCGACCGGAACGCCGCCGGCGCCCGCTTTGACGGCGGCGAGGATTTCCGCATGGAAGCGGGCGCGGTTCTCGGCCGATCCGCCGTAAGCGTCGTCCCGCCGGTTTGCAGCCGTTGAGAAGAACTGGTGGAGCAGGTAGCCGTTGGCGCCGTGAATCTCGATGCCGTCGAAGCCCGCGGCAACGGCGTTTTCCGCCGCTTGGGAGAACGCCGCCTTGATCTTCTCGATCTCGTCGGTGGTCAGGGCGGCCGGTGTCTCGTAGGGGCCGTCGCCGAAATAGTTCTTGGCCATTTCCCCGACGGGCTGAATTGGCGACGGCGCTCGAGTGCCGTCCACGTAGTCGTTGTGTTGAGAGAGAGCCCCGGCATGCATCAGCTGCTGGAATATCCTGCCGCCGGCCCCGTGTACGGCCTCGGTGACCCTTGCCCAGGCATCAATCTGCGCCTGGTCGGTGATCCCCGGCTGGTTCAGATAGCCTTGGGAATGCTCTTTGTCGGTGTAGGTTCCCTCGCTGATGATCAGCGGAAAGCCGCCTTCGGCGAAGGCCCGGTAGTGGGCTTGCATTTGTCCGGTGGCCAGACCCCCCGCCGCGGCGCTGACCCGGGTCATCGGCGCGGTGACGATCCGGCATGCCAGATCGAGGCCGCCGATATCACCGGCTTGAAACAGGTTGGGATAATCGGATTGGCTCATGGGGGGGGTCTCCCGGACACGTCAGGTTTGGTTGTTTTCCCGGACGGAAAATTTCGTAGATAGTTAGGCCGGTATCGAGGCTTCTCAAGAGCGCACCGCTCGGTGCGCGCTGAATCGTAAACGGAGGGAATTGTGGCAAACCGGAAACAGTTGGGGCTGGCCATCGTCGGCTGTGGTGTGGTGGGGCGCATCAGGGGTGCGCTGGCGAAGGATTTTCCGGGCATTGGCTGGATCGGCCTTGCCGATATCAACGAGCGTCTGGGGCGGCAGCTCAAGGAGGATATCGATGCCGATTTTTTCACCACCGACTTCAACAAGCTTATCGCGCGGCCTGAAGTGGATGCGGTGATCGTCGCCACGTCCACCTGGAGCCACGTGGAACCGACCTTGGCGGCGGCCGACGCCGGGCACATGATGATGATCGAAAAACCGCTGGCGACGGACGCCCGGGAATCGGCGCAAGTCCTGGCCGCCATCGAAGCCGCCGGCGTCGACGCGGTGGTCGGCTATACCCAGCGCTTTCGCCGGCGGTTTCTGGTGGTCAAGGAACGCATCCGGACGGGCCAGATCGGAGACGTCACCGCCGCGGTCACCCGCGCCTTCATGAACCGCATGGCGCCGACGGGGGAGGTGCGCCTGACCCAGGACCGCCGTTTTCTCACGCCCATGGTGGTGTCCGGGACCCACAGCCTCGACATGTGTCTTTGGCTGATGGGCGATGCGGCGCGGCCGGTCTCCATATTCGCCCGATCCACCGAGAAGGTGATGAGCGAACTGGGCACCAAGGATGCCACCTTCGGGGTCTTCACCATGGAGGACGGCACCATCTGGAGCATGAATGTCTGTTGGGCCCTGCCCAAGGAATGGCCGGGCGCGGTCTACGGGCTGGAGATCGGGATCGTCGGCACCAAGGGCGTGATCGACATCGAAGATACCCACCGGGATGTCATTCTGGCCACCGAGATGCCTCAAGGCCCGGCCTACAATCCCGACGGGCTGACCATCGACGTGGAGCGCAATGTGGACTTTCTTACCAGCTTCCCGCCCGGCGACGTCCACGGCGGCGAGCTTTGGGGCCCCATGCGCGAGGAAACCAACACCTGGTTCCAGCGCATCTACAACAAGAAGGAGACGCCCCACGCCACGGCGGCCGAGGGCCACCGCAATCTCATGCTCACGATGGCCATGGACCTTTCGGCCAAAACCGGACGGGAACTCGAATTGCCGATCAGCCCGGAGGCATTGATGGCGGGTCTGGAAGCCTAAACCGGCTCAACGCTTGGAGATGGGTTTGACTTTACGGACTTTCTTGCCGTTATAAGCGGTGATCGGCCGGATCAGCATGTTGTTGGCGTTCTGCTCCAGATAGTGGGCCGCCCAGCCGGTGATCCGGGATGCCA
Organism: Rhodospirillales bacterium; assembly: GCA_022823235.1. Lineage (GTDB taxonomy): Bacteria > Pseudomonadota > Alphaproteobacteria > Rhodospirillales > UBA2165 > JAJDXO01. The sequence goes on from JAJDXO010000011.1 coordinate 144,362, forward strand.
CGAAGATCGGCGTATACAGGTTGATGGGGAAGCCCATCAGGTAGTAGGCGGGTCCCGACGGGAAATCCAGGTTGGGGTAGATGTTCTTTTCTCCCACCATGATCCCCTCGAGTATCTCGGAAATTTTGATCCAATTGTCGTCACCCGCATAGTCCGAGAGGTCTTGCAGGCAGGCGCTCATGATCGGCACCCGGCTGTCTCCCCATCGATAGACCCGATGGCCGAACCCCATGACCAGTTGCTTTTTGGCGAGGCGATTTCTAAGCCAGCGCTCGGCGCGGCCCGGGGTCTTGATCTCCTCCAGCATCTGCATCACCGCCTCGTTGGCGCCGCCGTGGAGCGGCCCCTTGAGGGCGCCGATGGCGCCGGTCACCGCCGAGTAAATGTCGGAACGGGTCGAGGCGATGACCCGGCCGGTAAAGGTCGAGGCATTGAAGCTGTGCTCCGCGTAGCAGGTAAGCGAAATGTCGAAGGCCCGGACCACCTCCTCCGGCGGCACTTTCCCGAAACACATATGGAAGAAATTCTCCGAAAAGCTCAGATTCGGTTTCGGCCGAATTCTCGGCTTGCCCTGACGGAACCGGAAGTCGGTGGCGATCATCGTGGGAATTTTGGCCAGCATATTGATTGCCCGGTCCATATCCTTGGCTTCCGGCTCGCCGCCCCACGCTTCCTCGGTGGTGCCAAGATAGGAGACGGCCGTCCGGATGGTATCCATCGGATGCGCCGTCTTGGGAAACTGCTTGATGACGTTGACATGGCCCCGGGTGATGTCCCGGCGTGCACGCTCCTTCCGCTTGAAGGCGGCAAGTTGCGACCGGGTCGGCAATTCGCCCGTCAGCAACAGGTAAGCGACCTCTTCGAACGAGCACTTTGCCGCCAGTTCGTGAACCGCGTAGCCCCGATATGTAAGCATCCGCTCTTCCGGAACCACCAGTGAGACGGCGGTCTCGTCCGCAACAACGCCGACGAGGCCCTTGCGAATATCGGGCGCCGCCTTGACCGCCTTTCTGCCTTTTTTGGATTTCTTTTTTTCCGTTGCCATGATCAATCCTCCTAGCCGCCACGCTTAAATCTTGAAGTTGAAAATGTCCTCGTCGAACGAGGCATAATCTTCGTAGTGCAATATCTCGTAGAGCCGTTTGCGGGTTTGCATGTCCGACACGACTCCTGCCTGGGTTCCGTCCTCGGCCATGCGCCGGTAGCCGTCCTCGACCGCCTTCATCGCCAGCCGCAGCGAGGTAACCGGATAAATCGCCATGTCGTAGCCGAGGTCGGTCAGCTGCTCGACCGTGAGGTAGGGCGTCTTGCCGAATTCCGTGAGGTTGGCGAGCAGGGGCACCTCGATGGCCTTGCGGAACGCCTCGAACTCCGCCTCGGTATGAAGCGCCTCCGGGAAGATCGCCTCGGCGCCGGCATCGACGTAGGCCTTGGCGCGTTCGACCGCCGCATCGAATCCTTCCGCCTCCTTGGCGTCCGTCCGCGCCATGATCAAAAAATTCTCGTCCCGTTTGGCCGCCGCCGCGGCGCGGAGCTTCCGGGTCATGGTGTCCGTATCGACCAGCACCTTGTTGTCCAGGTGTCCGCAGCGCTTGGGCAATATCTGGTCCTCCAGATGACACCCGGCGAGACCCGCATCCTCCAATTCCCGGATTGTCCGGGCCGCGTTCATGGCTTCGCCGAAGCCGGTATCGACATCGATCAGTGCCGGCAGATCGGTAACGCGGGCGATCTGGTGGCCGCGGCCGATGACCTCGGGCAGGGTGGTGAGGCCGATGTCCGGGAGCGCCAATTCGGCGGACAAGGCGGCGCCGGAGACGTAGATCCCGTCGAAACCCAATTCCTCGACAATTCGAGCGACGATCGGCGCGTGCGCGCCCGGCATGCGCAACAGTTCGCCGCCGCCCAGACGCTTTCGGAATTCGGCCCGCTTTTGGCCGGCGGTTTTCTCTGTAAACAGCATCAGAAAATCCCTTTGTGGCTGTCCCGCGCATCGATCAGCGGGGCGGCATCCAGCGCGACGTTCAGGGCATCGAGGCCGCCCGGGGAAATGTCGGCCAGGCCTTCGGCCGCGTCGATGAACCGCTGAGCTTCCTGCTCGCTCACCAGTCCCTCCACCAACGTCCTGAACTTGCCGATATAGTCGGCGCGCTCAAACGGATTGGCGCCGGCCGGGTGGGCATCGGCCACGGCCAACTCATCGACAACGGTCTCGCCGGAGCTCAGCGTTACTTCGAGGCGGCCGCCGAATGCCCGTTGGTTGGGGTCGGGGTGATGGTAGCGTTCGGTCCAGGCGGCATCCTCGGCGGTCTCGATCTTATGCCAGAGCCGCACCGTGTCCTCCCGCGCCGCGCGCTCCGGGGCATAACTATCCACGTGGTGCCATTTGCCGTCCTGCAGGGCGACCGCGAGAATGTACATGATCGAATGATCGAGGGTCTCGCGGCTCGCCTTGGGATCCATCTTCTGGGGATCCCCGGCGCCGCTGCCGATGACATAGTGGGTGTGGTGGCTGGTGTGGAGAACGATTTTTTCCACCTCTTCCCAATCGTCGATCTTCGGTCTCACCCGGAACGCCAGATCGATGAGCGCCTGGGCCTGATACTCGGCGGAATGGGCCTTGGTGTAACTCTCGAGAATGGCGCGTTTGGGCTCGCCCGGCGCCGGAAGCGGAATGTCGTAGGCCGCGTCGGGTCCATCCAGAATCCATGCGATGACGCTGTCTTCGCCCTCGTAGATGGGGGATGGTGCGCCTTCGCCCCGCATCGCCCGGTCTACCGCTTCGACAGCCAGCTTGCCCGCGTGGGAGGGTGCAAAGGCTTTCCAGCTGGAAATTTCGCCCTTACGGGATTGCCGGGTCGAAACCGTGACGTGCAGCGCCTGTTGAACGGCCTGGTAGACGACCTCCGTCCCTAGATTGAGCATGGCGCCCAGGCCGGCTGCTGCGGCTGGCCCGAGATGCGCAATATGGTCGATCTTGTGGGCATGAAGACAAATGCCCTTTACCAGGTCGATCTGCACCTCGTAGGCCGTCGCGACTCCGCGGATCAGATCGGCGCCCGAGCAGTTCAGCTGCTGGGCGACCGCCAGGAGCGGCGGGATGTTGTCACCGGGATGGGAGTAGTCGGCGGCCAGGAAGGTGTCGTGGAAATCAAGTTCCCGGACCGCGGTGCCATTGGCCCACGCGGCCCATTCGGCATGGACCTTGGTCGCAGGCGGGAGACCGAACACCGCTGCACCGCCATTCCGCGGGTGCAGCAGAGCTTGGGCGCGCGCCGTCGCGACGGGTCCACGGTTGATGGCCGCCATGGCGACGCCGGCATTGTCGATGATGCGGTTGATAATCATCTCGGTCACGTCCGGCTCGACCGCGACAGGATCGGTGGCGAGCGCCGCGAGCTTCCAGGCCAGTTGATCCTCGCGTGCGAGATGGTGTGCGGATGGATGGACGGTGACCTTGATGTTTTCCACGAACAAGAACCCCCTGGTGACTGCCGGTGATCTTAGTCAGCGCGGCGCGGATGTCCATCTTGGACGAATCCGCAAAGGATGTCTGTTCGTCGGGGAGCCATTGAAATTCGCCGGCTTCGAAGTCCGGCGCCGGCTCATGGCCGGGCGTCGATGTCTCTCCCGATGCCGGTCAATGATTGACCGATCCGCCGTCGACGACAACGCATTGGCCGGTCATGAAGTCGCTGTCCGCGGAAGACAGGAAGATCAGCGCGCCGACCAGGTCGTCGGGCGTTTCATCCCGCTTGAATGCGCGCGTGTTGACCACCATGTCGTGGTTCAGGTCACGCTGCTCGTTGCGATTGGCGATAACGTTCTCGCTCATGGTGAGGCCGGGCGCCAGCGTGTTCACGCAAATGCCGTCTTCGCCCACTTCGCGGGAAAGGGACCTGGTAAACGCCAAAATCGCGCCCTTCGACGATACGTAGTGCAGCATGTAGGGCGACCCTTTGAACAGCGTGCCCGACGCGATGTTGATGATCTTGCCGTACTTCTGCTTGCGCATCTGCGGCACGGCCGCCTTTGCGCAAAGAAACGGCCCCTTCACGTTGACGGCCATCAGGCTGTCCCACTGTTCCGCCGAAATGTCTTCGAAGGGGCCGGGCATGATACTGCCGAAGATGGCGGCATTGGTGACCATGATGTCCACGCGGCCGAATTGGGCGACCGTTTCGCCGACCATGGCTTGTGTCTCCGCCTCGCTTGTGACGTCGGTCCTCAATGCCAGGACCTCGGCGCTTTGGTAGGCGGACCGGATCTTCTCCGCCGCGGGCCCGCAGTCATCGATGTCGGTGAGCACGACCTTGGCGCCTTCGCCGGCGAGAGCCGATGCATAGGTTTCGCCGATGCCCTGTGCGGCGCCGGTGACGATCGCCACCCGGTCGTCGAGACGTCCCATGAGTTCCTCCCTGGTTCCCTTGCCCCTGAATTTACGGGCGGCAGTCTAGCCGGTGAGTCCCCGCTCCAAAACGAGATTCAGCCGGCGCGAAAAAGCCGCCGGATCGGGGATGCTGTCGCCTTCGAGGATTTTCGCCTGATCGAGCAGCAGCCGGGCGGTCTCGTCCAGGATTTCGCCGTCCGCCGGTTGATCGACGAGCCCGGTGAGCTTCCTGATCAGCGGGTGGCCCGGATTGAGTTCAAGAATTCGCGCGGCGCTCGGAACGTTCATGTGCCCCTGCTGGCGGAGCATGCGCTCGAGATGCAGGTCCATATCGCCGTCGGCCGCCACGAGGCAGACGGCGCTGTCGGTGAGCCGCTCGGAGACCCGCACGTCCTTTACGTCCTCGCCGAGGGTCTGCTTGAAGTTCAGCACAAGCTTGGCCATTTCCGCATCGTCGGCCTTGTCCGCATCCGGCGCGGCCTCGCTGTCCGCCGTCTTGAATTTGGTCAGATCGATTCCGCCGCTGGTCACCGACTTGAGCGGCTTGTCGTCATACTTACCCACCGCCGGCACCCAGAATTCGTCGATCGGATCGGACAGCAGCAGGACCTCCACGCCCCGGGACTTGAACCCCTCGATCTGCGGGCTGGCGGCCAACGCCGCCGGGTCGTCGCCGCTGATATAGTAAATCTCATCCTGCCCTTCGGGCATGCGGGCAACGTAGTCCGCCAGACTGACGAGTTCGGTGCCGTTGGTGGACCGGAAACGCGCCAGCTCCAGGATGGGTTCGTGGGCCGTATGGTCCTCGTAGAGCCCTTCCTTGAGGACGGCGCCGAAATTGTCCCAGAACACGGCGTACTCCTCCGGGGCCTTTGCGGCCTTCTTCTTGAGTTCGGCAAAGATCTTCTTGACCAGGGCGCCGCGGATTTTCGTCACCAGCACATTGTGTTGAAGCATTTCCCGGCTGACGTTCAGCGGCAGGTCCTCGGAATCGACGATGCCGCGGACGAAGCGGAGATAGCTCGGCATCAGGTCTTCGCACTCGTCGGTGATGTAGACCCGTTTGACGTAGAGTTTCACCCGATGGCGGCGGTCGGGGTGCATCAGGTCGAATGGCCGGCTTGACGGCACGAACAACAGGGCCGTGTACTCGATCTTGCCTTCGGCCCGGGTGTGCAGGGTCAGCCACGGGTCATCGAAGACGTGACCGACATGGTGATAAAACTCCTGATACTGCTCGACGGTGATGTCGCTCTTCGGCCGGGTCCACAACGCGGAACCGGTATTGATCTGGCTCTCCTGGTCCTTGGTGACGAAACTGATCGGAATGGCGATGTGGTCGGCATAGCTTTTGACGATGTGCCGAATGCGTTCTTCCTCCAGAAATTCGCTTTCGCCCTTGGCTAGGTGCACGGTCACCGAGGTTCCCGGTGTGTCCCGCCCGGCCTCCTCGATCAAGAACTCGCCGCCGCCTTCCGAACTCCACCGCCACGCCTGATCCTCGCCGGCTTTGCGGCTCACCACGTCAACCTTCTTGGCCACCGCAAAGGAGGCATAGAAGCCGACACCGAATTGCCCGATGAGCGCGGCATCCTCCTTCTCATCACCGGTCAGGCTCTCCAGGAACTGCGTGGTGCCGGACCGGGCGATGGTGCCGAGATTCTCGATCAGGTCATCGTGACTCATGCCGATGCCGTTATCGGCGACGGTGACGGACCGTTTTTTCTTGTCGACCGAAATTTCGATGCCGAAACCGGACCCGCCGGGCAACAGGCCGGGATTGGTCAGCGACAAATATCGCAGCTTGTCGCAAGCATCCGAGGCATTCGAAATCAGCTCACGCAGGAATATCTCCTTGTTGGAGTACAAGGAGTTCACAACGATATCCAGGACCTTCCCGACCTCGGCCTGAAACCGGAGTTTTTCTTCGCTCATGTGCTTCACCCTTTAGCGCGCCCCACGATGAAGCGGGTTCTCTCAAGGCCCATATGTAATCGGCTGCCCGGTTTTGGCAAGGGCTGGGGACGGGTGCCGGTGTGCCGCCTGATTTTCGGCCGTCATCAGGGTATGCGTGGCGGTCACCGGCTCGGATATCGCGGGTCGACACCGGGAAAGGCCGGTGGTGATTGGCAAACGGAACCATCATCTGTCAAAATGCCGACGCACGTTGGCCGCTGCGGTTTCCTGGCGGGTGGGCCGATAAACGACAACAAACCAAGGAGCGTTCGATGCAGATACCGGTCCAAATTTCATTCAGGGATATCGATCATTCCGACGCCATCGAAGCGCGCATCCGGGAGAAGGTGGAGAAGCTCGAACAATATTACGACCGTATCACCAGCTGCCGCGTGGTGGTCGAGGCGCCCCATCGGCATCAGCAAAAGGGCAAGCTCTACAACGTCCGGGTAGACCTGAGCGTTCCCGGCGAAGAGATCATCGTCGATCACGATAAACTCAACGACCCGGCGCACGAGGATGTCTATGTGGCGATCCGGGATTCCTTCGAAGCGGCGCGACGGCAACTGAAGAAGCATGTTCGGAAAGTTCGCGACAACCATCTCAGGGAAGAACGGGCGGCGAGCCGCCGGTAAGCCGCCGGGCGACGATTCCCCGGTCTCGGCAGCCCGGGACAATTTGCTCAAGGAAATCGAGCGCGATGCCCGGGAGACGGCAGGCCTGACCGGCCGGCGTTCATTCGCACCGCGGGTGATGGAGGCCCTGGCCGGCGTGCCTCGGCACGAGTTCGTCCGGCCAAGTGACCGGGACAACGCCTATCTGAACCGGGCGCGGCCCATCGGCGACGGGCAAACCATTTCCCAACCGCTGATCGTCGCACTGATGACCGATCTTCTTGATCTCGAACCGGATCACCGGGTTCTGGAGATCGGAACCGGGTCCGGGTACCAGACCGCGGTGCTGAGTTTGCTGGCGGGCGAGGTCTACACCGTTGAAACCATTTCCCGCCTTTCCGGGACCGCCAAGGACCGGTTGAACCGGCTGGGCTATGAACGGATACGGTTCAATGTCGGTGACGGCCACTTCGGCTGGCCGGAGAATGCACCGTTCGATGCCGTCATCGTCACCGCCGCCGCCGAGGAAATCCCCGAGGCCCTCGTCACGCAATTGAAACCGGGTGGCCGGATGATGATCCCGGTGGGCCCGCCGGCGGGTTCCCAATCGCTGATACTTGCGACCCGGAACCGGTCCGGCGCCATCGACCAGAGGACGGTCCTGCCCGTCGCCTTCGTGCCTTTGGTCAGGGGGTGAAGCCGGCCCGGCCCGGTGATATGCTGGTCCCGGCCGGGGCAGAGGGAGGGCAGGTGATGGCGACGGACGAGCGCGGACTACATCTCAGTACCGACAGTGCCGACGCGGCCGACGCCTTCAATGCGGCCATACGCAGCTTCTTCGCTTGGCGCCGCGACGTCATGCAGCATCTCGGCGCGGCGTTGGAAACCGATCCGGGATTCGTCCTCGCCCACGCCTTGAGCGGGCTGTTCCTGTGCGGCATGCGCCAGCCCGCGGCCTATCCAATTGCCCGCGAAAGCCTTGCCGCGGCCAAACGGGGCGAAGCCGGTTGCTCGGACCGGGAACGCGCCTACGTGGCCGCGCTGGAGGCGACGCTGGACGGCGACCTGTTCCGCGCCGTCAACTGTTTCGAGGAGGTTATCGAAAATCACCCTCTCGACCTGATCGCCATCCGGCTCGGCCAGATGGAGCTGTTCTGGCTGGGCGAGGTGGCGTGGGCGCGCGACATCACCGCCCGGCCGGCGGCCGCATGGTCCGAGGCGGTGCCCGGCTACTCGGCGTTTCTCGGCGTTCGCTCCTTCGCCCTCGAGGAAACCGGCGATTACGAGGCCGCCGAGCGCCTTGGCCGGCGATCCATTGAACTGGACCCCGGCGATTGCCAGGCGGCACACGCGGTGGCCCACGTCCTGGAGATGGAGGGCCGTCTCGACGATGGTGTCGAATGGCTCGACGGCCTCAAGGACAGCTGGGCGGAGGCCAACCACATCGTCCATCACCTGTGGTGGCACCGCTGCCTGTTCGAAACCGAACGCGGCAATCACGCGGGCGCCCTGGAAACCTACGACCGGTTCGTCCGCAATCCCGACTCGCCCCTGATCCAGGCCATGTCCAATTTCTTCACCGACATGCAGAACTGCGCGGCGCTGCTGGCGCGGCTGGAAATGCGGGGCATCGACGTGGGCGGGCGCTGGGAGGCGGTGGCCGACGATTACGAGAGTTGGATCGGCAACCATACGAGCGCGCTGACCTCGCCGCACTGCGCGCTGGTGTTCGCCGCCACGGGCCGCGATGCGAAGCTCGACGAACTGATGGCGGGCCTCAGGGAGTTCGCCGCCGCCGACCGGGGCGACCTGGGTCCCCGCTTCGCCGTCGCCGTCATTCCGGCGGCCGAGGCCGCCGTCGCCTACCAGCGGGGCGATTACCAGGGCGTGCTCGACAGCCTGCTGCCGGCGCGGCGGCTGTTATGGCAGATGGGCGGCAGCCACGCCCAGCGCGACCTGTTCTTCCAGATCATGGCCTATGCCGCGGCGCAGCTGGGCCGCGCCGACCTGCTGGCGATCCTTCTGGACGACGTGAGGTCCATCGGCTTCGCACAGGTGGACCAACGGGCGAGCTACGCCGACGTCGCCGCCGCTTGAGCGCAACGGTCCCGGCCGTCAGCCGGTCCGGTCCCGCATCATCTCCAACGCGAGTTGAAGATTGGCCGGATCCGGCTTCAGTTCCCCTGCGTGGATTTTGGCGGTGATCTCGGTTACCGCAGCATTGGCGGGGGCCGCCGCGCCGTTAGCCGCGCTTTCCTCCGCAACCAGTCCGTTGATCAGGTCGACCTCGCTGTAGCGGCCCTTCAGATGGTCCTGGAGGACGCAGTCCCGCGCGGCCGGACCGATATCGGCGCCGAGCTTGTCGTAGAGCGTTTCCAGGAGTTGATTGGTCTCCCGGATATCGTCCTTTGTAAGGCCGAAGATCGGTTGGATGGCGTAGCCCCGGCGTTGGCCGGCGTTCAGGGCCTCCGTTCCGGCCTTGAGGACGAACTCCCGAAGTCCGGGCAGCTTGTTCGCTTGGTGCATGGTCAATCCGAGCATCGCCAGCGGGCCCAGGCACATGGTGTTGACCACCAGCTTCATCCATTTGGATGGCAGGATTTCGCCGGTCACCGAAACCTGGCCGACATGGCTCAGGATTTCCCGAACCTCGTCGATCCTCCCCGCCATCTCAGGATCGAGCGCGCCGATGCCGAACCATGTCTTGGCGGGCGGTGTATTCCGCTGAACCAGACCGGGGGTAAATATTTCCGACGATAGCTCGACCACACAGCCGAGCGTCCGCTCCGGGCCGGCCACGTCTTCGATGATTTCGGCGGTCATGGCGTTCTGGATGCCGATCATCAACCCGTCTTCGGCGAGATAGGGCTCCATCAGTTGGGCCATCCACCGTGTGTCGTACGCCTTGGGCATCACGAGGACGAGGTCGAAGGTCCTGTTCAAACCGGCCACATCGCAAAGATGGTGCGCATCGACCTCGACGCGCTTCTGTTCCTCGGGCATCTTGATGGTCAGACCGTTGGTCCGCATGGCTTCCACGTGGGCGGGCCACTGGTCGATCATGGTGACGTCCAAACCGGCTTGGGTCAGGTCGGCGCCGGCGCAACTGCCGTTGGCGCCGGTACCGATGATGGCGATGGAAGGCTTCACGCAGCACTACTCCGTTTGCGGTGTCCCAGCCCTTATCATGCGCGTCGGAATACGACACGCAAGGACCATGACGATCCAAAATTCGCGCGAGGCAGCGAAAATTTACGAATTCCTGACTTGCACCGCCGCCGGATTTTACTAACTCTCACCCCATGCAGCTTGCGACCGACCGCGAGCGGGTGGTTGCGGTCCTGGGACCGACAAACACCGGCAAGACCTACTTGGCATTTGAGCGGATGCTCGGCCACGGCAGTGGCGTTATGGGTTTCCCGCTTCGTCTGCTGGCACGGGAGAATTATGACCGGGCGGTTGCCGCCAAGGGTTCCCGCGAGGTCGCGCTGATTACGGGCGAAGAGAAAATCGTCCCCCCATACGCAAGGTATTTCTTCTGCACCGTGGAAAGCATGCCGATGGAGCGCGAGACGGCTTTCGTCGGGATTGATGAGGTGCAGCTGGCGGCCGATCCGGATCGCGGCCATATCTTTACCGACCGTATCCTTCGGGCGCGCGGCACCGAAGAAACCATGTTCATGGGCTCGGAGTCGATCAAACCGCGGCTCAACCAACTGGTGCCGAATATCGAGTTCATTTCGCGCCCGAGGTTCTCCAGGCTGAGCTATGCGGGCCACAAGAAGATCGTCCGGCTTCCCGCTCGCTCGGCGGTCGTCGGGTTCAGCGCCGCCGACGTCTATGCGATCGCCGAACTGATCCGCCGCCAGCGCGGCGGCGCCGCAATCGTCATGGGCGCGCTCAGTCCGCGAACCCGCAATGCCCAGGTGGCCCTATTCCAAAATGGCGACGTGGACTATCTCGTGGCGACCGACGCCATCGGCATGGGCCTCAATATGGACATCGATCACGTCGCTTTTGCGGCGTTGGGCAAGTTCGACGGCCATCACTCCCGCGGTTTGAGGCCGGAGGAACTGGCCCAAATCGCCGGCCGCGCCGGCCGGCACATGAGTGACGGCACCTTCGGGACCACGGGTGATGCCGGGGAAATCGAGCCGGAGATTATTCAGCGGATCGAATCCCATGAATTTGACCGGCTGAGACAGATTTGCTGGCGAAACCCGATTCTGGATTTCAGCACCCTCGCGTCGCTGGGAGAGAGTTTGCAACGGGCCCCTGATCTGCCCGGCCTGGTCCGGGTCCGCGAAGCGCAGGACGAACGCGCCCTTGCCGATCTGGCTCAAAACCCCGCCATCGCCGATCGGGCCACCGCCGAAAGTGATGTGCGGCTGCTTTGGGATGTGTGCCGGATTCCGGATTTCCAGAAGCTGATCAGTGACACGCATGTGAGGCTATTGGGTCAGGTCTATGCCCATCTCATGGATGGCAATGGCCAGTTGCCCAACGACTGGGTGGCCGGTCATGTCAGCGGCATCGACAGACCGGATGGCGATATCGAGACCCTGCTCGGCCGTATCAGCCGGGTGCGCATCTGGACCTACATTTCCCACCGGGCCGATTGGCTGAATGACCCGGAGACCTGGCAGGGCCGAACGCGGGAAATCGAGGACAAGCTCTCGGACGCCCTGCACGACCGCCTCACTCAACGGTTCGTCGATCAGCGGACAGCAATGCTGATGAAACGGCTGCAGGACCGGGAAGATTTGACCGCCCTGGTCGACGGGTCCGGAGACGTTCTGGTCGAAGGGCATTATGTCGGGCGCATGGACGGCTTTCGCTTTACCCCTGACCGCACCGGCGGCGACCTGACCGGCCGGGCGGTAACCAATGCGGCCATGAAGGCCCTCGACGCCGAGATCAATCGTCGGATCCTCCGGCTCGAAAAGGCGGCCGCCGGCGATCTGGTCCTCGACGATCAGGGACTCATCGAGTGGGAGGGACAGGCCCTCGCCCGCCTGCTGCCCGGCCGTTCGCCCCTTCAGCCGAAGCTTGGAATTCTTGGGAGCGAGCTACTGGACGGAACCGCGCGCGGCCGGGTCGAACGGGTTCTCGATGCGTGGCTGCGAAATCGGATCGCAACCGATTTGGAGCCCTTGGTGCGGGCGACGAGGAGCACCCACCGGGGTCCGGTCCGCGGTTTGATTTTTCGCCTGGAAGAGGGGCTCGGCAATATCCGGCGGGAAGAGGTCGCGGAAGAACTGGCCAAGCTGCCCCAGGAGGATCGTGCGGCGCTGCGGCAATTCGGTGTCCGCATCGGGCGGGAAAGCCTCTACCTGCCAAGACTGTTGAAACCGAAATCGGCGCGGCTTGCCGCCATCCTGTCCGCGGTGCACGGCAGGTTCAGCCCAATTCCGCCCATTCCGCCCGCGGGCCGCTCGTCGGTCAGGATATCGAAGGCGGACGATCCGCAAATCCTCGGCGCCGCAGGCTACCGCGTATTGGGACAGCTTGCCGTCCGCATTGATTTGCTCGAGCGCCTGTTGTCCCTGGTCTGGAAGAATCTCCCCGAAACGCCGGCCAAAGTGACGCCTGAGATGCTCAACCTGTTGGGTTGCGGCGAGGAGGATATGGACGGCGTGCTCACGGCAATCGGTCTTCGGCGCCGGCAGACGGTCGACGGTATTGCGTATTTCCCTCCCCGCCGCAGCGCGGCCGGCTCGAAGAAGCGGAAACCCAAATCCGGACCGTCGGCGGAAACGGTCAACGAGGAGTCGCCCTTCGCCAAACTTCGCGACATCGTGGACGCCCGATGACCGACCGGACTTCGATCCGCATCGACAAGTGGTTGTGGCATGCGAGGTTCGTAAAGACCCGAAGTCTCGCGGCCAAACTGTGTCAAAGCGGCAAGCTGCGGCTCAACGGCGAGCATATCTCCAAGTCCCATCAGGCGCTCCGGCCCGGGGACGTGCTGACATTTCCGCTCGGCCCTCATATCCGGGTGGTTAAAATCGTCGCGCTCGGCGAGCGGCGCGGTCCGGCGGCCGAGGCGAAAACGCTCTACGAAGACCTGGCGCCGCCCGAGCGCCGTCGCCGGGCGTCCGAACCCCGGCCCGCCAAGCTATCCCGGGAACCGGGCAGCGGCCGTCCGACGAAGTCGGAACGCCGGGCAATCGATCGGCTGATGAACCGCTGACGGAGATGTGACAAACTGCTCTAGGCAACGACATGATCAATAGATTTAAAGCGCTGTTTGCAACCGCCGACACCGGCGCGGCCGGCGAACTTGGCCGGGATGAGGAACTGCACCTCGCCGCGGCCGCCCTGCTGGTGGAATCCGCCTGCCTCGACGGTCATTTCGATGGGGATGAACGGTCCAGCATCGAACGGCTGCTCAAAGAGCGGTTCGAATTGGAAGAGGATGAAGTTTCCGAATTGGTGGCCGATGCCGAGGAAGCGGTTGCGGAGTCGGGCGAGCTTTACGGCTTCACCAAGGTGATCAAGGACCGCTACTCCAACGAAGAGCGGGTGGAAATGATCGAAATGTTGTGGGAAGTGGCCTTTGCGGACGGCCGGCTCGATCATTTCGAGTCCAATCTCATTCGGCGGGTCGGCGGACTGATATTCGTGTCCGATCGGGATCGGGGCGACGCCAGGAAGCGGGTCATGGCGAGGCTTGGCATCACCCGAGACGCAGTGTAAGAAAGAACCGGTCGCCGAGGGGTGTGGCGGCTCAAGTATCACGGAGATTGGAATGACATACGTCGTCACTGAAAACTGCATCAAGTGCAAGTACATGGACTGCGTCGAGGTTTGCCCGGTGGATTGCTTCTACGAGGGCGAGAACATGTTGGTGATCAATCCCGACGAGTGCATTGATTGCGGCGTGTGCGAACCGGAGTGCCCGGCGGAGGCAATCGTCCCGGATACCGAGGACGGCCTCGATAGCTGGCTGGAAATAAATACGAAATTCTCGGCATCGTGGCCCAATATCACCGTGAAGGGTGAATCGCCGGCCGATGCGGATGAATGGAAAGACAAGTCTGACAAGCTGTCTCAACTCAGCGAGGCGCCAGGCCCAGGGTCCTAAGAACCTCTCCGCCCTTTAACGGTCTGATTTCAGACTGGTATCCGCCTTATTCAGGTAACCGTTCCGGAAACGGGGTGAACACCTGACAGACCTGTGTTTTTGTGCTATATGATGTCGATGCCGGGCCGCGCGCTCGGCATTGGCATTTGGGGTGGCGGTCAATACATCGAGCGTCCGCAAACGAGTACCCATGACGCGGCATTGGGTTCCACCGCGTCACTATGGAAATTTGACGGTTGAAACACGGTAACGGCCGGTTGGGTCCGACTTTGACCCGATTCCGGTGGTTCGGGCACCAAGAACCGAGAAGGTAGCATGGCAACCAAGACGACCAAATCGACGGCCAAGACAAAGAAGACGGCGAAAGCCCCGGCGAAGCCGGCCAAGAAGACAAAGCCGGCGGCAAAGGCACCAAAAGCCGCGAAACCGGCAACCAAGGCAGCGGCCAAAACCACGGCAAAGGCGGTGGCGAAACCGAAGGCGGCAGCGAAACCGGCGCCCGCCAAGACCGCCAAGCCTGCGCCCAAGAACAAGTCTGCGTCCAAGAAGAAGGCGGCGGAGCCGAAGTTGGTGTTCAAGGCCGGCGACTACGTGGTTTACCCGACCCATGGGGTCGGGTTGGTTTCCGGAATCGAAAAGGAGACCATCGCCGGGCACGACCTCCGGCTGGTGGTGGTCACGTTCGACAATGATCGCATGACCCTTCGGGTGCCAACCGACAAAATGGAGGTATCGGGTCTCCGCAAGTTGAGCAGCCGCAAAGTGATGGACAATGCGGTGACGACGCTCAAGGGGCGGGCGCGGATCAAACGCACCATGTGGAGCCGCCGGGCCCAGGAATATGAGGCCAAAATCAACTCCGGCGATCCCGTATCCATCGCCGAGGTGGTGCGCGACCTCCACCGCAACGTCGGCCAGCCCGATCAGTCGTTCAGCGAGCGGCAGATTTATGAAGCAGCCTTGGAACGGCTCGCCGGCGAGTTCGCGGCCGTCGAGAGCATCGAGAAGGAAGAAGCGACCGAGAAGCTGGAGCAGGTCTTGAACGCCGCTTAGCGAATTTGGCGGGGCGTTAGCGAATTTTTAACGCCCCGCCATTTTATTGGACGGAACGATCCCCATTGCCTGACACGGACAGTTCCTTCCATGGAAGTTGCGGAAAAATTCGCGGTTATTCGCGCATCAGGGCGCTACTGGACGGTTGGCGCCGTCCATAGCGAAGCCGGCCGGCTGTACGATCTCCATCACCGGATGGAGCAGCGGCTGAAGGACAATGACAAACTCATCTATCTTGGAAATTTTCTCGGCATCGGGGCCGCAGCCGTCGAAACGGTCGATGAAATGCTGCTGTTCCGCAGGCGCTTCCTCGCCCGGCCCCGGGCCCACATCAAGGATTATGTAATCCTACGGGGCGCGCAGGAGGAGATTTGGCAAAAACTGCTCCAGATTCAGCTGGCCCTCAGTCCCGGCGAGGTGTTGAACTGGATGATGGAACACGGCGCCGGACCGACGATGCTGTCCTACGGCGCCGATCCCGAAGACGCGCTTGCCGCTGTTCGGGAGGGCGTAACGGCGCTCAATCGCTGGGCCTCGTCGCTACGCGACCGGATCCGCGGCCTCAACGGCCATGCCGCGCTCATCGCCAGTCTGCGGCGGGCAGCGTACAGCGACGACGGCGGCATGCTGTTCGTACATTCCGGCCTTGATCCGGCCCGGCCGATTACCAGCCAGGCCGATGATTTTTGGTGGAATAGCCAGGGTTTCGACGAAATTACCGCTCCCTACGGCACCTACCGTCGTATCGTACGCGGGCACGATCCCCGTGGCGGCGGCGTCCAAATCAACCCGTACACCGCGACCATTGACGGCGGCTGTGGTCACGGCGGAAATCTTGTCGCGGCGTGCTTCGACCCGTTGGGCGAGATGGTCGATCTAATCGAAGCCTAGAGCAGTTTCGGGCCGTTGCGCATTGTTTCCGGCGGGCAGACGGGAGTTGATCGGGCCGCTCTGGACGTAGCGCTTTTGCTCGACTTCGAGATTGGCGGCTGGTGTCCCCGCGGCCGGCGCGCGGAAGACGGGCCCATATCCCAAAACTATCCGTTGGCCGAAACCACGAGCGCCGCCTACAGCCAGCGCACCGAAGCCAATGTGCGCGATTCGGACGCCACCCTTATTCTGAGCCGCGGACGGCTGTCCGGTGGTACGGCCCTTACCCGTGACACCGCCCGGACGCACAAGAAGCCGCTTCTGGTGCTCGATCTTCGAACGGCAACGCCGGATGATGCCGTCATCTGGATTAAGCGGCAGGCAATTTCTGTCTTGAATGTGGCCGGACCCAGGGAAAGTGCCGCCCCGGGCATCTATGAGGAGGCATCCGGCTACCTGCGGCGGGTGCTCGGCTCGGTCGCTACTCGGTAACCACCTTCACCAGCTGGCCGGTCCGAAGGGGTTGGCCGGGTTCCAGACCATTCAGAGCCCGGAAACGCTCCTCCCGGAGGTCGGAGTAGGCCATCTGATCGGCGAACTTCTCCACCGTATCGCCGGCACCGACCGCACGAATACGAATGCGGAGCGGTTTCACGGACCCCGCTTCCCGACGGGTGATGGGTTTCATGCTGAATGTCGTTCGCCGCAACTCGGGATCGAGGCGGCTGGTCCGACCGACCGGCGTGATGAACATGAACCGGTAGATACGCTGAACGCTCTGCCGGATGGCAACGAGGCGAAGATCCGCCGGGCCGTAGGATCGACGAATTCGGGTGACGCCGGTCGCCCCTTGCATGCCGTTGACGGTGATGCCATCGACGTCGGAAAGCCGCAGCCGATTCCCCCACACCGCTGTCAAGTACCGGGTCATCGGACCGGTGTAATTGCGCGCCATATCAAAACGGATAACCGAGTTTGCGTTGTCTCGCGCGATCACCGCACGCCGGCCGTTGAACAGGGCAAATCCGGGCGGCACCCGGAACTTGAAGAGGAGTTCCGGGTGGATGAATTCCTGTCCGCGGACGAATCCTTCCTTGGGATCGTCGCCGAACAACAGCCCGTCGAGCGATGCCAGATAGTCGATCCGGCCGCGCTTGGTTCCGGTCGGGACGTTGCCTCTCGCCGCCGCGATGGCCGCCCGCACGCGCTCGATCGGCCTCGGGTGGGTGGCGAAAATATCAGCCTCGTCCACCCGGTTCGGCGACTTACCCCTTATTTTCGCTTCCAGCGCGCCATGGGCCCGCATTCGGATAAGGAAGCTGGCCATGGCTTCATCGGCATACCCGGTACGGTTGAGGTATCGCACGCCCAGCGAATCCGCTTCGAATTCCTGCTGCCGGGAAAATCCACGCAGCGCCAGATTGGCTGCCGTCCCGTAGACCTGGTCTGCCGCACTTGACTCCAGAATGACGCCCAGCAGGGTTGCGCCGATCCCGGCCGCAAGCGTGCCGCCGAACCGCTCGGCTGAATGCCGGGCGGTGACATGGCCGATCTCGTGGGCGATGACGCCCGCCAACTCCGCTTCGTCGCCGGCGAGCGCCATGAGGCCGCGGGTGACGTAGACATATCCGCCCGGGAGCGCGAATGCATTGACCTGGTCCGAATTCAGGATGGTGAACGTAAAGCCAAGGTCCGGCAGTTCGGATGTTTTGGCCAGATTCCGGCCGATCCGATTGACGTACGCGGCCAGCTCCTTGTCTTCGTAGACGCCGCCGAATTCCTCCAGAATCTTGGGATGCTCCCGCGCACCGATGTTCTTTTCATCAGCCAGGTTCATACCGCCGGTGAAGATTCGCTTGCCGGTCGCCGGCGCGGTGGCGCACGCCGCCAAGCCGCCCATCAGCAGGATGAGGCCCAGGATCTTGGCCGTCTTTCGCCCGAGAATCATTCGCCGACGATCTCAATTTGCTCAGGGTGCGTCACCTCGATCATAGGGCCGTTGAAGGATTTCAGCCAGCCGCGGACACGGATGGTCTTGCCGGTAAGCGACGTGACATCAATCCCGCTCGATCTGAACAGCCGCGTCCACTTCGGGGCGATGGAAATCGTGAAATCGGTCCGCCAATCGGGGGAGAAATTCAGATAGGCGCGGCCTTTGACAATCGCCGCCGCCACGATCCGGTCCTCGACGATCTGGAAGCTGCCGATATGGCGTCCGGCATCCTCGGCCCGCCGAACCTGATAGAAGCGATTGCGCCAGATTCCGCGTCTGGTTGCCCTTGCTTCGCGCTCGCGGTCCAGCATGGCCGGGGCGGCCGCCCGGTTGTCCGGAAGGGTATAAACCCGGGCCAATCCCCGCCGCAGCATTTCGCCCTGAATCCAGAAATCGTTCGGCGTATAGAGATGGGCCAGCAGCCGGCCGTGCCGGTCCAATCGCTCACCGCCGAACGCAAGCACCATTTCCCGGCCGAGCGTCAGCTCCTCAAGCGCGGCCTTTGCGCGATCGGCCAATGGCCATTTGCGGATATAAGGCCGCCCCAGCGGAGGTTTGGGCGCCTGAATACCGGCCAGGCGGATCTCCCGGGATCGGCCGACCGGCTTGGCGAGCACGACCGTATCTCCGTCAATGACGGCTTCGATCCGGACCATGGAGCCCGGCGTAAGGTCGGGCTCGATGGCATGCGCGGCCTCGCCCGCGGAGCCCGCCGCCAAGGCCGCGGCGAGCATTCCCGGCAACATCCCCGGCGGAAGCCGCCGAACCGCTTTAGGTCGGGGGATTAATGAGTATGATGCAAGGACCATCGTTTTACGCGTTGGCTCGGAACAACCCTCCATATCCTCAGCTGGCGGAAACCATGGACGTCGCCTCAACCCAATATCAAATGTTTCCCGAAATCGAGCCCTTCAGCTCCGGCATGCTCGATCTCGACGGACATCATAAGATGTACTGGGAGGTGTCAGGCAACCCCGAGGGACGGCCGGTCCTGTTCATGCACGGCGGGCCGGGTGCGGGCGCCTCGGCTTCGCACCGCCGGTTTTTCGACCCCGAGCACTATCGGATCATCGTTTACGATCAGCGCGGTGCCGGGCGCTCCAAACCATTTGCGGATGTCACCGACAACACGACACCGCACCTGGTTTCCGACGTGGAGCGGCTGCGGGAGCATCTGAAGATCGACGGCTGGCTGCTGTTCGGAGGCTCCTGGGGCAGTTCCCTGGCGCTCGCCTATGCCATTGCCCACCCGGACCGGGCCCGAGGCATGATCCTTCGGGGCCTGTTCCTGTGTACCGGCGTTGAAGTGGATTGGTTCCTCGGCGGCATCGCCCGGGTGTTTCCCGAGCCATGGCGGGAGTTCCTGGAGTTTCTGCCCGAGGACGAGCGCGGGGATCCGCTGAGCAGCTATCATGCGCGCCTGATGAACGAGGATCCGACCGTCCATGGCCCGGCGGCCCGGACGTGGGCGCGGTTCGAGGGCGCGTGTTCGACATTGCTGCCGAATCACCGCGGCGTTTCCGGATTGGAATCCGGCCGCGCGGCGCTGGCTCTGGCACGCATCGAGGCCCATTATTTCATCAACGATCTGTTCCTTCCCGATACGTATTTTTACGATCACCTCGACACGATCCGGCATCTTCCGGCCGTCATCGTGCAGGGCCGCTACGACATGGTCTGCCCGGTGATCACCGCCGACGCCTTCACCGCCGCCTGGCCGGAAGCGGATTACATGATTGTTCCGGATGCCGGCCATTCGGCCATGGAGCCGTCCATCCGCTCGGCGCTTGTCGGCTGTACCGAGCGGTTCAAGACCCGGGGGGTCTAGCCGGGCGCAAGTTTGTTTTCCGCCCGGCGCCCTATGCTATAACTCCGGCTATCGGCCCCGTAGCTCAGCTGGATAGAGCACCAGATTCCTAATCTGGGGGTCACAGGTTCGAATCCTGTCGGGGTCGCCAGCATTGCGTTTGTCCAGACCGGAGACATGGGTAACGGAATGTTCCTAAGACATAGGTGACACCCGCGGGCCGAACGGGTTGTCGATTGTCTGTAGCGTTTTCTGTTCCAAATCGATGTATCCGAGATCGTAGGTTAAGAAGCTCACGAGCC